>DATJMU010000197.1:0-46616 GCA_035508555.1 Occallatibacter sp. | reverse complement strand
CGAAAAGGATGGGCCTGACAAATGCCCCGGCGCCTCGTTCTCCGCCACAGCCCGGGTGCCCCACCCTCGCCGCGTCTTTGTTCTTGCGGCTAGGGTGGGGTTGGCCCACCGCCCAGCCGCATCGATCTCCACAACCCGGTGCTCCTCAGTCCCGCGTGGCCCACAACCTGGAAATGCACAAAGACCAGCCACAGATTCGACTCGCCGAACCGACCTGTTCTACGAGGAATCGCCATCCGCCGTTGCCGATAATTTCCCCCATCCGGAGCACAATGTTCTTAGGAAGGCCCAACCATGAACGCACCCTTCTCCGGGAAACCTCCATCGATGCCGGGCGTACCACAATACGGTGGCCCCGCCGGGACGCGGACCACCCCCCTACCCCCCTCGCAATTACGCCCAAGTTCTGGTGCACTTTTAGACGATTTCCTCGATTTATCAATGAGATACAAGTTTGAATTCGGTAACCAGTGAGTTACCTGATTAACAATCCTTTAACAATCGCTTTAAACTCAAGTGCCAGAAACTAAACCACATACCAAAAACTGAAGACTGACAAAGGACCAGTTCTGGCCCGGTTTCGGAGCGGAATGCTGAGAAAATCCCGCATTGTGATAAACGGGGCTCTTGCCGCCGCCACGCAGGGCCCGGCGTTCCTGCCCGCCCTCGCCATCGTCATCGCGCTGAAACCTTCCGCCTGCGCGCCCCGGCTATGATGGAAAGGCACACTGGAGGATTCCCATGGCCGCTTCCATCTACGACATTCCCGTAAACACAATCACGGGCGAAGACACCTCTCTCGGCGAGTTCAAAGGCAAAGTCCTCCTCGTCGTCAACGTAGCCTCGAAGTGCGGCCTCACTCCTCAATATGAGGGCCTCGAAAACCTCTACGAACACTTCGCCGATCGCGGCCTCGTCGTCGCCGGCTTCCCCGCCAACGACTTCAAGGGCCAGGAGCCCGGCTCCAACAACGAGATCCAGTCCTTCTGCACCCTGAACTACGGCGTCCGCTTTCCCATGTTCTCGAAGATCACCGTCACCGGCCCGGAGAAGCACCCGCTCTACGCCGCTCTCACCGCCGCCCAGCCCGCCGCCGAGAGCTTCGCCGAGGTCCCCTTCCGCGAAAAGCTCAAGGGCTACGGCATCGAGGGTCTGCCCGAGCCCGAGCTCCTCTGGAACTTCGAGAAGTTCCTCGTCAGCCGCAGCGGTGAAGTCGTCCGGCGCTTCTCGCCCGACACCGCGCCCGACGCGCCGGGGCTCCTCGCCGCCATCGAGTCCGAGCTTGCCAGGCCGTAGCCGCCGCGCCAACCCGCTAACTCGCCAACTTGCGAACCCGCCAACTTGCTAACCCGCTGACTCGCTAGCTATCCTCACCCCATGCCCGCGGACCCTTCCCCGAAAGCCGTCTCCGCCAACCAGCTCGAACACGCCGCTTCCTCCTATCTCCGCTCCGCCCGCCATCAGCCCGTGCGCTGGCACGCTTGGGGCGAGGCCGCCTTCGCCCGCGCTCAGAGCGAAGACAAGCCCGTCCTCCTCGACATCGGCGCCGTCTGGTGCCACTGGTGCCACGTCATGGACCGCGAGTCCTACGAGGATCCCGGGATCGCCGCCGTCATCAACCAGCACTTCATCGCCGTCAAGGTCGACCGCGACGAGCGCCCCGACGTCGACGCCCGCTACCAGTCCGCCGTCTCCGCCATCAGCGGCCAGGGCGGCTGGCCGCTCACCGGCTTCCTCACTCCCGACGGCCGCCCCTACTTCGGCGGCACCTACTTCCCCCGCGACGACCGCTACGGCCGCCCCGGCTTCGGCCGCGTCCTCCTCGCCATGGCCCAGGTCTGGCGCGACCGCCGCGACGAGGCCCTCGAGACCGCCTCCAGCGTGATGGCCGCCATCGAGCACAACGACGCCTTCTCCGGCCGCGCCGGCGCCCTCTCCCTCGCCCTGGTCGACAGGATCGCCGGCGCCGCCCTCGCCGGCTTCGACCCCCTCCACGGCGGCTTCGGCTCCCAGCCCAAGTTCCCCCACCCCGCCGCCCTCGACCTCCTCCTCCACCTCGCCATGACCCGCGACAACGACCAGGCCCGGGAGGCCTTCACCCTCACCCTCCGCAAGATGGCCGCCGGCGGCGTCTACGACCAGCTCGCCGGCGGCTTCCACCGCTACTCCGTCGACGAGCGCTGGGGGGTCCCCCACTTCGAGAAAATGCTCTACGACAACACCGAACTCCTCCGCAACTATGTGCACGGCTTCCAAAGCCTGGTGCGCGAGGACTTCCTGGAGACGGCGCGCGAGATCGTGGCCTGGTTCGACACGACGATGACCGACAGCGAGCGCGGCGGGTTCTATGCCTCGCAGGACGCCGACGTTGGCCTGGACGATGACGGCGACTACTTCACGTGGACGTTGGGAGAAGCGGCAGACGTGCTGGAGCCGGCCGAACTGGAGTTTGCCGCCGAGTATTGGGGCATTCGCGAGCTTGGCGACATGCACCATAACCCTGCCAAGAATGTTCTGCGCGTCAAGCGGACACTCGACCAGATGGCCGGAGCCGGTAGGAGTCTCGATGCGCTCTGTACGCTCCGCGATACATCTCGCCGCAAGCTGCTGGCCGCGCGCGGCAAGCGCCGCACGCCGTTTATCGACAGGACACTTTATACCGGTTGGAACGCGATGGCGGCGACCGCGTACTTCGAGACGGCGCGCGTGCTGCATGTGGATTCGCCGCGGGACTTCGCGCTCAAGACACTCAACCGGCTGCTCGACGAGGCGTGGGATGGGGCAACGACGCTGCGGCATGTGATCGCCTACCCGGATGGGCCCGCACCCGCCGATGAGGCCCCTGCCACCCTCGACGACTACGCCTTTACTATCCATGCCTGCGTCGATGCGTGGCTGGGCAATGGAAACATGAACTACTATCGGGCCGCATGTAAGCTGGCGGACGCGATGATCGCCCGCTTCTATGACAGCGCGGCAGGAGGGTTTCTCGATACGGTCGTTGCGCCAGGAACCGCCCCGCTGGGGGCGCTCGGGGCGCGGCGCAAGCCGCTGCAGGACTCACCCACCCCTGCCGGAAATCCGACGGCGGCCTCCGCCCTGCTTCGGCTGGAGGCGCTGAGCGGCAAGAGCGAGTATCGGCATATCGCCGAAGACACGCTGGCATCCTTCGCCGGGATTGCGGAGCAGTTCGGGCTCTATGCCGGCAGCTACGCGCTGGCGGTCGAACGTCTGTTGCTCGATCCTCTGCAGGTGATCGTAGTCGGTTCGGGGCCGGAGTCGGTCCGGCTGGAAGCCCTGGCCGTTGCCCGCTTCGCGGTGAACAAGACGGTCATGCGGATTGCGCCGTTCCGGATGGTGCCTGGCGGGCTTCCCGAGGCGTTGGCGGAGACGCTGCTGCAAGTTCCTGCGCCGCCCGGCGCCGACGTGTGGGTGTTGGTATGTCGCGGACGGACGTGCTTACCGCCGATCACGGGCGATGAGGATCTGCTCAAGGCATTGGAAAGCGGAGCCTGATGGGCGCGCGGGGGCGCGCTACTGGCTGCCGAGCGGGGCGCTCTCGCCGTTTCGGGTTGGGTCCTCGATGGGTGCGGTCGCCGGTTCTGATGCACTCACCCCTGTACCTTGGAGCTCCGAAGGCCTGAACACGCGATAGGGGTCGCCAGGTAGAATCTTGTGCTCCTCGAGGGCCAGGCGCACGCGGCGGCGGAACTCCCGGATCGGCGCGTACTGCTGGTTGGGGAGGGTCTTGAAGACCACGGGAAAGATCATCTCGGAGCCCTTGATGAGATCGACGCCCAGGACCTGGGGATCGGCCGTGAAGATGGCCTGGAATTGGGGACTGTTGCGGATCTCGAGGGCGGTGCGGGTGAGGAGCTCGGTGACCTCGGCGGGGTCGGCAGAGAAGTCGACGCTGACGTTGACGGTGGCGACGGCGAGGCCGGCGCTGAGGTTAGTGACCGTCGTGATCTGGGAGTTGGGGACGATGTGGAGGGAGCCGTCGGCGTCGCGGACTGAGGTTTTGCGGAGGGTCATGGACTCGACCACACCGGCGATGCCGGCGATCCGGACGTTGTCGCCGACGTTGAACTGGCCTTCGATGAGGATCAACATGCCGTTAAACATGTCCTTGACGATGGTCTGGGCGGCGAGGCCGATGGCGATGCCGGCGACGCCGGCGGAGGCAAGCAACGGAGCAAGGTTGACGTGGACAGCAGCGAGGAGCTGGAGCGCGGTGATGACGCCGATGACGGCCATGCCGGTGGCATGAATGACGCTGGCGAGGGTCTTGACCTCGGCCATACGCGCGGGACCTACGGCGTGGAGCTCGGCGACGCGCTGCATACGGCGCGTGACGATGCGCAGGAGCTGGATCAGTAGAAAGGCGATGAGCGCAGCGGCGAGGATGTGGGGAAGGCTGTCGCGGATGAACTGCTGTGCGTCGCTGGACCACTCGTCGAGGATGCGGCCGAAGAAGCGCTCCTGCGCAAAGAAGCCCGAGGCGAAGGTTAGGCGGAGAGCGATTACGAGCGGACTCGCGGCGAGTGCGGCGGCAAGCTGCATACATGGATTGTTCTATCAGGCGGTGCCTTCAACGGACAGGGCTGGAAGTTGGATTCCTTGTCCTCGAAAGCAGATTGATCCCGGCAGAGAAGCCCCGCGGCCATTGCTTCGGTCAAATGTGTCTTGCCAGCTCCCGTTGTGTCACCTCTTCCCGGCCGACGGGCGCGAGCACTGCCGGCTCGTGTGATTTTTGTCATAAGAACCAGTTGGGAAGCCCTGCGGGGAGTGATTTATCACACGTGTGATAGCGCGCACAGCCAGATGTGTTTCCGGCTGCGTAAGTTGGGGCACGTTGACCTGACAGACTCTCTGCACGGAAGCCCTCCCCCACGACAGAGAGGTTTGCCAAGGGCATTGTGTGAGCGAGGTAAGCATGGGCGGAACGATTTGGCAGTCGATGGAACAGAAGGGGTATAGCCGCAGGGAGTTCTTGCAGTTCTGCGCGGTGGCTGCGGCGGCCGCAGGACTGGGCAAGAGTGCCATGGCACAGGTGGCCGAGGCGTTCGAGAAGAAAGAGAAGCCGGCGGTGGTGTGGATGCACTTTCAGGAGTGCACGTGCTGCAGCGAGTCGTTCATCCGGTCGTCGCACCCCATCGTCGCGGACGCGCTGCTGGACGTGCTGAGCCTGAACTACACGGAGACCTTGATGGCCGCGAGCGGCTTTCAGGCGGAGAAGAGCCTGAGCGACACGATTGCGAACAACAAAGGTAAATACATTGTGCTGGTGGAGGGGGCGGTTCCGCTGAAGGACGAAGGGGTGTACTGCATGGTGGGCGGCAAGACGGCGGAGCAGATCCTGCAGACGGTGGCCCGGGACGCGGCGGCGATTGTGGCGTGGGGAAGCTGCGCGTCGAATGGCTGCGTGCAGGCGGCAAGGCCGAATCCGACGGGGGCGACGCCGATTGCGAAGCTGGTGTCAAAACCGGTGATCAATGTGCCGGGTTGCCCGCCGATTGCGGACGTGATGATGGGCGTGGTGACGCATCTGCTGGTGCTGGGGGAGATGCCGGCGCTGGACGACCAGGGAAGGCCGAAGGAGTTCTACGGGCGGCGGGTGCACGACACCTGCTACCGGCGGCCGAACTACGACGCCGGGCTGTTTGTGGAGGCGTGGGACGACGAGAACGCGCGCAAGGGATATTGCCTGTACAAGATGGGCTGCAGGGGCCCGGTGACCTACAACGCCTGCTCGGTGACGAAGTGGAACGACGGGACGAGCTATCCGATCCAGTCGGGGCATGGATGCATCGGGTGCAGCGAGGCGGGTTTCTGGGACAACGGGCCGCTTTACCAGCACCTCGCGTCGTTCCCGGGATTCGGCGTGGAGAGCACGGCGGATACGGTGGGCACGGTGGTGGGCGTGGCGACGCTGGCCGGCGTGGCGGCGCACGCGGTGGTGACCAACATCCGCAAGCACCAGGTGATCGCGGAAGTGCACACGGAAGACGAGAAGGAGTCGTAAGGAGCTATGGCAACACGAGTCGTTGTCGATCCGGTAACGCGCATTGAGGGCCACCTGCGCGTGGAGGCGGTGGTGGAGAACGGCGTCATCACCGATGCCTACAGCGCGGGGACGATGGTGCGGGGTCTCGAAAAGATCTTGATCGGGCGGGATCCCAGGGATGCGTGGGCGATTACGGAGCGGGTGTGCGGGGTGTGCACGACGGTCCATGCGCTGGCGAGCGTGCGCTCGGTGGAAGATGCGCTGGGCGTGAACGTGCCGCCGACTGCGGAACTGATCCGGAACATTATGCTCACCACGCAGTATGTGCAGGATCACGTGATCCACTTCTACCACCTGCATGCGCTGGACTGGGTGGACATTGTGAACCCGCTGAAGGCCGATCCGAAGAAGGCGTCGGAGCTGGCCCAGTCGTTTTCGCAGTGGGACAAAAATACGCCGGCCTACTTTACGCAGGTGCAGGACAAGATCAAGGCGTTTGCGGCCAGCGGGCTGGGGATCTTCGCGAACGGGTACTGGGGGCATCCGGCGTATAAGCTGCCGCCGGAGGTGAACCTGATCGGGGTTGCGCACTATCTGGACGCGCTGGAGTGGCAGAAGGAAGTCGTCAAGATCCATGCGGTGTTCGGGGGGAAGAATCCGCACCCGAACTACCTGGTGGGTGGGGCGCCGTGCTCGATCAACACCAACGAGGTGGCGGCGATCAACATGGAGCGGCTGAACCTGGTTTCGCAACTGATCGGCCAGGCGGACGAGTTTGTGAATCAGGTGTATATCCCCGACCTGCTGGCTGTGGCTTCGTTCTACAAGGACTGGGCGAACTACGGTGGGGGATTGCACAACTATCTCTGCTATGGGGAGTTTCCGACCAAGGGGTTCGCGCATCCTGAAGCGTTCAAATACGCGCGAGGTGCGGTGCTGAACCGGGATTTGAGCACGGTGTATCCAGTGAACCCACGCGACTCGCAGGAGATCAAGGAGTACATTGCGCACTCGTGGTACGACTACAGCGAGGGCGACCAGGCGGGACTGCATCCGTGGGCTGGGGAGACGAATATCCACTACATGGGGCCGAAGCCGCCGTTCGAGACGCTGGAGGGGTACAACAAATATTCCTTCCTGAAGACGCCGCGGTGGAAGGACAACGCGATGGAGGTGGGACCGCTGGCGCGGCTGATCGTGTCGTACGCCTCGGGACGCGCGGACGTGAAGGAAGTGGTGGACTCGACGCTGGCCAAGCTGGGTGTGCCGGTGGGGGCACTGTTCAGCACGCTGGGAAGGACGGCGGCGCGGGGACTGGATGCGGCACTGGCGATGATCTGGCTGAAGGAGTTCTACGGGGACCTGATGGAGCGGGTGAAGATCAACGAGGTCTCGACGTTCAACGGCGAGAAGTGGGAGCCGAAAACGTGGCCGGTGGATGCGGAAGGCGTGGGGCTGGTGGAGGCTCCGCGGGGGTCGCTGGCGCACTGGATCAAGATCCACGACGGGGCGATTGCGAACTACCAACTGGTGGTGCCGACGACTTGGAATGGGTCGCCGCGGGATGGGAAGCAGCAGCGGTCGTCGTTCGAGGCGTCGCTGATCGGTACGCCGGTAGCGAAGATCGAGGAGCCGGTGGAGATCATCCGGACGATCCACTCGTTTGACCCGTGTCTGGCCTGCGCCGTGCATCTTTACGATCCGCAGGGACGGCACCTTCACCAGATTTCGTTCGAGTGACGGCTATGAGCACACAGGGCGTTGGAGCAAGAGACGTTTTTGCAACGAACAGACACACTCCGGTGGAGTACCGGCGTGTGTACGTGTGGGAGATGCCGGTACGGGCCTACCACTGGATCAACGCGGTCACGCTGGTGCTGCTGTGCATCACGGGATACCTGATCGGGCGCCCTGTGAAGCTGGGGACGGCAGCAGAGGCGTATCAGCAGTACTGGTTCGGATGGGTGCGGTTCCTTCACTTTGCGGCAGCCTGGGTCTATATCTTCAACTTCTGGGCGCGGATTTACTGGGGATTCGTGGGGAACAAGTACGCGAAGTGGTCGAACTTCTTCCCGCTGAAGAAGTGGCAGCGGCAGGAGATTGCAGACGTGATCAAGACGGACGTCTTGCAGACCAAGATGCACGGGACGATCTCGACCGGACACAACTCGCTTGCGGCGTTCATCTACTTTTTCACGTTCCTGGCGTTCTGCTTCCAGATGGTCACCGGGCTGGCGCTCTACTCGAGCATGAGCAGCTCATGGATGGCGCACATGTTCGGGTGGGTGGTGCCGCTGATGGGCGGGGAGATGGGCGTGCGGTTCTGGCACCACGCGTTCATGTGGTTCTTTATCGCATTCACGATCGTGCATGTGTACCTTGCGTTCTATCACGACTACATCGAGGGCCGGGGGACGATTTCGTCGATTGTGGGCGGGTGGAAGTTTGACCGGGTCAAAGACAGTGACCACTGATCAGTGGTCAGGGCCCGGGGATGAGAGATGATTGGGTGGCATGAATGCTGGTGGCGGCTAAGGCGAAGACGCTGGTGCTGGGGCTCGGCAACGTCCTGATGGGGGACGAGGGCGTGGGCGTACACGTGGTGCGCGCGCTGGAAGGGCGCGCCCTGCCCGAGGATGTGGAGTGCCTGGATGGCGGCACGGGTGGGTTTGTGCTGCTGGAGCCTCTCGAGAATGCGGACCGGATTGTCCTGATCGATGCGGCGGCGGATGGGAACCCTCCGGGGACGGTGACACGGACGACGCCGCGGTTTGCGAGCGATTATCCGCCGACGCTGACGGCGCACGATATTGGAGTGAAAGACCTGCTGGACGCGTTCTATATGCAGGGAGGGACGCGGGAGGTGGTTTTGTACGCGATCGCGATCGACCCGCGGCAGCCGATCCGGATGAGCCTGTCGGAAGACTGCGTGCGGGCGGCTGAGGAGGCCGCGGAGCGGATTGCAGCAGAGCTGGAGGCACCAGCCGCCCCGTAGAGAAGCTCGAGGTACGCGCCCTTTCGAAACCCATTCCTGAATCGATCCTGCCGTATAATCCGCGCAGGAGTGACCAGTGCGAAAACTGTTCTTGGGCCTGTGTGCCGGTGTCCTTTTTGCTGTGCGGGCATGCTTGCCGTCCTGCTGCGCTCAGGCTCAGCTGCCGTCTTCACCCTCCGCAGCTCCCTGCTCGAACCTGCCCGATTCCGACCATCCGCACGTAACGCTCATCAGCGGCGATCTGCGTATGGTTGTGTTTCTCCCAAGCGCCACGGACGGCTACTATCGCGCCCAGCGCTTTGACTGGTCCGGGGTGATCGGCTGCGCGTCATATCGTGGACATACTTACTGGGGCGAGTGGTTTCGCCACTACGATCCTCTCGTCAACGATTCCATCACCGGGCCAGTGGAGGAGTTTCGACCTGCCGATGGGGCCCAGGGATACGACACCGCGAAGGCGGGGGGGCTCTTTGTCAAGATCGGCGTGGGGGTGTTGCGCAAGACCGCAGATGTGCCTTATCGATTCGGGGCGAGCTTTCCCATCGTCGATGGGGGGCGATGGAAGGTACAGAAGGGAAAACGCTCGATCACTCTTCAGCAGCGGCTTATCTCGCCGACGGGAGTCAGCTATCTTTATACCAAGAAGATTCTGATCAGCCGGGATGGATCCACGCTGACGCTCCGGCATTTCCTCAAGAATCTGGGCGCACGGCCGTTGGTCACCGACGTTTACGATCACGATTTCTTTATGCTTGACGGGCAGCCGACGGGGCCGGGTTTCGTATTGCACTTTCCGTGGCATCCGGTGCCGGATACGTCACTTTCTCCGGGCGCTGAAGTCAGGGGCAACGACATCGTCTATCTACAGCATGTGCAGCCGGGAGAGACCGTGGGCGCCTATCTTACGGGCTACGGCAACACGTCTTCCGACTACGATATCCGGCTTGAAGAGACCAGCAGGGGGATCGGAATCGAACAAACCGGAGATAGGCCGATCTCCCGCTTCTATCTGTGGTCGATCCAGAGCACTGTTTGCCCGGAAGCTTATATTCACCTGGAGATTGCTCCCGGCCATACCAGTGAGTGGAATATTCGGTACCGGTTTCTGACCGGTGTTCACTGACCCGACCACTTCTCAACACAGGTTTCCGACTCCTGACGCTCGGGACAGACGAGAGAATCGTTCACCCAGAAGCGGCTGAGGATCCCTATACAGCTTCTTGCCGCGAACCCGGGCCGCGGCCGCGGTTCAGGGAGTTAAGGTTGCGTTTCGTTCATCTTCCGTTTAAGATGCTGGTATGCAAGGACTGACCTGTTGTCGCTGTTGTACGCCGGATCGCGCGCACTAGTGACCTGGGTCTGAACGTCCTGCACCATCGTCCAAGGTTTCTCGAACTGCCCGCGATAGAGCTCACGCCCTCGCGGGTTTTCTATTTTGCGCGCCCGAAAAAGGATCGAATTATGAGTGAAACTGCAATTCCCAAGAAGGAAACGAAGGCGCAGCGCGCCGAACGGTTGAAGCTGGAGAAGAACCCCTGGGAGGTCTTCGAGGAAGTAAGGGCCTTTGCGCGCGAAGGACGCGGGAGCGTGCTGCCGGAGTGGGCATCGTTCTACTTCAAGTGGTGGGGCGTGTACACCCAGGGCGACGGCGCGGGGGTGACCGGCGGCAAGGGCGGCGAAGGGCTGGCCAGCGACTGGTTCATGATGCGCATCGGGATTCCGAACGGGATCGTGTCGGCCGAGCAACTGCGGCTGATCGGGGAAATTTCGCGGAAGCACGGGCGGAACCTTGCGGACATCACGGTGCGGCAGGCGATCCAGCTTCACTGGCTTTCGATTGAGGCGCTGCCGGAGATTGTGGATGCGCTGGACAAGGCGGGGCTTTCGCCGAAGGGGGCCTGCGGCGACGTGGTGCGGAACGTAACAGGTTGCCCGCTGGCGGGGGTGGCGGCCGACGAGCTGATCGATGCTTCGCCGGTGGCCCTGGGGATTGCGCACGAGCTGAAGGGCAATGGGGATTTCTACAATTTGCCGCGGAAGTTCAAGATTTCGGCGACGGGGTGCCCGTCGTGGTGCAATTACCCGGAGATTAACGACATTGCCCTGACGGCCGCGGTGCGGGACGGCGAGGTGGGCTACTCGCTGCGCGTGGGCGGAGGCCTGTCGAACGAGCCGCACCTGGCGGTTCGGCTGGATGCGTTTTTGACGCCGGAGCAGGCGGTGCCGGCGGCGCGTGCGGTGGCGGAGATCTTCCGGGATCAGATGGGGCTGCGCGAGAGCCGGGAGCGGGCGCGGATGAAGTACCTATTCATGAAAGAGGGTTGGGATGCGGCGCGCTTTTTGGCCGAGCTGCAGGCGCGGGTGCCGTTCAAGATCGATCCGGGCGTGGCGGAGGAGGTGCCCGAGGACATCGTGCGCGACCACGTGGGGATTCATCCGCAGCGGCAGCCCGGCCTCGCGTACGTGGGTGCTTCGGTGCTGCGCGGACGCGTGACAGGGGAGCAGCTGGAGGCGGCCGCAGAGCTGGCGGAGCGGTTCGGGAGCGGGGCGTTGCGGACGACGGTTGCACAGAACCTGCTGTTCATCGACGTGCCTTATGCCAAGACAGGCGAGCTGGCGCGGGAGTTGGGGCAGATCGGGCTGCACGTCGAGGCCACGAACTTTTGGCGCGGAGCAGTGGCGTGCACAGGAACCGAGTTCTGCAAGCTGGCGATTGCCGAGACCAAGGGCTTTACAAAATGGCTGGTGGATGAGCTCGAAGAGCGGCTGCCGGGGTTCGATCAGCAACTGAAGCTGCACGTGACGGGGTGCCCGAATAGCTGCGGGCAGCACTGGATCGCGGACATCGGGCTTGAAGGCAAGAAGATCAAGCACGAAGGGAAGCTGACCGACGCGTTCTATTTCTGTGTGGGCGGCGCGGTGGGCAAGCACGCAGGGATTGCGCGGCCAGTGGGGTACCGGTGCGCGGCGCCCTTGGTCCCAGAGGCGATTGAGCGGCTGCTGCGCGAGTACCTTGGGGGACGGCTGCCTGAAGAGAATCTGCGCGAGTGGTTCGGGCGGCATACGAACGAGGAGCTGCGGGCGCAGCTTGCGGGCGAGGTGCTGGAGGCGGTGGAGCGGGATCTGCCGGCGGGGCGGGTGCCGCAGGGGGTGGGAGATTGATCGAGGCAGGGACTGAGGGACTGAGGGACCGGGAGGCGGAGGTTGGGTTCACGCGGATGAGTTTGTTGCCGGTGTTTTTGAAGCTCGAGGGGCGGCAGGGGCTGGTGGTCGGCGCGGGGACGGTGGCGCTCGACAAGATCTCGGCGCTGCTGAAGACGGGTGTACGGCTGCGCGTGGTGGCGCCGGTTGCCCGCGACGAGGTGCGGGCGCTGGCCGACGAGGGACGGATCGAGTGGGTGCGGCGGGGGTTTGAGGCTGCGGATCTGGATGGAAATTTTACGGTGATTGCGGCTACCGACTCGCCCGAAGTGAACGCGGAGGTGTACCGCGAAGCGGTGGCGCGCGGCATTCCGTGCAACAGCGTGGATGATATTCCCCACTGCGACTTCTTCTTCGGGTCGGTGGTGAGCCGGGGTGAGCTCCAGATTGCGATCTCGACGGGTGGGGAGAGCCCGGCGGTGGCGCAGCGGCTACGGCGTGAGATCGACGAGCAACTGCCGCATGATGTGGGTGAGTGGCTGGAGAAGCTGGGCGAGCTGAGGCGGGAGGTGCTGGCTACGCATTCGCGGGGCGAAGAGCGGAGAGTGCTGCTGCATGAGCTGGCGCAGAGAGAGATTTGCGACTCGGCACTGTGTGCGACGAAGCAACTGGCGCGGAGGGGCAGGGAAGCGGTGCGGGCCGGCGCGGTGGCGCTGGTGGGCGCGGGGCCGGGTGATCCGGAGCTGCTCACCGTGAAGGCAGTGCGGGCGATCGAGGCGGCCGACGTGATCCTGCACGACGACTTGGTGCCGCAGGCAGTTTTGGAACTGGCGACGTGCGCTACCGAGATTGTGAATGTAGGCAAGCGCTGCGGCACAAAGAGCATCACGCAGGAAGAGATCAACGGGTTGATGATCGAACATGCGCGGGCTGGGCGCGCCGTGGTGCGGCTGAAGAGCGGCGATCCGCTGCTGTTTGGGCGGGCGGCCGAGGAGATGGCGGCGCTGCGTGAGGTGGGCGTGGAGTTCGAGGTAGTTCCAGGGGTCTCGGCCGCGTTTGCTGCGGCGGCTTCGCTGGAGCGGTCGCTGACGGACCGGGAGTGGGCGTCGAAGTTGATCTTTTCGACGGGGCATCATGCACAATCGCACAACCGGGCGGCGCTGCCGGCGATTGAGGACGCGACGCGGGTGGTGTACATGCCGGGGCGGGATATGAAGCTGCTGGCGGCGGAGTGGCTGGCGATGGGTCTGCCGGAGGATTTGCCGTGCGCGGTGATATCGCGGGCGGCGCAGCCGGACGAGCGCGTGGTGCACACGACGCTTGGCGCGCTGGGCGATCAGGGGCCGACGGCCGCGCCGAGCTTGTTAATTGCCGGATGGGCGGTCCGGACGATGGCGGCGAAGAGCACGGAGGACTACGCCGCGATCTCTGCAAAGAGTTAATACCTGAATTCGATCATGCGGCTCCTCTGCGAAATCGTGGCAAGTCTCCCTTGGCCACGGGCCAACAGGAAACTGTTACGCTAAAAATATGAAATTCGGGGTTCTGGTGTTTCCCGGCTCAAACTGCGACCACGACACCTATAACGTGATTGCGGAGATCGCCCGGCAACCGGTTGTCTACCTGTGGCATGACAGCGAAGACCTGGCCGGAGTGGACGCGGTGCTGGTTCCTGGCGGGTTCGCCTACGGGGACTACTTGCGGACGGGGGCGATTGCGCGGTTTTCTCCAGTGATGCAGGCGGTGAAGCGGTTTGCCGGGGGCGGCGGCCTGGTGCTTGGTATCTGCAATGGATTCCAAATATTGACCGAGGCCGGCCTGCTGCCGGGCGCGCTGATGCGCAATGCCGGACTGAAATACATCTGCAAGCCGGTTCATCTGCGGGTGGAAACCGCCGATAGTCCATTTACTGGGCAGTTCGCGAAAGGGGATGTTCTGAAGATTCCCATCGGACACATGGAGGGGAACTACTTTTGCGGGCCGGAGGAACTGCGGCGGCTAGAGGACGAGGACCGGATTGTGTTCCGGTACGCGACACCGCAGGGCGAGATCACGGCCGAGGCGAACCCAAACGGGTCCCTCAGCAACATCGCGGGAATCCTGAGCGCGCGGAGGAACGTATTGGGTATGATGCCGCATCCGGACCGGTCGAGTGAGGGGTTGCTGGGCTCGGCAGACGGGTGGAAGATATTTGCTTCAATGATCGAGAACATGGCAACTCATTGAGGCTTCCGGGGTAAGAAGGAGTGAGCCAAGGGCCTTGATCGATATCCATCATCACCTCATCTATGGCGTGGACGACGGCGCTCCGGACCTTGAGACTTCGCTGGCGATGGCGCAGGAGGCGGCGGTCGAGGGAGTAACGGAGATCGTGTGCACGCCGCACGCGAGCTTCGAGTATCCGTACAACCCAGAGCTGATTGCGACGCGCCTGGCGGAACTGCGTGAGACGCTGAAGGGCGTGGTGCGGCTGAGCCTCGGCTGCGACTTCCACATGACGGCGGAGAATGTGGATGACGCGGCGGCGCATCCGCTGAAGTACTCGATCAACGGGAAGGGGTACCTGCTGATCGAGTTCCCGAACATGAATATTCCGCCTCAGATGGATGCAGCGATGTACCGATTGCGGTCGGCGGGCTACACGCTGGTCATCACGCATCCGGAGCGGTATCCGGCGGTGCAGCGGGAGCCGGAGCTACTGGCGGACTGGCTGCGCAAGGGCTGCCTGGTGCAGGTGACTTCGAACGCTCTCTATGGGCGATTCGGCAAGATGGCCCAGGATTTTGCCAATGAACTGCTGGAAAGGAACTGGATTCATTTTCTGGCGACAGATGCGCATCATCCGGTGTGGCGGCCTCCCCACCTGAAAAAGGGCTACGAGTATGTGGCGAAGCGAATGGGCGAGGAGACGGCGCGCCGGTTGTACGAGTTGAATCCCCGCGCGGCGGTGGAGGGAACGCGGCTGCCGGCGCAACCGGAGCCGGTGGGTCTGCAGGAACATAAGCCGCTGAAGTTTGACGCCAGGCGTTATCAGCAGAGTCCAAGGCCACAGAAGGGCGGGTCCGCGAATCGAGACGAGGCAGGCAGCAGTGGCCGCAAGGGATTCTGGCAGCGGCTGCTGGCGCGGTGAGGGCCCGGCCCAACGATCTCGCCACGGCTATAGAAGGCTGAGGCCGCCGTCGACGGCCAGGATTTGCCCGGTGATGAAGGCCGGGCTTGCGGCGAAAAAGAGCACGGCCTGGACGACATCGTCGAGGGTGCCGTTGCGCTGCATAGGAGCCTTGGCGGCGAAGCGGGCGGCGGAATCTTTGGAATCATCTTCCAACTCAATCCAGCCGGGAGCGACACAGTTGACCGAGACGGCGGGGGCAAAGGCCTTGGCCATGGACTGTGTGAGCGAGTGCAACGCTGCCTTGGAGGCCGAGTAATGCGCGTGGGTGGCCCAGGCGCGCAAGCCTCCGAGTGAACCGATGTTGACAATTCTGCCCTGAGCGGCGCGCAGATATGGGATGGCCTCGCGCGCCATAAGAAAAGGACCGCGTGCATTGGTTTCAAAGATCCTGTCCCACTGGGCGAGGGTGAGGGAATCGAGCGGGGCCGACTCAAAGACAGCGGCGTTGTTGATAAGGACGTCCAGCCGCCCGAGCCGGGCGGAGGCGTCGGCGACCGCGGCGCGGACCGAGGCTTCGCAGCGGAGATCGCAGGGAAGCGCGCAGGTGTGACGGCCGAGGGATTCGATGGTGCCGACGGTTGCAGTGGCTTCGGAGCTGGAGCTGAGGAAGGTGATAGCAACGTCCGCGCCCGCGGCGGCGAGAGCGAGGGCGATACCGCGGCCGATACGGCGGGCACCACCGGTAACGAACGCTGTTTTGCCGTCGAGGGGTAAGCTGGGCATAAAAGAGGCTGGTGGATGACGAGCAGTACCTTCAGGCAAGAGAGACGCCGACGGCCGTCCCGAAAAGGGCGCACCGCCACGCCTAATGTTTTTGCGCGCCGCTTGACCCGCCGTTCGAAGAGCCCTGGGAACCATCCTGAGACTGATTTCCGCTGCTGGCGCCGGAGTCGGCGTCTTCGCGATTATCGTAGATGGAGTACTGCTGGCCGGGCCTCTTAAGGCGGATGTGCATGGACATCTGAGGCTTGCTGACCTTGTATTCGCCCCCGTAGGTCTGGTAGCCGTTGGCGATCACCTGCAGAAGCACCGTGTCTCCGATTGGGATCACGTCCATCACCGCGACACCGTCCTCATTGGACTTGAGCTCGAGGCCGCCTTTGTCTTTGTCACCTTCGATGGCATGGAAGACCACTGCGGCGTTGCGGATGGGCTTGCCGTCGTCGTTGCGGAGCACAGTCACCGTGATACGCGATGCCGGAGGAGGCACCTTGCACTTGCGGCAGCGATTATTGTCGGGATGGGCGCTCAGCGTAAGGGGAGCGGCAGCCAGGGTAAGAAAGGCGATCAAGGCGCTGGCGCTAAGGAAGAGAGTGCGGCGCATACCAAGCATTTTAGCGCGAGCCCCAGCTTGCGTGGGATCGAATCTCTGGCTACCTGCCAGACTCCGGTTTACGAACCAGCCACCTAAGGACCGAGGAGCATGGACCGAAGAGCGATGCGCGCACTGAGGACCGTGAAGGCTCTGCATAGTGCGATCTGGGTGTTTTTTGTGTCTTGCATATTGGGGGTGCCGCTGGCAGCCGTCGCGGGGCGCTTCCGGCTGGCTGTGATCCTCAGCGGCTTGGTGTGGATCGAGTGCGGGGTTCTGGCGGTGAACCGCGGACGGTGTCCGTTGACGGACGTGGCGGCACGATGGACACCCGACCGTGACCCGGGGTTCGATATCTACCTTCCGAAGTGGCTGGCGCGATCGAACCTGATCGTCTTTGGGAGCTTATTCGGAATTGGAGAGGTGATCCTGGCGGTGGCATGGGTAAGGCGCTAGCCTTCGGCGGATGGCCTTATCACACTTTATGAGCAGAACATGCTCATATTTTAACGAAAGCCTCTTGACAAAACTTGCCCGACTTCCCTATCGTTAGCAATTGGAAGACGAGAGTGCTAAAGCACTGGCGGCAGAGCAGGACTTGTCGCCCCGGCAGGAGAGGAACGGATTCCGGAGTTTCTGTAGTTCTTCTTGAAAAAAACCATTCAAAGACTCGGGGACGAGGCGGAAAGCCTGTCCACGTGAAGGAGAAGCGAAGCAATGGCAGCAACGTCAACATCCGTAGCGACGAAGTTCACCCCGCTTCACGACCGCATCCTGGTACGGCGGGTGGAAGAGGGCGAGACGATTCGGGGTGGAATCATTATCCCCGACAGCGCCAAGGAGAAGCCGCAGGAAGGCGAAGTGATCTCCGTGGGCAAGGGCAAGAGCAACGACGAGGGCAAGGTGTTCCCGCTGGATGTGAAGGCCGGGGACCGTGTGCTGTTCGGGAAGTACTCCGGAACCGAGATCAAGATTGACGGCGAGGAGTTCCTGATCATGCGCGAGGAAGAGGTTCTGGGGATCGTGAAGAAGTAGCTTTCCAGTGGTCAGTAGACAGTGGACAGTGATAGCGCGGTCTCCATCCGGTGCTCCAGCGACACTGAACTTCAAGTCCTGACTAACTGCGACAGTTGACTGTAATCCGAACACTGATCACTGATCACTGTTCACTCTCAGCAGTTTTTAAAAGAACTGTGAACCAGGAGAAAAAGGCATGGCAAAGCAGATTTTGCACGGAGAAGAATCCCGGCAGGCGATTCTGCGCGGCGTGAACACGCTGGCGGACGCCGTGAAGGCGACGCTCGGCCCGAAGGGGCGGAACGTTGTAATCGAGAAGAAGTTTGGGTCGCCGACGATCACCAAGGACGGCGTGACGGTGGCCAAGGAGATCGACCTGAAGGATCCGCTGGAGAACACGGGCGCGCAGCTTGTGCGCGAGGTGGCTTCGAAGACGAGCGACGTGGCCGGAGACGGCACGACGACGGCGACGGTGCTGGCGCAGGCGATCTTCCGCGAGGGCGTGAAGACGGTGGCGGCGGGTGCAAACCCGACGGCGCTGAAGCGCGGCATCGAGAGGGCCGTGACGGCGGTGATCGGCGCTGTGGACAAGGAAGGCAAGCGGACCGACGGCGGCGCACTGGGCAAGCTGTCGAAGCCGGTGAACGAGGGATCGGTGGCGCAGGTTGGGGCGATTTCGGCCAACGGCGACCAGGAGATCGGCGACATTATTGCGCACGCGGTGAAGGTGGTGGGCAAGGATGGCGTGATCACGATCGAAGAGTCGAAGACGATGCACACCGGCCTTGAGACTGTGGACGGAATGCAGTTCGACCGCGGCTATCTGAGCCCGTACTTTGTGACGGACGCGGAGCGGCTGGAGGCAGTGCTGGACGACCCCTACATCCTGATCTACGAGAAGAAGATCAGCGCCATGAAGGACCTGCTGCCGCTGCTGGAGCAGGTGGCGCGCAGCGGCAAGCCCCTCATCATCATCGCCGAGGATGTGGAAGGCGAAGCGCTGGCGACGCTGGTGGTGAACAAGCTGCGCGGCACGCTGAATGTCGCGGCCGTGAAGGCACCTGGGTTTGGCGACCGGCGCAAGGCGATGCTGGGCGACATTGCGGTGCTGACCGGCGGCAAGGCGATCACCGAGGACCTGGGCATCAAGCTCGAGGGGGTCAAGATCGAGGACCTGGGCCGGGCGAAGCGCGTGACGATCGACAAGGACAACACGACCATTGTGGACGGCGCGGGCAAGGCCAGCGACATCGAAGGCCGCGTGAAGGAGATCCGGTCGCAGATCGAGAAGACCACCTCGGACTACGACAAGGAGAAGCTGCAGGAGCGGCTGGCGAAGCTGGTGGGCGGCGTGGCCATCATCAAGGTGGGCGCGGCGACCGAGACCGAGCTGAAGGAGAAGAAGGCTCGCGTGGAAGACGCGCTGCACGCGACGCGCGCGGCTGTCGAGGAGGGCATTGTGCCCGGCGGCGGCGTGGCGCTGGTGCGGACCATTCCGGCGGTGGACGAGCTGATCAAGACGCTGACGGGCGATGAGAAGACCGGCGCGCAGATCATCCGGCGTGCGCTCGAAGAGCCTCTACGGCAGATCATCTCGAATGCCGGCGAAGAGGGCGCGGTGGTGGTGGCCAAGGTTCTGGAGTCGAAGGAACCGCACTACGGCTACAACGCGCTGACCGGGACCTTTGAGGACCTGGTGAAGGCCGGCGTGATCGACCCCACCAAGGTGACGCGGACGGCGCTGCAGAACGCGGCCTCGATCGCGGCGCTGCTGCTGACGACCGAAGCGCTGGTTGTCGAGCTGCCCGAGCCCAAGGCTGCTGCCCCGGCTGGCGGCCATGGCGGCGGCATGGACGGCATGTACTGAGGCAGGGATCAGGGGTCAGAAAGAAAGCTGATCCGGACCCGAGACCTCTGAACTCCGATCTCAGACTGAAACGAAAGGCCTCCGGCTTCGGCTGGGGGCCTTTTTCTTTGGCGGGGTCGATGGAGGGGCGCGCAGAAACAATCGACCGGCTTGTGATAGGAGCCGGTGGGCCGGGTGAGGGGGCCGGAAGGTCAGATTGCCGCGGCGCCGGAGGGGGTCAACCCGGAATCGGCGCGGACGGGTTGTGGGCGCAGAGAGCGAAGCCAGCCGGCCGATAGCCAGGAATGCGGAATGGAGAACTCGGACCAACCGCAGTCCAGACAGACCTGGACGTCGGGAGAAGGGGTCATGGGGGGATGGCTCAGCGTGCGTGGAACGTTGCGGTAGAGCCGGATCTCCGCCGGAATCAAAGAGAGAGCGGCGGAATGGCACTTGGGGCAAACCATGGAAACACCTCGAAAACCAGGGCTAGGGTCTTTTCAAGGCAAGATGTAACACGATTTCGGCCCAGGAATTGTGATATTGATCACACATTCATGGGGAGCGGATCAAATAGGGACGCGCGGGACGAATCGATCGGTCGTAGAGGCGTTGAGTGAAAGGGATGGGAAGTACGGGATCATGACGCGGCGTCAGCAAATGAAACGCGGCGGCCGAAGCCGCCGCGCCTGTAGTTCAGTGATCGATTTAGAAGTTGAATCGCGCCGCAATCTCCACCTGGCGCGGCGTATAGAGGAAGCCGGCGCTGTTTGAGTTGGTGGGAATACCCAGGGTGTTGTCGGAAGAGTTGGAAGGGCCCTGGCCGAGATAAGTGAGGGTGGAACCCGACAGGGTGTATGCAGTGGTGCCGACCGCCGTGATGTTCTGGTGGTTGGCGACGTTGAAGGCATTCAGCATGAGTTGCACGTTGCGGCCTTCACCCAGGTTGAATTCCTTCTGGACGCGAGCGTCGTCGACTATGTGGCGGGGATAGCGGTAAGAGTTGACCCCGATGTAGCCGGGGATGATCGCCAGACCGCCGGCTCCGTTGAAGCCGCTGCTGAGGGCGCCGCTTAGCTTTCCGCTCCAGGTCGCCGTATAGGGCAGACCGTTCTGCATCTGGAAGCTGTCGTCAACGCTCCATCCGTTAGTCACCCACTTCAGCGGATTGCCGGCGCGGAGGCCTGGGAAGCTGTAGAGCGCCCAGGCGACAAACCGGTTAGGAACGTTGTACGCGGAGTTGCCGTAGTTGAGGTGGGCATTGCTGTAGGGGTCGAACCAGATGTTGGTCGCGCCCTCGGTGTCGGCGTTCTGGTCGAAGTCGAGCGCGTGAGACCAGGTGTAGTTGGCGTCGAACTGGATGTTCTTGAGCGATCGATTGAGGATCTCGGCCACAAACGCGTTGTAGCTGGAATTCACGTTGCTGACCATCTCGGTGATGGAGGTGAAGTTGACGGCATTGGGGCCGAGCAGCCCCGTGTTGCCGTAGGTGGTGTAGATGTTATTGATAGTCAGCGGGCCTGCCGGGATGGGGCCTTTGCCGGATGCGTCAGAGACGGTGATGGTCTTGGATTCGCAGGCGGTGGCCGAAGCCGAGCAGGGCACGATGTTGACGTTAAGGAAGTTGGGCAGCTCACGGCCGAGCGAACCCAGGTAGCTGACCGAGAAGAAGGTGTCTCTGCCGACAGCCTGCTGCACCTGCAGATCGAACTCCTGCACCTCGGGCAGCTTCAGGTTGGGCGAGAAGAAATAGGAGCTGGGCTTGCTGGTGCTGCCGCCGCTGGCGAAGATGTTGGGGTATACCGGGCCCTCCGCCACGGAAGACGTGGGAGCGTTAAAGAACTCGGGAGAGGTTTGGGCCTTGGGGCTGCCGGAGTCGAAGAGTACTTCGAGCAGGTTGCCGTTGGTGATGCGGCCGTAGTACATGCCCCATCCGCCGCGGAGGAGAGTCTTGCCTCCGCCGTATAGGTCGTAGGAGAAGCCGAGGCGCGGACCGAAGTTCGTCCACTGGTTGGGGTGGTTGGTCAGGCCGTTGTATGGGGTAAAGCTGCCCACAGCAGACGTGAACTCGGAGCTGGGAGCCGGCAGGGCCTCATGATCCCAGCGCAGGCCGATTTCGAGGGTGAGCCGCGGGGAGAACTTCCAGTTGTCCTGGGCGAAGACGCCGGTATCCATGGTGTTGAGGCCGAAGGTTGGAGCGCCGAATCCCTGATAGTAATACTGATAACAGGGATAGCCCGAAACCACGGTGCTGCTTGCCGAGGTAGCGTACTCGGAGTAGCTTGAGTCGCAACCGTAGTTTGTGGAGGAGGTGCTGGCGGTTGGGGTTACCCCGTTCTTGAAGTCGAGCAAGTCGTTGAAGTAGGGGCCGAGGTACTGGTAGTTGTACTCGCCATTGCCTTCGTAGAGGTTGTTCTGGAAGTCGTAGTTGTGGACCGCATCCACGCCGAACTTGAAGCTGTGGTTGCCCTTATTCCAGTAGAGGACATCGCCGACCTGCCACTTGTTCTCCAGGGGATATGCGATCCGGTAGGAATAGTAGGGCGAGCCTGCGGTGAAGCCCCAGCCGGAGGAAGAGCTGGCCACTACGACTTCAGGAATGTTGCCGCTGTTGTTGTCCATGTCCGCGAGGGTATAGGCGGTAAACGGCTGCTGGCCCTCGTCGTCGAGTTCGCGGCTGTACTGGTAGAGGATCTCATTGCTGACGTTAGCGCTGATAAGGCTGGTGAGCTTCGTCAGGCCGTAGTCCAGCTTGACGAAGTCGGTGCCGTCAGAGTCGCGAGCGTAGTTGACCGGATTGCCGGTCTGCACGCCGCCGGGCGAATCCCAGCGAAGGCGATGATAGAGCACGCTGAGGTGTTCCCTGCCGTTGATCTGCCAGTCGATCTTCGGGGTGTTGATCTCCTGGTAGCCGAAGCGCGGCGTGGGGCCGATGTCGGAGTTGAGGCCGAGATCAGTCTTCCCACCGGTCAGGTTGCCGCCATTGATGAGCGAGGCCCAGTCGGCCGCCGCCTGCGCATAGCTGATACCTTGGCGCGCCGCCAGCGTGCAGGCCTCTGCGTCTTCAGTCTTGGTGGATGAAGTGTCGCCGCTCAGATAGCCGTTGCCCTTGGCTTCAGGAGTTGGCGTGAGATTGCAGTTCGCGCCGGTCGGCAATGTGGCGACGGGCAGGGTGTAGAAGTTGGCGGGATTTACCGGGACGCCAACGATGGGAAAGACGTGCGTGTGCTGGTCGTAGGTGTAAATCCAGAAGAGCTTGTCCTTGATGAGCGCTCCACCTACGGTAAAGCCGTAGATCTTGCGAAGATCCTCGGGCTTGAGAGGCTCCACGACATTGGCGCCATTCACAAGCGTGGTGACTTTGCTGTATGGGTTGATCGCGCCCCAGTTGCTTTCACGATCGTAAAAATATGCTTCGCCGTGGAGCTGGTTGGTGCCGCTCTTGGTGACCGAGGTGATCACGCCGCCGGCTGCGCGGCCGTATTCGGCGGAGTAGACGCCGGTATTGACGGCAAACTCCTGCACGGCGTTGCCGGAGGTCGAATAGGCCTCGCGGGTGCGGCCGCGCTCTTCGGAGAAGAACGCCTGGTTGTCGTCTGCGCCGTCGATCTCGACGTTGTTGAGGATCGGGCTCATGCCGCGGATGCTGACGAGACCATAGCCGTTCGAGTCCGACACGACGGCCGGGGTGGTCATGGCCAGACTGGACCACCGGCGGTTGTTGATCGGGATGGTTTGGAGCGACTTGTAGTTCAGCGTGTCGGTGAAGTCGGGCGACTCTGTATTCATCACCGGGGTCTGCTCGGAGACCACTACTTGCGTGGTGGAGCTGGCCAGAGCGAGATGCGGCGAAACCGTCGTCACCTGGCCGACGTAGACGGTTACGTTGTCGGCGCGATAAGTGCCGAAGCCGGAAGCGGTCACGGTGACGGTGTATTTTCCGGGTTCGATCAGGGGGGCTTTGAAGAAGCCGCTCGCGTCGGCGGTGAGCTTCTGAATAAATCCGGTTGCCGGATTCTGAATGGTAATTGAGGCTCCGGGAACGGCCGCGCCGGAGGGATCAAGAATGCTTCCGGCAATTGCGCCCTGCGTGGTGGACTGGGCATTGAGAGAGCGTGTACCGAGGCAAACGGTCAGCGCGAAGGTCGCCAGGCAGAGCACCGCCAGGCGGAATCGATTGTGAAACATAATGGCTCTCCAGATAGTAGTTGACGTTGGTCAGATGATGCGTTCATTTCGGGCTGCGCCGCCCGGACACGCTGCCCGACAAAGGCTGGCGCGCCAATCGCTCGTCGCACATGGATTCAGACTGACTCCGGTCGTATCGACCGGTCCTGGTTCTGTTTCGATGTACGTCTTCTCTTGACTCGAAGACTACAGAAAGACCGTTAAAATCCCGTGAATGGCGGATGCCAGTAACTTCAGTCTAGGGAGATTTACGCCAATTTTCGACTGCTACCCGCCGAAAGGGCGATTTATTTGTGGAAAACAGGGTATGAACGCAGATCGGGGTCCCCGAAGGAACCCCGATGAGGCGGTGACGTCACAAGCAGCGGATCAGTAGGTGATGTGGATGCCCATGGTGACGGCGCGGGCGCCGCCGATGACGCTGGTGATGGAGCCGAAAGTGGCGCCGTTGTTGGGGCAGCCTTTGTCGGAGGCATAGCCATAGAGGGTGCAGGAGCCCTGAAGGTTTGTGAGGTTGGTGGGGACGGTAATGGATTTGCCGGTTCCGTTGACGAAAGGAAGCTTGTAGAGATTGTTCAAGGCGGATTGCTGGTCGGTGGTGGAGTTGCTGGTCACCACCTGGCCGTAGTTCAGGTAGGCGTTGGCGCAGTTGTTGTTGCCGCCGAATTGCGTGTACGCGGAGTTGGAGCAGGCATCGGCCTGGCCGATCTGGGTCTGGTTCTGGGGCACATCGAGGCTGCTGGTGTTGGTTACGTTGAAGACGTTGAAGTCGTACTCGAGGGCGAACCGCTCGCGCACTTTGAAGGTCTTGCGAACGGAGAGGTCGAGGCGCTTTTGAAAAGGTTGGCGGAAGAGATTGCGCTGGTCGCCGGGAGCGAAGTCCGTCTCGTAGATGTCCTGGGGATCGGTGCCGGTGGAGACGGGAATGCCGTCCTGGCCAGGCGAGAGGTAGTTGATGGCGATTTGGGTCGGATCGATGGTGGGGATATAACTGCCGCCCGAGCCGCGGAAGAAGCCTTTGTTGCCGGTAAGAGCGGCCTTCGGGTTGCTCGGATCCTTGATGCCGAGAACGGGGTTCATCAGGTTGGGGTAGTTGCCGACGAAGATGCTGCCCACCGCGCCGTAAAACTCATAGAGCGAGTAGGGCTCGCCGCTCTGCGCGATGCCGACGCCGGCTAGGTTCCAGCCGTTGGCAATGTAGGAGAGGAAGGAGTTGGGCCGGGCGAGATTGGGCGCCATGGCGTCGAAGTTGACGCTGAAGACATTGGTGCGGTCGAAGTCGGCCGAGGCGTAGGACTGGCGCAGGTTGTCGGGATTGTCGCCGGTGAAGAAGATGCCGATGTCGCTTTGCTCGTCGAGGGCGTGGCTGAAGGTGTAGCTTGCGCCGCCCTGGAAGTTATGCGAGAGGCGCTTTTCGATGTGGGCTTCGAGGGCGTTGTAAGAGGAGTTGCCGACAGTCTCGAAGAGCGACGCGTTGAAGTTGTAGCCGACGTAGGGAGTGCGGAAGTCGATGTTGCCGCCGCTATAGGTGTTCCAGGGCTCGCCGGCGATGCTGTTGTAGTCCTCTCCGCCGTACTGGTCGGTGGCGGTGGAGTTCTGATTGAGGACCTGGTAGCCATAGCTGGAGGTTTCGCCCCAGATGGGGTTGGTGGTCGTAGCCAGGCCGGGCTCGTTGAAGGGGATGGGAATAACGGCATGGCGTCCGCTGTTGCCTACATAGCCGAGGGTGATGGCCACTGTGCCGCTGGGCTGCCACTGCATGCTGAGGCTGTAGTTGACGGTGTAAGGCAACACGTTATGCGGATCGTAGGCGCCGAAGTCGATGGTGGCCGTGCAGTCCTGATAGTTGACCTGGTTGTCGATGGCGCCGCAGTTCTTGCCGTCGGGAGGGTCGCTGCCGGTCATGGTGTCGAGTTGGGTCTGCAAGGCGGCTTTAATGGAGGCGGGATTGCCGCTGGGCTGAAGGAAGTTGGGCGTGCCCAGGGGGTCGGAGAGCGATGAGCCGTTGCCGTTGACGTAAGTGACGAGCGGCTCGGATTGGGTGACGCCGAACACTCCGCCGCCGCCGGAGGCGCCATAGGGCTGCGACAGATAGCTGAAGTATTCGCCGCGGTCGTAGTAGATACCGGCGCCGCCGCGGAAGACAACCGTGCCATGATTCCAGGGGGGCTGCCAGGCAAAGCCCACGCGCGGCGAGATGCCCCACTGCCTGCCCACGAGCGTGGAATCGCTTCCGGCCAGGGTGGATCCCGAGCCGTTTACGGTGCTGGCGTAGTGGTTGTTGGGAGCTACGACGAAACCGGTGTTGTTGACGGTGAAGCCGGTTTCGCTGGTTCCAGTCACGTTGTAGAGCGACGGATTGAAGGTGAAGATGTTGCCGTATTTCTCCGTAAGGCCTCCGTGGTAGTCGTAACGCACGCCGGCGGTGATGCTGAGGTTGGGCAGGATCTGCCACTTGTCCTGAAGATAGGCGCCGATCTCGGGGGAGCGATAGTAGCGATTGGCGTCGTTTCTGCCGGTGGTGGGGTCAGTGGAGTCAATTTCGTTGGATCTGTAGGAGTCGCCCGCGAGGAAGTCCTCAAAGTTCTTGGCCTCGGCATTGACCAGCCCTCCGCGATGGTTCTCGATGTTCAACTGGGTGTAGCTATAGCTGGCACCGGCGACCAGGGTGTGTTTGCCCATCGAAAAGATAACGTTGGTGGAGGGGTTGAGCCGGTTCTGGTAATAGCCGGCATTGATGGTTGTGCTCTCGCTGCTGTATGGGCCCACAGAGAGGGATGGCGCGTCGGTGGAATAATTGCTGCCAAATTCCAGCAGATCAAGGCCGGGAAGCACTCCAGGCTGATATAATCCCGTGCCCGTGCCGACGCCGAAAGTGGGGCCGAGGGTTGGATCGGGCAGAACGGTCTGCTTGTCGTAGCTGTAGGAGTACTCGCGCACGTAGCCGAGGCGCTGCTCCCAATTGAGGCGCGAGCCGATGGCGATAGTGTTGTCGATCACCCCCAACTGCGAGCCGTTCTCGTCGGTGAGCGGAAAGCCGCCGACCTGGGCAAGGCCGTAAGGCTTGGTCACGGGGGCGTACTGATAAAAGTACTTGAACGAGAGCCGGTCCGTACTGGTGAGGTTGTAGTCCAGCGACGCAGTTGCCTGGTTGGTGGTAAAGAGCGAAGTGCCGGGCAGCGTGACGTCGGGGATACCGTACTGATACGTATTGGTGTTCTGGGAGGATGGAATCATAAACTGCCCGTTGGGCAGCTTGGCGCTCATCAATGCCGCCGCGATGGGACTGATGGTTCCGGTGAATGCCTTGCCGCCCCAGTTGGTGGCCACGCAGGTCAGGTAGGCGGTGGTTGTGCGCTCATCGCTGCCGGGGCAGATGCTGTCGTTTAGCGATGCGGGCACGGTTACCTGCGAGAGGCCGGTGGCCTGATCGGAGTCGTGTCCGTACTGATAGGCGAGGAAGAAGAAGAGCTTGTCCTTCTTGATTGGCCCGCCGAGCGTGGCTCCTGTGGTCCAGCGCTGCAACTTGGGATTGGCCATGGAATCAGGGAAAGCGCCAACACCCTGGTCGGAGAGCAGGGCTTCCTGTTTGAAGAAAAGAGGGTCGGCGTTGAGTGCGTTGTTGGCGAAGGTGCCGTAGATCTGGCCATGGAGATGGTTGGTGCCCACCGATGTGTTGGCATCGATCTGCGCGCCGGCGGTAGCGCCCTGCTGCGCGTCGTACATCGACGTATTCACGCGCAGTTCCTGCAGAAACTCCTGCGGGGGCGAGGGCAGGCTGTTGCCATTCGACTCGTAGACCGAGGTGCCGGTGCCGTACTCGCCGCCCACCGGATCGGTTTCGCCCACGCCGAAGTTGTAGCGCTGCGAGTTGGCGTCGCTGGAGCTCTTGCCGTTGAAGATGTTGGTGACGTCGACGCCGTCCACCTGGAAGGTGTTGGAGGTGTCGCGCTGGCCGTTGGCCCAGATGGGCTGGTTGCCGAGGCCGGCGTTCGAGTCGAGGTTGGCGAGCAGCTCGGCGTTGACGCCTGGCGAAAGCACCGCCAACTGCGTAAAGCTGCCGGTGGCCAGCGGCACGGAGGCAATCTGCGAGGCGTCCATGGTATAGCCGTTGGTGGCATCGGTGGCGTTGAGCATGGGGTTGGCGGTGACTTCGACCGACTGCGCGACCTGGCCCACCTTGAGGGTCACGTTGACGGTCTTTGCGCCCGCTTCCTGCACCTCGATTCCGCTGATCTGCGACGTATCAAAACCGTCCTGGCTTACTGTGACTGTGTAAGTTCCGACGGGCAGATTGAAGATCTGAAAGAATCCCGTCTTCTGCGAAGTTGTCGTCCTGGTTATGTTAATCGCAGCGTCGGTCACGGTGACCTTAGCGCCGGGGACCGCGGCGCCCGAAGGGTCAAGAACAGTGCCGTTCAGCGAACCGAGGGTTTGTTGCGCCAAGGCAGGCGCCGCAAGCAGCATTGCGGCGAGCAAAGATGAACCGCACCGGGCGGCACTCCTCCACAAGGATCGATTCATAGTTATCCTCTCCAAATAGTTAAATCTTTCAGTCTTTCTTCCCGCTTTCGAGCGCAAAGCCGAGGTACACGATACGCTAGGCGCCTCGCTCGGCCAGAGGGGAAGTCGCGGCCTGGAACTGCAAGGGTACGGCGTGTCCCGGGGCGACGATCGCAGGCAACAGGCTCGCGAAGCCGCCGGGGCACTTTATCCAGATTGATCCGAAAAGATGAATGAAATGTTAATCAGACTCGAACCGTGCAGGGAGTCTCTCAACTGAGGTCAGTTTCCGGCAGGCGGCCGGGTTTTCCAAGAAGAAAATGCGGATGCGTCCCGGGAAGGATGTTCCATCTGTGGAAAAGTGTGACACGCGGATATTCTGCGAAGCCAGAACGTTCACGAGACGAGATGGGGGGAAACAGAAAGCTGTTTCCCCCGACAAAAAGCGCGCCTGCTTTGTTGGGCGCAGTATCGGCCGTTAGCGTTTGTTACCAATGCCCCAGCGGAGACGCAGTCCGGTGCGAAAGTTCATGGGCAGGCTGGGATAGCCGATGGGGGCGATGTGCTGGTCACTGAGGAGGTTGTCGGCCTGCAGGAAGATGTCCATCCAATTCAGCAACTGGTAGCTGCCGCCCAGGGCGAGATCGGCGTAGCCATAGTCGAGGTTGCGATTGGGCAAAAGGAGGCTGTTGCCGCCGAAAGCGTCGGCGTACTCGAGATAAGTGGAGTCGTCGCTGCGGCTGGCGAAGGATGAGGTGAACATGGCGGTGAGGCGCCTGGCAGCGTAGGTCGCCGTGAAGTAGCCGGTGTGGGGCGGACGGCGGAAGGGACGCGCCCCGACGAGCGGCGAGATGGCGCCGATGGGAATGCCGTTGTAAGTCGGTTCGTAGCCGCCCCCGAGGGCTTCGTTGTCGCTGTCGAAAGAGCGCTGGACTTGGGCATCGAGATAGGTGTAGCCGCCGCGCAAAAAGATATTGTGGCCGATGCCGCTTTCGACGCTCGTTTCGACGCCCTGGGCGCGGAAGGCCTCGGTGTTGACGGCCAGGCCGTAGTCGTCGGTGTAGTAGTAGCCGAGGGTGGATTCGAGCTGTTGTTGCTGGGCAGTGGTGAGACCGGGGATGAGATTAGGCAGCAGATGGCCGCCGACATACTCGATTTCGCGGCCGAACTGGTTATGGAAGTAAGTGGCGCGGAAGATGACGCGGCCGCCGAGGAAGTTCTGCGCAGCACCGCCCTCGTACATGCGGACAGCGGGCGCCGCGAGCGGGCCGATGTGCAGCTGGCTGGCGGTGGATTGATAGCCGTTGGTGACGAGGAACTGATAGAGCGAGCCGAACTGGTCGCTGAGGTCCGGCTCGCGCACGGCGTCGCCGTAGTTAAAGAGGATGCGTGTGCCGCTGAAGATGCCCGAGCGAGGACGCAGAACATACCACGAGAAGCCGGCGCGCGGCGAAGTCTGCGTGCCGAAGAGCGAATAATGTTCGAGACTGCCCGCGAGAGTGTAGAAGAAGCGGGTTTTGAAATCGCCGTGAACACTGGCGATGTAGTCATAGTTGGTGCGCTCAGCGA
Source organism: Occallatibacter sp. (assembly GCA_035508555.1). Taxonomy (GTDB): domain Bacteria; phylum Acidobacteriota; class Terriglobia; order Terriglobales; family Acidobacteriaceae; genus Telmatobacter. The sequence continues at coordinate 16,866 of DATJMU010000197.1, read as the reverse complement.
TATCGTGCTCGGAGTAAGTGGGGACGTTCTCGAGGCCCCGCTCGTCTTCGTAGCGGAAGCCGATGAGGGCGAAGAGGTGTGGTGTGACGGTGAGGTCGCCCTGATAGATGAGCTGGTCGCGGTTGTTGACCGATTGGGACTGGTAGGGATAGGCCTGCGCGTAGTCGAGGACGGCCTGTCCCGAGGCTGCGTAACCGTTGGCGCCGGTGATGGTCACGGGGTCGCCAAGGCTGTCGCCGTAGGCGTCGTAGTCGCCGCTGCCGCTCATCTGCCAGAGGGAGTATTGTTCGCGTTTGCGGACCAGGCCATAGGTGACGGTGTTGTTGAAGCTGGCGGTGGTCTGGTTGGCGATGGAGGCGCTCAGGTCAATGTTCTGGTCTTTCTGCGTGGCATCGTCAGCGACGTGGTAGAAGTCCCAGGCGTTGGGAACTCCGGTGGCGCTGACGCCGTAGTGAATGGTGCCGCGGATCTGGGTGCTGCCGTTGGGCTGAAAGCCGACATTGGCGGCGCTGGTGGCCACGTGGTACTCGTCGTCGGGAAGGGAATTGCCGGTCTGGAGCCAACTGAAGGCGCCGAGGTAGTCGAGCTTGCGATGGGCGCCGGCGAACTCGAGCTGCTCGCGCGAGGTGTTGAAGTTGCCCGCGCTGCCCTGGAACAAAAGCGACGGAAAGCTGGTGGTGCCGCGCGGCGTGGTCAGATTGATGGCGCTGGTCATGGCGCCGGCGCCATAGAGGTTCGAGTCGGGGCCGCGATAGACCTCAGCCGATTCGACCGCGGTAGTGGAGAACGGGCCGAAGTCGAACTGATTGCCGAGGTCACCGATGTCCACGCCGTCAAGAAGGATTTTGTTGTCGTCGGAGTCGCCGCCGCGAACGAAGAGAGAGGTTTGCGCGCCGCGCTGGCCGTCCTGGGTGACGAAGGTGCCGGGCATGAGACGGAGCGAATTCACAAAGCCGGTGCGCAGGGCCAGATCAAGCGGGCTGAGGACCGTGGTGGCGGCGCTGGTCTGGGGCTGCGGCGTAGGGGCTCCGGTGGCGGCAACGACGATGGACTCGCGGACCCACGCGGGCTCGAGGACGATGTTGCGACTGAGGGAGTCGAAGCGCCCGGCGTAGAAGTCGGGGGTTTGCAACTGGCGGAAGGTCCTCGCTGAGACCACGAGGAAGAAGCGGCCCGCGGTTCCGGTGGTGATCTGGAAGCTGCCATCTGCGCCGGAGACGGCCGAGGTAACGATTTTGCCATTGCTGATCAAAACCACGAGGGCCCCGGGGACTTTGGCGCCGGTGGAATCGGTGACCACGCCGCGAATGGATGCCCCGTGGCAGAGAGTCGCGGCCAAGGCGAGCAGGAACGCTGCAAAAGCTGGGATGCGGAGATTACTGCGCCGTGGGATGCGGCGCGCGGAAACAAACATGTTCAGCTCCTTCGTTCCCCTCGGAACGTGCAAGCGGTTCGAAGCGCCGAGGACCGGTCTCCTGACTTGCGCCCGGTTCGGCCACCTTCCCAGAGATGAGGCCGTCAGGCTCGTCTCCAGTGGTTTTTAGAAGGCCAGTCCGTGCTAAGACGGAAGGCCCTCGGCCGAATCCTGCCTCCTGCGACCGTCCGTTAAGGACGCCGCCGCGGGCAGGAGCGCTCACAGTTGCGGGGCAGTGGCGGATTTACACCGCCTTCCCGAACATCCTGGCGATTGTCGTGTTGTGTCGCGCGGAGCCCGTGGGCGCCGCAGTGGATGTCATGGAATCAGTTTCGATGACATGAATAGTTATAGCGTGCGGGTGGATTCGGGGTCAAAGTGCCACCCTCCGCGATGGAGAGGAGCGAATTTCGCGATGGTTGCCCTTCGAGCGGCACCGGAAGAGACCGGCCTGACAGCCCAGCGGCCAATTGGGAGGGAGAGAGGGGAGAAAACCTAAGAAAACAAACAGTTTGTGGAACTTGTGAGCGAAATGATCATTTTTGTAGAAAAGTTGATCATTTTGAGTTATTGTTGCTTCACATCTGCGGGCAGGCATTTCACCGTTTTGAATCAGAACGCCCGCGAACCTCTTTATGAAGGAAGGCCCCATGCGAACTCTCCTCTTGAAGTGCGTTGGATTGGCGGCGTGTGCGCTGGTTTTGATTGCGACGGCTGCGCGCGCACAGAACGTGAACGGATCGATCAGCGGCGAGGTGACGGACCCGACCGGCGCAGTGGTCACGGGCGCTACGGTGACGGCGCACAACCTGGATACGGGCGTGATCACGACAGCGGCTACGAATTCGTCCGGGGTGTATCACATTGAGTTCCTACCTGCTGGCCGCTACCAGTTGACGGTGGAAGCCAATGGATTCAATACATCGACGCTCCCACCATTTTCCCTGGAGGTGCTGCAGAACGCGACGCTCAATGTGGCGCTGAAGGTGGGGAACGCGGCAACGACGGTGAACGTATCGGCCGCCGCACCGATCCTGGAGACTGACAGCATCACGCAGGGAAGCACCTTTACGTCGAACACCATCAAGAACATCCCGATCAACGGCCTGGATTTCTCCGCGCTTACCCTGTATATGCCGGGATCGGTGGACACGGCGGGTACTTCGGGGATGACGAGCTATGAGCGCAGTACCTATTACACGGACCTGCCCAACGTGGACGGCAACCGGGCGCAGGCGAACAACTATACGCTCGACGGCATCGACATCAACGAGGACTACAACAATCTGATCTCATACAGTCCTGCTCCCGAGGCGCTCGCCGAGGTGAGGGTGCAGACAGCAGATGCCGGGACCGAGTTCGGGAACGTGAACGGAGCCGGCGTGGTGAGCGTGCTGAAGAGTGGAACGAACCAGTTTCACGGGTCGGCTTATGGCTACGTACAGGATTACCGGTTCGACGCCAACTCTTACCAACATGGCCAGGCTCTGAATAGTCAGGGACAGTTGGCGCCAATTCCCACCAGTCCGTACTCCTTTGCTCAATTTGGAGGAACGCTGGGAGGTCCGATTAAGCGTAATAAGCTGTTCTTCTTTGTGGATTACCTGGGCGCGCGCCAACACGTAGGCGGCTATGGGTTCGCCAGTGTGATACCGGACGCGATGCGCAACGGAAATTTCTCAGCGCTGCTGACCGGATCGAACCCGATTCAGCTTTACGACCCGGAGAACAATTTTGCGCCGTACAACAACGATCAGGGAATTCCGATCGTGAATCCGGTGGCGAAGTTCCTGTTTTCGAACCCCAAGTACTATCCGGATTGTGGAGCGGCGAGCCCGGTGGTCCCGACGGGTGGCAAATGCCTGACTCCGACCGATGGGATCGCGGAAGACAACTATGAGGCGCCCTCGCGCAGCTATCACGCCAACAACCAGGGCGACGTCAAGATCGAGTACGATATGAATCCCCGCGACAAACTTACCGGGTTTTATGCGATGTCCACTGCCTACGACGGGCAGACCGCGGTTCTCGCCATCACGTTTCCAGGATTGAATTACTTCCCCACATGGCTGATGGGCGCCAACTGGGTGCACACCTTCTCGCCATCCCTGGTGAACTCGGCCCGCATCGGATTTACGCGGACGAAGTGGTCTGAAGGGCTGCCGACGGACCCGACAGGATACTTTGGAACCTCGGGCAACTCGAAGGTCGGGATCACGTTTGCGAACCAGGCGTATGACGGATTTACCAACCAGAGCCTGAATGCGAACGTGAGCAACGTTGGAACCTCGGCATACAACGGCAATAACCTGATCGACAACACCTACAGCTACCTGGACGACCTGACGTGGCAGCACGGGCGGCACTTCATCAGCATGGGCGTGGAGGCGATCCGGTACCAGAACAACTACCCGACGGGGAACAATGACGGCTACCTCGGTTCGCTGAACTACACGGGCGCATTTACGGCTGATCCGGACGAACCGAACGCGGGCGGGTACGGGCCGGCGGACTTTGTGCTGGACCGGGTGCAGTCAGCGGGCGTGACGCTCGGCAGCATCAACGTAGGCCAGAGGCAATGGCGCACTGCGGGATTCGCGCAGGACAACTTCAAGCTCTTTCCGAACTTGACCCTGATCTTCGGCCTGCGGTACGAGTACGATGAGCCGTGGATCGAGCAGAATAACAAAACCGGGAACGTGGATCTGGCGACTGGGCAGATTCTTTACGCCGGGCATATTCCCGCCGGCGCGCCGGCGGGATCGGGATTGTGCAGCAACCTGGCGTGCTACCAGCCGAACTATCGGCAGTGGATGCCGCACGTAGGATTTGACTACCAGGCCACGCCACGTTTTGTAGTGCGCGGCGGCTACGGAGCAACGAGCTTCTTTGAGGGCAACTCGTTCAACCAGCGGCTGACTTCGATTACGCCGTTCATTCAGGCGGTGAGCGTGAGCGTAACATCGCCGACCCCGGGCGCGGTGACCACGCCTCGGACGGCCGAAGAAGGATTCACGGGTGGGACGACGCAGTATGGCGGGACATTCAATGTGTATCCGCAGAACATCCAGCCTGCCTATGTGCAGCAGTGGAACCTGACCACGGAGTATGCCCTCACGCACACAACAACGCTGCAGGTGGGGTATGTGGGCGAACAGGGGCAGCACATTGAGGACTACGGCAATGTGAACCAGTATCTCGTTAATGGAGATCAGACTTCGGCTCCGTTCTACAACAACCAGTATCTGGGCGTGAACGGAGTCGACGCTTCGCTGGGGATCGGTCCGAACAGCCTGCTGATTACCGAATCGCGCGCGATGATGAATTACAACGCATTGCAGGCGGTGCTGCGGCAGCGGCTGGAGCACGGGTTGGAGTTTACGCTCAATTACACCTATGGCCGGGCAATGACGAACAGCTTGGGCAACTACGCACTCAACGTGAACGGGTACAGCGGCGCGTTTCAAAACTACTACAACAGTGCGGCGGACTACGGACCGGCCGGGTACGACGTGCGGCATAACATATCCGCGACGGGGGTATATGCGTTGCCGGTGGGCCGGGGGCAGATGTTTCTGCCCAATACCAACCGGGTAGTGGATGAGACGCTGGGCGGCTGGAAGCTGTCGACGGCGACGGTGTATTACTCGGGGTTCCCGGAAAGCATTACCGGCGGCTCGAATAACTCGAACAGCTATGGAGATGGTCGTGTGAACCAATACCGGACGCTGAAGATCAGGAACCGCAGCAACGCACACTGGTTTGGGACCGACCCCTCGGCGACGCCATGCACGACGGCGGGTGTGGATAACGGTGTGTGCGCCTTCGGCGTCCCGGCCGTGAACGCCTTTGGCACTTCAAGCAACGGGGCGGTGCGCGGGCCGGGATACTTTAACGTAGATCTTTCGGCATTCAAGGACTTCACCACCTACCATGAACAGACGATCGGGTTCCGATTCGATGCGTTCAATGCGTTCAATATCGTGAGTTATGGAAACCCGGATACCGGGATCACCGACTCAAACTTTGGCAACGTTTCGCTGCAGGGGCCGCGGTCGACAGAGCGGCACTTGCAGTTCGCGCTGCACTACAACTTCTGATGCACGCGTCCGCGCCGGCTCTTCGCCGGGGCGGGATTCGATGGGACTGCAAGGTCATGGTTGTTGAGATATGTGTGGATTCATTGGAAGCGGCAATTACAGCGGCCAAGGGAGGGGCGGAGCGCATTGAGCTATGCAGCGATCTCACGGAGGGCGGCATTACGCCGAGTGCCGGCCTTCTACACATGGTCCGGGCCGCGGTGCCGATTGATGTCTTCGTGATGATCCGTCCGCGCGGAGGCGATTCCTGCTACTCCGCGCGCGAGCTGGAGACCATGGAGGCCGACATCGCAGTGGCCAAGCGGCTGGGAGCGAACGGGGTGGTCTTCGGGGTTCTGCAAAGCGACGGCCATGTGGACGTGGCGCGCACAGAACGGTTTGTGAAGCTGGCCGCGCCGGTGGAGGTGACGTTTCACAGGGCGATTGACATGACTCCCGACCTCGAGCGGGCTTGCGAGGATGCGATTACGGCCGGCGCGCATCGAATCCTGACCTCTGGAGGCAAACAGACGGCACGGTTGGGGGCAGAACAGATCGCACGGCTGGTAAAGCGCGCAGACGGGCGGTTGGGCGTTATGGCGGCGAGCGGGATCAACGCCAATAACGCCGCTGAACTCATCCGCGCGACGGGCGTGAGAGAGCTGCACGCCTCCCTGCGTCGGCGCACGGCGAGCCCGTTGCAATATCGCAATGGCGGAGTCAGCATGGGAGCGCGCAGGGATTCGGAGTTTGTGCGGTACGAACTGATGGAGGATGACGTCCGCGCGCTGCGACGAGCTGCGGATGCGGCGGCCGCAGCAAACGGGGAGCGTTCCATAAAATGATCGGAGGCAGTCCGACTACGGAAGGGAGAATGCTTCTCACGCCGCCATGTCCTCAAAAACCGACACACGCGCCAAAGAGATTCTTCGATTGTTGTTGCGCCACGGCAAGACCTCGGTCGACGAACTGACAGGGGCGCTTTCGGCTTCGCCGGCAAGCATACGGCGCGATCTGGCCCGGCTTGAGGCCCGTGGCCTGGTGCACAGAACGCACGGCGGGGCGATGCTCTCGGCGGGGGCCGTGTACGAGCCGTTTCGGTTCGACGCTTCTTTCCATGTCCGCGAAGACCGCTTTGCCGCCGAAAAGCAGCGCATTGCGCACGGCGCGGCCGCCCTCGTAAAAGAACGGGAAACGATCGGCCTTTCCGCCGGCACCACGACGACCCTGCTGGCCAAGCAGCTCCAGCACCGGCGCGACATCCACGTCGTGACCAACGCCGTGAATATCGGCATGGAATTGAGCTCGGTGAAGAATGTCGAGACGACACTCACCGGCGGCGCCATGCGATGGGCGGGAGCATTTTCCCTGGTGGGGCCGGCGGCCATCGAGACGCTGAACATGTTCGTGATGGACAGGCTTTTCTTGGGTGTGACGGGACTACATCCGGAGCATGGCGCCACCATGATCGAGCCCGAGGAGGCGGCTGTGTTGCGCGTCATGGTGAAGCAGGCGCGGGAGGTCATTGTGGTAGCGGACTCGAGCAAGATGGGGATGGTGAGCCCCGCCGTGATCTGCCTTCCCCGCGAGATCGATCAATTGATTACCGACGATGGGATCGACCCGGAGACCGCTGCGGCGTTCGAAGCGGCCGGCATTCGCGTCACTCCGGTATGAGACCGTTGGGATTACCCGTGCAGTTGCTGTTCTTGCCTCTCCAAGCGGCTAGGGAATGCAAACAGAGGAAGTCGCGGATGGCTTAAGAGGGGTAGAAGGAACGAGCGCATTTCCACGCGTCGTTGATTCTGAACGTGGCCCCTGCGGGCTTCGCAGGATTGGTGACAAAGATCGCGATCTGGGCGAGCTTTACCGCCGCGAAAGCAAGAAAGGAAAGTCTTATGGCTGGCGGGATCAGAGTTGCGACCGGACCAGACCAAGACATGCTCTTGCCTCTAAAGCTCGGATGCAAGTCCGGCCGATGCGAGCTCGCGACTCAGGCCGATCCCGCTAAGGATGAGCAGAGCTGAATCTTCCTCGCTCTCACGGACGTAGAGCGAGACGGGATCAAGCCAGCAGTTCAACATTTCTGCGGTGGCGCTTTCGAGCGCTCTGCGACCCAGGCGTTATTCGATACGCTGATCACCTTGCCGGACGCATCCACTGCGCCCACCGACGTCGATGTTCCTGTCGCGCTGAAGCTCATACCGGTCGCCGAGAACGTTAAGATCTTTCGCGAAAACAGCGTATTCACAATGTCCCACGTTGATGTTGGCTGATGGATGATCAACTTCTCATGATGATCCTGGGTGAGAGTATGCACATAGTTCTCAAAACGGGGCGAAATATTGGTCTGGTGATGCATCCCGATGCGCGTATCGTTCGTAGTGCCAACCACTTTATTGACGAGGTTGCCGATCACTGTTCGCGTTTCGTTCTCGGTAATCGTGGTTTTCAGATTCTTGAGGATATTCACGGTTACCGAGCCCTGAATCTGAGCCCAGCGGTCGCCATGGATTAAGAAGGTATCAATTCCATTGGTGCCGCCCAGTGCCGAGCGTAACGAATGGAATGATCATGAGGGCGGCAAAGACGCTGGCCGAGCTATCACCTGCTCGGACCAACCTGGATGCGCCCCTGCTGCCGCCGATTGCCGATTCGCGGAAGACGAGCTTCGTGGTACGCAAGGCCGTTTTCGGGCTCCGAGGGCCCTACTTCCCCACCAGCGCATCCGTCGACTGGTAAGCCGCTAGTTGCCAGCGCCCGTTCCGCCGCGCATAGACCGCCAGCACCTGGACCTTGATATCGAACGGCGCGTTCCGGACGCGCAGGTCGATCGCCCGCACCGCGTACTCGCCGCTCACGACTGCCGCACTCCCCAGCGCCTGCACACGGAGCTCTCCCACAGGTCTCCAGAAGACGTACTTCAACTGTCCCGACCGCAGGCCGTTCAGGTAGCTCTCCTTCGAATCGACATGCCCGCTGGCGTGCACATACCGCACATCGTCCGCCAGGATCCGCTCGATTGCCCCAAGGTCGCCCCGGTCGAGCGCATCCACCCGCGCCTTCTCCACCGCCAGCACCTGCGCGGCCACACCGCTTTGCGCCCCCGCAGCCAGGGCCGCGCCCACGCCCAGCAGCACACCCACCAGAACCCCAATCCTCTTCATGCCACCCCCCTTTGGATTCGCCGGCATCCGCCTCGGGTCCCACAAGTAGAGATGGATCGTCGCTGCCTGCAACCCGCCCTTCCCGATCCAGCCTCCCTTCAACCCCGCCCAGCCATCCGCGCTTCATCGTCAGCCGCTCACCGATCACTGACTACCGACCCCTGACCCCTGATCCCCGAGACCCCTGTCTTGCATAAAATATGCCCCTCCCGGCGCACAATGGCAATCAGGAGACAGTCCATGCAAAGAGCGCTCAAAACCGGCGGAAAACGGCCCCAATGCGCCCGGCCGTCCCTCTCGGACAGATTTCCGGCCGCGCTTGCAGTCGAACTTCCATCGCTGAATGCAGAGGCGAGACCGGCGCAAATTCCCCCTTTTCGAGCCCAAAATCGGGCCGATTTCACGCCCGTAGGCATGAAGTTTGTCTCGCAAACAATTGAAAATCAACCGCTTGCCTCTGGAGCTCGAAATACACGAAGGCACCCCCCCCGGTACCCCCCTCACAGTTTCCGTGATTTTGGAGCAATTGAAGATATTAAGTATAAGAAAACAAAAGGAGAGAGAAAATCTATTCGGTAACTACATGGTTACCGAATTCACATTTCTTTAACAATGTAGCCCAGGAAGACACTTCTCGGAAATCGGGCATCAATCGCACCGTGGGTGCGCCTTCAGCGCCAGCTTCAGCAGCTCCTCGGTCACGCGTTCCGGCGCGTGCCGGACCACGTTCTCCTCCTGCGCAAAGTCGCCCGCGATCGCGCGCACGCCCAGCTCCTCGACCCGCTCGATGTCTGGTCGGATCGGCGACGCACCCTCCGCCGCGTAGCGCCTCAGCGTCTCTTCTGAGAAGGGCTCCGTGTTGACCAGCGCATAGTCGAAGATCGGCGCCCGCGTGTGCTCGTAGATCCGCTCGATGTGCTCTGACGCCGCCAGTCCCAGGCTCTCGTTGGCCTGCGTCATCAGGTTGCAGACGAACACCCGCACGCCCCGCGCCGAGGCCAGCGCGCTCGGAATCCCCTGCACCAGCAGGTTGGTGATCAGCGACGTGTACAGCGACCCCGGCCCGACCGTAATCAGGTCAGCCCGCTCAATGGCCTCGAGGGTCTCCGGCAGCGGCGCCGCCCCCGGCGGGTCCAGCGTCAGCTCCACGATCCTTCGATGACTGGCGGTGATGTTCGTCTCCCCCCGCACAACGGACCCATCGTCCATGTACGCCACCAGCGTCGTGTTGGCCGTCGTCACTGGGTAGATCCGCCCCCGCGTCGCCAGGATCTTCGACGCCAGCTGCACCGCCAGCGCGAAGTCTCCCGTGATCTCCGTCAGCGCGGCTACGAACAGGTTGCCAAAGTTATGTCCCTTCAGCGACTCGCCGCCGCGGAACCGGTGGTTGAACAGCTGCGCCAGCAGATCCTCTTCCTCGCTCAGGGCCACCATGCAGTTGCGCAGGTCGCCCGGGGGCAGCATGTTGAACCCCCTGCGCAGCCGCCCCGACGATCCACCGTCGTCGGTAACCGTCACAACCGCCGCGAGGTCGGCGATGCGCCCGCACGGGCCCCCGGTCTGGCCGGAGGCCGCCACGTGCTTGCGCAGCCCGCGCAGCAGCGTCGACAGCCCCGTACCCCCCCCGATCGCCACCACCCGCAACGACCGGGTAGCCGTCTCCCCCTCCACGCCGCTGACAGCCGGCAAAACCATCTCTTGAACCGCGAGAGGCAGCGAATTTACCTCAGGCCTCATGAAACTTCAGGATATAGCAACTCCGTGAAACGGGGGTCATCCACCATGCTCTGAAAGTCGTTATCTACCCTGGCCTGTTGGCGGTTGCGGGGGTTCAACTCGATGGCCCGTGCAAGATTCGTCAGGCATTCGTGCGATTGACCCGTGATCGCACCCAGCAATGCCAGCCCGTAAAAGGCATAGTCGGCCTGCGGGTACGCCGCAATGATTGCTCCAAACTGCTCCCGTGCGTCTTCGTAGTAGCCGGTGTTCAGTTGCGAAACGGCGTAGTCGTAATGTTCCTCGGGCGTAAGGAACGCGAGGCTGGGCCTCTCCAGCTGCCGCTGGCAGGTGTTGATGTACATCCGGCAGCGTTCCACAATCTCTAAGGGCGCCGTTGGCAACAACTTGCCGAATGCCTCCAGCGCTTTCTCGTATTTGCCCTGCTGCAGCATCTGGACTGCAGCCTGATAGAGCTGGAATGTAGGTCCAGATGTCGAAGCAACATGGCCGTCGGATTTGGCGGCCGAAGTCGGAGTCTTCTTGCGGCTGGTCGCCGCGGATCGGGCCTCTTGCGTCATAAGTTTGCCGCGAGCGCGCATTCTCTTGATCCGGCGGGGTGGGGCACCAACTGGTCCGGAACCCCTTCGGACAAATACTGCGGCTCAGGCCATCTTTATACGCAGAACGCCGGGTTCCGTCAATGGGCACACCCTCTCGTGCACGGCAGGCCGCCTCACTTGCGAGCCGGCTGGCGGTAGACGGCGGGGTTCAGCTCCGGGTCGTTATACATCTTCAGTTGACGATACAGCTTGAAGCGCCGCGTGCCGGCCATGGTCTCCTGCCACAACGCATCCAGGCAGTCTGCCAAGTCGGAGCGCTGCTCTTCAAGTGTGGCCAGGCGCGCCCGATTTCGCGCGGCGTGACCTTCTGGCGCATCGCTGCGCTGAGCCTCCTCGCGTGTGTGATAGATCTTCAACGCCAGGATTGAAAGGCGGTCGACGATCAAGCCCGGCGATTCGGAGTTCAGCGGAGCGTGCAGGGCCGGGAGGCCACGCTCGCCAAGCCACGCCAGCAGCGCGCGGTCCAGTTGTTCTGCCAGGTCGTTACGGAGCTGATTGGTGGAGTCCACGCGGCGCTTTACTCGGGCCAGCTCCGAGTCCGTTGCCACCGGAGCTCTCGCCGCGTCTTCGATATGCCATAGATCGAAGTTGGCCCGATGTTGGCGTGCTACCAGTTCAAGCCACTGCACTGCCTCGTCGCTGGCGGCGATTTCTTCTGTCACGATGCAGGAGTTTTCTCCGCATTCCTCCTCAACCTCGTGCCAGGCGTGTGTACATCGATCCTGGAGTGTGACGATTGCCGTTGCCGAAAGCATCTTCCTTAATGTCCTTGGGCAGTCCGGTCCGCCTCATTCATCGCCGGTGAGCAGGTTCTATGGTAGAACTATCCACATTCGTGGGCCAAACCTGTTTCCCCTCCCGGGCGTCGAACGCGGCGCTCCGAGTCTCCACCTGATGTCTAAGATACCAACGGGAGCGATGATCCGATGGCGGATTCAATCGAGCGATTTCTCTGCATCGCCAGCTTTGAGAAAGGGCAGGAGTTTTTGCGGCAGTGCGCGGAGATGGGGGTACCCCCCACCCTCTTGACACGAGAGCACCTCCGTGAGGGGGTCTGGCCGCGGGAGGCGATCGAGGACCTGGCGACGATGCCTCCGGGGCTCACCCGCGAGCAGGTGCTCAATACCGTCTCGTGGATGATGCGGGGGCGGCGGTTCGACCGGGTGATTGCCCTGGACGAGTTCGACCTGGAGGTGGCGGCGCAGATCAGGGAGCATATGCGGATCCCCGGCATGGGGGTAACGACGGCCGCGTACTACCGGGACAAGCTGGCCATGCGCACCGGCGCCCGGGAGGCGGGGTTCCAGGTGCCGGAGTTCTGCCGGGTGCTGAACTACGACGAGCTGCGGGAGTTCCTGGAACGGGTTCCGCCGCTGTGGCTGCTCAAGCCGCGGTCGGAGGCGTCGGCGGTGGGGATCCGGCGGATCGAGGAGCCGGAGCGGCTGTGGCGGGCTCTGGATGAGTTAGGCGACCGGCAGAGCCACTTCGTACTGGAGCGGTTCGTTCCCGGGGATATCTTCCACGTGGACTCGATCGTGAGCGAGCGGAAGGTGGTGTTCTCGGTGGTGCATCAGTACGGGCGGCCGCCGATGGAGCTGATGCACCAGGGCGGTGTGTTCACCACGCGGACGGTGGACCGCGGCAGCCGGGAGTGGCGGGAGCTGACGGAGATCAACGCCAGGCTGGCGCCGGGGCTGGGGATGGTGCGTGGGGTTGCTCACGCCGAGTACATCCGGGCGCACGAGGATGGCCGGTTCTACTTCCTGGAGATCGCGGCGCGGGTGGGCGGGGCGTTCATCGCCGACCTGGTGGAGGTTGGGACGGGGGTGAACCTGTGGCGAGAGTGGGCGCGACTGGAGGTGGCGAACCTGCGGGGCGAGCCGTATAAGACGCCGGAGGCGCGGGAAGACTATGCGGGGAGCGTCCTGTGCCTGGCGCAGACCGAGGAGCCGGACACGGCGGGGTTCGATGCGCCGGAGGTCGTGGTACGGCTGAGGAAGAGCCATCACGCAGGGCTGATCGTGCGGTCGGAGCGGGCGGAACGGGTAAGGGAGCTGCTGGAGGAGTACAGCGGGGAGTTCGCGCGGCGGTTTCTGGCGACGCTGCCGCCCATGGAGCGGCTGTCGCCGGCGTGATACGGGCGGGCGAAGGATCCAGCGATGGGGAAAAGGCCGGCAAAATGCTGCTGAAAAATGTTAAAGGAATGTTAATCAGGTAACTATCTGATTACCGAATTATTTTGCATAACTTGTTTATTTTCAACAAATGATTGCTCGAAATTGCACCAAAAACGATGCAAACTGTGAGGGACTCCCCTGGGGGGGGTGCAAGGCGTACTTCGTCCAAGTTGTCACGGTGCGGAGCCATGCTTCCATCATGCACCGAAACCGGGAATTTTTCTGCAACAGACGCGGAAAGGCAAGGGAGTGTGCCAGGGGCAGCCGGCTCAGTGGGCCAGGAGATAGACGCCGATGCCGACCAGGACCGCGGAGATCCAGCGGCGCCGGTCGACGTTCTCCTTGAGGAAGAACCTGGCGGCCAGGGCATTGAGGACCAGCGGCAGGGAGGCGGCCGTGGGCGCTACGAGGCCCAGAGGGAGGTGATTGAGGGCGAAGAGAAGCGAGAAGAAGCCAAGGGCGAGGAAGGCGACTCCGGCAAAGAACGGGGGACAGGTGACGACGGCGCGGATGGCGCCGGAGAGACCGGTGCGGGCGCGGACGAGGTCCAGATCGCCGACGGACTTCATGGCCGCGGCCATGAGGACTTCGCCGGCGCTTGAAAACACGGTGATCGCGGCCATCATGCCAATCGAAGCCCAGAAGGTGGGCGACGCCGCGGGGGAGGGAATCGTCATCGCAATTGCTCCTCGGCGGGTTCGGCTTCCAGGAAGGGTGTGGAGCGATCGGTCGAGGCGGGACCCTGCGCGACGAAGCCGACGCCAAGAGTGATGAGGATGATTCCGGACCAGCGCTCCAGCGAGACTGCTTCATGGAGCCAGAAGCGCGCCAGCAGCTCGACGATCATATTGCCGAAGGCCGTGGCGGGCATCACGAAGGTAAGGTCGGCCCAGGAAAGAGCGGTGAGATAGCTGGCAAAGAAACCGATCAGCAGAGCGATTCCGGCGGCGACCCAGGGGGTGAAGACCGCGGCGATCAGGGCGCCGGGATGGGCGAGGGTGATGGGCGGGAGGCGGGTCATGCCCCGATCGAGGCAGGAGTCGCCGAGGGGGGCGCAGATGGCCACCAGGGCCAGGATGAGGTATTGCCGCGAGGTGAGGCGAGGATGGGCCATTACGCCGGTTGAGGTCCTTTGGTGTCCAGAGCGAATAAACGACGGGCGGCGCGAACGCCGCCCGGGTGTTTCTTTGATGCCGCCGGTCTGTGTATTAGACGCACCGTAGAGGGTTCTTCGGCGCAAAAAGCTTCACCGCGGGCTGAAGCGTGGGGCTGCCTCAAGAGCCTGGAGTGTGGCCGGATGGTGACCCTGGAAGGGCGGGTTCTTGGTCGCGTTCTTTGCCGGTAGAACAATGCGCCCCTAAGACATGTCTATCTTTCACTCGAAGGTCTCCACTATTTCGGGGCTACGTAGACGACGCCTGCCTGGGATCGCGTCGGAAGTAGAGGAAGAGAGAACCGCACGGCCGAGGGTTGGAGACCCCAGGCGCCCAAAAGCGAGGCACCTGGAGTCTGTGAGGGAACTCACTTCGTTCCAGTGGCACCTGGGGCGCCGCTTCGGTTCTAGGCGCCGGCGCCGACGGGCGCGGAGGGCTCGGCCTGATGAGTGCGGGCGGCTTTGACCATCTTGTTGCGCTGGGCGCGGAGCTTGAGAAACGACTTGGCCTCCACGTACAGCCGCGGGACGTCGCGGTTGACGATGGCCTTCCACACCACGCGAAACGCCGCCTTGGGCCTGAAGTAGTACTCGTCGTAGAAGCGGTGCACCATCTCCATGACGTAGTCGGTAGGCAGGCCCGGGTACTCGATGTGGGCCATCTGGTGGCCGCCGCCGTCTTCCATGCGCTCATTGGTGATGAAGCCGTTGGCCTTGGCGTAGTCGAAGAATTCGGTGCCGGGATAGGCGTGGGCGATCGAGACCTGGATGGTCTCGACGTCGAGGCTCTTGGCGAACTTGATGGTGTTGCGGATCGACTCCCTGGTTTCGCCCGGCAGGCCGAGGATGAAGTCGCCGTGGATGGTCAGGCCGAGGTCGTGGCAGTCCTTGGCGAAGGCGCGGGCGCGCTCGACGGTGGCGCCTTTCTTGATGTTCTTGAGAATCTGCGGGTCGCCGGACTCGAAGCCGACGATGAGCAGGCGGCAGCCGGCCTCTTTCATGGCCTTGAGGGTCTCGCGGTCGGTGGTGACGCGGGAGGTGCAGCTCCAGGTGAGGCCGAGGGGCTTGAGCTTGGAACAGAGCTCGATGGTGCGGCCCTTCTGGATGTTGAAGGTGTCGTCGTCGAAGAAGAACTCCTTGACGTGGGGGAAGTTCTGCTTGGCCCAGGCCATCTCGGCGGCGACGTCGTCACTGGAGCGTTTGCGCCAGGCGTGACCGCTGAGGGTCTGCGGCCACAGGCAGAAGGTGCACTGGGCGGGGCAGCCGCGGGTGGAGTAGAGCGCGATGTAGGGATGGAGCAGGAAGGGGACGTTGTAACGCGTCACGTCGAGGTCGCGCTTGTAGATCTTGGTGGCCCAGGGCATGGCATCGAGATCTTCGACCTGGGGCCGGTCGGGGTTGTGGAAGATCTTGCCGTCCTTTTTGTAGCTGATGCCGAGGATCTCGTTGAGGGGCTTGCCCTGAGCGTACTCGACGATGGAATAGTCGAACTCGCGGCGGCAGATGAAGTCGAGGACGGAGCACTCGTTGAGGGCGCGATCGGGGTCGGTGGTGACGGGCGGGCCGACGAAGGCGATGCGGATGGAAGGGTTGGCCGCCTTGATGGCCTCGGCGAGGCGCTGGTCGCCGGTCCAGCCGACGGTGGAGGTGAAGAGGACGAGAAACTCGTAGTCCTTCGAGATCCGGATGGTCTCTTCGGCCGAGACGTGGTGCGGGGGCGCGTCGAGGAGGCGGGAGCCTTCGAGGAGTCCGGCGGGGTAGGTGAGCCAGACGGGGTACCAGTACGACTCGATCTCGCGGGTTGCGGGCCAGCGGGAGCTTGCGCCGCCGTCAAAGTTCTCAAACGAGGGTGGGTTCAAAAACAGGGTCTTCAGGGGTGTTGACATACTGTTTTATCCTAACATTCCGTCAATTATTTAGACGGTCAACTTTGGGGCGGCGGTTCAGTTTGAATCTGCGCTCAGGGGCTAAACAGGCTGCGAAAAAAGTCCCGATTCCGGGTGAGATGCCGGGAAAAACATCCCTCTGGGGCTAAAGCCCCGTTGATTCTGTTGCGCTTCTTCGGCACGGCTAAAGCCGTGCCCTTTCAAAACAACTGCAAGTTTGACTTTTTCCGCAGCCTGTAAAGCCCGTACCCTTCAAGCTGAAGCTCGTACCTTTCAAGCTGAAGGCCGTATCTTTCAAAGAGACCCGTTCCTGTTTTTCCGGCACCATCACCGTGTGTGCAACTCGTTAAGCCAGTCCTGCATATGTCCAAGGGCATGAAGGAGATCGAGACGGGCCTTGGCGAGGTCGAGGCTGGTTTCGAGGGAATCCTGGTATTTTTGGCGCTCGTCGATGCGGGCCTGCTGCTCGGCCTCGGGCGAGAGCTGGGGCTGGGCGTTAGGGCCGGAGGCTGAGCCGTTGCCGAGCTCCATCTGGGTGAGGACGGTCTTGAGCTGCTGGTCGGCGATCTGCTGCTTGAGGCTGGCGACGTCGGCCTCGGCATCGAGCTCGCGGATGGTGTGGGTGAGGTTGGCGATGCGGATGTTGTTCTG
>DATJMU010000196.1:0-56144 GCA_035508555.1 Occallatibacter sp. | reverse complement strand
TGATCGGGATGCGCGATTCGAGAGTGGCAATCTGCGCCACGAGGGCCATATCGGCTACTTCCTGCACGGAGTTGGAAGCCAGCATCGCCCATCCGGTGGAGCGGCAGGCCATCACGTCGGAGTGGTCGCCAAAAATCGACAGGCAATGCGTGGCCAGCGTGCGCGCCGTCACGTGCATCGTGGCCGGGGTCAGCTCGCCGGCAATCTTGAACATGTTGGGGATCATCAGCAACAGGCCCTGCGAGGCGGTAAACGTGGTTCCGAAGGCCCCAGCCTGCAAGGCGCCGTGCAATGCGCCGGCCGCGCCGCCTTCGCTCTGGAGTTCTTCAACGATGGGCGATGCGCCCCAGATGTTCTTTTTCCCCTCCGAACGCCACTGATCGGCCCACTCGGCCATGGGCGACGAGGGGGTGATGGGGTAGATGGCGACGACTTCGGAGAGACGGTAGGCGACAGAGGCAGCCGCCTCGTTGCCGTCCAGAATCACAGTCTTGTGCTCACTCATTCGCTTTGCCTCATGCGTGCGGCTGGGAGAATCGAGCCGCTACGGAGAGTCTCATCTTCGAGGCAGTGATGTGCTGTGATGTGAGGCACAGGGAGGGCAGACTATACCGGATCGTGAGATAGATTTCGAAATATGAAATCCGCTCCCAATCTCATCAAACCCAACAGGCTCGCTTGCGATGCCGTATACGGAGCGCGGCGCCCGTCATCTTCCGGCGATCAATCCATCCACCAGCGCCTCCCACTCGGCCTCAAGGCTGGGGCGATGAAAGGCGCGGCCGGCGCGGGAGTACCAGTAGTCGGCGTTCCAGGCCTCGCCCTCCTTGCGGTGCAGGTAGGCGTGAACGGCCATGGCTTCGCGCGTCTCCAGGTCGTCGACCAGTTCGTGAGCGCGGCTCCAGTCGCCTTTGGCATCCCACCAGAGGGCGGCGAGCGGGGCGTTCAGGCCGGCGGGCGGCTCGGCAGCGGTCAGTGAAGTCCGGAATGCCTCGGCGGTCATGCGGTCCTCCCGGAATCGATTTTCGCACCGCAGCGCAACCGGCAGCCTCCGGCAATTTCGGGGGCTTTGGCGTCGTGCCCGCAGCGAAGGTCCGCTGTACCATAGTGAGGTTGAACGAGGAAGAATGAAGGGCGATTCGATGCCAGCCAAGAAGAAATCCGCTAAAGTGTTTCGCTGCCCCACTTGCAGCATGTTAGTTCAACCCGCAGATGAGGATTTTCCTTTCTGCAGCGACCGCTGCCGCAAGATCGACCTGGGCAAGTGGGCCTCGGGGGTGTACAAGATCAGCTCGCCGGTTCTCGATCCCGAGGTGCTCGAAGACCTGGGCGCCTCCGGCGCGGACCGCAGGGGCTCGCATGAAGACTGAGCCCGCGGAAGGCCCTGCCAAGCCCCTTCCGGTTCCGCGCGCGCTGCTGGGGTGCGCCTTCGCCGTGGCTACCTTTTTCGGCGCGGGCCGGCTCAAGCCCGGCCCGGGAACGTGGGGTTCGGTGGCGGCCGTGCTGCTTTGGGGGCTGGTGGGATGGGGACTCCATCCGCCCGCCTGGATCCTGTCCGGGATGCTGTTGATGGGGATCGGGCTGGCGGTTGGAGTGGGAATCCCGGCAGCCACCGTGGCCGCGCGAGCCTCAGGGCGCGAGGACCCCGGATTTGTCGTAATCGACGAGGTTGCCGGGCAATGGATCGCGCTGCTCGGCTGCCCGGTGGACTGGCGCCACGGGCTGATGGCGCTGGTGCTCTTCCGGATCTTCGATATCGTCAAACCCTTTCCGGCGCGGCAGCTCGAACGTCTCCCCGAGGGCTGGGGCATCGTCTTCGACGATGTGGCCGCAGGGCTGTATGCTTTGGGTGTAGGAGTTCTCTTGCGTCACTGGATTTGAAATGCCGCGCACGACCTCACAGTCCGCTTCAGCAACTCTGCCCACCCCGCGCATCGACGACGTGAGACCCGCCGCGGCGCTGCCCGGCGGCGAGGTGGAGCTGGCCGGGATCAACCTGGGGCCGCACGCCTTCGGGCCGCCGGCGGTGCTCGTCGACGGGCAGGCCGCGCATATTCTGATGAGCCGGCCTTCGCGGCTGGCCTTTCGCGTGCCCGATGATGCGTCCACGGGGATGATCGAGGTGCGCAGCCCGGCAGGCGCCAGCAACGCGGTTCCGCTGAGGGTGGCGCGGCAGCTCACGGCGGGGCTGCACCCGGTGACCAGCCCGGCCGTCAGCCGCTCGGGGATGATCTACGCGACGATCTCCGGCTCGCGCGGCAAGCAGACGCCGGTCTCGGTGATGCGGGTAAGCCCGGACGGACGCGCTACGCCGTTCGTGACCGGCATTCTGAACCCGACCGGACTGGCCTTCAATCCCGAGGGGGATCTCTTTGTGACCTCGCGGGCGGAAGGCAACGTGTATCGCGTGGATCCGGCGGGCGAGTTCACTGTGTACGCCGAAGGTATGGGTGTCGCGACCGGCGCCGCCTTCGACGCCGGCGGCAACCTGTTTGTCGGCGATCGCAGCGGGACCATCTTCAAGATCAATCCGGCGCGGCAGATCTTCGTGCATGCCACGCTGGAGCCAAGCGTCGCCGCCTATCACATGGCAGTGAACGCCAAGGGGCAGCTCTTTGTCGCAAGCCCGACGCTCTCGTCGAACGAGGCGATCTGGATTGTGGAGCCGAATGGCGACCTGCGGGTCTGGTTCCGTGGCCTGGGGCGTCCGCAGGGGCTGGCCATCTCCAGCGAGGGCGACGTCTATGTGGCCGCCTGCCTGCGCGGACAGCGCGGCATTGTCCGGGTCACGGCCAGGGGCGAGGCATCGCTGGCGCTGGCGGGCGCCAACCTCGTGGGCATCGCGTTTTCTCCCCTGGGAGCGGCGGTCCTGACCACCAACGAGGGCCAGACCGGCACCGTTTATGATGTGGACTTGGGCGTGGAAGGGCTGGAGCTGTTTTAGCGGTCAGTTTCGAGCTCCAGGCTCTTGGCCGGCTGATCGCGGGCATCGAATTCGGTCTGAGCATCGGTCTCTTCGCTCCCAGGGAAGGATGCAGACGACTCTTCCGTTCGGGCGAGCTGGCCGGGGGCGGGGTGGTCGAGACGCACGCAACAACTTTGAGCCAGAGGCGAGAAGCCGGGAGCCAGCAGCTGACCTTCATGAAATCCGAGATCATCGCCGTCGGCTCCGAGATGCTCACCCCGTTCCGCCAGGACACGAACTCGCTCCACATCACTGAAAAGCTGAACGAGATCGGCGTCACCGTGGTCTTCAAGACCATCGTCGGCGACCGGCAGAAGGACCTGGTCCGGGTGATCCGCACGGGGCTGGAGCGGGCCGACGTGCTGGTGCTGATGGGGGGGCTGGGGCCGACCGAAGACGATCTGACGCGGGAGGCCGTGGCCGAGGCGCTTTCGCTCACGCTGCGCCGCGACGGCGCGCTGGTGGCGGCGCTGCACGCGCGGGCTGCGAGCTGGCGCATCGCCATGCCGCAGAACAACCTCAAGCAGGCGGAGATCCTCGAAGGGGCGACGGTGCTGCCCAACGCGCTGGGCAGCGCGCCCGGCCAATGGCTGGACCTGACCTTCGCCGGCTACCGCAAGCTGATCATGCTGATTCCCGGCCCCCCGCACGAGTGCCGGCCGATATTCGACGCCGAGTGCCTGCCGCGGCTGCGCGAGATCCTTCCCCCCCGCGCCATCGCCCGGCGCACGCTGCGCGCGGCCATGCTGCCGGAGTCGCAGGCTGACAAGCTGCTGGCGCCCATCTACACCACCTACACCGACGTGGAAACCACGATCCTGGCCCACGCCGGCGACATCCAGCTCATCCTGCTCTGCTCCAAGCCCACGCTCGAAGCGGCGCAGCAGCGCGTGGACGAGCTGGCGGGGCGCATGGAAGAGGCTCTCGAAGAGTGGCTCTACTCCTCGCAGGGAGAGTCGCTCGAGCAGATCGTTCTTTTCTATCTCGGCCTGCGCCAGGCGACGCTGGCGGTCGCCGAGAGTTGCACCGGCGGGCTGATCGCGCAGCGGGTCACCTCGGTGCCGGGCGCCTCGCGTTCGTTCGTGGGCGGCGCGGTGGTCTACTCGGACGAGCTGAAGACCGCCTTCGCCGATGTACCGGCGGAGCTGATCGCCCAGCACGGCGCGGTCTCCGTGCAGGTGGCCGACGCCCTGGCGCGCGGGATAAGGCAGCGCACGGGCGCGACGGTGGGAGTCGGCGTCACGGGAATCGCCGGGCCCACAGGGGGAACCGAGACCAAGCCGGTGGGCCTGGTGCATATCGGCGTCTCCGACGCGCAGAAGACCGAAGTGCTCTCGCGGACCTATCGCGGCGACCGGCAGCGCATTCGCGAGTACGCGGCGCAGCAGGCGCTCGACCTGGTGCGCAGGCGGCTGATGTAGGAGGGCTCGATTGTGGCCGCAATGGTTCAAACCCTGGTTTTGCCGTAAAGCCCTTGTCTTTCCGGATCGGTAATGTCGAGGCTAAAGGCCGTACCCTTCAAACGGCCCCTCGACCACCCGGAGAGCCTCGCCCAAACCTGCGGTACACTTGGACCAAATGCGCGTCTTTGGAGTGGACTGCGGGACCGAGGTGACGGGGTTCGGCGTCGTGGAGACCAGCGACGCGGGCCGAGAGCCGCAGCTGATCGCGGTGACGATGGGCGCGATTCGCCTGGCCAGGAACCGTCCGCTTCCGGAGCGGCTCGACCAGGTGTACCGGGAGTTGAGCGAGCAGCTCGAACGCTGGCGGCCGGACACGGTGGCGATCGAAGAGGTGTTCTACTCGGTGAACGCCAAGTCGGCGCTGAAGCTGGGGCAGGTGCGGGGCGTGGCGCTGCTGGCCTCGGCGCGGCAGGGGATTGCCGTCGCGGAGTACGCGCCGCTCCGGATCAAATCGAGCGTGGTGGGCTACGGGCTGGCAAAGAAAGAACAGGTGCAGTTCATGGTGGCGCGGCTGCTGGGACTCGCGGAGCTGCCCCAGCCGTCCGATGCCGCCGACGCACTGGCGATCGCCATCTGCCATATTCACACGGCACAGACCACAATGCTACAGGAGGCGCGATGAAACGGGCATGGGCAGCTTCGATGGCGGCGGCACTCACGCTGATAGCACAGGCCGCCGTCGCGCCGGCGCAGAGCACAACCGGGGCGGCGGCGACGATCGAGGTGGACTTTCTCAATCCGGGACTTTCTCCTTCGCACTGGACCCTGACACTGCACCCGGATGGCAGCGGGCACTTCGTGGCCGGCGGCGGCAAGGGCATGGGGGCAGACGACTCGGACATCGTGGCGATGGGCGTGGACCGCGATATCCAGTTGAGCAAGGAGTTTGCCGAGCACGTCTTCGCGGTGGCGCGCCAGCAGAAGCTCTTCAACGAACCGTGCGAGAGCCGTCTGAAGGTGGCCTTTCAGGGCACCAAGACCCTCAAGTACAGCGGGCCGGACGGCGCCGGTTCCTGCAGCTTCAATTACTCGAAGAATAGGGATATTGAGAACCTGGGGGACTCGATGGTGGCCGTGGCGGGAACTATCATGGAGGGCCAGCGGCTGGAACTGCTCCTCGTGCACGACCCGCTGGGGCTGGACCGCGAGATCGACTTCCTGGTGCAGGCGGCCAAGGATGGGCGGGCCCAGCAGCTTTGCGTCATCCGCGGCATTCTCACGCGCCTGGCCGACGATCCGGCGGTTTTGAACCACGTGCGGGAGCGCGCCGGGCAACTGCTGGCGGACTCGAAGTCGTAACCCCGCATCGCGGCGGAAAGGCGCGACTTTTCGGCCTCAAAACGTGTCTCATACGATAGGTGTGCCGCTGTCCGGCGGGCCTATGATGATGACGGGCCGCGCGGGCGGCAGGAAGGCAGGTCGCCATGGACAGTGACGTGGAGGGTACGACGAATCGGAAAGAGCGGGCCGGAAGACGCCGGGCGGCATGGGGAGTCGTGCTGGGGGCCTTCATTCTGGGCGGGACCTGCATGGCGCAGAGCGGCGACACCGGACCAGCGGCGCGGGCCGTGCGGCTGAGTTACGTAAGCGGGCAGGTGCAGATCGCACAGGGCGGCCAGGCAATCACCACGCAGGCAGCCGCCAATATGCCGCTGTTCGAGGGCTACCAGGTCACAACCGGCCAGGATGGCCAGGCCGAAATCCAGTTTGAAGACGGAAGCGTGGCGCGCATCGCGCCCGACAGCGGCCTCACGCTGAGCGTGCTGCGCGGCCAGGGCGCGAACGGGAGTGCGGTGATCCAGCTCAACGGCGGGTTGGCCTACTTCGAGCTCCAGGGAAGCTACCAGGCGGGCCAGATCCAGGTGCAGTTCGGCGACGCCGCGGTGACGGCCGGCGGGTTTACGGTGATGCGGGTGGACATGGATACGCCGCCGGGAACGCTGGCCGTGTTTTCGGGCAATGCGCACCTGACCGAGGGCGAAGCCATGGCGGTCGACCTCCATGGCGGCGAAAGCGTGACGCTGAACGCCAACGATCCATCGCAGTACAATCTGGCGGAGTCGGTCGAGCCCAACTCCTGGGACCAGTGGAACAGCGACCGCGACCAGGCGCTTGAGGCCACGGCCAACGACCAGACGCCGGCGACCGACAGTTTTGTCAACAGTGAAAACCCGGCGTGGAACGACCTGAATGCGAACGGGAACTGGTACGACGTGCCGGATCAGGGCTACGTCTGGTCGCCGTATGTTGCGGCGAATGCGGGATGGGACCCCTACGGGTGCGGCCAGTGGGTGTGGACGCCGGGCTACGGCTATATCTGGGTCTCCTGCTATGCGTGGGGCTACATGCCCTACCAGTGCGGGCTGTGGAACTACTACGACTCGTTCGGATGGGGCTGGGCGCCGGGCGCCTGCAACCCGTGGTGGGGCGCCGGCTACATTGGACCGAACATCGGCTTTGCGCCGCGCGGGTACCACCCGATCCTCCGGCCGCACCTGGTGCAGCGGCCGGTGCCCAATGGCCCGCGGCCGGTCATTGTCGTGAACCGGGAACCGGCGGGCGGCTACAGCGGTCCGCCGCGGGCAAGGACGGGGCCCGTGGTGATCGCGGGGCACACCGTGGAACCGCTGCAACCTGTGCCGGCGCGGACGATGTCGGGAGGATCCGCGCCCAACTATCCGATCCGGCAGCAGTTCAATCCGCCGGCGCGGACTCCGAACGTTCCGGCGCGCACCACCATGCCGGTGGAACGCCGCGGTTATGTGCCGGCGCCGCGGACCGCGCCCGAAGAGACGTTCCGCGGGGCCGATCGCAACTTCACGCAGCCAACCCGCAACGAGCCGAGCCGAAATTACTCCCAGCCGAGCCACAACTACTCGCAACCGCGCAATGAAAGTGCTCCCAGCCGCGGCACCTCGGGCGGAGGTCATCCTTCCGGCGGTGGCGGGGGCGGCTCCCACGGTGGGGGTGGAGGTGGTGGCGGCGGATCGCACAGCAGCAGTGGTGGAGGCCATCACTGATGGCTGCGGCCGTCGATTCGGCCCATCACGACTCCGCCTGAGCGGCTCGATTCCGGCGCGCAGGAATCAGCCGACGATTGCGGTCAGTTCGAGGATCTTCCCGCCCAAGGCGGCGTCGCCTTCGATGACGCAGAGCGAGCGGGCATCGGCGCGGGCAATCCCTTTCGTAAAGACGCGCCAGGCGATCTCCTGCGGGATCGTCACCCGTGCGGCAAAATCGCCAGTGTGCGAAGCCGCGAGCGTCCAGCCGGCTTCGGCCTTGACGAGCGCCCATCGGCCGCCGCAGTGGCCGGAGATTTCGATCGAAACGGCCGCGTTCGCCGGCGCTTCCACTTCGCGGTAGAGATGCGGAAGACCGCGGAGGAAGCAATCCAGAACGGGGTGGTAGAGCTCGGGAATCATAATGCCCGGACGATCTGCGGCCAGCCGGATCTGCTGCTGGTGGTGCCAGCGCTCGGTAAGCTCGCGGGCGGTATCGAACCAGTTCAACGAGGTAGATTCGCCGGCCCAGCTGACGTTGAAGCCCGCGGGCGCAAAGGGATCGAGCGATTCGTGAAAACGGGCGCTCTGGTCGCAGGCAAACTCCATGATGCGAATGAGCACAGGCGGGCTGAGGCGGCGATAGACGGCGACCCCCTCCCGGTTGAGCCGGTTGACGAGGTTGACTACGTCCTGGTGTGAGCGAATCTCGACCTTCTCCGCAGTCCAGCCGTCGCGCACCAGCGAGAGCTTGCGCAGGGGCGTGTCGAGCAGATGGGCGGCCACGTCGCGGACCAGCCACTGCGAAGCTACCGTGGGCAGATCCCACTCGGACGGAGTGAGCGAACCGAGCAGTTCAACAAGCTTGGCGTCGACGCCGCGCAACAGGTGCGCGCAGAGGATCGGACCGGGACTGGCGACGGCGGTCATGGGAGCTTTCAGGCTAACAGGGCCGAAGGAGCGGAGCCAGCGGAGTGAGCGGGGCGGGCGCGGTTGGCCGGCCGGAGTAGGCTAAAGACGAATCGGGGTGAGGGCGCGGCATCGCGGCCGGCATATCGTGCGGATCAACCATGACGACCAACTTTCGCCTCTTCGGCCCGGCGCACCTTGCGATTCTCGGCGCCGTCCCTCTGTTTGCGGCCGTCCTGGCCCTGGTGCAGCGGCGACTGCCCGCCGGAACGAAGTGGCTGCGGGTCGCACTCGGCGTGATGCTGCTGGCGGATTCGGCGTTCTGGTATGCGTATCTCGCGATTACGCGCCAGCCGATCTTTCCGGATCAGCTGCCGTTCGAGCTGTGCGACATGACGCTGTATCTGACCGCCATGGCGCTTTTATCGCTCAACGCTGCGGCGTTCGACGTCGCCTACTACTGGGCGCTGGCGGGAACCACGATGGCGCTGTTGACGCCCAACATCGCCGTCCGCTTCCCTTCCCTCGCCACGGTGCAGTTCTTCGTCTACCACGGACTGGCCGTGAGCGGGGTTCTTTACCTCCTGTGGTCAGGCCAGGCGCGGCCGCGGCCGGGATCGGTCGGAAGAGCCATGATCGCGGTCAACATTCTGGCGGCATTCGACGGCATCTTCGACCGGCTCTTTAATGCCGACTACATGTACCTGCGGGCCAAGCCCGAGCACGCATCGCTGCTCAGCTTCCTGGGGCCCTGGCCGTGGTACATCGCGGCCACCGAGGCGGTGGCGCTGGCGCTGTTTCTGCTGTTGTACTGGCCATTCCGGCGCTCGCGGCAAACCGGGGCGCAGGCAAGATAGACCGGACGCGGAGATGGGCCTGCAGTCCCCTTCCCGCTTCGGCATCCCTCCAAAGCTGATGCCTCTTTTGGTTCATTTACTGAAGATTCACGGCACGTCTATCATTTGTATCCATCGAACTCCATAGGCTCTGAGGTAGCGATGCCATTCCATCCCAACTTGCTCGGAGAGAAGGCGGCTGTGTGGCTGCGGCAGGGGATTTCGCCGCGCCGGCTGGCGCTGACCCTCGCGTTGGGATTTGCGATCGGCTGCCTGCCCGTGGTGGGGCTGCCGACGCTGGTGTGTGCGGGACTGGCGCTGGCGCTGCGGCTCAATCTGCCGGCCATCCAGGCGGCCAACTACGCGGTGATGCCGCTGCAGCTGGTGCTGATCGTGCCCTTCGCACGGCTGGGCGAGAGGCTGTTTGCCTCCGGCCCGGCAAATCTCCTGGCTGCTTCGGAGATCCGCGCCAGCGCGCCCTTCACGATGGCATGGCAGTTCGCAGGTCTGGCTGCGCACGCCCTGGCGGCCTGGCTGCTCGTGGCCGGCCCCGCGATCGCGCTGATGACCGTGGCGCTCAACATGGTGCTGCGGCGTATTCCCCTGCTGGCCGCTGGCGAGGCCCGGGACTGAATCCAGTTACTTGGTCTCCTGTTTCGCCGGCGGATGCCACTCCGGGACCGGCTGGGCGCTGTCGAGCCACGCGGAGTAGATCATGTCGCGCAACATGCTGGCCCCGGCCGCGAGACGCTCGGCGGTGAAGGCCCGCGAGGCCGGGGTGCCGGCGCCCTCGAAGCCGCCCTCCTTGTCGAGCTGGTAAACCGCGTCCACGTAGCCGTGCGTCTTGCGGAGGTAGGCCACATAGGCGTCGAACATGTCCCCTTCGATCGCCTGAACGGGGGTCATCTTCGCCGCCACGTCGTCGAGGTGGATGTTGGCCGAGACGAAGGCGGTCTCAAACCGGGAGTGAATCTGGTGGCTGGTGGTGTAGCCGTTGGGGTTGGGGCCGGTCCAGCCGTTGTACTGGATGGTGGTGTGCAGCGGCTGCGAGCCGTCGCCGACGTAGTGGCCGAGCCATCCCGCGTAGAAGAGGATGGCCTGCTCCACGGGAATGGTGTTTTGGCCCTCGGCCTTCAGGTTGCGATAGTCCCGCATGGCGGACTTGAGCCGCTCCCAGACCTCGTCGGCCTCCCACGGCTGCAGGCCGATCTTCGTCGGGTCCTGGTGAGCCGCATAGACTTCGGCGAGAAAGTCGAAGCGCTTGTGGGGCAGCGGGCCGAGGGCGTCGGCGAGTTCCAGATCGATGAAGTGCTCGGGGGCCTGGGCCGCGCTCAGCTCGGGCTCGGCGGGCGAACGCCAGCGGTCCGGCTCGGGGCCCAGGTACTCGATCTCGTCGACGGCAGCCGGCGAACGCAGAAAGGCGGGAACGCTGTCGGGCAGCGTGGTCACGGCCAGACGGTTGATCATGTGGTGGCCGTCGCTGCCCCAGGCGCGGGCGGCCCGGGGCTGAGCGAAGAAAGCCGTCAGGATTGTGGCGCTCAGCGCCGCGCGCAGAACAGGAGAACGCAAGGCTGGACGAAGCATAGCAAGAGTATATCCGCCCGCAATCGTCCCGCCGCCGCGACCATGAGGCGTCCGCCGCCCGGTGCGCCTGCTGGCGCCGCCATTTCCGGGACTCCGTATCAATAATGAAACCTCCGGCCATTTCACCCGGGGATACGGATCTCCGATTTAACTAGTGAGAGTGCCGGCAAACCCTTATACTGACAGCGAATCCAATTGCAGCGAATTCCACGGCCGCTCCGACACCAGGGCCGACGTGAGGACGCGGCAATCGGTCGCAGGAGATCGGCTCCGCTACATGGGGATTGCGGAGCGAGAACCCTGACGACGCGATCGAAGGCGCTCAAAACGCACGGCGGAGGGGGGAAATCCGGCGTTTGGGCGTTTGGGGGAACCATGGGCGACCGACCAGTCATGGTCGAGACAGCGCGGGTGTCCGCGACCCCGAACAGCGGAGGAGCTGCCAGAGGCGCGGGAGCGGGTGCGCCCTTTCTCTGGACGGCGCTGGGAATGCTGGTGCTGGCCGCCGTGGCGGTGGCCCTGGCCGCGCACATGCCGGCCGGCGAGCGCGCCGGCGAGATCCTGATGCTGGCCGCGGCCGCAGCGGCTGGAATTCTTGGGGCCAGCCTGCTGGCCAGCCGTCGCACTCAACCCATGGCGCCGGCGGCCGACCCGCACCGAGAGATGCTGGACTCGGCGGCGCCTGGCATCGCGGCCGTGGATCTGCAAGGGCGGCTCACCTATGTGAATCCGGCGGCGGAGCGGATGCTGGGCTATCATGCCGCGGAGCTGGCGGAGCGCTGGAATGGAGCCGAGCTGCTGGCGCCCGGCGAGGCGGAGCGGTTGGTCTCGGAGCTGCGCAAGCTGACCAGAACCACGGGGACTGCCGCAGCGGAGAGTGGATTTGCCGCCTTTGTCGAATGCATCCGCAAGTTGCCGCCCAGCATGACGCCCGGTCTCGAGGTGCATCTGCACCGGAAGAACGGGGCCCTGCTGCCGGTAACGCTGCATATCTCGGCGCTGCGCGACGACGCCGGGGCGCTCTCCGGGCTGATGGGGCTGGCCGTGGACGGCAGCTTCACCCTCGACCAGGAGCAGGCGCTGCGGGAGTCGCAGGAACGGTACCGCGACCTGTTTGAGAACTCCAACGAAATGATCGCCACGCTCAGTCCTGCGGGGCGGTTCCTCTACGCCAACCCGGCGTGGCAGCGGTGCTTCAGGCTCGAGAACTCCGCCCTGCTGGCGCTGGAGTCCTTCGAAGAGCTTTTTTCGCCCGCATCACGGGCAGAAGTGGTGTCGCTCTTCCGGAGAGCCGTGAGCGGGGAGCCGGTCGACCGTGCGCCGGTGCGGCACCATACCGGGGACGGGCGGGTTCTGGATATGGAGCTGAGCCTGAGCCAGCGCCAGAGGGCCGGCAGTCCGCTGGCGGTGCGCTGCCTGCTCCACGACGTCACCCGACAAAAACAGCGCGAACAGCGGCTGGCTCTGCAGCTGGTGGTAAGCCAGATTGTGGGAGAAAACATCACGCCCGATGTTGCCTCTGCCCGCGCGCTGGAGGCGCTCTGCGTCTCCCAGGGCTGGGATGTAGCCATCAAGTGGGAGGTGGACCCCAAAGAAGAGCGGCTGCGCTTCAGCACCGGTTGGGCCGCGCCTGCCCAGAACGCGCAGAATGTCATCCAGGACAGCATGGGCCAGACCATCGGGGCCGGCGAGGATCTGGCAGGGAGGGCCTGGCGTAGCGGCGGTCCGCTGTGGATCGAGGACCTGGCATCTCTGCCGGCAACCCTCCGCGTGGCATCGGCGCTCCGCGAACAGATGGTGTCGGGCTGGGCCGTGCCCGTGCGCGTGGGCAGCAGGACTCTGGCGGTGCTCGAGTTTTACTGCCACAACCATCTGCGGGAGGACCGCGAAGCGGTGGCGACCGTGGAGACGGTGGCAGCGTCGCTGGGGCAGATGCTGGCCCGTTCCCAGGAACGGGGACGCGCCGAAGAGCTCTACCGCCAGCAGGAGATCCTGCTCGACACGGTCGCCGACGGAATCTGCGGGCTGGACAGCGCCGGGACTGTGAGCTTCGCGAATCCCGCGGCCGGCCGCTTGCTGGGCGCGCCGCCTGCGAGCCTGGTGGGCAAGGCCGTTCACGAGGTGCTGCACGGCGCCGCCGGCCCCGACCGGCGATGCGGCGAAGACTGCACCATCCGGCGGGCGGCCGGCCATCATCTCGCCCTCTCCGGCGAGGACAATATCTTCCGCAGCGACGGCAGCGCCTTCGCGGCCGAGTACGTGCTCACGCCCATCGTCGAGCAGGGCCGCTTTACCGGCTCCGTGCTCAGCTTTCGCGACATCAGCCAGCGCTTTGCCCTCGACCGGATGAAGGACGAGTTCATCTCCACGGTCAGCCATGAGCTGCGCACGCCGCTCACCTCCATCCGCGGCGCCCTGGGGTTGTTGTCGTCAGGGATTCTGGGCCAGGTGAACGACAAGGCGTCGAACCTGCTGCGCATCGCGCTCTCCAACTCGGACCGGCTGGTGCGGCTCATCAACGACATCCTCGACCTCGAGCGCATCCAGAGCGGCCGGGAGCCGCTGGCCTTCCGCCCGGTGCAGCTCGCCGAGCTGGTCCGCCAGGCGATCGAGGGGATGCAGCCGGTGGCCGAGTCGGCCGGGGTGCAGCTCATCCACGACACTACGCAGGCGGAGATCGCTGCCGACCCCGACCGGCTGCTGCAGGTGCTCACCAACCTGCTTTCGAATGCGATCAAGTTTTCGCCGCCGAACTCGACGGTTTCGGTGATGATCCGGCCGGGATCGGCGGGCGTCACCCTCTCGGTCATCGATCACGGACGCGGCATTCCCGCCGACAAGCTGGAGGCGATCTTCGGGCGCTTCCAGCAGGTGGACGCCTCCGACTCGCGCCAGAAGGGCGGCAGCGGCCTGGGCCTGGCCATCTGCCGCACCATCGTAGTGCAGCACAGCGGCCGGATCTGGGCCGAACGCAACCCGTTGCGCGGCTCGACCTTCCGCGTCTTTCTCCCCTACCGGCCCGATCCGGTGGACTCGTCCGAGGTTCCTCCTGAGCCGGAAGCCGGCGGCGTGGTGCTGGTGGCCGACTCCGACGCCGGGACGCGGCTCAAGACCGCCGAACAGCTCGCCCGCCACGGCTACCGCGTGGTGCAGGCCACCACCGTGGAGCAGACTCTCTCGGCGGCCCACGACGGGGTGGCCGCCATCCTTCTCGACGCTTCGCTGGACGGCATGAACGGCTGGGAGATCCTGCCCATGCTGCGGCGACTCGATCCCCGGGGAAAGGCTCCGATTGTGCTGCTCAGCATGGACGGCCGCAAGCAGCCCGCCGAGCTGCCCGCGGGCGCGGAAGGCTGGGTTCCCAAGCCTGTGGACGAAGGCGCACTGCTGGGCGAGCTGGCGCGGGTACTGTGCGGCCCCGGAGAGACCGCGCGCGTCCTCGTGGTGGAAGACGATCATGATCTGGCCCGCGTGATCAGCGAGGTTTTTTCGCACGAGGACATCGCGGTGCGCCCCGCCCATACCCTGCGTGAGGCCCTCGACCTGTGTTTCGAGTTCCAACCGCATCTGCTGGTGCTCGACATCGGCCTGCCCGACGGCGACGGCTTCAACCTGGTGGACTGGCTTCGCCAGCACGAGAACCTTTCCCGGCTGCCGCTGGTGGTCTACTCGGCGCGGGAGCTGAACGCCGAAGAGCGCAAGCACCTGACCCTGGGGCCCACCCATTTTCTGGCCAAGGCGCGTGTGCAGCCCCAGCAGCTGGAGGCCCTGGTGCTCACCATGCTGCGCCGGTCGCGGCATGTGGAACAGTTCGGCATCGCCGAGTCTTCTTTATCCAAGCGCTGATTTATCCAACCTCTGACAGGCGCGACGTTCCGGCCCAGGCCCCAGGGCAGTCTCCCCAATATGAGCATCGAGCCTTCCATCCTCGCCCGTCCAAGAGAACGGGGGCGGGATCTCTTGCGGTGGAACGGGTCGCTCTTCCGAAGCGGTTTGCTGGTACTCTTCTTCTCGGCCGCGGCCTTCGCGGTCATGGGCTATCATCCGGGACTCGAGGACGACGGGATCTATCTCTCCGCGGTGCAGCGCGACCTGAACCCCGCGCTCTATCCCCACGATGCGGCTTTCTTCCGGCTGCAGGCCCAGGCCACGGTCTTTGACAAATGCTTAGCGGAGTTCGTTCGCTGCACCGGGATTCCTGTCGCTGGAGCGGAGCTCCTGGGGCAATGCACCTGCATTCTGCTGATCGTCTTTGCGTGCTGGCGCATCGCCTGCCTGCTGTTTAACGAAGAAGTCGCGCGCTGGGCGGGAGTGGCCATGGTGGCGGCCATGTTCTCTCTTCCCGTAGCCGGCACGGCGCTTTATCTCGCGGACCTTCATCTGCATCCGCGCAACGTAGCCACCGCCCTGATTCTGCTCGCGGTCTGGCGCGTCCTTGCCGGCCGCGCCGGGCAGGCCGCTTCCCTGCTCGCCGCGGGAATTCTGTTTCATCCCCTCATGGGGGCCATGGGAGCGGCGTTTTGCGTCATCCTGGCCCTGGCTCTGCGCAGGCATCCGGGAGCGGAGGCGATGCCGCCATGGCCAGCAGCCCTGGTGCCGCTGGGCTGGTTCTTTGCCCCGGCCACGCCACCCTGGCGCAAGGCGCTCGCGTTAAAGCCCTACATATCTCTCTACAAATGGGCGTGGTACGAGTGGCTCGGCGCCCTGGCGCCGCTGTTGCTGTTCTGGCTGCTCTGGCGATATGCGCGCAGGCGCAGCGAAACCCGGCTGGCCCGTTTCGCACTGGCCGTTCTCGGCTACGGCCTGTTGATGCAGTCATTCGCATTCCTCGTCCTCACACCGCCTCAGTTCGTCCGGCTCACGCCCCTGCAGCCTATGCGGTATCTCCAGTTGATCTACTACTTCCTCGCCCTGGCCGGCGGCGCACTCGCCGGCAGGCACCTTCTCAAGGCACACGCGGGGCGATGGGCGGTTTATCTGGTCGCCATCAACGGCGCGATGCTGGCGGCACATTCGGCGCAGTTCAGTGCCTGTCCTCATCTGGAGCTGCCCTGGGTGCACTCCTCCAATCCCTGGCTGCAGAGCTTCGCCTGGGTTCGCAAGAACACACCTGTCGACGCCTACTTCGCCGTCGGTCCCCACTATCTCGCCGCGCCCGGTGAGGACTACCACAGTTTTCGCGCCCTTGCCGAACGCAGCCAGCTCGCCGACGCCCTCAAGGACACTGCAACCGTTACGCTGGCGCCCCAGCTTGCGCCGGAGTGGAATCGGGAAGTGGAGGCTCAACGGGGCTGGCAGCACTTCAAGCTGGCGGACTTCGAGCGCCTGCGGCGCGAGTTCGGCGTCGATTGGGTGCTGGTGGCATATCCCGCGCCGGCAGGGCTGCTGTGCCGGTGGCACAACCGGCTTCTGTCGGTTTGCCAGGTGCCGTGAACCGGCAGTGCCCTCAAAAGCTCTCAAGCGCGCCGCCTCGGTGACTGGCCGGAAGGGAGCTGATGGTCAGGCCGGCCTTTACTTTCACTCGCCGCCCGTTGCGCAGGCCGGCCCCTTCCTCCAGAATGAAAGAGATACTCTGACAGGTGGAGGCCCTGCGAGCGCAGGCTCGGGCGATGCTGAATCTAACCCAGCGGCTGTTTCTCGGATGCGTGGTCCTGGCCTGCCTGACGGTGGGCCTGGTGTTGGCGGCGCGCGGGGCGCTCGAGCGCGCCGGGGAGATGCCCCTCGCGCTCGGCTTTATCGCCGCCGCTCTGCTGGTCGAGGTGGGAACGATCTACTTCGTTTTACGCCCCATCCGCATGCTCGCCCGCGACGCCCACCGCATCGCCCAGGGGAACCTGGAGCACCGGGTGCGCTGGAGCGGCCATGACGACTTCGGCATCATCGCCGGCGAGTTAAGCCGGATCGCCGTGCGGCTGCGCGAGCTGCGCGACTCCGAAGCCGGCCGCCGGCAGATGGAGTTCCAGCTCTCCGACGCGGTGCTGCAGTCGATCTTCGAGCCCATCATCGTCACCGACGGCAAAGGTCACGTGCTCAAGGTGAACCAGTCGGCGTCGGAGCTGCTCGGCGAAGCGGCGGCCGATCGCATGGCGCTGGCCAACACGCCCGGCGGCGGCAAGATCCTCGACGCCATCCGCGACGCCGTGTCGATGCAAAAAGCCGTGGCCGCCGAGGACGAGGCCGCGCTGCTGCCCATGCGCATCGGCGACAAGGAGCGCAGCTACCGGCTGCGCACCACCCCCATGCGCGACGCCGAGGGCCGCCTGCTGGGCGCGGTCACCACGCTCGAAGATGTGACCACGCTGCAGGACACCGACCGTTTCAAGACGCGCTTCATTGCCGTGGCCAGCCGCAAGCTGCGCGACCCGCTGCTGCAACTGCGCCGCGGGCTCTACGCCCTCAACCAGGGGTACGGCGGCGACCTCGGGCCGTTGCAGGCCGAACTGGCGGCTACGGCCAGCAAGGAGGCCGAGACCCTCGACGACATTATGAGCGACCTGATCGAAGTGGCCGAGCTCGACAGCGGCAACCGGGAGCTCAAGCTCGAGCGGCTGCGGCCGGCTCAGGCCCTGCGCGAGGCCCGCGACCGCTTCTGCGACGAAGCCTCCAAGAAACATATCCACATGGACGTCGTCGCCTACGCCGATCTTGCCGTGGTCGAGGCCGATCGCCGCGCTCTCCGCTCCATCCTCGACAACCTGCTGGTGAACGCGCTGCGCTACACCCCGGAAGACGGCGAGATCCTCCTCACCGCCGAGGAGATCAAGAACTTCGTGCAGTTTTCGGTGCGCGATACCGGCCGCGGCATCGAAGCCGAGCGGCTGAGCACCATCTTTGACCGCTTCAGCCAATCTTCGGAGCGCGGCTCCGGCCTCGGCCTCGCGCTGGTGCGCCGGCTGGTCGAGTCCCTGGGCGGGCAGATCGCCGTGGAGAGCCGGCTGGGCCACGGCACCACCTTCCGCTTCACCCTCCCCATCGCCACTGTGGATGAAAAGCGCCATCCGGTCGAGGTGGGCTGAGCGATGGCCGAGATCGTTCTGGAAAAAGAGCAGGAACCCGCCAGGCTGCGCATCTATATCGGCGCCGCTCCCGGCGTGGGCAAGACCTACACCATGCTCAACGACGCCTGGCTGATGCGCCACCAGCAGGACGTGGACGTGGTCATCGGGCTTGTGGAAAGCCACGGCCGCAAGGAGACCGAGGCCTGCATCCGGGACCTCGAGGTGATTCCCCAGCGCGTGATTCCCTACCGCGGCGTCAACCTCAAAGAGATGGACGTGGACGCGATCCTGGCGCGCCGTCCCAAGACCGTGGTCGTCGACGAGCTGGCCCACACCAACGTCCCCGGAAGCAAGAACCATAAGCGCTACGAAGATGTGCTGGAGCTGCTCGACGCCGGCATCAACGTCATGACGGCGGTCAATATCCAGCACCTCGAGACGCTGAACGACGCAGTCAACCGCTCGGCCAACACCGTCATCCGCGAGACCGTCCCCGACAACTTCTTCAAGCGCGCCGACGAGGTGGTCAACATCGACATCACCGTCGACGAGCTGCGCAGCCGCCTGCGCCAGGGCAAGATCTACGCGCCGGAAAAGGTCGAGCAGTCGCTGGCCAACTTCTTCCGCAAGGGCAATCTGAACATGCTGCGCGAACTGGCGCTGCGCACCACCGCCGAGCAGGTGAGCAATCGCGCCGCCGAGTACCGCCGCACCCAGGGCCTCGAACAGGCGCCCATCCCGGAAAAGGTCATGGTGTGCCTGAGCACGCGCCCCGGCACGGAGCGCCTGCTGCGCGTGGGCGCCCGCATCGCAGGCCGGCTCAACAGCAACTGGTACGCCGTTTACGTGACCAAGCCCGACGACAAAGGCCACGGCGACCCGGAGGCCTTTCACCGCCTCGAGGAGTACCGCCGCATGGCGCGCGACCTGGGCGCGCAGGTGATCTCCCTCAGCGACCGCAACGTCTCCGACGCGCTCATCCGCTTCGCCCAGCAGGAGAACATCTCCCACGTGGTCTTCGGCCAGTCGGCCCGCTCGCGCTGGGACATCCTCCTGCGCGGCTCGGTGCTCAACCGCTTCCTCAACGAGGTGCGCGACGTGACCGTCCAGGTGGTGCCGATGCAGAAGCCGGTGCGGAAACAGTGATCCCTGCCCTTTACTCGCAGAACACCCGCACCTTGGCCTTTTCCTCTTTCGCGTCCACGTCCACGGTCAGGTCCTCCAGGTGATCAATCAGCTCTTCCAGGTTTTCCGGTTTGATCTGCGAAAGCGTGAGCGGCACCCCGTGTTTGCTCAGCGTCTCGTCCAGCTGGTCGTGGGCCTGCTTGGGAATCAGGCTCGCCAGCCGCACGCCGGCCCGCAGTAACTGCATGGGCACGCGCACGTTCACGGTCGTCGGCCCGTCGTCCTTCTCGTTTGCCTCCACCAGCACGCGCAGGTACTTGGGGTGGATCTTCGCGGGTGCGGCGCCGTTCCCGGCGGTCTTGCCGTTGAACTCGCCCACGGTGGTGGCCGGCTCCGGCTCCAGGGCGGCAATCAGGCGCTCGGCCTCGTCGGCGGTGATCTTGCCGGCTGCAAGCATCTCCAATATCTGGCGGCGATTCTCGTTCATAGGGTTCCTCCTTGCGAATACGCTGGGGCGCGGCGGCGCGCGCGATTGCTACAGAATGCGAACAAAGACACGGTTGCCGTCCGACTGGACGCGCACGTTCGTCCCCGGCAGGCTGCACAGAATCGACCAGAAGACCGCAATGGCCCGCCACGGACTCACGCGGCCCGCAATACATAGCCCGAGCAGCACGGCAAAGATCAGCGGCGAGAGCAATAGAGCCGGAATCCAGAGCAGAAACAGCGGGATCCAGAGCCCGGGCATCCGCCAGTGCGGCGTTTCAATGCGGACTATGGCGATGTTGGGAGTCATTTGAGCGCCTCCAGTGCGCGGATCGCTTCCTCGGCGCCGATCTCGCCGTTCTTCAGCCGCTCCAGCACCTCCGCGCGGGATGGAGACGGGTTGGTGTCAACAAATTCAAGCTGCCCGGAGATGCGGTTCAGCCGCGCCTTGATGGTCGGGTAGCTTACGCCAAAGGTCTGCTCCATCTCCTTGATGGAGCCGTGGGAGCGCAGAAAAGCGATGACGAAGACCTGGTCTTCGAGGCTCAGCCGGGCCAGCTCCGGCAGGGTAAAAGCGCCCTCGATGGCGATCTGCTTCTCCGGCAGCCTGACCCGCTCGACCACCAGGGCCGTCCCCTGGGCGATACGCAGCACATCCTGCCAGTCGGAAGCGGTTTTTGAGGGGAGGGCCATTCGGGAATCCTCGATTTCCTGGCTACGAGGACGATAATAATCAAATTTATCAAGTAACACAAGATAAAAATTTAATATTATTTATCGTGATCCGGGCAAAATATCAAAGAAATGGATTCACGATCTTAAGACCACCAAATCGCTGACCGTGCCGCATATCTTCTGTATAGAGAACTGAGCACTTCGCCTGTAATGCGGCAGCGACGATCAACGAGTCGTACCAGGCAAGAATGCTCGTGGCCTGAAGTTGCAGGGCCTCTATGTAGAGCGCCTGGGAGGAATGTACGCCGAGCAGCGGACGAAATACCGCACCGAGATATTGCTCGGCTTCGACCTGGTTCATCGGCGGCGTGAATCGTTTCAACGCGACGTTGAAGAACTCCTGAACGACCTGATAGCTGACCAGGCCCGTATGCGCCGTGAGGGCCTCGCGAATCAGGTTGTCGGCCCTTCGCGATTTTGCGGGTGTCGCCGCATCGAAGGCATAGACAAAAATATTGGTGTCGAGAAAGAATCTATCGCTCATTCATTTCGTCCCGGCTGAAGTGACCGCCGGCCTTGATGTGCCGCAATCGTTGCATCAGCGCATCGTAGCTCTGTGCATCCCCAGACGACGCAGTAAACTCTGTCAGCCACTCGCGGAACGCTGCATTCAATGTCGTGCGCTGAGCGCGGGCAATCAGGCGCGCCCGCTCGATTAGTTCTTCCTCGGCGCTGAGCGTGATGTTCTTCATACTGAAATAGTGTACACGACTTTCGTGTGCAATCAGCTCATCTTGAACCCGCGCCCCGCCACTGCATAGAATTTCCTCCTCTTCCTGCAAAATATCCCCATTATGATCTTGTCTGCCTCCGGGAAAAACTGCGTGTTGAAGAGGCGCCCCCTCCCCCCTTTTCCCTGCGAAACTGTGAAACTGTGGGGAATCGCCTTTGGGAGCCGCCTGAAACGCCCTGTAGAGATGCGAGAACCGCTTTAAAATGTTCGGCCCATGCGCGGAAGGGAGAAGACACTCGCATCTCCTCCCTTCCGATTCGCTCGCGTCGGTCTATCTCTACGGCACCCTGAACGGCCGCAGGCCGTCGGTTGGGAAGATGCCGGTTGGAGCCGTTATGGCCGCAGGCTGGTTGCGGAACATGTACCGGACATAGAACCCGGCCGAGACCGAAGAGTAGTTGCGCGTGTTGTTCGCGCTGAAGAAGCCGCCCGCAAACCAGTGCGGGCTGATCTCGTAGGCCGCCTGGCTGCGCAGATCGTAGTTGGGACCGACGCTGGTAAGAGCCGGCAGCATGGGGTTGTTGTTGCCGGTCTCGAGGGACTTTTGAGCGGCCAGCGGCCACAGCGGCGTCTCGTCTTCCTGGAAGGCCTGCACGCCGATGCCGCCCAGGATGTTGTAGTGCCAATGGGTCTGGTAGTGGCCCACCCAGGTGAAGGGAATGTTGGCGAGGAAGTAGGCCTGGGGGCTGAAGTAGCCGCCCATGCCGAAGGTGAAGGCGTCCTGATTGTTGGCGTAGTGCATGCCGAAGAAGTTGGCCCCGATGCTCAGATCGCCGTATTCAGGGATGGTGTAAACATGCCAGTACGCGCCGCCCGAGCCCTCGATGCGGGTGTTGGTCTCGACGTTATAGCCGCTCAGGTACTGCCCACCGGCGCCCACGTAGAAGCCGGACTGCGCGCTGCCCCGCGACAACT
This sequence comes from Occallatibacter sp., assembly GCA_035508555.1. Classification (GTDB taxonomy): domain Bacteria; phylum Acidobacteriota; class Terriglobia; order Terriglobales; family Acidobacteriaceae; genus Telmatobacter. The sequence goes on along the minus strand of DATJMU010000196.1, from coordinate 34,396 downwards.
GCACGGTAGCGTAATTCGCGACCACCCCGCCCCAGATGGTTCCCAGCGTGCCCAGCGTGGCCCCTTCCGGATCGCGCAGGCCCGAATAAGAGAGCTGCGAATCGGTCACCGAGTCACGGTTAAAGGTGAAGGTAATCGGGCCATTGGCCGGGCGCCAGTACCCCCGCGCCGTGAAGGTGGCCACCAGGAACCCCGAAGGCGTGTAGCCGCCCGCGAGAGCAAAGTGCGGGAAGATCAACTGCGCCTCGCCGCCGACGCCGGTGGCGTTCTGCTGCGGAGGAACGCCGACCCCCGTCGTGGTGGTTCCGGCCGTGTTGGTATCCGTGCCCAGCGGCTCCGGAATGGTCGTGAGCGTGGTTCCGGCGGTGGTCGACTCGTCCACGCTGATGACGGCGTTGCCGGCCGCCTGCCCCGAATCGAGAAAGACCGGCCTGGCGACCACGGTGAAGCGCGCGTTGTAGCCGATCGGCACCGAGGCCTCAAAGGGCGCGACGAGCGCGGAGAGGTGATCGTATCCCAGGTTGCCGCTGCGATAGTTGACGACGCCCGTTCCGCCCAGCCAGCCGCTGTAGCTGCTCTGGATGGCCTGGAGCTGCCGCTCCGCCTCGTCGCGCGGGCTCAGCGGCCGCTGCTGCCGCTGCACGCGCACCCACGGGCCGGTCAGCGGAGGAAGATTGCGCTGTTCGAGTTCCTGGTTGCTAAGCCCGGTGTTTGTATTTGCCTGGGTCTGCGACGGAACCTGCTCGGGAATCTGCGGCGCCTGCGGAGTGGGAGGTGCGGCCGGGACGCTGCCCAGCGTGGGCGCGGCCGGCTGGGACGCAGGTGCCGCGGAGGCCGGAGGTGCGGGGAGGGTCTCGGCGGGAGCCTTCTTTTTTCTGCCGCGCCGGTGCCTTTCCTTGCGCGGCGATGCGGGCGCCGGCTCGCCGGCTGCGGGCGTCTGCTTTGGCTGTGCGCTCTGCGATTTGGGCGAGGAGTATGCGCCCGTCGCCGCTTCCTGCGCTGAAGGTGTGTACTGCGCCAGAAGCAGCACCGGCGGCGCCGCCGTGGGTCCGGGTGCGGCCGGAATGCTCTGCTCTGCAGGAGCCGGCACAGTCTCGACGTTCACCGCATCGCCCTGCGCCGGGCGCCGCAGCGCCTGCAGAACCGCCAGGGCATGGGCCTCCTCGGCGCTCTCCTGGTTCGCGGCCGGCAACGGGATGCTGGGCGCGGCCGCCGCGGCGGAGTGCTTCGTGGTCGGGTTCGGCGCTGCGCTGCCCGCGACCGCCGGTGCGCAGCCGCCGGTGCTCGCGGTTCCGCAACCGAGCGGCGTACCTTGGTCCACACCCACTGCCGGAGCGGCTGACTGCACGGAGCTCTGTTCCAACGGAGTAGGCTGGCCGGCCGGCTTCGGATTCGGCGCCGGAGGCTCCGCAGCCGGCTGAACCCCTCCAGCGGGATGGGGAGCGGCGGGAGCGCTGGGCGGCGGCAGTGTAGTCTCCTCGCCCATGCTCGCCGCAAGAAGGCGCTTGGTCTCGCCCGGGGGCATCGCCGGCCACATGGCGGTTTCGTTGCCGGCGCTGCCGGGATTGATCTCCGCGCTGGGGGCGGGCCCGGACCCGGGCGGCATCGCCGCGATGGCCGCGCGCCAGTACTCGGTCGCGCGGGTGTTGTCCCCGCGAGCCTGTTCATACCGCGCCGCGGCTTCGAGGATCGAGGGATTGCCGTGATAACGCACCAGCGCCGCATCGAGCCAGATGTGCGCCTGGGTCAGATCGGGCGCGGCCACGGCGGCAGAGATCGCAGCGGCAAGATCCGCCGGCCCCAGCAAATCCGGAGGAATCGTCTTGAAGAGCATCACGGCGTCGGCGGCACGGCCGAGCCGGGCATAGGCCCCGGCGACTGCGGTCCGGACCGTCAGACTATTGGGATAGTCCGTCGAAGCCGCATCCAGCAGCTCAACTCCCCGCGCGGCGTCGCCCGCGCTCATCGCCGCGTCGGCGCGGCGCACGGCCCACTCGGCCCACAGATCGTCAATCTGCTTGCGGTCGGACGCCGTCAGGTCTTTCCGGGCATCAAGGCGGGTCAACAGCGGGTAGAGCTTGCCGTCGTCCTGGGCTTGAAAGAGAATCAGCGCGTGCTGAATTTCAAGACCGGCCGGTGGCGCGCCTCCCTGCGCGGCATAGTAGCTCTCAATCTCGTTCAGATCTTTCACGGCACGGGGCGTATCGTGCACCGCCAGATACAAACTCGCCTCGCTCTGCACAAAATCCAGATCCGCGTCCAGGATGCTGCGAATGTCGGGAGGAATCTTGCCGATCTCCGCGATTGCTTGCGCGTCGTGGCCCTGTGCCAGCAACGATAAGATAAGCCCCTTCCACGCATCCGAGGCCAGCGAGTGCGGCGCATGCGCCGAAAGCCCGACTCCATTGTCCGGGCTCTCCGCCTGCGCCGCAGCGGTTTGCGGAGCGGCAGCGACCCGCAGCAGATGCGCCTCATTGGCGTCCGGATCATAGACGGCCGGGCGCAACGGAGCCCCGCTATGTTGAGCACGCAGCACCGCGAACGTGTATCCTGCTGCGCGGCCGGTGGACGGCCGCAGCGGAGTTGCCGGCTCCACTGTCATCGCCGTGTGCTGGGGCGCGGCGGGCTGCGCTTGCAGATCGTGGGCTGGCGGAGGTTCCAAATCGCTGGTGGGCGGGCCATTCGCGGGCGCGCTGGTCGCGGGAGCGGCCTCCGGCTGGCTCTGCGGCTGGGACTCGGCGGGCTGCAGGACGACCGGCGCCGCCCCCTGGTAGGGATCGGGGCCGTAGGCCGGCAGCGGAGGCAGCTTGGTTGTCCTGGCGAAGGGCTGGTTATCCGGGTTCAGCAGCCGCTGCAGATCGGCAGCGGTCGCGGCCCGATGCGCCCGGGTGTCCTCTTCCGGATAAACCAGCTCGTGCGCCAGCCGGTCGGTCGCCGAGGGCTGGGGCATGGCCGCCAGCGAGGCCCGCCAGTACGCCGCGGCGCGCTGATCGTCGCCGCGGGCCTGCTCATACCGCGCCGCAAGGGCCAGGATTCCGGAATCGTTCGCGTAGCGCGCCAGGGCGTCGCGCAGCCAGGATTCGGCCTGGGGCAGATCGTTGGCCGCCATGGCCGCGCCGATCGCGCCCTCATAGTCGGCCGCGGTGGCGTTCTGCATGGGGATGGTCTTGAAGAGGATCAGGGCCTCTTTGGCGCGCCCCACCTGCGCATAGCCGCCCGCAACCGCCCTGCGCACCGTCAGGTTGTTGGGAAACGCCTGCAGCGCGGCGTCCAGGATCTCGAGCGCGTTCTCCGGATCCTGGTTGTTCATGGCCTCGCTGGCGCGCCGCACGCTCCAGTCGGCCCAGATCTCCTCCACGGTCTCGCGCTGGACGACGGTCAGGTCGCGGCGTGCGCCCAGGCCCATCAGCGCCTGGTAAAGCGCACTGTCGCTATGCGTGTTATAGAGCAGCCAGGCAGTCTGCACGGCGACGTTGGGCGGGGGCTCCTCTTTAAGCCGCGCATAGTAATCGTTGACCGCATTCATGTACTTGGCAGCGTGGGGAATGTCGCCGGTCGCGGCGTACGCGCTGGCCTCGGCCTGCATAAAGTCCACGTCCGCGTCCAGTTCTTTGCGGACCGCGGGGGGAATCAGCGCCATCTCTTCGAGTGCCTGCTGCTCCCGGTGCGTGGCGAGCAGTGTCGAAATCAATCCCATCCAACCCTCGGGCCGGTTGGGATGGCGGGTGAGAATCTCGCGGTAGAGCGCATAGGCGCGTGTGGTGTCGTTGCGCTGCAGGTAGATGGCCGCAAGCTGCAGTTGAAGCGTCAGCGCCGGCTCCGCTCCGCTGGCCAGCTGGACCCGCGCCGCGCGCTCGAGCAGCCCCTGCGCCACCTCAAGCTGGTTGGCCTGCTGGTAGATGGAGCCGAGCAGCGCCAGAAAGTCCGCATCGTTGAGCGCCGCCTGGTAGGCGGCTGAGGGCATGCGCTGCACCTCGGCCATCGCCTGAGTGTCCTGCCCCAGAGAATGATGTGCGCTGATCAGGCCCAGCCACGCCGAAAGGTTGTCGGGCTGGGCGTCGAGGATCTGCTCGTAGAGCCCCGCGGCCTGGTCGTACCGCTGCGCCGCCATCAACAACCCGGCGTACTGCAGCCTGGTGTCCACCTTGAGACCGGCGCCGTTCTTCGGGAACGGCAGCGCCAGCGCCAGCGCCAGAACCCGCTGCGCATCGGCGCTGCGCCCCTCGGCCTGGTAGATCGCGGCGAGCTGGCTCAGATATTCGGGGTCGCGCTCCAGGGCAGTCTTGACCGCCGTGGGAAAGTGCGCCTGCACCCCCAGGGCCTTGTCGTACTGCTTGTCCTGGGCATAGGCCAGAAACAGGCCGCGCCAGCTGTCGGCGCCCTCAGGCTGAACGCGCAGCAGCGCCTGGTAGACATCGGCGGCGTTGGCATACTGTTTGTCTTTCATGTAGAGGCCCGCCAGCCCGCTGAGCGCATCGGGACTGCCCGGCTTCATCACCAGCGCCTGCCGGTACTTGGCCTCGGCCACGTCGAAGTGGTTGGCGTCGAAGGCCTGCGACGCCTCGCCCATGGTGTACCAGAAGCGCGAAGTCTGAAGCGCGTCTTCGACGGTGCGGTCCTTTAATCCGTCCTGCTCCGCCTGGTTCAGGTAGGCGATGGCCGCGCCAAAGTTCTTCTGCTGCATGCGCAGGAAGCCCATGCCCGCCGCGGCCCGTCCGTTGTTCGGCTCCCGGGCCAGGATGGCGTTGAAGCGCGCCTCCGCATCCTCCAGCTTGTATTCCCGCAGCGCGGAAAAGGCCTCGATCTCCGCCGGCGTCCGGGCGATCCCTGTGCCGCCCTTCGCCAGTTCCGCCCGATCCTCGCCGAGAAGCTTCGCGATCTCGGCATCCTGGGGGTGTTCGCGAAGATACGACTCGAGGTCGGGCGTGAAGGCGGGATTGGGCACGGTCCAGATGAGGGCCTGCCGCAGCGCCGCATCCGCGGTGGGGTCGCTGCGGTGCTCTTCGAGCAGGCGGATTCCCTCGCCGCGCGAGTCCTGGTTGTAGGTGAGCATGGTGCCCAGCTCAATGGCGTAGCGCGGATCGCCCGGATTGCGCGCGGCCAGGGCGCGCATGGCGGCGATTGCTTCCGGCTTGCCCCCCGGCGTTCCATAGAGCGTCTGGTAGTAGGCCAGGGCAATGTCGCCGTCGGGAGGATGGTCGCCATAGAGCTGCCGGTAGACGCGCATGGCGTCGGCGTTTTTGCCGCTGCGGGCCAGCTCCCCTGCATGGCGAAGCTGATCGCTCTCGACGCGCGTGCTGGCCAGCGCTTCGATCTTCGGGATGTTGGGATCGTTCGGATAGGCGCTGCGCAGCCGCGCCAGCGCATCGCTGGCCTTTTGCGCCGCGCCGATCAGCTTATAGTCCCGGGCGATCCCTTCCATCGCCTCCTGGTTCTTCGGATCGGAGAGCAGGATCTGCTGCCAGAGCTGCACGGCCATATCGGGGCGGCCGCGCGCCTCCAGTTGATGGGCCTGGTCCACGAGCAGGGTGCGCGCCGTCTGCGGCGTCAGAGCTCCCGCTCTGCTTTGGGCGCGGCCCATCTGCAGCGCGAGTATCAGGCAGCCCGCCGCCACCATCCGAACCTTCCAAGCTCCGCAGAGAGCCCTCATCGGCGTTCCCATCCCACTTTCAGTTCCCCTCTCCGGCCAAAGCTGAATCTACCATCGATGAACCCTGTCGCGAAGAGGACAAGGTTCTGATCGTAATATGCAAAGTCCTTGCCATACAAACCGGTCGACTGATCCCGCTGGGCCGTCATGCGGGCACTCTGCGCCGCGCTCGCCTTCGAGAGGTTGGGGAGCGCTCTCAGATAAGGCAGCACGGCGGCGGAAAAGCCCACGGGGCCATCTTTGCCGGATGGAATTCCTTGGTCATTCACATTATCAGGCGGCGCGTCGTGATTGGAAAGATAGACGCCCATGGCGGGCAGCGCGTTCAGGATCGGCGCGCGCGCTTGATCCGCCGGGTTGATCATGCCCGCCCAGAGATAAACCCGGATCGCGTCGTAGCTGCCGCCGGGAGCGGCTGGTTGTTTGTTCCCCGTTACCTGGACACTGGCTGGATAAAAGCCGCGATCCGGCTGGTAGCCGACCCAGTCCATCGCCCAGCCGTGGACCGAACTCTGCGACAGAAAGCGCGGAATATTCGTGGCAATCTGGCCCCACGGTCCGGAGGGATCGGCAGCGGCCAGCCCTTCGAAGAGAAACAGCGGCTCGTAACTGGGATTCAGTGTCCACTGGGTCCCATGCTGAAATCCCGCCGCGCCGGGCAGCAGCATAAGGCCGAAGCCGGGCAGGTTGGCGACTTCGTTCCTGGCGATCAGCGCCATCATGCCGCGGCCCATGCTTGTATAGGCGGGGTTCTTCCACAGGCGGCCGGCTTGCACGAGCGTGTAGGCCATCCACACGTCGGCGTCCGAGGCCGGGTTCGGGTCGATCGTCTTCCACGAGCCGTCCGGACGCTTGCCCCACAGCCAGGCGGGCAGGTGGGTGGCCAGGTCGCCCTGGGCGAGGTTGTCTTGCGTCCACATCAGCAGGCGGTCGAACATCGGGCGGTCGCCGTCGGCCAGCGCGAAGAACATCGCGTAGGCCTGTCCCTCCGAGGTCGTCCGCGCGTCCCCTTGCGGATCGATGACCCGCCCCTGCGCATCGATGAACCGCGACGAGTAGGACTCCCACAGCGACCAGGGGCCCTGCTTGCATCCGCCCGTGGCGCACAGACTCATCGAGAGAGCGAAGAGCAACAGACACCTCTCCCAGGGAGAGGTCGCGGCAGCCGTCGCCCCAGAGCCTCCGCGGCCGGTCCCGGCCGGATGCCGCCGCGCGCCGCCCAGGCTCGGCCCGTCCGCAAACCTTCGAGACCCCGGAGCGCGGCGGCCGTCTCCCGCAGCCGGAGAGACTTCATCCGTTGGGCGTACCTGTTGCGCGCGACAATGAATCACTCCCCGCCATCCTAGGTGAACGTGCCGGTTTGAGAAATCCTAGTCCTGGACCATCTTCAAACGCCTGCGCGCCTTGCCGCGCAGCCACTGCCGGGTCCACACGGCCAGCAGAAGGGCCAGCACCACGATCACAACGGCGGCCAGCCACGGCACCTCCATGAACCACAGCGTCAGCCGCGTCCACCACGGGAGCACACCCACATGATAGACCTCCGAGCCGATGCGAAAGGCCTGGAACTGCGATCCGTGCATCACCGTCACTGAGCCGCTGATCTCGCTCGACTGCTCCACCTTCATGAAGGTGTCCATAAAGGGCTCGAAGTCCCCCGAATCGCGCATGTAGATGGCGACGATACTCTTGCCGCCCAGGCGGTAGTACGGCGATTCCAAGCCCTCGATGATGGCGTCCGGCGTGCCGGCGGCCGTCAACTCGCCCGAGGCGGTATGGTCGCTCGAACTGATCTTCCACCAGGCCTTGTGCAGCGGCGCGAAGAACCCCTGCGTGTCGCGCACCTGGATCTGTCCGCTGCGCAGGGCCACGGGCAGGCTGCCGGAGAGTTTGTCGAGTCCCGGCTGGTCGTCGCCTGTGCCGATCACGAGAAAGTCGTTGGCGGCGCCGGCGTGCATCGCATCGGGGCCGGTCACGGTCACCCGCAGCCCCGGGTATCCCGTCTGGCGTCCGAAGTGTCCCATCAGCGTCAGAAACATCTCGATCTCCTGCGCGGTGGGGTCGGCCGGCAGCACCACGGCGGTCGTCTGCAGATCGGCGAACCGGGTGAACGGGAACCCGGCGTTGGCAAACAGCTCGAGATTGGGCAGGGCCGCATAGTGCGCGTAGCCCCGCAGATCCAGGTACGAGTCGCGCAGGATCGCACCCACCATATTGATCGGGGTCGTGTCCTGGCAGCCGCCCTTCTTGAGCAACTGGAACGTGAAGTCGAAGGAGAGCGAGTTCGAAAACGGCCGCAGGTTCACCACCGGCACCGGCACCACCGTTTCCATGCGGCGCGAGGCGTCCTGGCCGGGGATCAGTGGGATCGAGCCCATGAAGGCGTTGTTGATCCGCACCTGCAGGCTCGAGATGGGGCCGATGGGAATCGAATTGTAACGATAGACCACCTTCAGCTTGGCGTTGGCCCGGTTGCCGTAGAAGATGTCCGGCGGAATGCGGAAGTACACATCGATGGGGGCCGATCCGTCCCCCTGCAGCTGGTCTGCATTGGCGTAATTCCAAAGCGCGATGGTCTGGTCCGTACGCGCCCATCGCGGCGCGGCGTCGGCCGCCAGTTTGTTGGGAAGGGTGAGATGATCGATGGCGACCTGCGGACCGTTCAACATACCGCTGCGCAGGGCCACCGCCTGGGCGGCGGTGATCAACTGGTTGGCGTCCCCGCCGGTGATGACCAGGACCTTGCTGTACGGATCGTTGGGATTGGTGCGCATGGCCACCGTGGGCCCGCTGGCATTGCTCAGATTCAGCGCGGCCGGAAGACTCGACGGAGTGTCGGTGACCACAATCGCGTTGCCTGGCGGGATGGCCCCGATGTGCACCGGGAACCGCACCGGCCGCGCATCCGAGATGAGCCCGAAGTAGCTGGTGACGATGCCTGCCGCCTGGATCGCCTTGTAGGAGGGCGCGCTCGGAAAGACCACCGGAATGCTGAGCGGCGCGACCACCGCCGGATCCAGAAAGGGCATCGGCAGCTGCTTCAGATCGTCGGCCAGCGGCAGCAGATCGCCGCGGATGTCAAGAAAGCTGTTGCGGTGCACGCGCGCCCACAGCGCCGTATTGGATGGATCCTCGCAGGTCAGGGTGTAGTGGCCGATGAACTCGATGGTCAGCGCATTATTGTGCACCAGCAGCTCGGGCGGAATGGAAAACTCCGCCTCCGCATCATGGCTGTCCGAGCCGCCCATCTGCCCCGGAGTGGGCTGGATGGTCGCGAACAGCGTGCCGTTCATGATGAGCTTCAGATGGCTTAGCTGCGGCAGCAGGCTGGGCGAAAACGCATAGTTGATATGAATCTTCGCGCTGCGCACCACGTGCGTCTCCGGCAGCGTGAAGTAGATCGTGTGCATGCTGTCGATGCCGTGCAGCTCGATCTGCGGCGATCCGGCGTCGCCGATGGTGAACCTGTCCTCGTACTGGCCGGGCGGAACGGAAGGGTTCTGGGCGGGCGCCGCGGTGGCCTCGCTACTCATGGCCTCCGCGGTGCCGGGCGGCGGTTCGCCCTCGTTGCCTTGCATCTGCGCGTGCAGCCTGCCGCCTGGGCCCAGCAGGATCGCGGCGGCAAGAACAAGGCCCGCCGACCCCGCAATCGAAAGCGACCCGGACTTTGCCGGCTTCTTCTTCCGGTCCATGAACAGGCTGACGAAGGTTCCCTTCAGGCCGTGCATCGAGATCTGGAAGATCCGGCCCAGGCTGCGCAGCACGTTGTCGCTCTCGCGCGACTCGCCCCAGCCCAGCCAGGAATCGGCCCGCGAGTAGAGGACCCTGGTCAGCACCTCCTGTTCGGCTATCGAGAGCCGGTCGAACCGGACCCGCATGACGGAGCCTTCCGAAGACACGACCGTGGCGGGCAGGTCGGTGAATACCGCCGGCATGGGAAAAGACAGCCGTATCTTCGACTCCGAGACGGCCTCGAGCGGCTCGGCAAAGCGGATGCTCGCCCCGCCGCTCGACATGTCGATGGTCTCGCCCGCGACCGGCTGCCTTCCTCCCGGCAGCCTGGCCATGACCGGCGTCACAATGTTGATCCGCACCGTGGTCCGGAGCTGACGCATCTCGCGCGCCACCGCCGTGCAGACGCCCAGGATCACCACGTTGAAGACGCACCACAGCACGTTCATCAGCACCGTGCCCGGCCGGTCGCGGTCCCAGATGAAGAACCGCGGAATCGCCACCAGCAGACCCACCAGGTTGAAGATCAGCATGATCAGAAACGGCTGCGCGATCCTGGCGTCGAAGAAAGTCCGCTTCACGATGCCGCCCTTGGCGGTCACGTTGAACTTGCCCAGCTTGGGATTGACAAGCGCCATCAGCGTGGGCAGCAGAATGTAGGGCGACAGCACCGTCTCATAAATCTCGTTCCAGAAGGAGTGCCGGTGCTCGCCCTGAATCCGCGAGTTGGTCACGTTCGACAGCGTAAGGTGCGGCAGGGCATAGGCCAGGATCGCCGCCCAGTAGCCGGGAATGTTGGTGTGGTTCAGCAGCAGGTAGATCAACGGCGCGGTGAGGAAGATCAGCCGCGGCACCGCGTACAGAAAGTGCATCATGGCGTTGAAGTAGCACAGACGCTGCGGAAACTTCAGCCCCGGCGCCACCAGGGGATTGTCGGTGCGCAGGATCTGGATCATGCCCCGCGCCCAGCGGATGCGCTGCCCCACGTGCGCCGACAGCCGCTCGGTGGCCAGCCCGGCCGCCTGCGGAATGTTGATATAGGCCGTATTCCAGCCGTTGATCTGCATGCGCAGCGAGGTGTGCGCGTCCTCGGTCACGGTCTCGACGGCGATGCCCCCGATCTGGTCCAGCGCCTCCCGGCGCAGCACCGCGCAGGAGCCGCAGAAGAACGAAGCGTTCCAGAAGTCGTTGCCGTCCTGCACGATTCCGTAGAACAGCTCGCCCTCGTTCGGGATCACCCGGAACTGCCCCAGGTTGCGCTCGAAGGGATCGGGCGAATAAAAGTGGTGCGGCGTCTGCAGCATGGCCAGCTTGCGGTCGCGCAGGAACCAGCCCATCGTCATCTGCAGAAAGCTGCGCGTGGGCACGTGGTCGCAGTCGAAGATGGCCACGTAGGGCGAAGTCATGCTCTTGAGCGCGGCGTTGATGTTGCCGGCCTTGGCGTGCTTGTTGTCGGGCCGCGTCTTGTAACCGATGCCCGCCTCGAACGCGAACTGCTCGAACTCCTTGCGCCGGCCGTCGTCGAGGATATACACGTGCATCTTGTCGATCGGCCAGTCCATGTTGAGCGCGCCCAGCGCCGTGTAGCGCACCACGTCCAGCGGCTCGTTATAGGTCGGGATCAGCACATCCACGTGCGGCCAGTCGTCGGTGTTCTCGGGCAGTGCCACCGGCGCCCGCCGCAGCGGCCAGATGGTCTGGAAGTATCCCAGAAACAGGATGAAGAATGCATAGAACTCGGCCACCAGCAGGCTCATGATGAAGAACGCGTCCAGCGCGCCCCAGTGGTTGCCGGGGTCCTGGAAGAACCGCACCACCTGGGCGATGCGCCAGTACCCGTACCGGAAGGTACAGAACATCGACATCATCATCAGCGTGAGAGTGATCAGATACGAGTCGGAACTGCGCGCCATGGCCAGCGCCATCAGCAGCGTGAGCAGGCCCAGAACCGCCTGCTGCGGCCAGGTCAGCGGAAGCACCGCCAGGAAATAGAACATCCCGGCCGCCGCCAGCAGGAACAGCAGCCGCAACAACTTGGTTAGCAGATTTTCTCCGGCCCCGATGTCCTGCCAAAGGCCTGTTGCCGTCATCTCTCGCTCCACCGCACTCCGCGATAGCTGATGTTCGCAGGCGCCGAAAGGCTCTTGACCCAGCCGGCAAGGCTGCCGAAGTCCTCCGCCACGGTCGAATTGGGAGCGTAGTCCATTACCGTCATGCCTTCCGCGAGGGCCTCGCTGACGGCCGGCGCCCGCCGCAGTACAAACGGCAGCAGCCGGTCTCCCAGACGCTCGCGTAGCACCTCGCGAACATCCAGGTGCAGGGGGAGCGAGGGATCGAACTGGTTGAGCAGGTAGTAGGGCTGAATCGGCTTGGCCTGCACCCCGCCGTTGTGCTGGAAGAACGACTCGATGGAGCCGACGCTGATCACCGAGTTCATATCGGGCACCACGGGCACCAGGACGATCGGTCCAATGCGGAGAATGCGGCGGGTGGTTCCCGCCGACGCCGTCGCCAGGTCGACGATGACGCGGCTGGTGCCGCGCGAGAACTTCGCGATCTCCGTCGCCAGCGTCTCCTGCGGCGCCGCCTCCGGGCTCAGCCCATCCGGGTCGAAGGTGACCATCTGCACGGGCGCGTCGCCGCTCGAAACCGGCGGGCTGAAGGTCCGCAACACGCCGGGGCGCTGATCGCGCGCCCCGAAAAAGAAGGGCAGCAGCCCATAGGCCGCCGTGTCCACCAGCAGCACGCGCTCGCCGCGCGCGGAAAGCGCACGGCCCAGCGTCGCCACCAGGCTGGTCTTGCCCACGCCTCCAGCCAGCGAAAAGACTCCGAGCACCGGTGCGCGCCCGACCGGAGGAGCCGGCACCGCCTCAGCGGGTGCGCTGGCGCCCTCAAATACGCCCTTCAACGCAAACCAGCGCGAGGTAAGCCGGTCGCGCGAGCCCTGCAAGGAGTCTTCCGGGGCCTGCGGCACGGCCGGAGGCACAAACTCCTGCCGCTCCGATGTCAGCCAGGCCGGACGCGTCGCCGTCTCCGCCAGCGCCCATGCGCTCCGCGGATGCGCGTTGCTGTCCTCGCGCACCGGCGCGAACGGCTGCGGCGCACTCGCCGGCCGGTAGCCGGACGGCAGCGTGATATCGGGACTGTGGAACGGAACCGGCACCGTCGTGTGACGGTCCCCCTGGGGCTGTTGCCGGCCGTTCTGCGGCACCGCGATCGGCAGCGCTTCGTAAGCCGCCTGACGCCCGTTCTCCTGGCCCGCCTGTTGGCTCATCCGCTGCTGCGCCTGCTGCGCGGCCGATTGCGCGGCCTGCTGTGCCGCCAGATTCGCCCTGCGGACTTCCTCCTCCGCCTCCTGCGCACGCCGCAGTTCCAGGGCGCGGTCGATCTCGGCCTGCCGCCGGGCCCGGTCGCGCTCCTCTTCCATCGCTTCCTGGACCCGCTGCCGGGCCTTCTCCCGCGTCTGCGCCCGCGACGCCGAGAAGTCGCGATACTTGGCCCCGTGGAGGTTCGCCCACGAATACAGCGTCGCTACATCCTCTGGAGTTTCATTGGGATCGTTGAGCGTCTTACGATCTGCCATGACTTACCCCCTCACTCTTGACGTTCGCGAGGCACCACCCGGCAAACGGGCCCGAGTGCCACCTTCAGCCTGGGGACAGGAGCCCGAATACACGCCCACGCAAAGCGCCCTACCCGCATCCTAGCGGCACTTCTGTTATCTGATCAATAACACTTGTACAGTCGTCTCACTAACACTTTCGTGGCATGATGCTGTGGAGAAACTATCCATTTTCTATGCGATGCAGGCAGAGGTGACCTGCTAGTAATCATATCCCCCGAAAAGGGGATTACCTTTGTATCCCGAGAGCTGAGTACCAGTCGCGAAACAAGCGCTCGCTTGTCAAATGGAACCCTGTGTATTGTAAGCACGCTACGGCTCCCCGAGTCCACAAGCTTTCTCACGCCCCCGCCTTCGCGCCCCGGGACGGGCGGCTGAAGACCGCAAGGCAGCCCGCTGGCAGTCCCGGCCACCCTAAGGTAGACTTGAACAGTGCTGGCGACATCGAACAGCGGTGAGAGCTCGTAGCTCAGTTGGTAGAGCAACGCCCTTTTAAGGCGTGGGTCCTGGGTTCGAATCCCAGCGAGCTCACCACAGAAAATAAATGACTTATCAAATGGTGACTGAATCCCCATAAAGGTCGCTGTGATACAAAGGTGATACAGAAGGTTTTAGTACCACGCCATTCGCTGCCAGATGATTTCGAACTGGAAATTGTGTTGCGGGGTTGCGATGGATGAGCGAAGTCGTCGGGGATTATGAGTCTGATTTTTGCAGTTTTACAGCGGGCTGCGCGGGAGCGCATGGAATTAAATAAATCGTGTGGCAGCTATGAGTTGCGGGAGGGGTTGCACGCGCACTCGGCTGCATCGTGCTGCATGGAAATCGGGGAAAAAGTATCCCCAAGGGTATCACCAGACATACAGGGGATTCTCACTCTATTTCGTCCCTGTCCGCGCACGGGAGGCAAGGCCGGTCCGATCAGGCTGTGGCCGCTGTCAGTAGGGTTCGAAATGATCCGCCTCGAAATTCTGTTTGAAGCCAGCACAGTTCCGCCAAAGACGGCGTGGGCGTGACAACGTAAGCAGACGTCGTCCCGTGCATCAAGGCGCTGACGCCGCCGTTGGCTGCGCATAAAGCTTCCTTCGCTCCTGACCGAATTGTGCATAGCGGCCTGACTCTGGCCACCATGGGCCAACTCAACGTTGGCAAGAGCTCGATCTTCATTCGGCTCGTCGAGTGGGGAACCCACCATTGTAACCGTGTTCTCCGGCACCATAACCACGCTTCGCGATTTCTGTCGATCAACGCTGTGTGGAAATGTTCCCCTCAGTCAAAGCGGTCTTTGCTAGCCTCATTTATCATTCTCTACAAATGCCAACACGACTAGGGGAACAGCGATAATGGCGAGGCCGGTTGCAATCTGCGTGGTAGGCTCAGGTTACGTGGGCCTTATCGCGGCTGTGTCTTTTGCCGAAATCGGTCACAAGGTTGTCTGCGTCGATAACGATCCAGCCAGAGTAAAGACTCTTCACGAGGGGCGCGCACCCATCTACGAACATCTTCTTCCTGAGTTGCTGGCCAAGCACGGCGGACGAAGAGTGGAGTTCACTACCGATTTGGGTTTGGCAGTCAGGAAGAGTGACGCCGTCTTTATCGCTGTTGGGACCCCTCAGGGTGATACCGGTGCCGCGGATCTGTCGTACGTCGAGGCCGTGGTTTCTGAGATTGCCCGTTCCATCGACGCCTACAAGGTGATTGTTGAGAAGAGTACGGTGCCGGTATACACCAATGAATGGGTGCGCCGCGTGCTTTACCGGCACGGAGTCGGTCCAAAGAGCTTTGACGTGGTTTCGAACCCCGAATTCCTGCGCGAAGGCACAGCCGTCTTGGACTTCCTCCACCCGGACCGCATAGTAGTGGGTGTCGGAACGGAGCGCGCCGCCGAGCTAATGCGCAGGATCTACGATCCTCTCACCAGTGGCAGCTACTACTCGCAACCGGACGCTTTACGTGGAACGTGCAACACTTCCAATCCGGCGCGACTTTTGGTTACCTCTGCTCAAAGCGCCGAGATCATCAAACATGCTTCCAACGCTTTCCTGGCGCTGAAGATCTCTTTTATCAATGCGGTGGCCAACCTTGCCGAGGCCGTGGAAGCAGATATTGAAGACATCGCAGCCGGCGTTGGTATGGACAGCCGCATCGGCCCCAAATTCCTGCGTGCGGGTCTCGGTTATGGCGGCTCGTGTTTTCCTAAGGACGTGGCGGCTTTTCATTGCGTAGCCCAAGAACAACGGATAGATTTTCAGTTGCTCGATGAAGTTCGAAAGATCAACGATCGACAAAGAGATGTCTTTTTCAACAAAGTGCTTTCGGCCTTGTGGACCTTGCGTGGCAAGCGGCTGGCAGCCCTCGGCTTGGCCTTTAAGGGCGGAACAGATGACATCCGCGAGTCCCCGGCCATCGCCGTAATCAAGACTCTGCTTGACGCGGGTGCGAAGATCGCGGCCTATGACCCCGCGGCCATGGATCGCGCCATGACTGTATTACCTCAAGCCGAAAATCTTCACTATGCCCAGGATGCCTACGAAGCATCTAAGAACGCTGACGCCGTATTAATTCTGACGGATTGGAAAGAGTTTGCCGAGCTTGATCTCGTCCGCCTCCGTGAATCCGTTCGTTTCCCCATCGTGATCGATGGGCGTAACCTTTACACGCGGCAGGCCATGATTGATCACGACTTCACCTATGTGAGCTTCGGCAGGCCAGACGTTCCAAGTGGGGCCATGCACCCTGCTGGAGCGATGACAGAGTCATTCGGCGCTCGTAATATTCAATGATACGATGCTGAGAACAGGTTCGCCACATCATCCTTAGGCATTGGAGAATGACTTCCAGATTATGCGCGTACTCGTAACCGGCGCTGCCGGATTTCTCGGTTCCCACCTGACGGACCGGCTGTTGAGCGAGGGACATTCAGTTATCGGTATCGACAATCTTTCCACTGGAAACCTCGAAAACCTCTCTCATCTGACCCGTGAGACGCGCTTCAGTTTCGAGCAACTGGATATTTGCCTTCCCTTCGACCCAGGAAATGTGGACTATGTGTTCAACTTTGCCTCTCCCGCGAGTCCGCCGGAGTACCTTCGATTGGGTATCGAGACCTTGAGGGTAGGATCGATTGGTGCGGAGAATGCGCTGGTAATCGCGGAGAAATACAGCGCAAGCTATCTGCATGCCTCCACTTCGGAGTGCTATGGTGATCCACTTATCCATCCGCAGGCGGAGAACTACTGGGGACACGTGAACCCAATCGGCCCCCGTTCGGTTTACGACGAAGCCAAGCGCTACGCAGAGGCGCTGGTGATGGCGTATCACCGCTATCGCCGCGTCGATACGCACATGGTCCGCATATTTAACACCTACGGCCCTCGACTTCAACCTGGAGATGGGCGTGTAATCTCTAATTTTATGATGCAGGCTCTGCGCGGCGATGCAATCACGATCTACGGAACCGGCAACCAGACCCGAAGTTTCTGTTACGTGACTGATCTGATCGAAGGAATCATCCGGCTTTCCAGGTCAGAAGAGCATCTGCCTATAAATATTGGTAATCCAGTTGAGTTCACGATCTTAGAATGTGCGCAGACCGTACTCAAGGTGGCAAATTCGACGAGCAAGCTGGAATTCGTCCCTCTGCCTCAGGACGACCCCGTTCGTCGCAGGCCGGACATCACAAAAGCTAGTACCCTTCTTGGCTGGAAGCCAACGATCTCGCTCGAAGAAGGACTTACCCTCTCTCGGGACTTCTACGCCGAGAAAGTTGCCGCTAGTTCAAGCGCGAAATAGTGTCCGGCATAAGTGTCGGCCGATGGGCAAGCCCAGAGAAGTCTCACGATCTTCTGGGCGCACTCGAAAGTGCTTGCCCAACACTCGTTATGTGTCTTACAGGAAAGCTTCGCGGAGTTCCCGTTCAATCTGCAATCGTGGAGTAGGCAGAGGAATTGTTAATAATCCTGATCCATGAAAATGGATCATCTTACTCGCCATTATGTCACGACTTCGTTCGACGATTTTCTCCTCTCGGCAAGGAAGTCATCATGGCCAATAATGGCTCAAGTGGCGACTGTTGCCTTTCTAGCGCAAACATGTTCGTGGGTGCGATTGATCAAGAAGGACTGCGCCCTTGGGTTTTCCCGCGAACAAATTGCGTTCCATAAAAGCATGCGGGAAGTTCCTTCTTCCTGGGCTCTAAATCCCGCGCGCCGCTCGAAGATTCGTCCGAGTCGGACGCGCTCGGATCTGAGGTTCGCAAATGATTCATTGTGTTCTTTGCATGTAATATAATGTGCTGGTAACGCCAGGAGTTTCGCTCGTGGTTCCATGGCTACTCATAGCAGCAATTCGAATGCGACAACGCCTATGAAGCACGCTATGGCGCTTGTTGCCTTCACATCGTCCTTTTAAGATCAAGTTGCTGGAATCACACTATACGCGCGGTGTTTCTCTGGATACGAATGCAATGGAAGAGCAGCGGTTTGCGAGGGTTTTGGGTCGGCGGAGTTGAATCTACAAGATCATCGCGGCGCTGTTATCAATGTCACAACCATCCATGCTGATAGCGAACTTTAGATTGGCTGCAGAAGGTCGAATGGATAACAATCAAATCACGTCCAGTTCAATGCTACGGGAATCTCTACGAGTCCTCGTCGTAATCGCCAGCTATGGTTCGCAAAACGATTGCTATCTCCAGAGGATCATCGAGGAGTACCGCTCCATGCCTTACAGGATCCGGATAATTGTTGTATCCAATATTCCCAGAAGCCTTGGTTCTGATGTAGAGGTGCGAGTTGGCCTCCCTAGCAAGAATCCTTTTTCACTGCCATTCGCGCACAAACAGGTATTCGCAGAGCAAATTCTCCATCACGATCTGTTCATCTATTCTGAAGATGACATCCTCATTACCGCAGATAATATCGAGGCGTTCCTGGAACAGTCGAGTGTTCTTCCGCCACATCAGGTTCCGGGCTTTCTGCGCATAGAAAAGGGATCGAACGAGCAAATCAAGTATTGCGACATTCATGCAGGCGCAAGTTGGGATCCGAAGTCAGTCATCGGCATCGGCGGACGCACTTTCGCCTATCTATCGAATGAGCATGCTGCTTGTTACATACTTACAAGCAAACAGCTAGAGATCGCACTCTATTCCGGTAAGTTTCTTGTCGCACCATACGAAGGTCGGTACCGCATGCTCGAAACTGCCGCAACGGACCCATATACGCAGTGCGGCTTCAAAAAGATGATCTGCGTCTCTGACATTAAGAGATCATCGGTGCATCATCTTCCTAATAAATATTTCACCCGCTTTGGCTTGCCCGAGCACGATTTGAACCTACAGATTGAGGAACTGCTCCGCATACATCGTGCCGGTAACACCTGTGCTCCCCTGATCCCGGCGGATGTTCAATTGAAGGGATGGCAGTGTTTGAGAGATCACTACGAGCCCGCCAGGGCGGAGATTCTTTCCCTGATCTCTGGCACTGTTCGCAGTGTGCTTTCATTGGGCTGCGGAGCAACGGAGGTTGCGCTCGTTCAGCGCGGAGTGCGAGTGACTGCCGTGCCACTGGATCCGGTCGGTTCGGCGGTTGCTGCGGCAAAGGGGGTCGAAGTGGTGGTGGGAGATCTAGAAGCAGCCGCAGCGCAACTACACGGCCGAACCTTTGATTGCCTGCTTCTAATTAATGTTCTCCATCTCATAAAGCAACCTGCCCTCACCATCCGTTTGTTACTGCAATTTATTAAAGAAGGCGGTACTGTGATCGCTCAGTCTCCTTATCTAGCGGGAGTCAGATTTCTACGCGGCTGGTTCGTCTGGAAACAGAGTGCGAAAGTTTATCAGGATGCAGGAGTCAATCTGACGTCTCCCGCCCTCGTGAGAAAATGGCTGAGAACCAGCGGATTGAATCCGGGGACCATCCTTTACTCGTCCAAGAGCGCAGCAGGACCCCCTGAAAGGAGGTATCCTGCTTTTCTTGCTCCAATCCTCTCGCGAGAGTTTACCTTTGTGGCAAAGTTAAAGGACAGCCCGAAGCCAACAAAGTAGTAAGAGGTTCAATTTTCGTCACACTTTCTTGCTTGTTTCTAAATTGTATGACAGCACAGAAGTCATTTCGGAACGCGCTTAAATGGTCATTTGCCGGAATCTGGGGAGAAAGAGGGCTTGTTGCCGTCTTCACCGTCATCCTCGCGGCTCTGCTGGGCCCTAGAGAATTTGGGCTTCTCACGATCGCATGGATATTCGTGAATTTTATTCAAATGTTTCTGGACCAGGGGCTCTCAGCGGCTCTGATACAGAAACAGGATTTACAGCAAGAAGATCTCGATGCCGTGTTCTGGATGGATCTCGGCCTGAGCCTAGTTCTCATTGCGTTCAGCGTCCTGTTGAGCCACTGGTGGGCGGCTGTAAACCATGCTCCGAAGGTCTCGGCCCTGATTTCTGTGCTCTCTCTTTGTATTCCGATAGAAGCCCTCGCAGTTGTGCAGAAGGCTGTGCTCTCAAGAAGCATGGACTTCAAAAGTCTTTCGATTCGGAATACCATCGCTGTGCTGGTGGGAGGTATTACTGGCACCGCCATGGCCGCTGCAAAGTTCGGAGTTTGGTCATTGGTGGGTCAGCAAGTTGTAAAAGACATCGTAGCTTTGGCTCTACTCTGGAGACTCAGTTCATGGCGTCCCCGCTGGAGATTCTCATGGCCTCATCTCCGGAGCTTAATGGGGTTCTCCCTGTCCAATTTTGCAGCTCAACTCGGGATTTTTGCAGACACTCAGACCGGTTCAGTGTTGGCGGGTATCCTGTTTGGGCCAGTGCCGGTTGGTCTTTATCGTCTCGCAGACCGCATCATGAATTCGGTCGTCGCAGCCTGCACTTCTTCGATTCAGGTGGTATCCCTACCGGAGTTTTCGCGACTACAGGATGATCCGGCCAAGCTTCGCGAAAGTGCGCTGTTGTGTATTCGCCTGAGTTCAACCATCACCCTCCCTGCGCTGGCTGGCATCGCCGCTGTGAGCGACTCCCTAATGGCCACTCTTGGTCCGAGTTGGATACCGGCGGCCGATGCTCTGAAGGTGTTGTGTATGCTCGGGATGGTGATCATCTTTGCCTACTTCACGGGCCCCCTCCTACAGGCGCTTGCCAAGCCACACTTTCTTGCAGGACTTGAGTGGGCACGCACGATGGTAGGAATCTGCTTTCTGTTGGTAGCTGGGATGGCCGTTCGTCACTCCTCAGTGCATTCTCAGGTCATGGCGCTTGCGATTGCGCGCATCATTCCAGGGGCCTTAATTGTGACGCCTACATTTCTGTTCATCCTCATGCGTCTGACGAGAATGTCCGTTCGTGGCATCGTCGATGCCATTTTGCCATCGGCGGCATCTTCATTCTGTGTGGTGGTCGCAATTCTGATCGTTCAGTCCATTCATTTCCTTTCGACTGTGGGCCCACCGCTTCTCCTGACTACTGAGACCATAGCGGGGCTCATGGCCGGTCTTCCTGTCCTGGTCATATTGGATGCGCGGTTGCGACGACTCTTTCAACTGCGATTCAAGAGGCCACCTGTTTCATCTTTGCCGTGATTCCAGAAGAATCGCGGGCCGCCCATTGGCGGCAGGCATTGAGAACGCAGTTGAGAATTGCAATGATCCAGCGCCTCGTGGAACACGGACCGTCTTCGCAGCGTGCACATGTACGCGCCGACGACACGAACTGAGCCGTGAGGAACGAAACGCGCATTTTGGAACGCGATATGCTGGGAACTGGAGGAGGCGATTGCGGAGACCTCTAACACTTTACGAAGGAATTAATGAGTGCGTGCTGTCCCTTGTTCCCTTGGAATCAGAGCGAATCCTCGATGTGGGTTGTGGTACAGGCACCACAGGAGAGCGCTTACGTCATATCCGGGACCGTAGCGTCGTAGGAATAACTTATTCCCGCGAAGAAGCTGACTTGGCTTCGAAGCGCCTATCTCAGGTCGTTTGCGCCGAACTTAACACCTTTGATTTCTCGGGATTGGGGACCTTTGACTGTGTCATTTTGAGCCACATCCTCGAGCATCTGTATTCTCCTGAAGATTTGCTCGAGAGACTCAAATGTGTCCTCCGCCCGAATTCTCTCATCGTCGTTGCCCTGCCCAACGTGGTTTGGTGGAGACAGCGCCTCCAGTTCTTGATCGGCCGGTGGCGCTATCAGGATTGGGGTATTTTGGACAGGACTCATTATCGGTTTTTTGACATGCAATCGTCCGAGGGGCTTCTGAAGCAGGCGGGCTACGAAATCCTCCGAAGTAGACGAGACGGGCCTTTGCCGCTGACGCAACCCCTGAGAAGATTGCTGGGGCCGATCGCGGTTCGAATGGACCGGATCATGTGCAGCGTGGCGCCCGGACTTTTCGCTTTTCAGTTCGTCTACCTGGCGAGAATCAAGAGATAGCCTCTCGCCCGATTCTCTGGTCTATGCACGCGGCTTTCAGAATCGCTTGTGCCGCACCTATGGGAAAGTAGCTGGACCGGCCGCTTGGGGAGTTCATAAGATGTTAGATCTCGTTATCGCTTATCGCGTCTACCCGGGCGTCTCCAAAACGCCTGCAGCCTTTTCGAATGACAAGTTCCGGCTAGCCGGGATGTGTCTTCGTTCGTTCCGAAAGGCGCTGGGCGGATTGCAAGTGAAAGTCTGGGCTCTTCTGGACGGCTGCCCCAAAGAATATGAGAGTCTGTTTAGGGGGCTTCTTCAGGATCACGATCTGGAAATCCTCAACCTGAACAAGATCGGTAATGAGGGAACCTTTGGACTTCAACTCGATTTGCTCACCAATCAAAGCGACGCAGAATATGTCTTCTTCGCGGAAGACGATTATTTCTATCTGCCTGGCGCCCTGGAGAAAATGCTTTCTTTCATGCGAGCAAATCCAGATGCAGATTTCGTTACGCCCTACGATCACCCCGACAGTTACGAGATTCCCTCCCGGTTGGAACGTCATCACGTCCGCCCCTTCGCAGGCCGATACTGGCGAACTGCCAGTTCAACTTGTCTCACGTTTCTCGCCTCGACGCGGAGTCTTGTCCGCAGTGAGCCTATTTTCAGGACTTATTGCCGTGGCAACATGGACTGCCCGGTATGGCTGGCCCTGACCCGGAAGCACGAATTGGCCGACTTCCGCTTGCACGGTCACAACAGGTTTTGGATGAAGACATGGATGAAGACGTGGCTCTGGGGTTATCCGTCAATACTCTTCGACAGGCGATACCATCTGTGGACGCCATTGCCCGCCTTGGCAACTCATATGGAGTCGACGGGATTAGCGCCTGTAGTCGATTGGCAGCAACTATTCCTGCAAGATGAACGCGAAACGCAAACCTAACACAGCGTAGTCAGCGAATCACTCGCGGGTGCGGACACATTTGATCATCCTCCGGAGATTCTCTGGAAGAGCGCTGTCACGTATAATGAAATCTTACGCAAACGATTGAGACAGCGGGGCTTTCCAAGAAATCGGGGCGTGGAGCCAGTTGTGGAATTGTCAATCATTTTGGTTAATTACAACGGTCTGGCTTACCTGTCGGGATGTCTCGATTCGGTCATGCGCTTCGCGCCTCTGGGATCAGAAGTAATCCTGGTGGACAGTGCGTCGAGCGATGGCTCCCCTGACATGGTGGAGCGCAACTATCCTTGGGTGCGGCTACTTCGCAGCGGAACCAACGTCGGATTCACAGGAGGCAATAATCTGGCGGCGGCACACGCCAACGGAGATTTCTTGCTCCTGCTTAACGCTGATACCCTTTTGCTCGAACCGCTTGCACCCGCTCTTGAATGGCTCAAAGAGAATCCAAAATACGGTATCCTCACCATTGGGATGACTGACGGTGGGGGTGTCCGGCGGGCTTGTACGGGACGCTTTCCCACTCCCGCACGACTTGCATTTCTCCGCAGAATGCTGGTTGCACCCGATCGCTACGAGGGTTGCGAGGCTTGCGAGGTAGATTGGGTGCAGGGCTCTTTTTTGCTCATTCGAAAACATCTTTGGCAGGCACTGGGCGGCTTCAACGATCGTTATTTCATGTATGTCGAGGATATCGATCTCTGCAAGAGAGGCCGTGATTTGGGAAGCAAATGCGGATTTCTTCCGCAAATGCGCTACACGCACTTCGGCGGGTTCAGTCCTGCGCGGTTTCCTAGTCAGGTTGCTAACCTTGCTCTCTATGTGGATCAGCATATGAAAGGAATTCGGAGGACCACCTGTAGGGCTGTCCTGGTGCTTGGTTGCATCGCACGGGTTCTCTTGTACGACCTGCGTGCCCTTATTGTCCGCGACGAAAACAGCCGGATCATTGAGTCCGCGTGCCGACAAGCATTACGAACTCTGATCCCCCGGCACAGCCGCATTGTCGATCGTGAATTCGGGGTGCGGCCTTGACGGAAGCGGTTGTCCACCCTCTCGGCCTAGTCAAAGTCAGAGCCGAGGGGCGGTCGCGGCCACTCGCAGTTCACAAGTACCTTCCGGCGGCGATCATCTATTTTTTCTTGAACTCCGCGGGTCTGCCCGCTGGACTATTCCTTACCACCATTTTCAGCCCGATGCTTTATGGCTGGCTCTATTTCGAAAAACGTCGATGGGTTAGCACCCGCTTCCTTATTTGTTTGTCTCCATTCTTCATTGCCCATTTCTTCCAGGGTGTTGCTTCCCCGTATTTTTATGTACGATCGCTAGTGCTGCTATGGACAGCATATATAACGGTGTATGCACTCTGTTGGGCGCTACTGCGGACTGTGAACCTAGAGCGCCTCTTTGACGAGCTAATCGCTGTTAACTTCGCGGTCTTCCTTGTCGCGATCTCTCTGTCGGTCACTCCGGCACGGAATATTCTATGGAACAACGAAGAAAACGTGATCGGGGCCAGTCATCTCTATCGGCTTAAGCTCCTGACTTCTGAGCCGTCGGTGTACTCCAGTTTGATGGTTCCGCTGATCGTCTTTGCGATTCTGCGACTTATAAAGACACCCACAAGACACAACCTAGGTTACGCGATTATGGTAGCACTGCCGTTTCTGTTCTGTCAGTCGTTTGAGGGGATCAGTGACGTCTCAGTCGGCGTTGCTGTGGCCACGTTGGTGTCCTTCCGACACCTGCTGCGGCGCAAAAGCTCATTGATTTTCTTGACGGCGCTGGCGGCCTTACTAGCGCTCCTTCTGTTGGTTCCAAATCCTATTTCGGAAAGACTGGTGCAAGTTACAACGGGCAGTGACTCTTCGGCGCACTCGAGAACTATTTTTTCTTTTCTCGTGGCTTATACCATCGCGTCCAGCAAAAGCCTGTGGTGGGGTGTGGGGTTGGGCCAAGGCAAAATGGTCGATGTCTCCAATCTCGGACTTGGGTTCACCGTCGGCATTATTCCCAATGCGGTTGCAGGTACCTTCGCGGAATTGGGCATCGTTGGCGTGGTAGTGCGTCTCGCGGTAGAAATCGCGCTCTTTTTTCGCACTCGCGTCTACCTGAATCCGTTCAGGCTCGCTATGTTTATAGCTGCCTTCGGATTCCAGCTCTCCGGAAGCTATCTGGATAATGCGCAGGAATATCTGATGTGGTCTCTCGCTTTCGGTCCTTTTTTCCCGGATATGAATCGATACAAGCCAGAGGAAACATAGATGCTGGACCAGCAATTCGCTCGAACTCGGGCGGACGTCGCGCCGCGACGCCGGATTGGGCTTGATCTCCATGTAGTTGACGGACTCTACCAAGGCTCTCGAACGCACTGCCTGGAACTCTTCTCTCGTGTCATCCAGCTGACCCCGGAGTGCGATTTCGTACTTTTCCTCGACCAACCCTCGAGGTTGCAACAGTTTTCAGAGAGTTTCTCACTTTCGAACGTTCACGCCGTAAGAATGCCTCATGCTTCCCCGGCAATGCGGCTCCTCTTTCAGTTGCCGGAACTGGTGCGGCGCGAGAAGATCGACCTGCTTCACACTCAATACATTATCCCCGCTTTTTTGCGGTGTCGAACGGCCGTGACCATCCACGACATCCTTTTTGAATCGCATCCTCAATACTTCGATAGAATGTTCGTCGCGAGATCCCGTATTCTTGTACGCCGTTCAGCTCGCAGGAGTGCAGAGATTTTCACGGTTAGCGAGTTCTCAAAGGAACAGATCGTCACTCGCTATGGAGTCAGCCCCAACCGAATTCACACTATTTTCAACAGCGTCGACGGGAATCGATTCTTTCCAGGTGAAGATGGATTGGCCCTTGTTCGGGCGACAGGCCTCATTCCTGGTGAGTACTTCCTGACAGTTGGTCGGCTTGAGCCACGGAAAAATCACGCCAATATTTTGAAAGCTTGGGCCATGCTCCCAAGTCCGCGGCCGCGCCTCGTGATCGTGGGACAGAAACATTTCGGCCATGAAGAAGTGCTCCGCTTAAGTGCGAACCTCGGTCTTGCTGATGATGTCACGTTCCTCGGTGATGTTCCCGACGAGCACCTCCCTAGCTACTTTCGCAACGCGAAGGGATTCGTCTACTGTAGTTGGGCTGAAGGCTTTGGCATGCCCGTATTGGAAGCGATGGCATCCGGAGTTCCGGTAATTTCTTCACCACATACGGCCCTGCTTGAGGTCTGCGGAGATGCTGCCTTGATGGTTAGCCCGGATAGCACCGCCGCAATCCGAGATGCCATTATTGCGGTCAATACCCAACACAACCTTCGAACATGCCTAATCCAACGCGCAATTGAACGCATCAAAAGCTATAGTTGGACGAAGGCTGCAAGCATTGTCAGGGAGGTCTACCTAAGCCGCCTGAACGTTAACGAATCTCTCATTAACTCGGCGGTCCGCAGTCGAGAAGAATAGCCTCTCAGGCCATCAGGGAGACAAGATGACCCAGCAAACTTTTGCCCAGCAAGTCGAGTTCGATTGAAGACCCAGATGCGGTAGGAGGAGACTCTGGAAGCAACAGCATCACGTGAGTCTCTAGTAGATATGGGGAAACGCTACGCCGCGCCGCAATCTCTGGTCCAACGGACTGTGAGGGAGCGCGTAGTGGATGAGGGGCGATATGTTGAAATCGGTGGTTGGCCGCGCCAGAGACAGGTGCCGGCTGCGGCCTCCACGAGCACAACTCTCCCCTCCAAGAAGCATCGGCCTTTCGATCTCTCGACAGTTAATCGCCACCTGATGTACAAAGTAGGAGGCAACGTCTCGTGTCCCGGTCAGGTTGGCCAGGCGCGAACCTCGTCACTGCATATTGTTAGAACAGGCCCTCGGGTCCTGTAGACCTGAATGACGTTGGTCGCAATGGAGACGAGCAACTCGTAGTACAGGGTTTCTCGACTGCTATGATGCTCAAATATGAGGATTCCTGGCTTATGAAGACGACAGTAAAGAGAAGTCTAGTCATTTGTCCCCTGATTGTCCTGCTCTGCTCTCTTCGAGCAACTTCGCAATCACACGAGCCATCAAGTAACGGACTGGTGTTGACAAATCCAACTCCGCGGCAGGTGCGCTTGAAGCCCAGCATCACCACGCACAACGCCTATGGAACCATTCAAGCTGCAATCGACTCCCAACCGGGCCCAGTTCAGATTTATCTGTCATGTGGCGTGTATCTTGACAACGTGGTCATCACCACATCCGACGTGAGACTTATTGGGGAGGAGCGTGCATGTGTGCAGATTGAACCCGCCGATCCAACTAAGCCTGTAGTTACGATCGATTCCACAAACAGCGGTACCGGTGGTATTCATTTTGATGAGGTCAGTGATCTTTCAATCATTTGTCCGACCAATATGACGTGTGCCGACGGTCTTAAGATCGTGGGCCGGCTCGATATTAACCAGCCGAATGATTTCCATAAATTCTCTCGTATTGCGGTTTACGGCGCCTTCCAGAATGGTGTGGATCTTGCAGGGAGAACGATATGGACTGAATTCGACAATATGGAAGTAGAGTACGCAAGGGGAAACGGAATCAACGTTGTTAGCAGCGGAGTCACAAACGCGTTGACCTTCCGCCATGTTCGTACTGATTGGAACAATGACTACGGTCTATATCTCGATAACACTCAGATCGATGGATCTCAGGGAGTCCTTCTCGACACCTTTAACTCGGAATACAATGGGATGAATACTAGTTTGCATGACTGCGCGGGAGTTTATCTTACCGGCGTTGTTCAAGCAAACATCGAAAACTCATATTTTGAAGGAGACTGCGAAGGTAATACGGCCGACAATCGGGCG
Organism: Occallatibacter sp.; assembly: GCA_035508555.1. Lineage (GTDB taxonomy): Bacteria > Acidobacteriota > Terriglobia > Terriglobales > Acidobacteriaceae > Telmatobacter. The sequence goes on along the minus strand of DATJMU010000196.1, from coordinate 7,169 downwards.
GCTGAACTGCGCATCACTGGGATGATTGCAAATTCAGTCAATGTCATTGACACTGCATTCAACCTTCAATATGGCGAGGGAGGAATCTATAATGATGCTTTCCTGACGAGTGGAATGTATACAGGAGACAAGTTCGATACAACAACAAACAACTTCACGATATACATCTCTACAAGCCACGCGTTAAGTAATGTGATTATTGGAGCTAACTTCAATTCCACTCCGACCATTGTCCCAGATGCCAATGGGCTCACGCATGTAAGAAGATTATCGCCGCTCGGTCTCGACTACGTTCCGGTCGCTTCAGTTGTGGGGAATACAATCAACGTTGCATCCGCCAACGCAATAGTACTCTATAACGGACCATACACCATCAATAATTTCGTCGGAGCGACAATAGGCCAGATTTTATATGTAATGGCGCTCAATTCAGATGGACACATACTTACGAATGGAGCTGGAGGGATCGGACAGGTCCTGTTCCCAGATGGGATGAATAGAACACTAAACGCTGGTGAAAGTCTCATGCTTTACTTTGACGGGATCAACTGGCGCCCGATTGAGGGCGCAATCTCCACGGAGCCACGTTACCTGGCAACCATCACAACAACCGCATCCGCTTCAGATGCGGCGTCCGTTCCTGGGATTACTGGTTCTGCGCACTGCATGTTTTCTGCCAGAAATGCTATTGCAGGTTCTCTTACCGGTTCCTATCTCTTCATTTCTGGCGGTACCTTGACACTTGCGCACCAGCCGATTGCCGGAGGTGTGTTCGACATTTTTTGCAGTGCAAAGTAGATCGTCAGGCGTTGGAAAAGTGCGCTTGGTCAGTTACGTGCCTGTTGCTTTCAGCAGATCCAAATAGGAGTCGGCAACCTGGTCCCACTGATAGTGCTTGCGGATTCTTTCTGTTGCTCTTTTCCCGAGAATTGCAGGATCGACTTCTCTCATGTCTATGTGGTTCACGGCAGCCGCAAGTTCTTTGTTGTTCCTGAAGAAAAGGCCGCAATCGTCAAGCACCTCGCGGTTGAACGGATTGTCGTGCGCAATAACAAGGCTCGAACAAGCCATGGCCTCTAACAACGAGGGGTTTGTCCCTCCTACACTGTGTCCATGGATATGAGCGTGAGAGTGGAAGCGCAATGCGGTGAGCTTTCTACTATCGTAGATTGCACCTAAGAACTGTATTCTGGCGCTGCGGCGAGTGAGCAGCCTGCGGACGTATTCATTGGGAGCCGCGATACTGCCCACGATGATGAGCGGCAGTCTGGAATTTGCTTGTTCAAAGCCCTCTATGATTTCCAGCACGTGGTTTTCGGGTTCCAACCGGGAAACAACTATATAGTAAGCTCTGGGCGTTAGATTCCATTCCTCAATCAGTTCCTCGAGGGGGCTTTCAGCCGGAATTTCCGCACCATACGCGATCGTGCAGATCTTCTTCCTAATTCCTGGATACCTGCTGCGCAGGTACTCTGCGATCGCGGCCGCATCGGCCACGATGCGCGACGCAAACAGAACGCTCATTGCTTCAGCGGCGGCAAGGTAAGCCCGCTGCGGCCAAGTGAATTTTGTGCGCTTCCACTCGATGCCATCTGTGTTGATCCATACCGCTACACCGAACAGCCGTGGAACCCATGCCATAAAGGCCCCGCCTAGGCCAAGCATATAGACAACATCGAAGCGGCGCCGTACAACGCAGAAACACAGCGCGTCCCAGAACATTTCGGAATACTTTCCGAGATTCGGGAATTTCACAAATTTTAGCGTTACGCCGCGATAACTATCAGCACCTTTACGCGCGGAAGCTGGGCAAAACACCGAAACATCCACACCCATGCCGGCGAGTCTTGTCGAAAGTTGTTCTGCGAAAGTTTCAAATCCACCATAGCGCGCCGGAATACCGCGCGTTCCAAGAATGGCCAACTTGGTCAAACATCTTCTCCGTATCGACTTGATATCGATTCTATCTGCGTCACAGGTCAGAACCCAATGCGCTGTTTGATACAAAAAGCGAGCGGGGGAGTGTGCACCCTAGACCTGCATCCATAATCGAGTTCCCAGGGGTGAAGGCCGCTGCTTCGAGGTTGAAACGATAGACTATACTTTATCATGCTACCGTGCATAATCCCAATGATGCAGCGCAAGAGCCTCGTTCAAACCTCGGCAGTTTCAGACCATGCGGCGCTGGCCCACGGCCCTGCGCCGCCTGACGTCTTCACGATTGACGTTGAGGATTGGTTTCACATTTTGGGGGTCGCCGGCGCACCCGATCCGACCGTTTGGGACACGCTTCCCACGCGCGTCGAGTCGAATTTTCGGACGCTCCTGGGTCTTCTCACCGCATGCAACATCAAGGCGACGTGCTTTACTCTGGGCTGGGTCGCGAGACGTTTCCCGAAGTTGATTCGAGAGGCTGCGGAACTCGGTCACGATATTGCCAGCCACGGGTATGGTCATCGGCTCATTCAAGGTCTATCTCGGGCGCAGTTTCGAGAGGACATCCACATGGCGAAGGCAGCCATTGAAGATGCCATCGGGCACCCTGTCCTCGGCTACAGGGCGCCAGGATTCTCAATCACTCGTGATACGCCCTGGGCCCATGACGAACTCATCCGTGAGGGCTATAGCTACGATAGCTCAGTTTTTCCAGCCAGTCATGGACATGGAGGAATACCGGAAGCGCCGCGCCATCCGCATGTGATCCGCTCCGATGCGGGCACTCTGATCGAATTCCCTGTCAGCGTAATTGACACCCTTCTCGGACCTCAGTGCTGCTTCGGCGGTGGCTACCTGCGTCTCTTTCCACTGCGGTTGATCCTGGCGATGGCGGAGCGCGTACGAAGAGACGGACGGGGTGTGGTCTGGTATATTCACCCACGCGAAATCGATACTAGTCATCCGCGATTGCAAATGTCTCTCAAACGCCGCTTCATGTCGTATGTGAATCTGCGCAGCACGACGAGAAAGTTGAAGGTTATTTTGCTGAACAGCGACTTCGTTACCTTCAGAGATCTAGTGACCGGAGCGTCCGAGCCAGGTATTACGGCTATCTAAGCCCGTCAAATCCCGATCAATTGGGGAGTAACTTAGCCAGCTTGGCTACGCTGGTACAGGCAGCAATCGTCTCCATATCCATGTCCACGCGAAACTCTTCCTGGAAGGCCAGACAGATGTTCAGTTGTGCCAGTGAATCCCACTGCGCAATGGTTTCCATCGACGCGTCCACACCTACCGCGCTCACGGGAAGGTTCAGGACTGATGCAACCAGTGCCGCAACCGACGCTTCGCTGTTTCCTGTCATGTGATTATCCTTTCATAAATATTCCGGCCGTCCGCCTCTTCAGACACGAGGGTAAAGCCGTGAGTCTCGTAAAAAGATGCGACCTGTTGATTCTTAAGCGTGGGAATAAACTCTCCAACGATTCTTGGGCAGCCGCGCGCTTGAAACAGTTCGAACGCCTTGCTTAAAATACGATCCTCAATCTTGCGCCCGATCACGCGGCAGCTCATGAGAAACGAATCGATGCGTAGCTCCGCGTAGTCCAGAATCGCAAGGCCCACCGCTCCTTCGGGGCCAAAGCGGTCCTTGTATTCCAGTAGTACGATGGCGTGATTGGGACTGTCCAGAAACCGTCGGATGTCGGGAATTTCATAGCGGCGAGTCGTCAGATTGAATTGATTCGTTTTCTGGGTCATCTGCGCGATCCGGTCGATCTGCTCTGCGGGATCGACATGGAGTACGCATTCGATTTGAAGATTAGTGAGGAATTTGTCGAAGTCGAGCGCCTGGGATAACTGCCGGCGTTCCTCATTCGCCTTGTATTGTCTAGTTTTGCCTCGATCTTCCGCGGTAAGCCTGTATTTCCCGAACCACGCTGGCACGATCGTGCGCAAAAACCACGCCGGCAGATCTTCCGTTCGTGCCGGAAACTCGGGAACCGTAACGCTAGGCAGCGAGGTGCGCATCAGTTCCCGCTCTACCGGGCTGTCGTCTATAAATACGAAACTATCAATATCCAGGTTTAGAGTTTCGGCGATCTTCAGGATATTGTGCGGCTTTGGCTCCCAGTTTGCGCAAATACAAGCGAAGTCATCGCGGCGCAGCAGCATCATCGAATTGCGTTCAAACACCTGATCCAGGTCGCGGGCATTATTCTTGCTGCAAATGGCGAGCAATACTCCAGTGCGCTGAACCGCTTTCAGAGCGCGTTGAAAATCGCGGTAGCACCGTCCCGTTCCATCTTGTGAGAGTGAGATTCCAAGCGGCCCGGCTTCGCCCAATATTCCACCCCAGAGTGTGTTGTCGAGGTCAAGAACAAGAACCTTCCTGCTGCGGCTCGCAAATGCATCGCATGCCTGATGGATGAATGACGCCAGCGAACGGAAATACTGGTTGCTGTAACGGATTCGCCCCAGGTACCAAAACGAGTCGGACAGCAGCGTATCTTCCCCATATCTCCGGAAAAGCAACTCGGTATCAATCAGCAATAGGTTCGGGTAAATTCGCGCGATCGCGATCAGCCGTTCATTCAGCCTGGCTTCAGCGGCCCGCAGGGATTGCGGATGAAGCAGATCCGCAAAGCTCAGCCAGCGCCCCGTACCGAAGCAGTACGTGTTGGCAACTACGGCCTTTTCTGGGTGAGCGGCGCAGAAAGACTCCAGGGCGCTCAGAAATGACTCACATTGCTCCGGCTCCCCTTCGCCATAGAAGGCGTCTCCCATCATGGTCTCACCGTCATACAGGCAGAGAATGCGGCTGAATTCTGCAGACGCGGCCGCAGACTCCGGATTGGAAAGATCCATAAGTATACTGTTGAATTCGCCGCAGATGACCTCCCATGGCTTGAGGAACGCTTTCAGGGGCTGCATATTGATGTTACTGAGCAGCAATGTCCGCATCGTCACTCCGATGTTAACTCCGCAATAGAACCCGCACACGGCGTTTATTCTGCGTCTTCAGACTCATCGCCTTTCATCGAGATGTGCCTGATCAGGATTAGAAATCGTCCAGGAAAATAGCGTCAGATTACATCGCTGTCTCCGAGCGTCAAATAGAAGTTATCGCGCTGTATGTCGAATCCCGGCGGGGTTACCCACTGCGCATACACTGCAGTCTTGCGCGGTAAAAAGCGTAATGGAACAGAAACAAACGGCATGCCGTTCACCGCCGACATCGGCCCCCACGCCGTGTTTCCCAGGATCATCGCCATCTCTGTGCCGCCCTTCGCCGCCTGTGAGATTTCGGATCGAGAGGCAGCCCGCCACAAGGCCGATGTAAGTTGCGGCAAGCCAAAAGCATCAACCATAAACAAGCAGTCTATCCCGTCATACACGGTCCGGCGAGTGACAATGTACCCACTCAATGCCCCGTTGTCTCGCAAAAAATTCACGTTGTATCGAAACAGCGGGCTGCGCCGGTAACGCCACTCTAAGAACTTCGCAGAACGAAGTCCAACAATGCGATCTCCCCAATCTCCAGCGAACATTTGCTCCATCTCGTCCGGTTCGGGCCACGCCGTCTCGACTTTGAGGCGGCCCGCGTGGCCTCCAACCCGGACCGCGGCCCCAACCAGTTGTCGCCATGGCCAATCGAAAACCGGAGCCAAGGCTCCGCTATGCAGTTTGCCTGTTGAATCGAGCAGTGATGCCGGCCTAAGCGGCGCCACAGCCACATCCAGATTGAAATAGGCCGGCATTTTCACAAACTTTTCCCAAACCGCGGCCCCCGCCGGGTTTGGAGCCATAATCAAAAGAAAATCAAATCCGGAGAGTTGCTTCAATCCGACGACAAGCTGAAGCAGCGAATTCATTCCCCGTTCCTTTGGATGGACGAGGAAATCCACAATATGGGCAGCCTTGTAAATTGTTCCCTGTTGGATAAACTGCCGTGTGAGCGCAACCATCCGTGCAACTAATTCGCCGCTGCTGTATAAGTGGATGCCTACGGATGCCCCTTGCGGATTCTCCACGAATTTCCATCGCAGGTGGTTAGCCTGTGATACAGCGGCTTGATCGCCATATTCTGCGCGTGAGAGGCGCATATAGGGTTCGATGTGCTCGTCCCCAACCCGCTCGATGCGCAATTCAAGGCTCATCGTTATGCAACCCATCCGTGCTGAGACTTCTTCACCGCGCGTGCGCAACAGGCTTCACGCATGCAGCATGAACATGCCTTGGATTATACAAGCCGAGCCGCGCGCCACCTTGTCCGCAAAACGTTCTGTCGCGCTATACTCAGCGCGTGTTGAAGGTATTGAAATTCATGGTTAAGTGGGAGGCGGAAAGGCCCAGTTGTATGAAACCTCGCCGGCAACGTGTGCTGTGGCTCGGTTTGTTTGGACAGGTTTTTCGCTATTTAAGTGGAAAACTTGTTCAGCTAGTCGTCGTCGTGGCTGTGGAAATATGAAAATCGGTTTCATCGACTTTCCATGAGGCCGGCATTTCCACAACCTGCTTTGTCGCGCGTTAGGCCGCCAGAACTTCTGACGAACGGTGGAAGTATACCTTGTCGGGCGTCTGTGCTCCCAGGCTGGAGTGTGGGCGTCGAGCGTTGTAGGACTCAGGGTAGGAGCCGATCTTGCGTCTGAGACAGCCGACGCTGTCATGTAATCAGATGGATGATAAGTCGAGGCTGGGAGGACGATGTCAAGGCTCTTGACCGCGAACCGACACGCGATGCCGGCCTTCCATGAGAAGCCGGGTTGATGTCAACTAATTTTCTTTTTTGCTGGCATAGATGGCCTCTGTGCGTTGTGTAGGTTCAGTCAAGGGCGCATGTTCTGTATGCGGCGGAGCGAACCCTTGACGGGTTCTGCGCAACGCGCTGTCGTCATCGATCTTTACCTCGGCCAGGGCCAGCGCCTGATCCTTGCGCGCCAACTGCTGGTCCTTGTCTGCCAGCTGCGCCTGAAGCTGCGCGACGATTTCCGCGAGCATCGGATCAGGTTGCGGCATGTCTTGTGACGGGGATTTCAAGATGTCTTATGAATAACAGTCATAGCTGTGGATTAGATAGCGAATCACCAGTGTTTATGCGGTCTTCCGTGACTCTTCTGATTCCTCGCCCACGACCCGGCGATACCACTTCCGCGGCCGCGTCTGAACCAGATCGATGCCTCCGATCAACAGCGCAAAATGCTCCCGGCTGAGCCGCAGCCGCTTTTCGTTGC
>DATJMU010000195.1:0-4711 GCA_035508555.1 Occallatibacter sp. | reverse complement strand
AGCGGGCAGAGGAGAGAGTCTGGCGCGAGCGAGGGGCTTTCTCTTCCTGTGCGAGGTAGTCGTTGACGGCGGCTGCGGCTTTGCGGCCTTCGCTGATGGCCCAGACGACGAGGGATTGTCCACGACGCATGTCGCCGGCGGCGAAGACGCCTTCGCGTGAGGTCATGTAGCCGGTGGTGGCGACGTTGCCGCGATTGTCTAGGGCAAGGCCAAGCTGTTCGACCATCCCCTTCTTGACGGGGCCAAGGAAGCCCATGGCGAGCAGGACAAGATCGACGTCGAGAGTGAACTCGGTACCGGGCTGGGCTTCGAATTTCGGAGGAGGGCCAACGCGCACGCAGTGGAGCTGCTTGACATTGCCGTGCTCGTCACCGGTGAATCTGACGGAGTTGATTGCCCAATCGCGGATGCCGCCTTCTTCGTGCGAGCTTTCAGTGCGGAGCTGCAGCGGCCATAGAGGCCAGGGCGTGGATGCGGCACGGTCCTCCGGTGGGCGCGGCATGATTTCGAATTGATGGACGGACTGGGCGCCCTGGCGGTGGCTGGTGCCGAGGCAGTCGGCGCCAGTGTCGCCGCCGCCGATGATGACGACGCGCTTGCCGGTGGCGAAGATGGAGGCCGCGGCAGACATGGACTTGAGGAGAACTTCTTCGGAGTCGCCCTCATTGCGGCGATTCTGCTGGGGCAGGAACTCCATGGCGAAGTGGATGCCCTTGAGCTCGCGGCCGGGGATGGGGAGGTCGCGGGGATGCTCGGCGCCGCCGCAGAGGAGGATGGCGTCGTAGTGCTCGGTGAGCTCCGTGACGGGGACGTTGACGCCGACATGAGCGTTAGTGAGGAAGGTGACGCCCTCTGCCTTCATCTGGCGGATGCGGCGGTCGAGGACGTGCTTCTCAAGCTTGAAGTTGGGGATGCCATAGCGCAGAAGGCCGCCGATGCGGTCGGCCTTCTCGAAGACGGTGACGGAGTGGCCGGCGCGGCGAAGCTGCTGGGCTGCAGCTAAACCAGAGGGTCCGCTGCCGACGACGGCGACTTTCTTGCCGGAGGCCTGGTCGGGGGGCTCGGGATGGATCCAACCCTCGTCCCAGGCGCGGTCAACGATGGAACGCTCGATGAGCTTGATGGAGACTGGAGGCGCGTTGATGCCGAGAACGCAGGAGGCCTCGCAGGGCGCGGGGCAGATGCGGCCGGTGAACTCGGGGAAGTTGTTCGTCGAGTGGAGACGGCGGATGGCCGCCTCGAAGCGGCCGTTGTAGACGAGATCGTTCCAGTCGGGAATGAGGTTGTTGACGGGACAGCCGGTGTGGCAGAAGGGGACGCCGCAGTCCATGCAGCGGGCGCCCTGCTGGCGCTGCTTATCTTCAGCGAAGGGCTGATAGATTTCGAACCAGTCGTGGATGCGGTCTTGTGCCTTGCGGCGGACGGGCTGCTCTCGGTCGAGTTCAAGAAAGCCAGTATCTTTACCCATGATGCACCTTCATAAAAGCCGGACGGTGTTAAGACCATCCCTCGGCGGCTAAAGCCGCGTGTTTTGTTGAGCCTCTATGGCACGACTAATGTCGTGCCCTTTCAAGACCTGCCTCCTCCGGCGTGGTCGCCACGAGGGGCGAAGTGCTGGTGGGCGAAACATAGACCCGCTCGATGCGGTCGAGGCCGAGGACGCGCTTGTACTCGTGCGGGAAGACCTTGATGAACTTGGGCTGCTCGCTGGCAAAATGTTCAAGGACCCAGGCGGCGCGGGGGCTGCCGGTGAGGTCGCGGTGGCGCTCGAGGAGGGCGCGGACGCGATGGATGTCGGCGTCGTGGACGAGGGGCTCGAGATCGACGCTGGTACGGTTGCAGCGGCGGGTGGAGAAGTCGCCCTGATCGTCGTAGACGTAGGCGACGCCGCCGCTCATGCCGGCGGCGAAGTTGCGGCCGGTGGCGCCGAGGACGACGACGAGGCCGTTGGTCATGTACTCGCAGCCGTGGTCGCCGACGCCTTCGACTACGGCGGTGGCGCCGGAGTTGCGGACGGCGAAGCGCTCGCCGGCGATGCCGTTGAGAAAGACTTCGCCGGAAGTGGCGCCGTAGAGGACGACGTTGCCGACGAGAATGCTCTCTTCGGGGAGGAAGCTGGAGGTCTTGGGCGGATAGGCGACGATGCGGCCGCCGGAGAGGCCCTTGCCCAGATAGTCGTTGGAATCGCCTTCGAGCTCGAGGGTGACGCCGGAGGGGACGAAGGCGCCGAAGCTCTGGCCGGCGGAGCCGTGGAACTTGAAGTGGATGGAGCCGTCGGGTAGGCCGGCGCTGCCGTAGCGGCGGGCGATCTCGCCGCCGAGCATGGCGCCGACGGTGCGATGGACGTTGCGGATGGTGAAGGTGCCGGAGACACGCTTCTGGGATTCGAGGGCGGGCGTGGCGGCTTCAATGAGCGCATGGTCGAGGGCCTTGTGGAGGCCGTGATCCTGCGCGATGACGCAGCGGCGGGCGACACGCGACGGGAGCGGGGGCGCGTGGAGGATGGTGGAGAGGTCGATGCCTTTGGCCTTCCAGTGGTCGCCGGCGATGGCGGCGTCGATCTTGTCGACGCGGCCGACCATCTCGTTGACGGTGCGGAAGCCGAGCTTGGCCATGTGCTGGCGCATCTGCTCGGCGATGAAGAAGAAGAAGTTGATGACGTGCTCGGGCTGGCCGGTGAAGCGGGCGCGCAGGACGGGGTCTTGCGTGGCGATGCCGACCGAGCAGGTGTTGAGGTGGCACTTGCGCAGCATGATGCAGCCCATGGAGATGAGCGGCATGGTGGCGAAGCCGAACTCTTCGGCTCCGAGCAGGGCGGCGATGACGACGTCACGGCCGGTCTGGAGCTTGCCGTCGGTCTGGACTTTGATGCGGCTGCGCAGATCGTTCAGGAGCAGGACCTGCTGGGTTTCGGCGAGGCCGAGCTCCCAGGGAAGGCCGGCGTGCTTGATGGAGCTCAGCGGGGATGCGCCGGTGCCGCCGCTGTCGCCGGAGATGAGGACAACATCGGCGTGGGCCTTGGCGACGCCGGCGGCGACGGTGCCGACGCCGACCTCGGAGACGAGCTTGACGGCGATGCGCGCCTTGGGGTTGACGTTCTTGAGGTCGTAGATGAGCTGGGCGAGATCCTCGATTGAGTAGATGTCGTGATGGGGCGGGGGCGAGACGAGGCCGACGCCGGGGATGGAGTGCCGGGTCCTGGCGATGACTTCGTCAACCTTATGGCCGGGCAACTGGCCGCCTTCGCCGGGCTTGGCGCCCTGGGCCATCTTGATCTGGAGCTCGTCGGCGTTGACGAGGTAGTTGGTGGTGACGCCGAAGCGGGCGCTCGCCACCTGCTTGACGGCGCTGCGGCGCAGATCGCCGTTGGCGTCGCGCTTGAAGCGCTCCTCGTCTTCGCCCCCCTCGCCGGTGTTGGACATGCCGCCGATGCGGTTCATGGCGATGGCTAGGGTCTCGTGGGCTTCCTTGCTGATGGAGCCAAAACTCATGGCTCCAGTCGTGAAGCGCTTGACGATCTCCTTGGCGGGCTCGACATCTTCGAGCGGGATGGGGTTCTCAGAGTACTTGAGCTGGAGGAGACCGCGGAGCGTGCAGAGGGTGCGGTTTTTGTCGTCGATGAGGTCGGTGTACTCCTGAAAGGTGGCCGGATTGTTGTTCCGGACGGCATGCTGGACTTTGCTGACGGTGAGCGGGTTGATCAGGTGAAACTCGCCATTCTCGCGGTACTGGTACTGGCCGCCGACGGAAAGTTCGGTTTCATAGCCGGTGAGAGGCTGGAAGGCGTACTCGTGCTTGATCCGCGCCTCGCGGGCGAGCACGTCGAGGCCGACGCCCTCGATGCGGGACGCGGTGCCGGAGAAGTACTTGTCGACGAGGGCCTTGTTGAGGCCGACGGCCTCAAAGACCTGTGCGCCGCGATAGCTTTGCAGGGTGCTGATGCCCATCTTGGAGAAAGTCTTGAGCAGGCCCTTGTCGATGGCCTTGATGAAGTTCTTTTCGGCCTGCTCGGCGGCGATCTTCTCGGGCAGGAGGCCGCGGCGCTTGAGGTCGTGGATGGTCTCGATAGCTAAATAAGGATTGATGGCGCTGGCGCCGTAACCGATGAGCAGGGCGAAGTGCATGACCTCGCGCGGCTCGCCGCTCTCAATGATGAGAGCGACTTGCGTCCGCTTCTGCTCCTTGACGAGACGGTTGTGCACCGCAGCCATGGCAAGCAAGCTGGGGACGGGCGCGTAGGTTGCGTCGACGCCGCGATCGGAAATGATCAGCAGCGTGTAGCCGGAATCGACAGCGTGCGACGCGCGGCCGCTGAGATCGTCGAGGGCGTGGCGCAAGCCTTTTTCGCCGTCGGAAGCGCGAAAGAGAGCCGGAAGCGTGGTGGCCAGCAGGTCGCCGGAGGAAACGCGGCGCAGTTTCTCAAGCTCGCGATTGGTGAGAATGGGATGAGGCAGGCGGAGGGTGTGACAATTCTCCGGCGCCTCGTCGAGAATGTTGCGCTCAGTGCCGATGTAGCTGATGAGCGACATGACGAGTTCTTCGCGGATAGGGTCGATGGGCGGATTGGTGACCTGCGCGAAGAGCTGCTTGAAATAGTTGAACAGCGGCTGCGGGCGGTCAGAGAGGCAGGCCAGGGGCACATCGGTGCCCATGGAGCCAACCGGCTCCTCGCCTTTGGCGGCCATTGGGGCGAGAAGAATGCGGAGATCTT
>DATJMU010000194.1:0-35209 GCA_035508555.1 Occallatibacter sp. | reverse complement strand
GCCGCTCTGGTTGTGTGCGCAAGTCACTCCGGCCTACGGCCTACGCGACTTGCGCACACAACCAGACAAGCTCATGAAAGCTCTCACCGAGAGAAGGACGAAGGGAAACTGAACACTCGTCGAAATACCCGAATTAAAACGGTATATCGTCGTCGGTAATCTCCGTGCCCTGGCCGTACTCTTCCTGCCCTGAGGGAGCGCGCTGGTCGAAGGCGGTCGCGGAGCTCTGCGACGCGGCCGGACGGGCCGCAGCGCCCTCGTCCCGTCCGGAAAGCAGCGAGAGGTCGTTGACGATGATCTCGGTGCGGTAGACCTTGCGCCCGGCGTGCTCCTTGTCGTCCCAGCTGCGGGTAGTCAGCCGCCCCTCGACGTAGAGCTTTGAGCCCTTCTTGACGTAGTCGCGTACGATCTCGCCCAGGCGGCCGTAGGCCACAATGTTATGCCACTCCGTGCGGTCCTGCCAGTTGCCCTGCTGGTCCTTGTAGCGCTCGCTGGTGGCGATGCTGAAGTTGGCAACCAGGGTCCCGCCGCCCGTCGAGCGGATTTCGGGCTCTTTGCCCACGTTACCGAGAAGAATGACTTTATTGACGCTCTTGGCCATGGCCTGCTCTCTCTGCCCAGGGACAGTTTATTTTGTCCGCGCGATCTCCCTGAAGTATAAGCTCTCTGAGCATGAAACCGTCATCGCCGGCCGCGCTTCGGGTGGAAATCCCCAACCCCGGCTGAAGCATGGTAACTTGCGTCCTCAATTTGCCGATTCAGCTTCAAGCGATGCAGGCACTGCGAGGTTGCCGTGACCGCGCCTTCAGGTCCGAATTCCGCCGACCCGCGTCGCCGGCAATGGCACAATGGGCCCATGGAACTGCCTGCCCGGGAAGTCTGCTACCGTGCTCTCGAAAGCCGCGATGCGCGCTTTGACGGGCTGATCTTCGTCGCTGTCTCTTCGACGGGCGTCTACTGCCGCCCCGTCTGCCCCGCGCGCACCCCCAAATTCGAGCACTGCCGCTTCTATTGCTCCGCCGCCGCGGCCCAGGAGGCCGGATTCCGGCCCTGCCTTCGTTGCCGTCCGGAGATTGCTCCCGATCTCGCCTCGTGGCGCGGCACCTCCAACACCGTCTCCCGCGCTCTCGCGCTCATCGCCGAAGGCGCCCTCGACGGCCGCGAAAACAGCGTGGAGAAACTGGCGGAGCGGCTCGGCGTAGGCGGGCGTCAGTTGCGCCGGCTCTTCCTGCAGCATCTTGGCGCCTCTCCGGTTTCGGTCGCGCAGACCCGCCGGGTACTCTTTGCCAAACAGCTCATCCATGACACCAGGATGTCCATGGCGGAGGTCGCCGAGGCCGCAGGATTCGGCAGTTTGCGCCGTTTCGATGAGACCTTTCGCCGCCTGTTCCAACGCCCTCCGCGCGACCTGCGCCGGCGAAGTGCCGCCGCGGAGCCGGACAGGGACGTTGTGCTGCGCCTCAGCTACCGTCCTCCCTATGACTGGGACAATATGCTCGCTTTTTTCGAAGCGCGCGCGATTCCCGGCGTCGAGCTCGTGGAGCACGGATGCTATCTGCGCACCATTGAAATCGATGGCGCCCTCGGGAGCATCGCGGTCGCGCATCTTCCCAGGGCGCAAAGCATCGAGGTCCGCATCCTCTTTCCCAGGCTCAAAGCCCTGCCCGTGATCGCGGCGCGAGTTCGGCGCTTGTTCGATCTGAGTGCGGACATTGAAACCATCGATCGGCATCTCTCCGCGGACCCGGCGCTCGCCGGCCTGATCCGCGAACGTCCCGGGCTGCGCGCCCCTGGAGGGTGGGATGGATTTGAGATTGCCATCCGGGCGGTGCTCGGACAGCAGATCAGCGTAACCGCGGCGCGCCGGCTGGCGGGCCGTCTGGTCGCACTGCATGGCCACCCCCTGCCCGCGCCCTTTCGCAATCATGATTCGCTTTCCCATGTTTTTCCCGGCGCCCGGCGCCTGGCTTCAGCCTCTTCGATCGGATTGGCCATGCCTGCGGCGCGACTGGCCACCCTCAAAGCGGTTGCCGAGGCCGCGGCGGCCCATCCGAATCTCTTTCAACCCCTCTCGGCCATCGAGGAAACCGTCGCGCGCCTCAAGGCCATTCGCGGCATCGGCGAGTGGACGGCGCAGTACATTGCCCTCCGCGCGGTTCGCGAGCCCGATGCATTTCCCGCTGCCGATCTCGGACTCCTGCGCAGCGCCGGCTCCATCCATGGAGCCAGCATGAATCCCGCCGCCCTGCTGCAGCGTGCAGAGGCCTGGCGGCCTTGGCGAGCCTATGCCGCCCAGCATCTTTGGATGGCAGGAGCCAGGGAGAATAGCTCGCACAGCACCCCCTAACCTGGAGACGTACTGATGAGCCTCGCATGTAGCGTGATCGCTTCACCCGTCGGCAAGCTCAAACTTGTGGCAAGCGACAAGGGCCTCGTCGCCGTGCTCTGGGAGAGCGACGATCCCAAGCGCGTGCCTTTGAACGATCCCCTCGAAGAGAAAAGCCATCCGATCCTTGTTCGAGCGGCGCATCAGCTCGAAGAGTACTTCGCCGGCAAGCGCAGCAGCTTCAACCTTCCACTCGATATGCGGGGAACACCATTCCAGAAAAACGTGTGGGAGGCCCTGCTGGCCATTCCGTTCGGCGAAACCAGAACCTACGGCGAGCTTGCCCGCCGATTGGGCACTCCGCGGGCCGCGAGGGCCGTGGGCGCCGCCAGTGGAAGAAACCCGATCTCGATCATCGTGCCCTGCCACCGCCTCATCGGCTCAGCCGGTGAGCTTACGGGATTCGCCGGAGGACTTGATGCCAAGGCGCGTCTGCTTGACCTGGAACATGGAAATGCGGCCGGGTATCGCAGAAGAACACAACGCTGACTCACAAAGACTCTCATGAGAGAGGCGTCCGGGATCCCGTAAGAGAAGTCGAACCGCGAAAGGAGTGCTGGCGTTCCCGGGCAATCCTCGCTTGGACTCGCTCCCGAAAGTAAGACATGCAGTTGATTGTGGGCGTGCTTGCAGCGCATCGAAGAACAGCGGATGTTGCAGGCACCGGGCGGAACTCCGCGATCTACGTCAAAATCAAGCAAGAAGTGACGGCTGGCCGGTCTCGCGGTCGAGCGGACGGCAGACTTCCCCCCGCAACGCCGCCCTTGGTCGTTCGGGGGCAAGGAGCGGCGACCTTGGCCCATACTCAGCAGGGCAAATCCACCCTGGTAGTGTTAACAGGCTCTAACGCGCAGCAACCGTGTTCCCCTCAGGAGCATTGCGAACATAGCCCTCGTGCGCCATGCGTTTGCCCATTGGGCGATAGCCGGCGGGATCTTCCGGCTGCCAGGTGGCGAGGCCGTCCACATACCGGTTGTACATGCAAAAGGCGGCGGCGATCAGCACCGTATCGTGGATCTCGAGATCGGTAGCACCTTGCCCGCGCGCGGCGGCGATCTCCTCTTGCGTAACGCGCTTTCCGCCTTCCTGTACCTTCGCGGCGATGTTGAGAAGCGCCTTCATCTTTGGAGAAACGTTCGCCGTGCCGGGACTGGCTTTCAACGCCTCGATCCACGCGTAGTCCGCATCCGTTCCGCCGCGGTGCTCAGCCGCCGCTGCGCTGTGTGAAAGCTGGCAGAAGCGGCAGTCGTTGCGGAACGAAACGAAGGCGGCAATGGCCTCGCGCTCGGCGCTGGTCAGCGTGCTGGGACCGCGCAGAAGGATTTCGGCGAGCTCGCGCATCGGCTTCGCCGTCTCCGGCCGAAACGCGAACGCTCCAACAATGCCGGGAATACCATCCTGAATATCGATATGTGCCATGATCGCTCCTGAAAGTTGATGCGGACCGGCGCCTGCAACTGCCGCGCCGGACCGGGCCATGAAACTCAAGCAGTAGAGGCGCTGGCCAAGCCGGTAAGCGCGCCCGTGTGACAGTCTGCGGTGCCCCCTGCCTGGATTGCCAGGCAGGCTCTCGGCCGGCTGGACGCAGGATGTCTCGGACATCCCGGTCAGCTTCGCGATTCAAAAAGAGAATCCGGTTCCGGGGAATTCGACGAGCCAGCAAATTATCCACAACGCGCTCTGCGCCTCGCAACCCCATCAAGATGGGAGTTGGGCTCCATCTTTCGATGGACGCGAGGCGCGGAGCTGAATACGTGGCCCGCCTCGGCGGGGTCAGGTATAAAAAGCGGCGCAGCCACCAGTGATTTGCCTTTCAGCGTCTTCGTCGGCTGGCTCGCTATTCCGTCCTCAGCGCCTCCATCGGCTCCACCTGTGCCGCCTGCCGCGCCGGCAGCGCCGCAGCCGCCACCGCCACCGCCAGCACCACGAGCGTCACCGGGACATACACCGCCGGGCTCATCGTCGATACGCCAAAGAGCTGGCTCTTCAGTACCCGCGCCGCCAACATCGTCACCGGCAGTGCCACCAGGACGCTCGTGCCCACCAGCATCAGCACGTCCCGCAAGATCAGCGCCACAACCCTCGCCCGATCCGCCCCCAGCGCCATGCGCACGCCGATCTCCCGGGTCCGCTGCGCCGTTGCATACGCCAGCACGCCGTAGAGCCCCACCGCCGCCAGCACCGTCGCCAGTACGCCGAAACACACCGCCAGCAGCGCCACCATGCGTTCGTCGCTGATGTTCTGGCTGATCTCGCCCTGCATTGTGGTCATCCCGTCCAACGCCAGCCTCGGGTCCACGCCCCGCATTGCCTGCCGGATCAATCCCATCGCCCCTGCCGGCGCGCCCCACGTGCGGACGTAGTAGTACATCTCCGGCACGTTGGCCTGTTGCGCCATCGGCGCATACATCGTGATCTTCACCGTGCTGCGCACGTCGCGATGGAGATAGTTCCGGACCACACCGACAATCTGCAGGTCGTAGCTCACTTTTCCGCGGCCCAGCGCCAGCATGTGACCAATCGCTTTTTGCGGACTCCCGAAAAACCGGTCCGCCAGCGCCTCATTGACCACAATTACTTTGGGGTGATTTGCGTCATCCTGATCGGTGAGCCATCGCCCCGCCAGCAGCGGGACCTTCAGGGCGGCGAAAAATCCGGGCGTGATCATGGCCTTCTCCGCATTCATGTCCTCGCCTTCGTGCGGCGTGTAGCCCTCGACGCTGATGTTGCCGCCGTTGCCGTTACCCGCTAGTTCCGGGTCGCTGGTGGCGCCAACGCTCTCCACGCCCGGCAGTGCGGCCAGAGTGTCCACCAGTCGCTGGTCCAGTGGCACCACGGCCTGCGCGTTGTAGCCGGCCAGCCGGGGATCGACTCCAAGTGTGATCAGGTGATCGGTCGCGAACCCCACGTTCACGTCGCGCAGCTTTCCCAGCGTCTTGACGAACAGCCCCGCGCATACCAGCAGCAGCAGGCTCAGCCCCACCTGTGCCCCCACGATCGCCCGCCGGAAGCCCAGCCGTCCGCCCACGCTTCCCGCACCCTGCTGCTTCAGGTCGCCCGCCAGGTTGAGTTTCCGTAACTCCACCGCAGGCGCAATGGTGAACAGCAGACTTACGGCGAGCGCCACCGCCATCCCGAAGGCCAGCAGCGTCCCGTTCAGATGCGTCGAGTAAGGCGTCTCTCCCTGGCCGGAAGACATCCAGCCCACCAGCAACCGAATCGCCGCCGGGGCCGCGGCCAGTCCCGCCGTTCCGCCCAGAATCCCAAGCAGAAATCCTTCCGCCAGCAGTTGCCGCGCCACCTGGCTCCGCCGGGCGCCAAGTGCATAGCGCATGGCGATCTCCCGCACCCGCCCGGCCGCGCGCACCAGCACCAGGCTGGCAACATTCACCGTGGCCATCAGCAGAACCAGCCCTGCCAACCCCATCACCACCAGCAGGGGATCGCGCAGGTCGTTGCGCGAATAAGAGAATCCCCTGGAACCGGCCAGCACATGCAAACGGCTCTTGGTGACAAAGCCGGCCACGAATTGTGGCGAAGTGTTCTTGAAGTACGGCAATTCCGCGATGCGCAGCGCATGCCACAGCGGCGCCAGGCGCGCCTCTGCCTCGGCCCGTGTCTCCCCCGGCTTCAGCCGGCCCAGAATATTCAGCCAACGCCCATTGTGCTCGTCGAGTTCGTTCCATTCCGGTGTCATCACCGGCTTCATCGTGATCGGCACCCATACGTCCGCCGGCGAGCCCCAGATTGCGCTCTGGAATCCCGCCGCCGCCACGCCCAGAATCTGGAAAGCGTGGCCGTTGATCTCCAGCGTCTGTCCCACCACGTGCGGATCCTCGCCCAGATGCGTCCGCCAATAATCAAAGCTCAGCACCGCGACCGGGTCGCCGTTCTCCGCCCGGTCGTTGGCCTGGGTCAGCAGCCCGCCCACGGCCGGTCTTACCCCCAGCACGTCGAAGTAGTTCCCGCTCACCAGCTCCGCATTCACCAGTTCTGCGCGGCCATGCCAGGTCACCCCTACCTGCGTCTGGAACATCGCGATCAGGCCGCTGAACACCTGGTTCTCGTCGCGCAGCCACCGGTACATCGGATAAGAGAAGTACGCCTCCGGGTCGCCGCCGTTGCTGTCGCTGTCTCCGTTCCACACGTTCCAGGGAGTCGCCTCCAGCAGCACCAGCCGCTGAGGGGCCCTCACCGGCAGCGAACGCAGCAGCGCCTGATCCATCAGCGAAAAGATCGCCGTCGTCGCGCCAATGCCCAGCGCCAGTGTCACAATCGCCGTCACCGCGAACCCCGGCGACTTTCTCAACTGCCGCAATGCAAAACGAAGATCCGAAAACATGCATCCTCCCGGCACGCGCACCACCGCCGTGCACATATGTTGCAGTTTGCATGCCAGAGAAGCGCGCCTTCGCGACTCTGAAACTAGAGCAGTTCTCAAGGAGTGAACCCGGTCCCTGTGTCCGGATCTGGACGGCCTTGTTCACTGGCGGACAACGGCCAGGACACCCCGCTACGGCGTCGATCCATAAAACCGAGACCCGCCAATCGCTTTCCTTCTGGACGGCGTGTCAACAGGAGGGTATATACTCGCTGGAAATCCAAAATCAGCCGGAAATCGGAGGGCAAATGGAAACGTTATCACGCCGCAATCTCTTAAAGACTGGCTTGTTGATCCCGGCCGCTGCGGCCGCGCAGGGCGTCGCTCCCATCGGCACCGCCATCAAGGCCGTGGCAGAAGGTTCCGGCCCTCTCTCGCCGCAGGCATCCGAGGCATCGCCGAACTCCGCTGCGATCCCCTCTTCAGCCGCGCGCCGCGCCGGCCGGGAGCGGCTCCTTTTGGACTTCGGGTGGCGCTTTCACTTTGGAAACGCCGACGATCCCACCAGGGACTTCGATTTCGGATTGGGGCAAACCGGCAACTTTCAAAAGACCGGCAATTTTCTTTCCGCAAGCTCGATCGCGTTCGATGACGGCGATTGGAAGCCGGTCGATCTCCCTCACGATTGGGCCGTGGAGCTGCCCTTCCAGAACGATCCCGCCCTGGCCAGCAAGGGATTTTATCCCCTGGGACGGGACTACCCCGAGACCAGCGTCGGATGGTATCGCCGCGTCTTTGAGCTCGCGCCTGAGGACGCGAACAAACGCATCTCCGTGGAATTCGACGGCGCCTATCGCGAGACCATGGTGGTCTGCAACGGCTTTTACGTAGGCCGCCACAGCGGCGGATACGATCCCTTCAGCTTCGACGTAACCGATTTCATCAACGCCGGCGCAACGAACGTGCTGCTAGTCCGGGTCGACGCCACCCTGAGCGACGGCTGGTTCTATGAGGGCGCGGGAATCTACCGGCACGTTTGGCTGGTGAAAACGAATCCGGTGCATGTAAAGAAATGGGGAACCTTCGTCGCCGCCGAGGTGGGCGCCGCCGCAGCCACTCTCTCCATTCGCACCGAGGTCAACAACGACGGCGGCAGCCCCGCGAACGCACGCGTCGTCTCCACGATTCTCGATCCCGCCGGTACAGCGGTTGCCAAGGACGCCACGGCATCCGCCGCCATCGCTTCGCAAGGCGGCCAGACCTATGAGCAGAAGATTATGCTTGCGCGCCCGCGGCTCTGGTCGCTCGAGGAAAGAAACCTCTACACGCTGGTCACAGAAGTCCGGGCGGGCGGCGAAGTCGTCGATCGTTATCAGACCCCGTTCGGCGTTCGCACCATTAAGATCGACCCCGCGCAGGGGCTCTTTCTCAACGGCCGGCACGTGAAGGTGAAGGGAACCTGCAATCACCAGGATCATGCCGGGCTGGGCGCCGCCCTGCCCGATTCGGTGCAGTATTACCGCATCGGCAAGCTGAAGGAGATGGGCTGCAACGCAATTCGCACCTCGCACAATCCGCCCACGCCGGAGCTGCTGGACGCCTGCGACAAGCTGGGCATGCTGGTCTTCGATGAAACCCGCATGATGTCTTCGAATCCCGAAGGCCTGAGCCAGTTCCGGGATTTGGTGCGCCGCGACCGCAACCGCCCGAGCGTGTTCATGTGGTCGATGGGCAATGAGGAGCGCCAGGCCAACGGGCAAAGAGGCGTGCTGATCCTCACCGCGATGAAGGAGGTGGCAACCGAAGAAGATGGCTCGCGGCCCGTCTCGATCGCTCCCACCGGCGCCATCGGAACCGGCGGGCTGGCGGTCTGCGACGTGATCGGCTACAACTACATGGACCCCCAGGCGAAGGCCTATCACGACGCGCATCCCGACCGGCCGGTGATCGGTACAGAGACGGTGAGCGCCGTAGGCACCCGCGGCATTTACGTGACCGACCCCGCCAAAGGCTACGTCGGCTCTTACGATCCCTGGACCACGACGGGCCGCGCTTCGGCCGTTGGCTGGTGGAGCTTCTGCGACGCGCAGTCCTGGCTTCTCGGTGGATTTGTGTGGACCGGCTTCGATTATCGCGGCGAGCCCTCGCCGAATCAGTGGCCCAATATCAGCTCGCAGTACGGAATTATCGACACCTGCGGATTTCCCAAGGACGCATTCTTCTATTACCGGTCCTGGTGGACCGATGAGCAGGTGCTGCACGTCTTTCCCCACTGGAACTGGCCGGGAATGGAGGGCAAGGAGATCGCGGTGTGGGTGTACTCGAATCTCGACAGGGTCGAGTTGCTGCTGAACGGAACCAGCCTCGGCACGCAGGAAGTGAAAAAGAATCTGCATCCGGCCTGGACAGTGAAATACGCCCCCGGAACGTTGGAGGCGCGTGGATACAAAGCGGACAAGATGGTGATGACAGCCAGGCGCGAGACCACCGGCCCCGCGGCAAAGCTGGTGATGCGCGCGGATCGCGATCAGGTGCTGGCCAACGGCGAGGACGTGGCCATGTTCGCCGTCGAGGTGCAGGATGCGCAAGGCCGCGTTGTGCCCATCACCGGCAACGAGGTAGCGTTCACGGTGACGGGCGCGGGCGCGCTGATCGGCGTCGGCAACGGCGACCCCACCGACCACGCCCCCGACAAAGGATCGTCGCGCAAGGCGTTTTCCGGCCTTTGTATGGCGCTCGTTCAGTCACTCAAGAAAGGCGGGACCATCACCGTCGAAGCTGCGTCCCCGGGACTCACGCCCGCTCGTGCAACCGTCGAGGCCAAAGCCGTCGCACTTCGCCCGCAAGTTGCGGTCTGGGAGCGCGAGGTGCCGCAAGGGCCGGGCATCACGGGATTGTGGCGGCCCGAGCCACCCGCCGCCGGTAATGCCAACAACCCCGCAATCCGGTTCTTCGTGGGAACGGCCGCTATGGTCTTTTCACTTCAGCAGAGCGGAGGCAGCCTTACGGGCACAGTGGAAGGCGGTGAAGGTGGATTCTTTGGCGCCGGCGACGTGCCCGTGCCGATTGAAGACGGCCAGGTGAATGGAAACCACGTTTCTTTCAAGGCGGGAAGGAGCAGCTACTCCGGCACGCTGAGCGGCGACCGGATGGAGCTCGATCGCAAGGTCAGCATCCCGTCCCGCTTTCGCACTCCTGAAGAGGAGACCGGCGAGGGTCCGGCGGTCGGGCCTCCGCCGGATGGTTCGGATCCATCGCGAGGCGCATCGTTTCATCTGCCCCCATCGATACCGGTGGTCCTCCACCGGGTGCAACGTTAAGCCAGCCCAGCGGGCAGCAGAGGGAACCCTCCGCTGCCCGCAGATCGCCGGCTCAGCCGCGTACACCGAGCCACGACCGCAGCGAGTCGGCCAGCGCTTCCACGGCCATCGGTTGGTTTGCTTCTCTCAAGGCGAACTCCGGCGGCGCAACCAGGTAAGCTTCGGCCAGGCTCTCCGCGACACAGACGCAAACCGTGGATTGCCTGTACTCCTCGTAGCGAATGGCCGACAGCCAGATGTATGCGGCCAGAATCTCTGCATCCACCGCGCTCCCAAGGTTATCGTCAACCGTGGGAAGCGGATTGACCCGGTCGGGATCCTCGAAGATTGCCACGCCCGTGAACGGCTTGGGCTTGCTGCGCACACTGAATCTCGCAGCCAGAAACCGTGGCCGCGCCCGCCTCAGCGCCTCCGACGCCGCCCACTCCACAAATGAATTGCCGAAGAGCACCGCGCCGTTGCCGCTGAGATAAAGCGCACGAACAAACTCACGCACCGCCGCGTCTGCGGCAATCTCCGGTGGGCACCACGGCGTAACCTCCACCTTGCGCAAATGATCGTAAACCGAATCCGCGTCCGAAAGGTTCTTGCGCATGGTGTTCATTTCACGCGAAAAATTCTCCCGGTAAGCATCCAGCTTGGTATAGCTCAACAGGATGGCGCGCGCAGGCGCGGCCGATGCCGCATTCGTCAGGCAGGAGTCCACCAGGCTTCTTGCCCCGTCGATCACCCATGATTCCGCCCGCGAGTCTTCGGACGAGTCTTCCGGCCGAAGCGAAGATTCACCGGCTTCCGCGGCTTGGGCAATTAGCCCGGCAAGCACGCTTCCCGGCAAATTCTGCGAAGATCCTGAAGCGGCCGGCTGCAACTTCACGGGTCTTCCCATTCCATGCCAGTGCTGCCATGCCTCCGTCTCCTCCACTGGAAGCGACGCCGGGATCTCCAGCACAATCGCGCGATTACGCGGCTTGAGCACTCCGCTATCGTCCCGCACCGCGTTGCGCTCGGCCGCGTCAAAGACCGCCTGCACCGCCCGCCGCCACTCCTGAAAATACGGTGAACGGGCCAGCTCCGAGGCGTTCTGGATAGATTGCTCTTCCGTCGAGAACTGCTGCCACCGGCGAACGCCCATCTTGTCTTCAAGGCGGACCAGATTGCTGAAAAGCTCGGCGGATTCATTGGGACTCAGGCCTTCTATATAAAGGATGAGCCTCTCTGTCGACCGCCTTTCGTTGGGAAACAGGAACTCCCACTCGTGAAGCTGTTGATTGACGAAGGGCAGAAAGGTCAAAGGGAGCCGCTTGAGAACGCCGTCACGGAGCGCATCTTCGAGTCTTTCCGGCATTCCTTTGGACGTTTCCATCGATTCTCTCCCGCGGGCCGAACTCTCAGCCTGCTCAACCCCGAAGCTCGGGCAGGCTCGCGCCTTGCGACTCCAGCGGACGGCAGCCAAGCAGGCCGGCCAGCGAGGGGCACAGATCCACTTGCCGGATCGGCCGCTCCACAATCGTGGGCTGGCCCACGCCGGCGCCCAATGCCATGGCCCACGTGTCGCGCGTCGACTCCTCGTTGGCGCGATGATTGAAAAAACCGTTCGTCGAAGAGCCGTCGGGATCGCGGCCAAACTCGGGCAAAATGAGGAGGGTGGTCTTGCCGCGATACTCGGGATTGGCCTCGATCTCCTGCCAGAGCTGATTCACAAGCCGGTCCGCCGTCCGGATCCCCGCCAGGTGCATGGCGTAGGAACCAAAATGCGCCGCTTCCACGTCGGAAAACACGGTCACCAGCAGGCTGGGAGCGAACTTGCGCATAATCTCCCGGGTCATGAAGAAAGTCAGTTCGTCGCCCGAAGTCGGTCCCCCCGTGTGAACAAAGTTGGCGATAGCCGTCTCGATCGTGCCGCGTACCCGGGGATCGAGTTGATCCGCCCCGTCAAAGACATTCCAGCCGAGACCCTCGTAGTTGCTCCCGGCCATGGCGGTCTCCAGCTCCGCTTCAACTTTGTCGCGATCGGCCATATTCCCGGCGCGGCCGTTGCGCAGCGCGTTCACAATCGCCATCAGCATGAGCTGCTTGGGAAAGACGACGTTCGCCCCATATTCCGGCCCGTAGTGCGAGGCCGAGCTTGCGCCGATCTGACGGGTGAGAGCTTTGTTGCTGGCAACCACCCAGGTCTCTCCCGCGCTCGCGCGCCGCTCCCTGCGGTATTGCTCGAAGAGAGTCGGGGACGCGGGCGCCTGGTTTCCCCAATCGTCCACGCGCTGCCAGTTGCCCGTCAGAATGCTCGAAATGGCGTTGAAATGAGCAGTAACCCCCTCGTTGCGCGCATGGAGATAGAGCAACGCGTTCGGTCCAAGGTCGGAAACAAGGTGAGGGATGTACTGCAGCCCCTCCGGCGAGAAGCTCTCGGCGCGGCGAATGCCGCCGACAATCGCCATGACCACCCGGTTTCCCGAGCCCGTGTCGTCCCGGCTGCGGGCGGCGCGCGCTTCAGGAAGCATGGCGCCCGCGATCAGCAGACCCGCCGCGCTCAGGAACCTGCGCCGGGAGACGTCGGCAACCGAACCATCGCCCGCGGACACCCGCGTGTCCGGAACATCGTCAACGGAAAGGCCATTTTCGATCACAATGCCTCCTCAGGGATCGATTCCTGAGGGTCCAGCTCCAAACCGGATCTTCAATTGAAAGTGAGCCAATTATATGCGGAGAATCGGCCGCAATCAATGCCGCGCCCGGCGCTAACTCAAGGCCAGATGGAGAAGCTTCCCAAGGTCGATCGGCGATGTTGATTCCACGCCATGGGGCAGGCTTGGAGAGACCACAACCGCCTCAGGGTGATCTTCAAACCAGGCCAGGAAAACCGATTGCGATGCGCCCGGAAGCCGCTGCTGGTTGATCCAGTGATAGTAGGCCCCCATCTCCCCATCGACGAGCGACCCCATGAGATCCAGCTCCGGCTTGGCGCCGGAGTCCGAAAGCAGCTCGCTCATCGGACGCTGGCGCTGGCGGGGCGCGAAGCGCACCAGCAAAGTGACCGGTTGTGCCCGCCGCAGCGCCTCGCGCGCCGACCACTGCGCGAAGGTGGTGCTGAAGATCTGCGTCCCCGAGCCTTCGGTAAGGATCTTTAGTTGAAACCGCTCCAGCACGGGATCGCCCGCGTTCTCCATTCCGAGATCGGCAGGTTTCAGTTCTGCAAGGTGGGTGCGCAACTCTTCGGGGCCCATGCCCGGGCGCCGGATCTCCGCCTGCATGTTCTTCAGCAACGCCGCCCGCGCGCCGCCGAGAGCCTTATACGAGACGCAGGTCAGCAGCGCGCTGTGTTCGGCCGCCTCACCGCCGTCCACATACCAGTGCCCGTACGGTGCCGGGTAGGTCTTGGCGCGCTCACCGGCCGCGGTGAGCAGTATCTGAAGTCCGTTTTCCGGGTTCAGATGGCTGAAGTACGTCCCATGCGCGCGGAGGTCGCGAAAAAGAGGCTGATCGTAAGCTTCGACGCCCTGCCCGATGACTGCGATACCCAGCCTTGGCACCGAAGGCGGACTGGGCGGCGCGGCCGCCAGCAGCCGCGCGCCATATTGCATTGCGGCTTCGCGGAAGGCGTCCTGCTGATGCGTAGTCCAAAGATAGGCGGACTCCTGCTCCCCGAACCGCGCCGGCTGATTGACCCAGTCCAAGCGCTCGAGCCCCGGCGAGAGAGCGATCTCCGCGAAGTCGTGAAACCAGTCGTCCCGCTCAGCGGGCGGAAGTGAACCGATGACCGCCAGTTCTCTCTCGATTGCCGATCGCTCCGCTGGAAACTTGAAGTCGTAGTCGATCGCCTCCCGCAGCAGATTCGGCAAAAAACTCAACGGCAGTTGCCGGATCGCGTCCAGGTGCGCGACCACCAGCCCGCGCGCCTCCGGCGGGTACCTGGCAAAGTCTTCGGGTTTGAGGTGCGACGGCTGCATGAGGCTTACGACAACTCCTTGATCGGCTTTCCCTGCGCCAGCTCCGGCGAAAAACCCATCAGCGCGCCCAGACTGGGGACGAGGTCGATGGACTGCATCGGCTGGTCATAGATCACGCCCCCGCGCACGCCTTGGCCGAGGGCCATCATCCAGGTCGTGCGGCTGGCGGCATCGCCCGTGCGATGGTGTTGAAATCCGTTCCCGCCTGCATCGTAGTCCGCATCCCGGCCAAAGTCGGGGAGAATGAACAGGGTCGTGTTGTCCTTGTACTCCGGCTCGCTCTGCACCGCCTTCCAGAGCTCCCCGCACAGGCGGTCGGTGCGCCGGATTCCCTCGATATAGAGCGAGTAGGCGCCGGAATGCGCGATATCCATGTCGTGCATCGTGATCCAGAGCAGGCTCGGCGCCTCCTGCTGCATCAGCCGCCTGGCAATGTAGACCGAGAGCTCATCGGGGCTCGATAGCGTGCGCGCGTGCGCCATAAAGTCGTCCACGGAGAGGCGCAGAATCCGATTGAGCTGGCTCAGTTCGAACTCGCCGCCTTCCAAGGTCGGCGTGTACAGCGGGTTCTCGTAGTTGTCGAGAAGCAGATGATCGAGGTTGAGTCCCGAGCCCGAGCTTGCCGCCTTCAGCAGATGCTTGGGAAGGATCACCGTGGCTCCCAGCCCCGTTCCGTAAGACCGGCAATCGCTCTCGCCAATGCGATTGAAGCCATTGCTCGGCGCAACCACCCATGCGTCCGAAGCCGGCCGCCGCAGGTCCTTGCGAAAATACTCAAACACGGTCGGGTGGTCCGGCGGAACGGCGGCAAAGTTGTTCAGCGTCTCGTAGACCCCGGTGGCCAGGCTCGCCGTGGCCACGTAGTGGCCCAGGATTCCCTGATTGGTGACGTGGGTGAAGAAGCTGGACTGCGGCGCAAGCTCGTTCAGAAGGTGAGGAATGTTCTCCTGCCCTTGGGGTGCAAAAGTCTCCTGGTCCCGCGCGCCGCCGCCAAAAGTAATCACGATCGCTTTGCGCTTCCGCCGCGTCCCTTCGCCGTACATAAACGGACTGGCGCCGCTCAGGGCCGAGCCCAGCGCCGCTCCCGTGGCTCCGCGCAGGAACTCGCGCCTGCTCAGGCTGAGGCGCCGCGCAATCTCGCGAGGACTTAACAGCGCCTCGGTAGAACGGCCGCCCGCAGCATTCGTGTTGGGGAGAATGTCATTCATCTCATCGCAATCAAACGCCGAGAATAGCGGTGCACCTGCCAGCCGCGCGCTCCTGGACCTCCCCGCATCGCATCCGCCGCGCAGAACGGCCCGCCCGCGCGTCACTGCTTGCTTGCCGCCGGCTCCCTCGCCGAATACACAAACTGCTTCACATCCGCTCGTTCTTTGTCGACCTCTGCCAGATGTTCGGCCCGCAGTTTCTGGTACACCGCGAACTCCCTTTCCGCCTTCTCCTTTTGCCCCAGGTGAACATAATCCGTTCCCAGGCGGTAGTGAGCGTCGGATAAATCTGGGTTCAATGCCAGAGCCCGTTCATACTCCGGAACCGACCTCTCATACATGTGCTGATCTGCATACAGATCGCCTAACTGCAGGTGGGCTTGGGGAAGCCGATCGTTCAGGGAAATGGCCTTCTTGAGCAAAGACTCCACCAGTTGCAGGTCCGGGGCCGCGCCTTGGGAACGGCGCCCCTTCCATAAACTGAGCGCGTAATAATACTGCGCCAGCGCATTGCGGGGCTCGACCTCGGAATAACGGCGAAACGCCTGGATTACTTCATCCGCCTCGGTAGGCGAACTGTCGTAAGCCTTGGAAAGAAAGTAATAGCAGCGCGGATCGGCCGGAGTCAGCGCCACTGCCTTCAGCAGCGCTTTCACCGCGTCGTCGTATCTGTCCCGTGAATAGAGCGCCAGACCCAGCCCGATCGTCATGCGCGCCGAATTCGGATAGCGCTCCACCCCGGCCTGAAAGATGCTGGTGGCCGGCTCGTAAGTTCTGTGCAGCAGCATCTCGCTTCCCCAATCGAAGAGATTGTCCTCGGTCGGATCAAGATGTGCTGCGGTCTCGTATTCGTTCGCCGCATCCACAAACCTCCCCTGCTTCTCGTCGATTTGCGCCTGAAGGTTGTGCAGCTCGCCTGTGTTTCTCTCCTTTGCCAGTTCCTGAATCACCTCGCGCGCTTCATCCAGCCGTCCCAGCAGAAAGTCGGCCATCGCCAGATCATAGCTGTTGTCATACGCGCCTGGTTTCACTCGGTAGGCCGTTGCCAGCAGCGGCTGCGCCTCGGCCACGCGGCCGGAGTTCGCGTAAAGCTCGCCCAGATTATGGTTCGCGTCGTAGCTTCCAGGCTCCAGCTCGAGTGCCTTGCGGAACTGCTCGCCCGCCTGGGCTCCTTTGCCCGAACGCAGCAGCATGGCGCCCAGGTTGGTTCGCCCGGCGGCCGAGTCTGGCTTCAATTCGACCGCCTGTTGGAGCTGACTCTGTGCCTTCGCATTCTCCGCCATCGAGGCATAAGTGAGCCCCAGCAGTTCGTGCAGTTCAAAGCTCTTGGCGGCGTACGGAAGCATTGCTTCCAGCCGGTGTGCCGCCTGCGCGTACCGTCCTGCTTTGTAGTCGGCCACTGCGGCCTGGTAGGCGGCGTCCAGTCTCAGGCCAGGCGGACCCTGGGCGCAAAGAATCGTGGCGCAGCCGCATACTGCCAGCAATACCGACCACGTGAGCCGAGACTTCTTGCGCACAACCCGTCCTCCTGATCCCCAATCGAGCAATCCGCTCCCAAGAAGAACACCCCGGCAAGGCACTCTTGAAACGTGCCGTGCCGGGGTGTCGTCCATCTTAAACCATCTCTTGTGAACCGCACCTGCTTTTTCAAGGCTTGGTTCACGGGCCCTAGTAATAAAGCTTCATTGCAAACTGGATCTGCCGGGGATTGAACGGAGCGCCCCGGGTCGACCCGATTGCCCCGAAGTCGGGGCTTGTGAAGTCTGACGAACCGCCGATCGATACCACGCCGTTACCGCCAAATCCCGGCAAGTTGAAGTTGGGGTGGTTGACGATGTTGTAGAATTCCGAGCGGAATACCAGCCTGAACCTCTCAGTCAACTGGAAATTCTTGAACGCTGAGAAATCGAGCCGATGGAACCCCGGGCCGGAAACCATATCGCGTTTGAAGCCCAGAGCCGCGGCACCGGTCAATGGGGTGCAGTTCGTCTCGTTTGTAACCGGCGTCAACGCTCCCGACGCGTCCGTTGTCAACTCGCACGGTTGCGAGAAGGCAGACGGGTTTCCGATCCAGAACGGATACTTATTTCCCGCCACGGTCCGAGTCTTGATCCCGAGCTGCGGGCTCTTGCCGGGCACGAGGATGTCATCGCACCCAGTACCTGAAGTGCTTCCGGTAGTGCAGCCAAAGCCTAGCGGCTGGCCGCCCTGCAAGTCCAGGATCCAGTTAGTGGACCAGCCCCCCAGGACCTGATTGGCAACTCCTCCACGGTTCATGAATTGCCTGCCCTTCCCGAATGGCAGGTCGTATCCGCCGCTGAAGTGGAACACGTTGCGGAGATCGAAATCGGCCAAAGAGTAGTCGAACTTCGGGCCCAGGCCAGGGACGAAGGGGGCGCGGAGTGTGTCAGCGGCGGTGCCGTTCAACAAATCGCCGGCGTCGGACATCGTCTTAGACCAGGTGTAAGTGAACAGGAAGAGCAGGCCATTGGAAAACTGCTGCTGAAATGTAGTTTGCAGACCGTGATAGGAGCTGGTGCCGTATGTTGCCTGGTAGCTGCCGCCACCGAAGTCAGGGAACGGATAACAGCTGGGCTTCCCCGAAACTGATTCAAAGGTCCCGCCAGCGCACCCGGCGCCGGTGGTGATGCCGGCAGGCAGAATCTGATGAACGTGCTGGTAGCCGATGCCACCCTGCAGGTCGGCGTCGTGCGTGTACACGTACGCAGCCGTCAATGCCAGAGAGGGCGTGATGGAGTACTCGAAGGCTAGGTTCGCGCTGTAGGTGCGCGGCGTCTCGTAATCGAACTGCAACCCCTGCAGTCCGAGTCCCTTGGCGCTTACCAGGGCCGGGTTGAATGCGATACAGGAAAAACCGGACTCCACCGATGCGGTACCGCCCGGACCGGCTGTGGGGCAGCCGGCGTATGCAGTGTTGTACCTGGTCGGGGCAACCTGCCCAACAATGGAGGAATGCGGATCAGAGGGGTCGGCTTGAGGCGAGTAGCTGAAGTTGAACTGGAATGGATAGTTCTCGCCGATATTCGGCCCATATCCCTGATTCTCAAACGAGTTGTAAAAGAGACCAAAACCGCCTCGCCCTACCAGCTTGCGAGTGATCTCATAATTCACGCCAAGGCGCGGGGCAACATTGGTTTTTTGCGTCCGCAAAAGCCCTTGCCCGTACTTATCGGTCACGTCCAGCGTGATGCCGTCCGCCGCAAGAAGATCAACCAGGCCGTAGCAGCCGGTTCCGAAACAGGTGGAGTTTGTGGACAGGGTCCGGTTGTCTTTTCCGCTGGCTGGCACGATGAATGTCGGATTACCAAGGCCCTCTGCCGGAAGCGCCGTTGGAACAAAGTTTGCCTGCCCGCCGTTAGTCTCATTAATTGGGCCGAAGTAATCCCAGCGGACGCCTAGGTTCAACGTCAGTTTGGCCGTCATCTTCCAATCATCCTGGAAGTAGGCGGCAAAGTACTTTTTCTCGTCGTAGGTCTTGGCGATATTGGAGGCCGCAACGCTGTTCGAGCCGCCGGAATAGTCGTAGCCGTCCCCCGTCGCCAAGCTATACGGGGTGGGAGGCAGCAGGAACTGGGCGAGGCCACCAGTCGTGGCTCCCTGATTGGGAATATCGGTGAAAGTGCCGCTGTAACTAAAACTGCCGTGCGAAGTGGCAGGCTGCAAGGTTGAGAACTTCGCGTTTTGGAATTCTACACCCATGTGGAAGCTGTGCCTGCCGTAAATGCGGGTGAAGTCGTCCGTGACCTGGAGGGTTGCGGTGGCTTCGTCGGAGGGCAGGTACTGGTTGCTGCCCAGAGTTTGCAAGTTGGTAATAACGATAGCGGGCAGGCCGCCGTTTTCGGGCCCGTCCGTAGGTGGCTGCGGGATGCCCAGAATCCCAAATTGTCCTGGAATCCCCGCCTGAGTGGCGACCGGTCCGTAGCGGGTCGTGTGCAGATGGGCAA
The DNA here is from genome assembly GCA_035508555.1 of Occallatibacter sp. GTDB lineage: Bacteria > Acidobacteriota > Terriglobia > Terriglobales > Acidobacteriaceae > Telmatobacter. The sequence continues at coordinate 16,062 of DATJMU010000194.1, read as the reverse complement.
AACCTGCGCGCGCCTGGTTCACCACGCTGGGGCTGAATACATGCGTATACGCCGCCACCATCTGCGCGGATTTCGCGGTCTGCAGCCCCTGCTGGAATGCGCCGCCATCGGCTATGCCTTGAAAAGGCCCTGGGATGAACTCCGGATCGTCCGAGTAACTGAAGCGGGCGAAGACCTGGTTCGAATCGTTGGGGTTGAAGTCTTCGCGGGTATCGAATTGATTTTCATGCTCGAACAGGGCCGGGCTGGTCTGGTATATGGCGAGACCCGAATTCGGCGCGGGAAAAAGATCCAGCAGCTTCACCGCATTCTGATCGATGCGGCCAGCCGGAAGCATGTTGATGTTGGGGCAAGTGGCGGAGGTAACGTTAGTTTGGGACGGCGCGCAGCCGAATGCATCGCGTACATAGCCATCGGATCCAGAGGTATTCACCAATCCTGAAACCGGGTCAGTGGCTCCGGCAGCAACAAACCGGGTTGTCGCCGGATCGAGGATAGTGCCACGTTGAATGCTGCGGCCCAGAATGTCGGTCCTGGCGGCTCCAGCCTGCTGGGTAAGAATGTCCTGCAGGTTTTGGAAATTACTGCTGCGTTCTGTCATCGTCGGGACCGTCGGGTTAGCCGAGGTGCCCTGCACACGGCGCGTTCCCTGGTAGTCGCCGAAGAAAAAGACTTTGTTCTTGATGATGGGACCGCCAATGGTGCCCCCGAACTGGTTGAAACGATATTCGCCCTTCGACGGCGTCGGGGAGTTGTCCTCGAACCAGTCGGCAGCGTCGAGCTTGTCGTTGCGGAAGAACTCCCACACGTCGCCATGCAGTTGGTTGGTGCCCGACTTGACGGTGGCGTTCAGCACCGCGCCGGCGGCGCGGCCGAGTGAAGCGCTATAGTCGCTGGTCTGCACTTTGAATTCTTCAATGGCATCGGGCGGCGGAAGGATGACGTAGTTGGTGCCGTTCAGGAAGTCCACGTTGTCGGAGTTGTTGTCGATACCGTCAAGCAGGTAGTTGTTCTGCGCAGGGCGCTCGCCGTTGGCTGAGAAGGCGCCGGATGCAGCATTCCCGCGCGTGTCTGACTGGGGGGTTTGCATGCCTGCGCCAAGCTGCGCCAGGAAAGTGAAGTTGCGGCCGTTGAGAGGCAGATCGTTCACTTCCTGCCGGCCGATCACCTGCCCCGTCGAAGCTTCGTCGGTTTGCAGCAGCGGAGGCGCCGAGGTCACTTGTACTGTCTCTGAGGCTGTGCCCGGTTTGAGGGTAATGGGCACGGCCAGAGTCTGCGCCACGTTCACCGTCAGGTTGGTCTGCGTGGTCGTCGCAAACCCCTTGGCGACGACGGTAATCGTGTAGTGCCCGATGCGGACCGGAGAAAACGTATACCCGCCAGTCGAGTTTGTATGCGATTGCACGGTGATGCCCTGGTCGGTATTCAGAAGCGTCACCTGCGCATCCGGCACTACGGCCCCGGTCGCATCTGTCACCGTGCCGGTGATCGTACCTTCGTCGACCTGGCCGAACGCGAATGGTTTGGGCAGCAGAATGAAGAACACGCACGAAAAGGCCGCCGCGCACAGCGCCCTTCGCAGACTCGTTGCAATGCGATCACGAAGCATCCAAATACCCCCCAAGCGTTGTTGCTCGTACTACTGTTTGAAGTTTCCCGAGGGCAATTCTGCATTCTTGGAACCTTTCCGTAGCCTCAGCGGAAAAGTCCCATCTGAAAACGATTTCAAAATTTGCGAGGAAGCCTAGTACATTCGTTTGATCTTTGTCAACCAAAAGTTTGAGGAATGCGCGCAGACGGATTCAGCCCACACCGAAATCTCTCCGGTTCCGGTTCCTCTGTCCAAATAACCTGCTTTTTTTCAATAGCTTAATCGCAACCCGCCGCATCGCCCCCCTGAACCCCGCCAGGGCCCGCTTCCGCCCGGCGGCGCATCGTTTCCGCTGGCGCCCTGGCAGTTTGCGCGCGCGGCCAGGGCTTCCCGCTCCCCGCGGTGAAGGGGCCTCGCGCGAATCGACGGCGTTGGCCTGATGCTATGATGCGGTCATCCCAACTGTTCCGGGAACCACTTTGGAATGTCGTCGCGCCGCAAGGACGGAAGCAATCTGTTTACTCGCCGGGAGATCCTGAAAGGTATGGCGCTGACGCCGGCGGTCCTTCGCGCCGCACCGCTCTTTGCCGGTCCGCTCCTCTCGGGCCCTCCCAGTCCGCTTTCGAGCCCGCAGGCCAGCCTTCGCTTCGCTGACCTTCGCCTCACGCCTCACTATCCCGCCCAGTCTCCACTCGCCGGTATCCTTGCCCTCGTAACTCCCGGTTCAGACGGCTACATGACTGAAAAATACGCCGACGAGATTGGTTCCGTGCTGACGAAATGGAGCAATGCTCTCAAATCGGCGCCGGCAGGCCTGGCCGACCTCGCCGAATCCCTCGACGAGTCGATCGAGGCCCCGACGCTGGTGCCATCTGCTGAAACCGAGCTCCGTTCCCTCTATGGCATCCGCAACGTCAGGCGGACCTTCGCGCCCGATCTTCGCCGCGGCCGCGACCAGTTTATCCAGAGCCTGCGAACCTGGCTGGCAGCCCCCCTGCGCATTGAAACCGCGGAGTTTGAAATCTTCGGCATCGAGCAGTTCGCCGGCGGCCCTCTCTCTGTGCGCACCGATATCCGCTACGACATCGTCTCGACGCGCAGCGGCGCACGCAAGGAAGAGCGCGTCGGCACATGGCACGTCGTCTGGGCTCGCAGCGACTCCGGCGCCTGGAAGGCACGCAAGTGGGAAGCGGATCAGGAGTCGCTCGCCACCACAAAGGGTCCGGTATTCATCGATGTCACGGTCCAGGCTCTGGGCGGAACGGGCTCCTACAATCGGCAACTTGTGCACGGCGCCGACTACTGGCGCACCGTGCTCGACGGCGCCATCGGAGTGGACGTCTATTGCAACAATGGCGTCGCTGTGGGCGACTTCGACAACGATGGCTTCGACGATTTCTATGTCTGCCAACCCGCCGGATTGCCGAATCGGCTCTTTCGCAATCGCGGAGACGGATCCTTCGAAGACGTGACCGATAAGTCCGGCCTGGGTATTCTCGACAATACCGCATGTGCCCTCTTCGCGGACTTCGAGAACAAGGGCCTCCAGGATCTTCTCGTGGTCTGCGGAACCGGTCCGCTCCTCTATTTGAACCAGGGCAACGGTACCTTCCGTCTGAAGCACGACGCATTCCGCTTCGCGCGCCAGCCGCAAGGCACCTTTACTCATGCAGCAGTCGCGGACTACGATCGCGACGGCCGGCTCGACGTGTACTTCTGCATGTACATGTACTATCTCGGCCTCGACCAGTATCACTATCCCATTCCGTACTACGACGCCCGCAACGGCCCGCCCAACTGCCTCTTTCACAACGAGGGCAATGCCAATTTTGTCGAGACCACTGAAGCCGCAGGGCTGAGCCGGGACAACGATCGCTACACCTTCTCCTGCGCCTGGGGCGATGCTTACGGGAACGGCCTGCCTGATCTGTTCGTCTCGAACGACTTCGGGACTTCCCAGCTTTACCGCAACCGCGACAACGGCACATTCACGGTTGTTTCCGCTCAGGCTGGAGTCGAGGGTGTAGGCGCCGGAATGGCGTGCTGCTGGTGCGACTTCGACAACGACGGCCACCAGGACATCTATGTTCCAAGCATGTGGGAAGCGGCCGGGCAAAGGGTCACTGAGCAGAAGCAGTTTCAGGCCGAGGCGCCGCCGCGCATCCTGGAAATGTTTCGCCGCCACGCCCGCGGCAACGCTCTCTATCGCAATCGGGGAGACGGCACCTTCGAGAACGTGGCTCATCGTGCCGGCGTCGAGATGGGCCGCTGGTCGTGGTCCGCGGACTTCTTCGACTTCGACCACGACGGCTACTCCGACCTCTACGTGTCGAACGGCTATCTCTCCGGACCGGACAAGTATGACCTGGCGAGCTTCTTCTGGAGGCAGGTCGTCGCCAAGTCTCCTCAAGATGCAACCGCGGCCCCAGCCTACGAACGAGGATGGAATGCCATCAACGAGCTGGTGCGCTCCGACCGCACCTGGCACGGTTATGCGCGCAATGTTCTGTTTTCTAACAACCACGACGGCACTTTCAGTGAGCTCTCCGGGCCGTCGGGCCTCGACTTCTCCGAGGACGGCCGCACCTTCGCGCTTGCCGACATCGACCGCGACGGCCGCCTGGAGGTGATCCTCAAAAACCGCAATGCACCCCAACTGCGCATCCTGCACAACGTGATGCCGGAGATTGGCGACTCGATTTCGTTGCGCTTGCGCGGCACAAAAAGCAATCGCGATGCCATCGGAGCGGCAGTCACCATTGAAACCGGCGGGCTGCGCCAGACCAAATATCTCCAGGCCGGATCGGGATTCCTCGCGCAGCATGCAAAGGAAATGTTCTTTGGCCTGGGAACGCCTGGCGGCAAGATTCGCGCCACCATCCAATGGCCCAGCGGTCTCACTCAACACTTCGAGGATCTCCCCGCCAACCACCGCCTACAGATCGAGGAGGGTTCGAGCCGCTGCGACGCCGTGCCCTTCGCCTCTCCCCCGGCGGACTTCGCGCATGCGGGCCCGCCGCCTCAACCCGAGTTGCTGCCTCAAACCCTCGCCACCTGGCTCGTCGAACCGCTGAAGGCGCCCGAATTTTCATTGCCCGATGCCCAACAAAATATGCACGAGCTCCGGTCGTACCAGGGCCGTTTTGTACTCCTCAACTTCTGGTCCGCGGCGGGCGCCGAGTGCCTGGAGCAGCTTCGCCTCTTCCAGCAGCGCAGCCCGGCTCTGGCGGCCGCTTCGCTCCTTCCGCTCTCCGTTAATGTAGATAGTGCCAAGGATCCTGACGCCGCCCGCTCGCTCACAGAAAAGGAGCAGTTCTCCTTTCCGGTCCTGTTCGCCTCGGCCGAGCTCGCGGGGATTTACAACATCGTCTATCGCCACTTGTTCGACCGCCGCAGAGATCTCCCCTTGCCTGTCTCCTTTCTGCTCGATAAGCAAGGCATGATCGTCAAGGTCTATCAGGGTCCGGTTGCGATGGACCTTGTGCTCGAAGACCTGCAATCCATCCCGTCAACCGCGGCCGAACGCATGAGCAAGGCGCTTCCGTTTGCAGGGCAGCTCGTGCAGGACGCATTCCAGCGCAACGATTTCACCTACGGCGTGGCGATGTTCCAGCATGGCTACCTCGATCAGGCCGCGGCATCTTTTCAGCAAGTCATCGCCGCCAAACCCGGCGATGCGGACGCCTATTACAATCTCGGTACGCTCCGGTTGGGGCAAAACGACTTCGTGCAGGCTCGTCAATACCTTGAAGAAGCTCTGCGGCTGAAGCCTGACTATCCCGAAGCCTGGAACAATCTCGGCATGATGGCCGCTCAAATGGGCGATACAGACGACGCCATTCGCGATTTTCAGAGATCGCTCGCACAGCGCCCTGCGTATGCGACGGCGCTTCTCAATCTCGGAAATGTCTATCGCCGGCGGCAGGATTTTGAGGACGCTCACAAGTGCTTTGACCAGGCCATCCGCATCCAGCCCGACGATGCGGAAGTGAACTACAGCTTCGGAATGCTTTATGCGCAGCAAGGCCAGCTCGACGAAGCGTCGGTCTATCTTGAAAGAGCCATCGCGCTGCGTCCCGACTATGCCGAGGCGTTGAACAACCTTGGCGTTCTCTTTGTCCGCAACCGGGAATTTGCGCGGGCCGAAGCGCAATTCAAAGCCGGCGTCCGCGTGGCGCCGCAGTACGATCAGTCTTACCTCAACCTGGCGCGGCTCTACGCCATCGAGAATGACCGGCAAAAGGCGCGGGAGGTGCTTCTCCAGCTGCTGCGCGTGCAGCCTGGCGATGCCGCGGCGAAGCAGGCCTTGGAGATGCTGCAATGACGCCATCTTCGCGAGCGTCGGCGGCCTCCCGATGCCTCTATAATGAGCCCATCTCATGACACTGCCACGCCGGCATTTTCTCGGTTCTTCTCTCGTAGCTCTGGGCGGCGCCCTTCTCGACGCTCTCGTCACTCCTGTCTGGCAATGGCGAAATCCTCTTGTCGTGGAAGCCGCATCGGAAGGCCCTGAAGCATCTCCGGTCCAGTATTTTGACGTGGCTGAGCAAGCCGGATTGCACATTCCCAACGTCTGGGGGGGTATCAAGCATAAGGTACTGATTGTCGAAACCAAGGGAAGCGGCATCGCCTTCTTCGACTATGACAACGATGGATGGCTCGACATTTACCTGACCAATGGCAACCGTTTGGATGCGCATTGGCCTCCGGGCCAGGTCCCCACGACCCATCTCTACAAAAACAATCGTGACGGCACCTTTACCGATGTCTCGGAGAAGGCGGGGATCGCGCGCTCCGGCTGGCAGACCGGCGTGTGCGTGGGCGACTACGACAATGACGGCTGGGACGACCTGTTCTGCACCTTCTGGGGGCGAAACATCCTTTTTCATAACAATGGTGACGGCACGTTTACCGATGTAACTCGCAAGGCGGGCCTCTACCAGGACAAGGGGCGCTGGGGAACGGGCTGCACCTTTCTGGACTACGATCGCGACGGCCACCTCGATCTCTTTGTCTGCAACTTCGTCAAGCTCGATCCGGATAATCCCCCATCGCCCAGCGATATGACCTTCTGCCAGTGGAAGGGCATTCCCACCATGTGCGGCCCGCGCGGTCTGCCCGGCGACACCAACATGCTTTACCACAACAACGGCGACGGCACCTTCACCGACGTCTCTGAGAAGGCCGGCATCCTGAAGACAGGCCCGCGTTATTCCATTACCTCCGTCTCCTACGACTTCGACAACGACGGCTGGCCCGATATCTATGTTGCCGTCGATTCCATGCCCAGCATCCTGTTCAGGAACAATCGCGACGGCACCTTCACCGACGTGGCCGTCATGGCGGGATGCGCCTATAACGACGATGGCCACGAGCAGGCAGGCATGGGCATCGGAGTCGCCGACTACGACTGTGACGGCTGGCTCGACATCTTCAAAACCAACTTCGTTGACGATACCTGCGACCTCTATCACAACAACCGCGATGGCACCTTCACCGATGTCTCCTTCAGCTCCGGAGTCGGCGTCAATAACAGCTACGTGGCCTGGGGCTGCGGATTCGTAGATTATGACAACGACGGCTGGGCTGACATCGTTCAGGTCAATGGGCACGTCTATCCTGAAGTGGATAACTACGACATCGGCGAAAGATTCAAGAATCCGCGCATCGTTTACAGGAACCTGGGCAACGGCCACTTCCTCGACGTCTCGAAACAGATGGGACCGGGCATCAACGCTCACTTCTCCAGCCGCGGCGCCGCCTTTGGCGACTACGACAACGACGGCGGCATCGACGTCCTCATTAACAACATGAACGACCTTCCGTCGCTCCTCCACAACGTCGGCGGCAACAAGCAGAATTGGATCAAGATCAAGCTGCTCGGCACCAAGTGCAATCGCACCGCGATTGGCGCGCGCGTGCGCGTCGTTACAGGGAAACATGTCCAGATTGATGAAGTGCACAGCGGCGGCAGCGTTATGTCGCAGAGCGACCTGCGGCTGCACTTCGGGCTGGGCCATGCGGAGACCGTCGATTTAATCGAAGTGAAGTGGCCCACCACGCAGGCAGTCGAGCGCTTCACCAGGATCGAAGCGAATCAGATTCTCACCATTCGCGAGGGTGGCGGCATCGTTTCAACCTTCAAACCACGCAAATCCTGATTTAGCTGGAAAGACTGCGAGATCGGTACTCCTCAGGCTTCGCGCAACCGAACGGTTGCACAATCCAGACGCCGGTCCGGCAGATAGGACATTACCGTGCTTGCTGCTTGGCAGCCTGCCCGGGCAAGACCACCACGAACTGCTTCACTGCCTTGCGCTGGCGCTGAACTTCCGCAGCCTCCTCTTGGGCGATCGCGTCATGCAGTTGAAACTGTTCCCGCGCCTTGGCATCCTCTCCCACGCGCTCGTAGGCGACCGCCAGTCGATAATGCGCTTCACTCAAATCCGCATTGGCCTCAATCGCCTTCTGGTAAAGCCCGATGGCCCGCTCCCACTCCTGTCTTCCCGCGCTCAGCTTCCCGAGTTGCAAGTAGCCCTCGGCGCATTGGGGGTCGAGCGTCACCGCCCGGGTAAGCATGGCCTTCACTCGTTCCATGACCAGCGGGTCCCTCGTCTCGCCCTGCTGTTTCCACACCGCCATCGCGTAGTAATAATTGGCCAGCGAGCTTGCGGGTTGCAGCTTCTCGAATCTTGCCAGCTTCGCCACCACGCAAGGCAGCGGATCGGGCGCCGCAATCTCGATCTTCCCCATGAACAGGTAGGGCTCCGTGCTCTCCGGATTCAGATCGGACGCTCGGCAGAGGTCAAGTGCGGCTTCGTCATACTGGGCGCCGGCAAACAGCGCTGCACCACGCGCGGTCAACATGCGCGCGGATTCCGGATAAAGCCTGGCGCCCTCGTCAAACACCTCCTTTGCCTGCCAAATCGCGCGATGAAACAACAGCTCCGATCCCCACGCAAAATAGTTCTCCTCGCTGGGGTCTTCGCTGGCCGCCTCCTGAAACTCGTGCACCGCCGACAGGGGATCGCCCAGCTTCTCGTCGAGCTCACCCTCCATCCGGTGCAGGTCCGCGCTCGGTCGGCGCGCCAGCAGCCGCTGCAGATGTTCGCGCGCCCGTGCCGCGTCACCGGCCATGATCAGCGCCCGCGCCAGTTCATACTCGTTGTCGTAACTGCCAGGATCGGCCCGGTACGCGGCCTGCAAAGGCGGAATTGCATCCCGATACCGCCCCGCCTGAACACAGAACCGCCCCAGCTTGTAATTCGCTTCGAAGCCTTTGGGATCTTTCGCGGCCGCCGCGCGCAATTCGCTCTCTGATCCCTCGAGTTCGGCTCCGCCGTGAAGCTTGGGCGCCGCCGCTCCCGAATCGCCCGATTCCAGCTTCACCGCTTCGCGGGTAAGTGCTTCGCTGGTGCGCAAGCTCGAATCCGAACCGTGTCCTCCCGCGGCCGTCCAGTCAGTCACTGCGGCAATGGCAAAATCGGGATTATCCGCAAACTGCATCGCCTGGCTCGCGTCCCGCGGCGCGGACGCACTTCGCTGCACGTCGGGCCCCTCCAGTATCAGATTGACGGGCGGCTGCTCGCCGGAGGCGGATACGCTCACCCCAACCGGTGCGCTGCGCAATGTTCCCGAGCTTGCTGTCAAGCTATATGCGCCGGCCCCGACGCCGGCAAAGGTGAAGTGCCCCGCCGTATCGGCCGTTGTCTCTCGTGAAGCGGGCAGGTTCTCTCCTCGAAGAACCACCTGCGCGCCGGCGACGGCCTTCCCCGCAGAATCGCGCGCCACGCCGCTTAGCGTTGCCTCTCTCGTCTGCTGCGCGCTCAATGAAGGCGACGCTAGAACCACCGCAGCCAGAAGGAACGGCACAGCGGATCGGATGCGCCGCAAGACCCGGCTCCCTCGCGTATGCGCTGCCGGCCGTACCCGGCCGGGCAGTAAGGATAATCCCCGCGGTTTACAACTCATTTCGGCTTGCCCCGGCAACTCTCGTACAAACATGGGTGCCTCCTTCGCAGAGGCCTTCGATTCTTGGCGGCTTTAGACAGATTGTACGACTGCCCGAGCGGCGATTATCACTCGCCGCTCGGGCAGTGCCTGCAGCCCAACCCTCCCGAACAGCATCCCGCTTCTCCATCAGCCGGCGTGAGGACCGACGCGCAGCAGCAGGATGCCGTGCGACGGCACAGTCTCCGAGTACGCGCCGTGCGTGAAGACCACACTCGTGTGCGTCCACAGGTTGCGCGCGCGGCTCGGCGGGCCGGGCAGCTTCAAGTCCGCAGCCTCCACGGTCAAATTCCTCGGTCCGTCACTGAGGTTGATCACACCAACGGCCACTCCGCCGCCCGCCAGCGGTTTCAGCCACGTTTCGCTCTCCGCCGACTGCGCCACGCGCGTCGCCTGCTTGCCCAGCGGGTCCTGATCGATGGCGATCACCTCGCGATTGAGCAGGATCTCCCTGGTCGCCTGCGACATGTCACGAATGTCGTTTCCCGCCAGCAGCGGCGCCGACAGCAGGCTCCACAGGCTCATGTGAGTCTGGTATTCCGCCGTCGTCATGTGTCCGTTGCCCACTTCCAGCATGTCTGGATCGTTCCAGTGGCCGGGGCCGGCATAGGGTGCCGTTGCGATCTGGAGATGCGCGTTGCCCATCATGCTCGTCCATTCGTCGCGAATATCGTCGGTCGTGCGCCACAGGTTTCCGCCCACATCGGGCCCCCATTGTTCCACGTGGCCCAGCCCATATTCACAAAGACTGAAGACGATCGGCCGCCCCGTCTCCTCGAGCGCCTCGCCCATCTTCTGGTAGATCGCCTCAAGCTGATCGTTCTTGTATATTCCGGCCGCGCTGCACCAGTCGTACTTCACGTAATCGATTCCCCAGGCAGCAAAGGTTTCAGCATCCTGCTTCTCATGGCCGTAACTGCCGGGATAACTTCCGCAGGTGTGCGGGCCGGGCGAGGAATAGATTCCCAGCTTCAGCCCCTTCGAATGCACATAGTTCGCCAGTGCCCTCATGTCGGGAAACTTGTGATTCGGCCGTATATTCCCCTGTGCATCTCTCGTCCCCTCCCATGTATCGTCGATATTCACGTAGATATAGCCTGCGTCGCGCATGCCGCTCGTAACCATTGCGTCCGCGATCTGGCGCACCGTCGCATCGTCGATCTTTTCCGCAAACAGGTTCCAGCTGTTCCACCCCATCGGCGGCGTCTTGGCCAGCCCGTTATAAGGGATCTTCTTGAGAGGAGGCGGAGGAATGTAGGCCGGCGCCGGAATATCCTCGGTGGTCGCAGCAGGTTTGAACACAAGAGTCCGGTGACGCCAAACCATCTCAAGATTCTGCCCCACGAGTTCGCCGGTCGCAAACGTTCTTTCAGGATTCCTTGGCGCCATCAACTGAAGATGATTGCCCGTCGCAGTCCCCTCGATAGGATGCTGAAAAGCCAGGGTCTTGATGACCCCTGTAACATGATCCCCTGACTGCGTGAGTTGAAGGATGGTCAAATCCTGCTCGCCGTTGTCGAGCGTTCTTTGCGATGTCGCCCATCTTCCAGTAAACGACTGCCCCCACCCCCACGAAGCGGTGGCCAGCAGCGCCGCTGTGAGCGTGCTCCGCACTATGGCCGAACGAGACCCTGGATGAAACTTCCGCATTGCTTTCATCTTGCTCCTTTGCCGCGCCAGGCTGCGCCCCGCAGGCCAGCCTGCCGACGGGCCTTTCAAAATCAGGAGGATTGTAAACGATTACCTTCTCGGCGCAACAATCCGCCCCGACCGCCCCGCTCGCCCCATGCGCGTTCTCCCTCGCCCCGCCGGCTCGGACGCAAATGCAATCATCCAGTCCGAAGATCGATGCCCAGATCGATCGCAAAGAGATCAGTCACAAAGCGCCGGCGAGCGAGCATCCGAAGTTACAGCAAAACCAAGGTAGGTGCATCCCGCAGCCGCTACTTTCAGGTCGACGCGACCAACAGGAAGCGGCGGCCTTGACTTACACCCAGACAGGACACAATAACCCTGATTTTGCTCTAATCTCGCCACACTCCTGGCTGGTTTGCCGTGGTCCGGTCGGTCGACAGCTCCACCAACGGCAGCCCGTCATCCCGAAACCAGCGTGCGCCCATGGTTTCCTGCGGGTCCTGAATCAGTGCGCCGTCCTGCACTTCCCATTGGATGAAGGCTTTATACACATACCGGGGTTGGGGAGGATGCCAATGCTTCATCGGCCCCGGAATTCAGAAGCTGGACAAGAGAAAATCTCTGGCGGCGGACAGGACTCTCTCCCGCATCGCGGGCTCCGGCAGAAGGCGCGCGATTTCGATCGTCCCGGCCATGGTTGCGAAGATCACGAAGAATGCGCGCTCTTTGTCCGCGGTGCGCATGCCCGGCATAAAAGGAACCATCCGGTCCTTATAGATCACGAGCTGGGGCAGGATCCGCTTCTTCATCTTCTGATCCACCCGTGCCAATTCGGGAGCAAGTGCAGGCAGGGGGCACCCGCGCTCCGGGTGATCGCAGAATTCGAGGCTCAGATAGGCCTTCACAATCGCCTTCCACGCGCACTCGCCGGAGGAATGCTTGGCTGCACGGACCAGGGTGTCGCCAATCTCGCGAAAGGCCTCGCCCAGCGACTCCAGGAGCAACTCGTCCTTGCTCTCGAAGTGTTTGTAAAAGCCTCCGTGCGTCAGGCCGGTATCGCGCATCACCGCTGCGACTGCGGCGCCATTCAAACCCTCCGCGCGTACGCGCCCTGCGGCGTCTTTCACGATCTTCTGATGGACTTCCGCTTTGTGTTCCGGCCGGTACCGCATCGTTGCTCATAGAATGCGCTAGATCATCCCATGATGCAATCGGGGGTCTTCATAAAAACTCCGAATCCATAGAATTATATGCATCATCCTATGATGCAACGGAGGGTCTTCCGATGTCTCACCCAGTTTTGATCACGGGTGCAGCCGGCGGCCAGCAGGGTTCCACCGGACGCGTCATTACCGGGCTTCTACGCGAACAAGGCATCGCTGCTCGCGCCCTGGTCCATAAACTCGATGCCCGGTCCGACGATCTCCGCCGGCAAGGTGCGGAAATCGTGGAAGGCGACCTTCTCAATCCCGCCTCGGTGCAACGGGCGATGCAAAACGTGAAACGCGCATATTTCACCTACCCCGTCGTCGATGGGCTGCTCGAAGCAGCCGCCATCTTTGCCGCCACCGCTCGCGACGCCGGGGTGGAACTCGTCGTCAACAATTCGCAGTTTCAGAGCACGCCCGACGATCCGGAATTTCGAGATCTTCGCTTTGCCCCCTCCTTTCGCAATCTGCAGCATCGGCTCGCCGATCGTATCTTCGACTGGGCGCAGGTTGGGGCCGTTCATCTTCAGACGCCTCCTTATTACGAGAACCTGCGCGCCTTGGTCAGCCGCAGCGTGGCCGAGCAGGACGCTGCATTCCTGCCGTGGGGCGAGGGTACGGCCGTTCTCCCACTTGCCGGCGCCGAAGATGTCGCCCGCGTCGCCGCAGCTCTCCTGGCCAGCTCCAGCCTGCCATCCCAAACCGTCTACCCCCTGGTGACTGAAACTCCAACCGTGCGCGAAATGATCGAGACTCTTGGCCGAGTGCTGGGCCGGCCGATTCGGTACGTACCCATTACGGACCAGCAGTGGGCCGAGGCCGTGAAGGAGCGGCTCAACCCGCACGCGCTCGATCATCTCGGCCATCTGTGGCAATACTTCCGTAAGGGCGAGCAACGCTATCGGGCGACCGATGCGATTCGCGCTGTGACTGGCCGCAATCCGCAATCGCTCGAGGAGTTCTTCCAGGCAAATGCCGCATCGTTCGGCGCCGGTTCGGCCACTTCCCGGTCAATCTAAGTTCAACCGACGATGGTTTTCAACCCATTCCGTCAAGGAGGTTCTATGTCCCCGCAAGCGATTTTCCTGACACAACTCGTCTTGGGCTACGTCGCGTGCCTGCTTGTCTTCGGCACCTACATCATGCCCCGACTCAGGTTGATGAGCCGCTTCGGCGCGCAACGGGTCATCGCTACCATTCACAGTTTCCGCTTCTTCGGCCTGGTCTTCATCCTTCCCGGGATTATTGGCCCCCATTTGCCCGGCGGTTTCGCCACATTCGCCGCTTATGGAGACTTCGCGACCGGCCTGCTCGCCCTCCTGGCGCTGCTCACGGCGAGGATCCGTCCGCTGTTCTGGTCGCTCGTCGTGGCCTTCAACGTTGTGGGCGCGGCCGACATCCTCGTCGACTACTATCACGCCAGCCGGTTGGGCCTTCCCTTTGTGGCAGGCCAGCTGGGCGCTACCTATGTCATTCCCATCGTCTACGTCCCCATGCTGATGATCACGCACGCGGTCGCACTCTATTGGCTCGCGCGTCCTCTCGCCGCGACTGATCCTGCTGTCGCCTGAAATGAGCGCGCGTCTGTAGCGGTTCCAGGGTTGCTGTACCCCGAGCATTGGCAACGGGAGAAGCATTCGGCATGGGTCCAAACCTTTCCTTTTGGCCGTTCGTAATCGCTTACTAGGCGGGAGCTGGAACCGACCCGGGCTTGCCTGCTGCTGTGCGGGGAGAGTGGCAACAGCGCCGCGCGCGCTGATGACTTTTCGCAAAGTATATCGAGAAGCGAAGATGGGCTGGAATGAAGGCATGCCGGCGCGTGGCAGCCGCAGACAACAGACGCCAACGAGACAACAGCAGCGGACAAATAGTAAGAAGTAGCGGAAAAGGAATAGTAAGAAGTAGCGGAAAAGGAAGTAAGCCGGAGTGCTAGACTCGCTTTAAGCTAATAATTCTAATATATTTACACAGACTTGGTGCCGAAGAAGGGACTCGAACCTCTCTATTCGGGCAGCACCTTCCATTTCAATGAGATACCACTACGTAATGAATACACGAGTCTTCCCTTTTTTTCAATCCACTCAACCTATTCAACCTGTTCAACTGTGTAGTGCAGAATCCGCATAGATGCGGACACCACGCCGAGAAATTGTCGCACATCGCATGGACACCACGGCTTGGAAAACCGCCAAGCACCAGCGATCCACCTCTGAGAAGTAGCGTTCAGCTGGATGGCCTGTTGGCCACCGGTCGGGGGATAAAACGCCTTTGTTATCGCCGTGAAAGCCCGCCAGACTGAGGTAACGCTCTGAAACTTAAGGGAACGGGTGGCTCCCTCAGTACCTTAAAATCCTCCTCGGCTCGGGTTATTGGACGGCTGTTGGACGGCAGGCGCTGCACGCGCTGCGAGCCTGATGCACGTCAGCCGATACCCTGCCCTTTTTGCCCGAACCGTTGTCAAAGAATGATTTGGCCTTCCATGAGAAGGCCGGTCGATGTCAACAGTTATTGTGATCGGGTAAGTTCATATCTGATGTTTTCCTTTGCCCGGATAGTGGGTAATCGTTTGGCTGGCTGCGGCGGCCGTCAAGGCCGAGCGCAGCGAGTTCATCTTGAGCCTTGACGGCCGCCGCAGCCAGCCGTTACAAGGCGCACTCCGGGCGAAGGAAAACATGACATTCTCCTTTTCCGTTCTTGTTTTCACCACCCCAGTCGAGCTTAGCCTGTTGTCACCCTTCCATCCGCACTCTTGGTGAGCAGCTCATGCGCTCGGTGCATATTGGGGTCCTCGATACAGTCGGCGCTGCCTTCTGAAGGCGACCTCTCGTGCCATCGTTGATGGGCGGGGGCAAGGCCAAGGGCGCAGTCGCCGGAACTCGACATTTCGTGTGGTGCATTCAAGCCTGTTCGAAACTATGCCGCCGCGAGTCTCCGTTTTCGCGTGTTGTGGAGCGGCTCGTATGCTTCGCAACTGATCCAGAGATGATGAAGCAGGACCGCTAGCTTGCGTGCAACAGCGATGATGGCTCGCCTCTTTCCTCGCTTACCACCGCGCTCGGCCAGCTTCAGTCCCCATCGGCGCAGATCGGAGTCTTCACCAAAGGGACCGATGATGTGTTGTGCCCCTTGTACCAGAACCATACGTAGATAAGAGTCTCCCTCTCTGGTGATATGCATCTGTGGTTCACTCTGCCCGGAGTTCCTTCTACCTGGCTGCAGCCCAACGAAACAGCCAGCATCCCGGCTCTTTCGAAATCGCCTCGGATCTTCCAGTGTCAGCACATATGTCAACGCGATCAGTGTTCCCACGCCCTTCACCTGTTTGAGCAACGCCGTTTCCGGATAGCTCTCTTCAGCTAGCTTCTCGATCTGGGCATCGTACTCTCGTATCCGCGCGGTGATCGCTTCAAGCGCACTCAATAAGGGTGCAAGTGCAACTTGCAATGGTGGGCTCAGCGCTTTACTCGTAGCTGGGCTGAAACCCTTCGGATTCCGACCACGGATGCGTTCTCCAAAGGACTTGGTTAGCCCTCGCGCTGCACAGACCAGCGCCGTCCGCGCACGCACCAGTGCATATCGAGCTCGGATAACTGACAAGTCAGCCTGTGCTTGTGCGCT
>DATJMU010000193.1:0-6499 GCA_035508555.1 Occallatibacter sp. | reverse complement strand
GACGACGAGCCGGCCCGGCTCGCCTCTTCAGACCGCCTCTACTGCTCCCGTTGCTCCGCCATCAGCTTCTGGAACGTCGGGTTCCCATGCAGGGCAGAGAAGCTGCTGTCCTCGGCGACCTTCTTCGGGCTCAAGTACCCTTCGCTCATCGCCAGACGCAGGTACTGGATCGCGCGGTCCGTCAGACCCGCCTGCACGCAGCCCTTCGCCATGTAGTAGTTCATGGCCCCGCGATCCTGCAGCGATGCCGTGTTCTCTACCAGCGAAGCCCCGCGCTCGTCGAAGATACGCGGATCGAGCTCAAGCGCCCGCTTGTACTCCGCCCAGCCCTCCTTGTACTTGTGGCGCGTCATCAGGTTCGTGCCCAGGTTCTTGGTCACGAGGGCCGAATTCGGATCCAGCTTGAGCGACTTCCGGTAAAGGTGCTCCGCCTTCCGGTACTCCTTCTCCGAGTCGTAGATCGTCGCCAGGTTATTGACAACGTGAGCATTCTTTGGATTCCGCCGGAACGCCTCCTGGTAGCAGTGTTCCGCATCCTTCGGGTCGGACATTAATTGATAGGCGATGCCCATCTTGTTCCATACGTCCGCGGAGTTCTGGGGCGCCTGCTTGTACTCCGCGATCGCTTCCTGGAAGCGCTGGTGCGCCAGCAGCGCGTCGCCAATCTGCTCGTGCGTCGGATGAAAATCCGGGGTTGTCCCCTGTGTCTCTGTATCCGCGGCCGTCGGGACGCCCCGCAGGTCGCGTTGTGCGCAGATTACCAGGGGTTCACAAAACATCACCACAAACAATGCAATGGCCGGCATCCGCCGGCTTGGATCGCTCCGGTGCATATTTCCCTCCTTGCGAAGGAACCGTCGATCGTCCGCTTGGAATTAAAGGCCCAAATCAGCGAATTCGTCAACAACTTTACCTCCAAAGTTGCATCGAAAAAGTGAGTCAAATCACCTCGGTTCAGACCGGTAGACTCAATTCAGGAGGGGAACCACAATGGACCTGGCCGTTTCAGCCGCTCCCGCGCTTACCGCCCGCTTCCAGGACGTCCGCCAACGCACTCTCGATCTCGTCCGGCCCCTCACCCCCGAGGACATGATGGTCCAGTCCTGTCCCGAGGCCTCGCCCGCCAAGTGGCATCTCGCCCACACCGCCTGGTTCTTTGAGTCCTTCATTCTGCGTGAGTTCCTCCCCGGCTACCGGCTCTTCAACTCCGACTTCCCCTGGCTCTTCAACAGCTACTACCAGTCCTTCTCGCAGTTCCCCGAGAAGCGCCTTCGTTCGTCTTTCTCCCGTCCCGGCATCGAGGAAATCCTCGCCTATCGCGAGCACGTGGACCGCGACATCGAGCGTCTCCTCGACGGGGACCCCGCTCCCGAGGCCCTCCGCCGCATCGAGCTCGGCGCGAACCACGAGGAGCAACACCAGGAGCTGCTCCTCACCGACATCCTCCACGCCTTTTTCACCAACCCCCTCCGCCCCGCTTATCTCGCGGCGGGTGCGGGTGCCCTAGGTCTTCGAGTGAGAAACAGCTCGGGTGCCCCAGGTCTTCGAGTGGGAAACAGCTCGGGTGCCCCAGGTCTCGCTTCTGAGACCTGGGATGGCAATACTCCCGGCCCCATCGATTTCATTCAATATGATGGCGGTCTCCGCGAAGCCGGTTACTCCGGCTCCGGTTTTTGCTTCGATAATGAACTCGCCCGCCACCGCGTCTGGCTTGAGCCCTTCGCCCTCGCCGGCCGCCTCGTCACCTGCGCCGAATTTGCCGCCTTCATCGCCGATGGCGGCTACAGCCGCGCCGAGCTCTGGCTCTCCGCCGGCTGGGACGCCGTCCAGGCCAACCATTGGCGCGCCCCGCTCTACTGGACCCCGGCCGAGGGCGGCGCCTGGCGCATCTTCACCCTCCGCGGTGAACTCCCCCTCGAACAGCTCGCCGCCGCTCCCGTCAGCCACGTCAGTTACTACGAGGCCGACGCCTACGCCCGCTGGGCCGGCCATCGCCTCCCCACCGAGTTCGAGTGGGAGTCCGCCGCCGCGGACCAGCCCATCGCCGGCAACCTCCTCGACTCCGGCCTGCTGACGCCCGCTGCTTGCACCACCTCCTCACTCGTCCAAAACCAGGGCCGTGCGCAGCACCAAAACCAAGGCCCCACGCAGTGGTACGGCGACGTCTGGGAGTGGACCGCCAGCGCCTATCTCGCCTATCCCGGCTTCAAACCCCTCCCCGGCTCCCTCGGTGAGTACAACGGCAAGTTCATGAGCGGCCAGATGGTCCTCCGCGGAGGCTCCTGCGTCACCCCCGCCGCCCACATCCGCCCCAGCTACCGCAACTTCTTCCCGCCCGAGACCCGTTGGCAGTTCTCGGGCATCCGTCTCGCGTTCTGAGCCGAATTCCGGGGCCCGGCGGGAAATTGCGCGGCATTTTCATCAAATTCCCGATACCCCGGCAGGGGGCCCCGCATCCTACAAAAGACATGACACCAGCAGCTTCCCCTGCTGTACTCCCGCAGCCCGGCCAGCCCGCGCAGATTGATTCGCACCTCGCAGCCGCCGTTCACCAGGGCCTCTCTTCCCGTCCCAGGCGGCTGCCGCCGTGGCTCTTCTACGACGACGCGGGCTCCGACCTCTTCGACCGCATCACCGAGCTGCCCGAGTACTACCCCACCCGCACCGAGCGGTCCATTCTCGCCGCGCACTCCCCGGCCATCCTGGAGCAGGCCGCCGCCGGCGCGCCCCTCCGCATCGTCGAGCTGGGCGCCGGCTCTGCCGCCAAGACCTGCCTCCTCCTCGCCGCCGCCGCCCGGCGCCAGCCCAAGGTCGTCTACGAACCCATCGACGTCTCCTCCGGCGCCCTCGATGTCGCTGTCCGCCGCCTGGCCTGCGAACTGCCCGCCGTCGCCGTCACGCCCCGCGTCCTCGATTACACCAACGGCCTCGTCTTCATGCCTCCGCAATCCGGCGAGCGCCGCCTCGTTCTCTACATCGGCTCCAGCATCGGCAACTTCGAGCCCGCCGAGGCCCTCGGCCTCCTCCGCCGCGTCCGCGCCCGCCTCAACCCCGGCGACGCTATCCTCCTCGGCGTCGATCTCGTCAAGGACGAGTCCATCCTCCTCGCCGCATACGACGACGCATCCGGCGTTACCGCGGCCTTCAACCGCAACCTGCTCGTTCGCCTTAACCGCGAGCTCGCCGCCGGCTTCAACCCCTACGCCTTCGTCCACCGCGCCCTCTGGAACCGCGCCCACTCCCGCATCGAGATGCATCTCGAAAGCCGGGTCGCCCAGCAGGTCCGCATCCCCGCCCTCGATCTCTCCCTCCACTTCGCCGCCGGCGAGACCATCCACACCGAGAACAGCTACAAATACTCCCCCGGCCAGCCTGAGGCCCTCCTCGCGGAAGCCGGCTTCCATCCCGAAGCCGCCTGGACTGACCCGCAGAACTGGTTCGCCGTCACCCTGGGCCGCGTCGAATAGACCAGCTCCGTCCGATCCCGGACACCCGTCTCCGTTTTCGAACGGGAACCGTCTCGCTTGCCCCTGCGTATCATTCTTCCAAGCCATTCCGAATCAACCGCCTGATCCGCCTCCGGTTGTGGCCCGCTACATGCCCTTGTCGGACCGGAGCCTCCCGGCCAACGGAGTCATCATGCGCACTCTTCTTCACGACCTGCGCCTCGCCCTTCGCCAGTTGCGCAACGCCCCCGGCTTCACGGTCACCGCCGTCCTCACCCTCGCCCTCGGCATCGGCGCCACCACGGCCATCTTCACCCTCGTCTACGACGTCATGCTGCGGCCGCTGCCCTATCCGCAAGCGGGCCGCCTCGTCGTCCTGGAAGAACAGGTTGCCGAGTTTCGTGACATCTACCCCCAGCTCCCCTTGAGCGCCAACCACTTTGCCTACTGGCAGCGCAACAGCACCGCCTTCCAGTCCATGGCCGCCATGCAGGAGGGCTCCCTGCCTCTCGGTACGGGCGGCCATCCCCTCCAGGTCAAAATCGTCAACGCCACCCCCGGCGTCTTCTCCGTCTTTGGCGTCTCGCCCATGCTCGGCCGCGCCTTCACGACCCGGGAAGCACAGCCCGGCAACGACCGCGTCGTCCTCCTCATGTACGACCTCTGGCGAACCCAGTTTCAAAGCAATCCCGCCATCCTCGGCAAGTCCGTCACGCTCAACGGATTCCCTTACACCGTCATCGGCGTCATGCCGCCCTCGTTCCATCTCCCCGTCGTCAACGCCATCCTCACCAAGGCCGATCACGGCAGCGCCGTTGAAGCCATCCTCCCCCTCGCCTTCACCAAAGATCAGCTCTCTGAGGCCATGGGGGACTTCAACTACTTCGGTCTCGCCCGCCTCAATCCCGGCGTCACCACCGCCCAGGCCGGCGCCCAGCTCAACGCCCTCCAGCACTCCATCTCGGCCTCGCTGCCGCCTCAGGAGAAGGGAACCCTTTCGGCCGTACTCACGCCTTTTCAGCAGGCCATCGTCGGCACCAATCGCGCGCCCTTGTTCATCCTCCTCGCCGCTGTCGCCGGGCTGCTTCTCGTCGGCTGCGTCAACATCGCCAACCTTCTGCTCTCCCGCGCCGTCGGCCGGCGCCAGCAGATGGCTGTTGCCGCCGCACTCGGCGCCACCCGCCTCCAGATGCTCCGCACCGCCCTGCGTGAAACCGCCGTGCTTGCTGCCCTCGGCGGCGCCTGCGGCGTTCTTCTCGCGTCCTTCCTCGTCCCCTTGCTGCAGCGCTTGCTCCCGCCCGCGCTCGACTTCCGCGGTCCCCTCCATCTCGACTGGGCCGGCGCCGCCTGCGCCCTGGCTCTCGCCGTTCTCTCTACCCTCCTCGCCGGCGCCGCCCCGGCCTGGATGGCATCGCGCACCCAGCCCCAGGAAGTCCTTCGCGGCGAATCCCGCCTGGCCAGTGAATCCCGCCGCAGCAAGCGCCTCCGCGCCGCGCTCGTCTCCGTCGAAGTCGCCGTCAGCGTCGCCCTCGTCCTCATGACCGGCCTCCTCTCCGCCAGTCTCATCCATCTGCTGAACACCGATCGCGGCTTCAACGCCGAACACGTCCTTGCCGCCCAGGTCGACTTGCCCGCCAACTCCTACGACAAGCTGCAATCCCGCGAAGCCTTCTATCACGCCGCCCTCGACCGCATCCGCCAGCTCCCCTCCGTTGAATCCGCCGGCATGGTCAGCGTCCTGCCCCTCGCCGGCGACTTCTGGATCGACATGCTCCGCGTCCCCGGCGACACCCGCCCCTTCATGGAGCTGCCCTCCGAGCACTTCCGCTGGATCAGCCCCGGCTACTTCGATTCCGTCCATCTTCCCCTGGTCGCCGGCCGCTATCTCACCTCGAGCGATGACGGCAAGCGCGTCGCCCTCGTCTCCCAGCTCACCGCCCGCACCCTCTGGCCCGGCGTCAGAAATCCCGTCGGCCGCACCTTCGTCCGCGCCGGCGACGACGACGGCCATCCCTTCACCCTCATCGGCATCGTCGCCGACGCCCGCACCATCTCCCTCGCCCGTCCCGACCCCATGATGGTCTACATTCCTTACTGGTATCGCTGCGACGGCTCCAGCAGCCTCGTCGTGCGCACCCGTCAGGATCCCGCCGTCCTCGCCGACGCCGTGCGCAAAGCCATCTGGTCCGTCGATCCCGCCGTCTCCGTCCCCGTCGTCCGCACCCTCGGCGGCTTCGTCTCTGACTCCGTCTCCGCCCGCCGCTTCGAGCTCGATTTGCTGCTCGTCTTCGCCCTGAGCGCGCTGCTCCTCGCCGGCCTGGGCGTCTACGGCGTCTCCACGTACTCCGTCGCCCAGCGCAGCCACGAGATCGGCCTGCGCATGGCTCTGGGCGCGCAAAGAACGAGCATCTACGCCCTCGTTCTCCGCGACGGCCTCATCCCCGTCGTCCTCGGCGCCGCCGCGGGCGTCGTCCTCACCCTCGCCTGCGCCCGCCTCGTCTCCAGCCTGCTCTTTGAAGTCAGCCCCTACAACCCGCTCATCGGGGCCTCGGCCGTCGCCGTCCTTATCGCCACCGGCGCCGCCGCCTGCCTGCTTCCCGCCCGCCGCGCCGCCGCCGTCGATCCCATGCAGGCCCTGCGCACCGAATAGCAGCTGCTTCATAAACCGGCTTTGAAGAGGCACGGCATCACAGGCCGCGGAAAAACTCCATGCGAGAGGGTCTTGTAACAGGGCACGAGTTCACTCGTGCCGCAAATGCTTCAAAAGAAAGATCGGGCTTCAGCCCCTGCGGGAGCGGTTGAACGCAGCGAAAGCCGGCACAAAACAATCCGCAGCGCCCTCCGGAACCGGATTGCTTTCCCGTTGCAGAAATCGTTTTCATTGACTACCATTCCCGGGAACGTCTTTTCGAGGAGATTCCCGCCATGCGCCTTGCCGTTCCTCTCGTCCTGGCCGCGCTTTCCCTGGCCACCCTTGCCGCCACATCGCAGCCTCCGGCCTCCGCGGCCGATCCTGGCTCCGTAGCCCTGACCCCGCCCATGGGCTGGAACAG
>DATJMU010000192.1:0-3329 GCA_035508555.1 Occallatibacter sp. | reverse complement strand
GTTGCTCGCCGTCTCGATGCCTTCGAGCGACCGGCAGGCCAGGTGCAGCAGCCGCCGCTCACGGCTGTTCATGGGAGGAAAGGCGTACGGCACGCCTGTCGACCGCACCTTCTCAGCCGCAGTCTCGGCACTCATGCGCAGATCCTGCGCCCGCAGCGCTTTGAAGTTGTCAGCGTCAAAGCTCACCAGGTCGTGCTCGCGCTGGTCAAGGCGCAGAATCTGCGCGGCGATGGTCTCGAGCGCCCTCAGCAACTCGCCGTTGTGCTGCACCACCAGCGGCACATCGGGCCCGGCCAGCTCTACGTAGATCTGGCGAGCTTCAAGGCCCTCCGGATCGCGTGCGCCGTCGCCCGCCGTGATGCGGTACTTCAGGCGCATTCCCCCGAGTTTATTCAGCGTGGAAAGGAATCCGGCAATCTTTTGGGCAGCCTGTTCAAGGTCCTCGATCGGCATCACCATCCAGTATCGCAGAGGCAAACGACGATGCGGGTGGTGAATTGTAACGAAAATTGTGGCACACGTACCCGTGCACGGTCGCCTGAGAAACCTGCTGCAGTATGACATCCGGGCCCTGGACCGCGCCGCCATGCCGATCCACGGCGCCCGCGTCTCAGGATATAGCCATTTTGATCTTTGTCTCAGACGAAATTAAGGTTCTCTTTGTATGCTTCCAAATGTGAATATGCAGAACGTCGTATGCGCGCATCCCGGGCGCAGTCGCCTTCCGCCTTTGACGAGCGTGCTTTGGGCCCTGGTGCTGGCTGCCCTGGCTGCCGCTCCGGCCGGAAGTCAAACTCCATCCGCGGGCGCTGCCTCCGCCGCCCCAACCTCGCAGCAGCCCATCGTCATCACCCTCGACGAAGCCATTCGCCGCGCCGAATCGAGCGAGCCGGCCTACACCGCATCCAAAGCCGCCAGCCAGTCCGCGGCCCTCGACCGCTCCATCGCGCTCGCCGGCCTGCTGCCCAATGCGCGCTATTACAGCCAGGGCATCTACACGCAGCCCAATGGGATCTACGCCGAGGGGGGAGAAGGTCTGTCTTCGCCTGATCCCAAATTCGTTGCCAACGATTCGAGACCCCGCGAGTACATCGCCCAGGGCATTGTGGACGAAACGCTCAGCCTGGCGGGGCCGGCGGCCGTGCGCCGGGCCTACGCCGCGGCAGCCATGGCCAGGGCTGAGCTCGAGATTGCGCGCCGCGGCCTGGTGGCCACGGTAACCGATCTCTTCTACAGCCTACTCGCCGCCGACCGCAAGCAGGCCATCGCCGAAACCGCCTACAAGAATGCGGCCGATTTTACGGCGCTGACCATGGAACGCGAGCAGCAACGCGAAGCCGCCCACGCCGACGTCATCAAGGCGCAGCTCACCGAGCAGCAGCAATGGCGCGGCCTTCAGGACGCGAAACTGGCAGCCGAGACGTCGAGGCTGGAACTCGGCGTGCTCCTCTTTCCAGACCCGCGAACCCCCTACACATTGAAGGCCGATGAGACCGTCGCGCCGCTCGTCTCCTTCGTGGATGTGCAGGCCGCCGCCGCCAAAAATAATCCCGAGCTCAAGAGCGCGTTCGCGGCGCTCGATGCGAGCAATGCCGATGTCCTGTCGGCACGCGCGGCGCTATTGCCCAGCCTCGGGCTCAACGTCACCTACGGCATCGACGCCAACGAATTTGCCGTCAATGGTCCCATGACCCCCAGCGGCTTGCAGGCGCGCAACCTCGGCTACTCCGCTAGCCTCACCCTCAACATTCCGGTCTGGGATTGGCTCTCCACCGAGCACAAGGTGAAGCAGAGCGAGATACGACGGGATACGGCGCGGGTGCTGCTGAGCGCCACCCAGCGGCAGTTGATTGCGCAGTTGCGGGCCGACTACGCCGCCGCCCAGACGGCCCAGGATGAGCTGGCCTCGCTCGACCTGAGCGTAAAAACCTCAGCCGAAAGCCTCCGCCTCACCGAGTTGCGTTACAAGAATGGTGAGGCACTGGTCCTTGAAGTCGTCGACGCCCAAAACACCTACGTCACCGCCCAGAACGCGCGCCAGGACGGCCTCGTCCGCTATGAATCCGCGCTCGCCGCCTTGCAAACGCTCACAGGAACCATGTGACCCCCAATGATCCAATGACTACAACAAAGATAACCATGAATCCTCGTCCCGTTCGCTCTGTGCCACGCTCTCTCAAACGCGGCCGCCTTCTGCTTGCCTGCATCGTCGCCCTGCCCGCAGTCCTCACCGCCGGCTGCAAAAAAGAAGCCGCTCCCGAGGCCGAAGTCTCCGTCCAGGCCGTCCATCCTGAGCGCGGTCCCATGGCCGTCCAGGTCGTCGCCGACGCGATTCTCACTCCCGTTGCCCAGGCCGCCATTGATCCCAAGATTACCGCACCCGTCAAAACCTTCTATGTCCAACGAGGCTCGAAGGTCCACAAAGGTCAATTGCTCGCCGTTCTCGAAAACAACGACCTCGCCGCCGCTGCCCTCGATAACAAGGGCGCCTACATGGCCGCCCAGGCCGCCTACGCCACGGCCACCAAATCGCAGATTCCCGAAGAAGTCCAGGCCGCCGAAGTCGCTGTCGCCCAGGCCAAAGCCACCCTCCAGCTTGACCAGAGCATCGTCGATAGCCGCAAAAAACTCTTTGCCGAGGGCGCCATCCCCGGCCAGGATCTCGACTCAGCCCAGGCCACGCTCGTCCAGGCCCAGGG
Source organism: Occallatibacter sp. (assembly GCA_035508555.1). GTDB lineage: Bacteria > Acidobacteriota > Terriglobia > Terriglobales > Acidobacteriaceae > Telmatobacter. The sequence goes on along the minus strand of DATJMU010000192.1, from coordinate 630 downwards.
TGCCTACCAGACCGCCCAGAAGCATCTCGACTTCGTCCGCAGCATCACGCGCCAGGCCGCCCTCGAAGAGGCGCAGGGCCAGCTCACCTCCGCCAAGGGCAAGTATGAGGGCGCCGAGGCCCAGGTCGGCTACTCCGAAATTCTCAGCCCCATTGACGGCGTCGTCACCGACCGCCCCCTCTTCGCCGGCGAAACCGCGACGGCCGGAACGCCGCTCGTCACCGTCATGGACACCTCCACGCTCATCGCCAAGGCTCACATCGCCCAGAGCCTCGCCCAGGAGCTCAAAGTCGACAACGACGCCGCGGTGACCGTCCCTGGCATGGCTGACCCGGTTCCGGCCAAAGTCTCCCTCATCAGCCCCGCCCTCGATCCCGGCAGCACCACCGTGGAAATCTGGCTCAAGATCGACAACAAAACCGGCGCCCTCAAAATCGGAACCCCCGTCAAAGCCACTATCACTGGCCCGACCGTTCCCGGCGCACTCAAGATTCCCGTCTCCGCCATTCAAACCGCTGCCGACCAGAGCAAGTTCGTGCTGGTTGTGGGCCCCGACTGCGCGGCCACCAAGAAGCCCATCACACTCGGCATCGTCAACGCCAACGAAGCGCAGATCACCAGCGGCCTCAC
>DATJMU010000191.1:0-3421 GCA_035508555.1 Occallatibacter sp. | reverse complement strand
CAGCGAAGAGCTCTCCGAGCGCTCCGCCCAGGACGATCAGGCCTACGTGGACTGGTTCCGCGCTAACCACATCCGCGTCGTCAACATGAGCTGGGGAGGCAGCCCGCAGGACGACGAAGTGGCCCTCGAAAAGAACGGCATTGGCAAAGACGCCGCCGACCGCAAGGCCATCGCCGCCAAACTCTTCGCCATCGAGCGGAAAGGTCTGTACGACGCCATCAAGAGCGCCCCCGGCATTCTCTTCGTCTGCGCGGCAGGCAACTCCAACAGCGACAGTAGCTTCATCGAGGACATGCCCTCCTCGTTCCAGCTCCCAAACCTGCTCGCGGTCGGGGCAGTGGATCAGGCTGGAGATGAAGCCAGCTTTACCAGCTACGGCCCCACCGTGCTCGTCGATGCCGACGGCTACGAGGTGCAGTCCGTAGTGCCCGGCGGCGAAAAGCTGCGCATGTCCGGCACATCCATGGCCTCGCCGAACGTGGTGAACCTCGCAGCCAAATTGATCGCCCTCGACCCAAATCTGACACCCGGGCAGACCATCCACCTGATCGTAGCCGGCGCCACAACCAGTGCCGACGGCCGCCGTCACAACATCGATCCCAAGCAGTCCGTGGCGTTGCTGAGGGAGATGGAAACCAGCTCTGGACAATGAAGGACGACGCCGGGGCTGACGGCGCGGTCCGGCCGGCCCCCGCAGCCTTTGAGCCCGGCTTTTGCGGCAGCAAGTCTTGTAAATTTCATCGCTTTTTCTTCGCCTTTTCGCTTGATTTTCGGTTATGCTGTCTTCGCACCCAAGGAGGTAGCATCGATGGACTATCAAACGGACCTGCTCGCCGAATTCGATCGCGAAGCCGCCAAAACCCGCAAAGTCTTTGAAGCCCTGCCCGACGGCGTGGACTTCAGTTACAAACCCCATGAAAAATCCATGCCTCTCGGCCGCCTCGTTGGGCACGTCTCCGACATGACCGGCGACTGGGCGCTGATGACCATCACCCAGGACAAACTCGATTTCCCTGCCGACCACAAGTGGGAGCAATATGTGCCGGCCAACAAAGAGGCTCTTCTCGAAAAATTCGACCGCGATCTGGCCAAAGCCCGCGCCGAACTGGCCTCCGTTCCGCCTGAGAAGTGGGACCAGCACTGGCAGTTCATCTTTGGCGGCCATGTGTGGATCGACGAACCCCGCCACCAGGTCTTCCGCGACATGGTAATGAACCATCTGGTCCATCACCGCGCCCAGCTCGGCGTCTATATTCGCCTCCTCGGCGGCAAGGTCCCCGGCTGCTATGGCCCCTCGGCCGACGAGATGTAGCGCGGAGCGCAGGGAACCGCCGGCATTCTCCTTGACTCCGGTTTGCTCCGGTGAACTTCGCCCTCAAGCCCGTGTGCCCGTCCCGGTGGTGCGACTCGCCACAGGGATGGGCACACGGCCATGGTCTTCTATCCCGTCAGCCGGGATGCATCACAGACAGGCGGTCACCCGTCCCGCTACTCTGATCCCATGTCCTTCGCCTTCCCACGGATCTACCCCATTCTGGACTCGTCTATCATTCCCTTGATCGGCCGCGCCGAGTTCCTGCACAGATTGGCAAGCGAATTGGCCGATACCGGCGTCACTCTCCTCGAATACCGCAACAAGACCGGTTCGGATGCTGAGATTCTGTCCGACGCCGCCGTACTGCGCGCCGGAATGCCCGCCCAAAACATAAAGTTGATTCTCGATGATCGAGCAGATCTGGTTGAACAGGCACAGTTTGACGGGGTGCACGTCGACGCGGGTGACGTCTCCCCAGCGGAAGCCCGGCGCATCGTCGGCCCCCGCCGCATCGTCGGCGCCTTCGGAGGCAGCGACGCGTTCCTTCCAGGCATTCTCGACGCTCCGGCCGACTATCTCGCCGTTGGACCCGTTTACCACACCACTACCAAGCAGACGGCCAAGCCTCCGATCGGCCCCGAAGGCGTGCGCAAACTCCGCGAGCAGGCCGGCCCTGGCCGCATCTTGACCGCCGCGGCCGGAATCACATTTGAAACCGCTCCACTTGTCCTGGCCGCCGGTGCCACCACCGTTGCAGTCTCTGCGGCCCTCTTTCGCACCCCGGACCCCGCCGCCGAGTTCCGCCGCTGGAAGGCCGCCCTCGGTTGATCGCCTGCAGCGAAACCTGAGTGACTGTGCCCCGGAGCCGCTTCACTCAAGTCGACGCGACCTTCAGCGAGCGGCGGCCATGGCCGAAGCTGGACAGGGCACACTCACTCAGGTTTCGCTCCAAAAGCCACGCCAAGCGGTAAATCCTGTGACCACACGGTTGTTTCAGAAAGATAAAGACAATCCCGGCGAAATCAGATAGAAATTTCACAGGTGCAAACCCCGGACCGCGCTCTCAATCTGGCATCCACGCCCTCATCCGAACCGCCCCGGATGGTGCAGACCCTCGGCCTGTTCAGCTCCACGGCCATTGTCATCGGCTCGATGATTGGATCGGGTATCTTCATCGTCGATGCCGACATTGCCCGCGGCACCAACTCCCCCGCCCTTTATCTTGGCGCGTGGATCGTCACCGCCATCATGACCACCATCGGCGCGCTCAGCTACGGTGAACTCGCCGCCATGATGCCGAAAGCCGGCGGCCAGTATGTCTACCTCCGCGAGGCGCTCGGGCCGCTCTGGGGTTTCCTCTTCGGCTGGACCCTCTTTCTCGTCATCCAGACCGGCACCATCGCCGCCGTCTGCGTCGCCTTCGGTAAATTCCTCGGCGTCTTCTTCCCCTCGGTCTCCACCACGCACTGGCTCTGGCACATCGCCCACGTGCCCGCCTGGCGCGTCGGCCCCATGGAGCTTGGCAATATGGAGATCGGCCTCAACACCGCCAATCTGGCCGGGATCGCCGTCGTCATCTTCCTTGCCGTCGCCAACATCTTCGGCCTCCGCCTCGGCGCGCTCATTCAGAACGTCTTCACATCCGCCAAGGCGCTGTCGCTCGCTGCTCTCATCCTCGTTGCCTTCACCATTGGCCGCACCGCCGAAGCCTGGCAAGCGAACTTTGGCCCCGGCTGGAGCGAATTCTGGCGTAACGCCGGCTGGCACTCCCTGCATCCCGTGCAAGTCGGCATGGGCGGGCCCATCGCGCTCGTCAACGTCGCCGTGATCCTCGCTGTGGTCCAGGTCGGCTCGCTCTTCTCCGCCGATGCCTGGAACAACATTACCTTTACGGCCGGCGAGGTCCGCAACCCACGCCGCAACATCCCCCTCTCGCTCATTCTCGGCACGGGCTTCGTGCTGGTGGTCTACTTCCTCGTCTCGCTCGGTTACCTCCTTGTGCTCCCCATGCACGGCGATCTGCATGGCGCCACGGTAATGGCCCGTGGCGTCCAGTACGCCGCTGAGGACCGCGTCGCCACAGCCGCGCTCGCCGCCGTCTTCCAC
>DATJMU010000190.1:0-137731 GCA_035508555.1 Occallatibacter sp. | reverse complement strand
CGATGCCTGTGCGTTAGCGCGCTTAGTGAGAGTCGATCCGCAGTTACTAGCTCCTGTACAACATCGAAGCGAAGAGGACCAAAATACGCTCGCTATACTGCGCGCGAGAGACTTGATGGTGCGAACCCGCGCCAAGCTCGTGAACTGTGTGCGTGGAATGGTGAAATCTACCGGAGCCAGGTTGCCGGTCTGCTCCACGACCAGCTTTGCTGGTTATGCCCGTCAAGCGACCCCTGCGGAGCTGCGCCTGGCGGTCGATCCGCTCCTCGAACAGATCCAGAGCATCACGAACCTGATCAAACGCTACAACCGGAAAATCGCTAACATTGCAGCAACGAAATATCCAGCAACGCAAACGCTCCAACAGATTCGCGGCGTTGGCGCGGTGACGGCACTTGGGTTCATTTTGACCCTTGGGAACAGTGTGCGTTTTGTGCGAAGTCGAGATGCCGGCGCATATCTTGGCTTGCGGCCTCGGCGTTATCAGTCAGGCGAGAGCAATCCGCAACTGGGGATCAGTAAAGAAGGCGATGGTTTCATGCGTCGATACTTAGTGACTGCTGCACAGTACATTCTGGGGCCGTTTGGGCCCGATACGGATTTGCGTCGTTGGGGAGAAAGCCTGATTGCTCGTGGCGGCCGAGGAGCGAAGAATCGCGCCGTTGTGGCCGTGGCTCGCTAATTGTCAGTTCTTCTTCATCACCTCTGGGTTACTGGAGAAGTGTACGAGCCCCTAAGAAACAGTAAGAGCAAACAGCACATTGAGCAGATGGCTTCGGCTTGATAGGTTCCGCATTCTAGCGGGTTCTCGAAGCCGGATATGAGTGACTGCGGGCGGCGCCCTGGGTTTCAGAGAATGCTGTTCTGCCTCTGTTAAACCGTAGTCAAGGTAGCAGCACTCGCCAGTATGTCAAAGTGCACCGGACCATATATGGGTCCATATCTGAGTGCGGATGGAAGGCTGGCTGGCGAATAGCTATCCGACAATGGAACGGAGCTGCAGAAGGGGTTTCTTTTTTTGCTGGTCGATGTTGTGTAGCGTGTTGCGCAGAACCCGTCAAGGGTTCGCTGCGCCGCATGAAGAACTGCGCCCTTGACAGAACCAGCGCAACACACGGAGATCTTCTTGCCAGCAAAAAGAAATAATTGACATCAGTACAGCTCTCCCACGTCAGGGCTAGGTTCTGAGTGCGGAATGGATGGGGGAGCGACAGCGGCTCGGCGAGCGATGAAATGATGTCGCGGCGAGCCCAGTTTTGATACTGTGAGTTGATGATGGATCAATCCAATGGATACGAATCGATTTCTGCGGAATGGCTCGCGCGGCGTGGCAACGGTGGTCGTACCAATCGATCGAATGCGATTGGCGTGAAGGAAGTGCGGAGGTGGGCGAAAACACTGCCGCCAGGTGGCAGCGTCATCGATCTCGGTTGCGGGCCCGGCTTCCCCATCACAGTCGTGCTGGTTGAAGAAGGACTTCAAGTCTTCGGGGTGGATGCAGCGCCGTCGTTTGTCGCAGCATTTCGACAGAACCTGGCCGGCACACCCATTGTTTGCGAATCCGTCCTGGAGACGAGATTTTTTAATCGAACCTTCGATGCGGTATTGGCATGGGGGTTGATGTTCCTTCTCAAAGCTGAAGAACAGCATCACCTGATCCAAAGATTTGCTGATGCCCTCGTACCCGGTGGCCGTCTGCTATTCACCTCAACCGCCAAACCTCACGTTTGGAACGATGGAATGACAGGAATGCAATCGCTCTCGCTAGGGGCGGAGGAGTACCAGAGACAGCTCTCGGCAGTAGGTCTCTCCGTTACCAGTGAATATGAGGATGAAGGCGAAAACCATTATTTCGACGCTGTCAAAGTCGACCAAGACGCTTGACACAGCGAGGGCTTCTCATGGAAGGGCGGATGCACGATGTCGCTCATGGCGATATCGTCGAATCCGGCAATGGAGATATCGGCGGGAACGCGCAGGCCCTTCTCGTGGGCTGCCCGCAGGGCCCCAATGGCGGTCAGGTCGTTGGCGGTCATCACCGCCGTCGGGATCTCCGGCTGGGAGAGGATCCTGGCCGTCGCCGCCGCCCCTCCCTCGATCTTGAAGTCTCCCGGCACCATCCAGCCCTCCCGCGACGACAGCCCCTGCTTGACCACCGCGTGCAGAAATGACTCCCGCCGCACCCGCGAAGTGATGGGACCATCCGCGCCTCCGACAAATCCCAGCTTGCGGTGCCCAAGGCTCTTGAGGTGAGCCACAAGCTGCGCCATCCCGCCCGCGAAGTCAACCACGATGTCGCTGATTCCCGGCCCGGTACGATAGTGGTCGGTGGTCACTACGGGGATGCGGTTCTGAACCAGCGACTCCAGCGGTGCGGCTTCGAACTCCGAGGTGAGAATCGCCACCCCGTCCACCCGCCGCAGCAGCATCCTGTGCACCGAGCGCTGCGTGCGCGTCGAGTGGAAATCGGTGTTCGCCACCAGCAGTTCCATCTCGTTCTCGAACAGCAGCTCCTCGAAGATCTTCACGGTCTCGGTGAAGAATGGATTCGTGAGATCCGGGATGACGATGCCATAGATCTGGCTCTTTCCGTTCTTGAGATGGATTGCGCTCCGGTTGGGTACGAAGTTCAGGTCCTGGATGACCCTCTGAATGCGAAGGGTCGTCTCCTCGGTCACCAGGGAAGAGCCATTGATGACCCGCGAAACCGTCGCGCTCGACACCCCGGCTAGCTTCGCAATCTCACGGACACTGATGGCCATCGATCTCCCTCAGTTTCTTGACGTTTCTCCCTCGATTGGAGACGCAAAAGCAAACTTTGCGGCGTGGCCTTTCAGGCCGTCCCTCCGCCGCGCCATCCATTAGAGATTCCCCCCCGCTTCGCTCCCTTCACCGGTGCGCGAACTCAGCGAGGCCTCATTGGCCGATTGCAATCGGCTACATTCGGCTTCCCGTGACGCCTGGCCGCCTTCCCGCGATCGCCCTGCCTTTAGATTCTGCCCGCTGCGCATCGCAACCAGCAGGCGCTCAGCCAGTTTCAGATCGCCGCGCGCCTCAACCCCAACAACGCGGCCACGCAGCAGTCGCTGGGCCAGCTATGGATGGAGGCGCACAACCCCGAGCGCGCGGCGGAAGCATTCGCGATCGCCTCCCGGCTGGATCCGGACGACACCGACCTTGTGCTTTACCAGGCGCAGGCCCTGAAAGACTCCGGTAAGATAGCCGCGGCCCGCGCCCTCATTGTGAACATGTCCGGCGCCGGGCAGTCGGCCCCGGCTAAGCTATTGCTGGGCGACATCGAGGAAAACTCCGGCAACTTCGAGCAAGCCGCAGCGCATTACGCCCGCGCCGTCGAGATCGCGCCCACTGCAACGAGCCCGTCGTGGCATATTGACAAGTAACGGTAATCAGCCCACCCCAAAGCGAGGTGCCCGCCGTCGGCAAGCTCTCCAAAGGCATTTGGTGGCGGAGGGCAGGATCGAACTGCCGACCTTGGGGTTATGAATCCCACGCTCTAACCATCTGAGCTACTCCGCCGGAGCAGAAGGTTGCGGCCGCAACCTATCTGATGATACGGGCAGCCGAATCGCAGGTCAAACCGCGCGGCGCGTCCCTTCTGGCGCCTCGGTCGACCGTCCATGGGATGCCTGAGAGAACATCGCCGCCGGCGTGTACACTCAACAGAATGATCCCCTCCAGGATTGCCGGCGTGATTCCCGCGCGGCTCAACTCCACGCGCCTCAGCCGCAAGGTGCTGCGGCCCATCGCCGGCCGGCCCATGGTCGAGTGGGTATGGCGGGCGGCCGCGCACAGCGGCCTGATGGACCCCGTCGTGGTCGCCACCGACTCGGATGAAGTCGCCGCGTCATGCACTGAGCGCAACATTCCCGTGGTCATGACCTCGCCCGATTGTCCCAGCGGCTCGGACCGCGTGCGCGAAGCGGCGCGGCACATCGACGCGGATGTCTACGTCAACATTCAAGGCGACGAGCCCACCCTTACTCCCGATTTCTTTCGCCCCCTCCTTGCGCTCTTCGCGCGGGCCGATGTCGAAGTCGCCACGCTCGCCGTCCCCTGCCCCCCCGAGGAGTTCGAGAATCCGAATGCGGTCAAAGTTGTCACCGCGCTCGACGGCCGGGCCCTCTATTTTTCCCGCGCCACCATTCCCTGCGATCGCGACGCGACCGGCTTTACCGGCTACCGCAAGCATCTGGGCATCTACGCCTACCGCAAGGCCGCGCTGCAAAGATTCGCCGCACTCCCACCTTCGCCCCTCGAACGTCTCGAGCGTCTCGAGCAACTGCGCCTCCTCGAAAACGGCATCGCCCTCTACGTCGCCGAGGCGCCTGCCGACACCATCGGCGTCGATACCGAGGAAGACCTTGCCCGCGCCGAGGCCGCGCTGCGAAAACCGCAAGACCCGTCCCGCAGTAACCCCGCCACTACTTCGCGCCAATCAACCGAATCCGCGCGGTAAAGGCGCGGCCCTGGAACTCGCTGAAGCTTCCGAACGCGGGCGAATCGACGTCGCTGTTCACCACCGCGGGATTATTGCTGTCCGTGGCGTTTTCCATCACGCCGCGCAGGCCCCAGTACTGGCCGCGGAAGTGAAAACGCCACTCAAGGCCCGGGCTGAAATCGACAAAATTCGGGAACCGCCGCGAGCCCGCCGCTCCCACCACATCGTCGGTCGCGTCCACCGGCGTATAAGGAAAGCCGTTGTGCCAATCCAAGGTATAAACAACGTCCCAGTGGCGGCGCAGCCTGGGTAACAGCAGCGGCAGCCAGCCCCAGCTCAGAACCCGGTTGGGCGTCTCCCACGCCAAGGGCCCGCTCTGCTGCGCACCCAGCGGCGACGGCGTCGGCAGATAGTCGAGCGCGGCATTGGTCCGCGCCGAGGAATGCGTATACGCGCCAAACAGTGTGTATCCGTTCGCAAACAATCGCCGTGCCTGGATCTCAATCGAGTCGTAATGATCCTCGCGCGCATTGGTCAGCGCATAGGTTCCTGCCAGTGTTGCAGGGCCCGCATTCACGTAGCTAAACAGATCGCTGGTCCGCTTTTGCATAAAGCTGACGCCTGCGTAGATCGCCCCCGGAAGCTTTTGTTCCGCCGCCAGGCTCCAGTTGACCGCGCGCGGTTCATGAAGTGTGGCGTCGTTGGCCACGAAATCCGTCTCCTGCGCGGGCCCGGCGGGAGTCGCGCCATCGGCCTCGTAGTACGTGTCGTAGCGGACGCCTGCCAATGCGCGCGTCAGGTACTCGAGCTGCGTGTGGTCGTAGTAGAGCCCCACACCGGCCGAAAGCTTGGTCGATCCCTCATGGCCCGGCGGCGAATAAACCGCGGCCACGCGCGGAGAGAACTCCGGACGCCGCACGATCTCATCCCAGTCGAAGCGCAGCCCCGGTTCCACTAGCAACCCCGCCTTCGTCTGCCACCGGTCCTGAACGTAGCCTCCCGCCTCCGCGTTGTGCAGAGAGAAGGGAAGCGCCGGCGCAAAGACGCTCTGGCGCGCCAGTGTGCCGTCCTCGCGCAGATAGCTCACCGGCGCGCGCAGCACATTCTCGTTGTAGCCAACATGGTCGAGGTCGATCCCGGCCCGCAAATCGTGCGTCCCCGCCCAGTGGCGCGGCGGCAAATAGAGAGTCGCCGTTGCCTCCGTGCGTTGGGAGCGCCCCGTCTTGTCTTCGAAGTAGCTTCCCTCCGACAGTTCCGGCGTGATCTCGTAGGGAGTGTCTCCGTGCGGCTCGTAGCCGTCGCGAAAACGCATGTCCGCGACGCCCGCATCGAGCAGCGCGCCATCCTTGAAGCTGTGCTGCTCGCGCAGATACGGAAGCCATGCAAGCATGTCGCGGTTGGTCGTGCTCGCGCGGGGAACCAGCGACGAGATGCCGTCGTACGGCGAGTGATAGTCGTTGACGAGCAGCCCCGCCGTGAGAATATTGGCCGGCGTCAGGTTCGCCTGCACCTTGATCAGATTGCTGCCCCGGATCAGTGGATCGGTGTCGGCGTTGGCGGGCAGTTCGCTGATATAAATATTGTCGTACTCCGTCTCCAGCCCGTCGTAGAACCATGCGCGGTTGCGCACCAGCGGACCGGAAAAGGTGAATCGCGGCACGAACTTGTCGAACCGGATCCCGTTCAGGTCGCGAAACGACGGGATGAAGTTCGTCGCATTGAAGCGGAACTTGTTGTCCCCCATCCCCGTGTAGAAGGCGATCACCCCTCCGGTGGTGCCGCCAAACTGAACCGGGTAGCGGGTCGACTCCGCGTCGATCGAGCGGACCGCATCCGCGCTCACCCGCAGATCGAGTGTTCCCTCGGCCGGCGAGCGGATGTCGAACCCGTCGAGCAGATCGAGCGTCTGCCATGTCTGCGATCCCGCCACGTGCACCTGCTCGGTAGCGTCCTGCACAATACCCGGATTGAACGGCAGCAGGTAGCGAATGTCGCGCGAGGTCTGGTACGGGATATTGACGATCTCCGGCGTGTTCATGACGCTCGCGTCCGCAACCTGTTCGGTGTCGATCCCCGGAAGCGATGCCGTGACGCTCACCTGTTCCTTCACCATCTGCTCGTGCGCGAGCGCAAGATTCACCTGGCTCCGGCTCACTTCGATATCCTGCTCGGCGCTCTGATAAAACCCCGGTTTCTGTACCTGGATTGCGTAAGGCGCATCGCCCGGCGGAATGAATTGACAGTGGCCGGCGTAGTCGGTCCAGAGATGGATCGCGGCGCTCCCCGGTTCGGTGATGGTCACCTGTGCGTCGGCCACGGCCACACCGTTCTCGTCCACCACTGTAATGATCACCGGCGCGTGTGCGGTTCCCGGCGGCCCGGCCGCAAACGCCGCGCCCACCAGCAGGAGCACGATCCCAAAACCGAGAATCCCCCGTGCCGCATAGCCTGCGGCGCAGTCAGCGCGCGGAAAGGGAATCGAAGCAGTCTCCATCCAGGTCCCGCCTCCGCGCAAGTGTAGCGCCATTCCCGCCGCTGGGTCTCTTTCTGGAATCCACTGCGCTCGGTGCTCCGGCAGATGGACGCATCGGCCGCGGCGCTCGTTAGCCGCAATGACGAAAGACGGTGCGAGCTGAATCGATGCGGCCGCATCGCCATCGCGCTTGCTCCCGGAGGCGACCCCGGGGAGGGACCGCTACGCCATCGCAGGCGCCGCCGTCTTACGCTGCGAACTGCCGGTCTCGCGACCCGGCAAGCTGTCCGGCTCCCTGTTCGCGCCGATCATCAACCAGAGGTAGTAGCAGCCCGCACAAAAAAGAACCGCAGGACCAACGGCGGTTATGATCGCCCCCGCCTGCACACTGGGCATCTCCCCGGATGAAGGGTACAGCGACTGCGCCCACATCAATATCAGCGCTCGCGGAATATCGCTGGTCGCCAGCACCGCCGCCCACGTCATCGCCAGCATCGTCCAGCGCCGCCGGCCGCCTTCAGCCCAGACCATCGCGCACGCGGGAATCGCCAGCATGATCAGCTTCGCATCGTAAGGACGATGGTAGATCGGCAAAAGCAGCAGGATCGACACCGCGGCAAGCGCGAGCTTGACCTTGCGCTCGGAAGACCGTCCGCGCAAGACAACCACGGCCCATACCAGGAGCACCCCGCCCCCAAGCAGGTAGCCCGCCGGGAAATAGAAATGCGGGTTGTTCCAGAGAAGACTGAATCCAGACTGTAGATCGATGATCGACCCAATCCCCCTGCCTGTGATTCCGGATAGGCTGGGGTCCGACGTGCCTCCGCGAACCGAAACCTCGGCCAGGTTCCTGTGCAGCTCCTGCATCCAGTGGGGTGAAGAGACCGAGATCCAGAGAACAGAGGCCAGCGCCAGCAATCCGGCCGCGCCGCACGCCTGAAGCGCCCGCTTGCGCATGGCGCCGCCCGCCAGCAGAAAGCAAAGCCATACAAAGCCGGCGTCATGCGGTTTGAGGACAAGACCAAGCGCGAGCAAAACCACCCCGCACAGCGCATAGCGGTCCCGGAGGAAACACCACGCCGCGATCAGAGTCAGTCCTGCCGTCAATCCGGCTATATTTCCGACATCGAAAATATACGCGCAGTTCAACAGCATGAAGCAAGCCAGCCAGCCGGCCACCGTCGACGATGACTCCCCTCCCAGATCCCACATCAGGAACCCCCCCAGCGCCAGGGCCAGCGAAGTCAATACCATCCAGACAGTCTGCGCGAGGGGCCACGGCAATCGCGCCAGCGGCGAGGTCAGGAACAATGCCGTCGGCAGGTTTACGCCCACCGTGATGATCACAGGTTCCTTTTTCGCTTCGACAGGATCCGCCGGGAATTGGCCCCCGGCGGCCTTGAACTCTTGAAGGACGGTGCTGGGGTCGTAGGCGTCCTCATGATGCAGTGCACAGCGCGCGCCATAGTAGATCTCGCCAAAGTCCAGCATTCCTGTCTTCATCAGGGGACTGCGGCGGATGTCGGTGCTCCACAGGGCGGCCAGCCCGATAAACAACAGAACCAGCCCGGCGCGCAGAAATCGCATGGTGTTCATCCTGGGAGCTCCGCACTGAGGAAGCGCCGGCAGCATCGCCGTCGGCGACTGCAGCCGAAGCAGGAGATGCTCATCGCGCAAATTGTGCAAGCTTGTCCGCAGATCGGTGGGAACTGTGATCTGTCTTCGGTCGTCGGGCGCGGGAGCATCGGATCTCGGGTCCTTATCGTCCTCCGGCCGTCAATGGCAAGCACTCCAAGCGGTGCGTGCGAGGCCGGTTGCCCGCTCCTTGGATCAGGTGGAAGCAACCAGGGCAAAACCAGGGTTAGTGCATCCCGAAGACGAACATTCCGGCCGACTCTGCCCCCAAAGAGGGGCGGCTTCGGCCTTTGCTGAATCGGACTCAATAAGCCTGGTTCTGCCCTAGCTGACCGCTGCGGTGAACTGCGCGGTAATGTAAACGTACGCGTTGGCGATTCCGTTGGCGTACGACTGAAAAACCGCGATTGAGCCAAGCGCCACAAGTGCGAGGACAAGACCGTACTCCACAAGGTCCTGGCCCTCGTCGCTGCTGGCTAACTGGCCCAGCTTCAAGTGCAGTGTACGTAGCAACTCGTTCATCTCCGTTCACTCCGTCGGTTGAACGATGTCTCATGCCTGAAAGCCCGGGTGCCGTTGGGGAATGTCCGTCGCGGGCGGAAACCGAATCTCGCACGCGAGGAGGAGCTGCGGCGTCTTCCGCATAGGGATACCGGGGTGAACGGTGAATGGGGACGAGAGAGTACCCGCAACTCACAACCGCGAGTATCTCTCCCGCACAACTACGGATGAGATGGCGTTCCAATCCCGCCTGCCGAGCCTAGACGGCGTTGGTCAGATCCGTGGTGATGGTGGTGTACACAGTCGTGATCTCTGTAGCCAGCGCCTTCAGGGTGGCGGTGGCGCCGAGAGCAACCAGGGCAAGAACGAGCGCGTATTCGACCATATCTTGGCCTTCTTCGCTGCTCATCAGGTTCTGCATCTTTACATAGAGCTTCAGCAACAGGTTGTTCATTGGGGTCCTCTCCGCGAATTGGTCCACCCGGCCTGGGACAACTCACCCTCCGAAAAGGGCGAACCGGGGCAAATGGTGAATGGGAAGGGAGAGTACACGCAAACGCAGGCGCCGTGTATCTCTCCCGCACAGCTACGGAGGGAATGGCGTTCAGCTTCCGCCAGCCCAAGCCTAGACAGCGTTGGTCAGATCGGTCGTGATGGTGGTGTACACGGTCGTGATCTCGGTAGCCAGCGCCTTCAGCGTAGCGGTGGCGCCGAGGGCAACCAGGGCAAGGACAAGAGCGTACTCGACCATATCCTGGCCTTCGTCGCTGCTCATCAGGTTCTGGATCTTCACATACAGGTTCAGAAGCAGGTTGTTCATTTGGATTCTCTCCGTGAGTTGATTTACCCGGCCTGGGGCGGGGCACCCTGGATATAGCAAGACGCGTGCCAATCTCACGAGAGATCATTCTCTCTTATAAATCAATAACTTGTGGCTACCACGCTCCCCGCTCCGCCCGCCGCGTGTAAACCGCCGTATACAGTGATTCGCGCCGGGACAGGCGCGCGTATACATAACACCAAAGTTTATTACGGCTGTTGGCAGGTATCGCACAATGGCTCTGTAACCGGGCACGACTTCAGTCGTGCCGCAAGTGCAACAAAATCAATGCCGGGCTTTCGCCCCTGCGGGATGCTCCGATCCCGGTTCGCCTCGCATCTTCTGTTTTTCCGCAGCCTCGTTTGCCGCTGCCGTCTTCCGCTCCGCCCACTGGCCCAATAGGATTCCCGAATCCTGGCGGACCGCACTGGCCTCTACTCCGCCGCCCATTCGCCGATCGCGGAACCAGCCCTGGCGGCGTTCATCCCGGCTACAATGCATCGCTCTCACTGGCCGGCGAGAACTCCAGCAGGTCGCCCCGCACCGTGCCTGTCGCCGCAACCGTCCCCGCCGGCAGCTCGATCACCGAATGCGCCAGCAGGCAAGCCGACATCCGCCAGGGGCCTACCGCGTGCCTCACCTTGCGGACGCGGTTTTTACGGTCGATATAGACAAGGTCGATGGCGAACCGCATGAAGAAGGTGTGAACGGACTCGCAGGGAACGATCCACAAGCCCTCGCCTGCGCCCAACCCTTCGCGGCCCAACAGGCCTTTGCCCCGCTCCTTGCTTGTCCTCGCCGCTTCCATGCGGGTAGCAAGCACGGTGCCTCGCGTGCGGTTCGTCGCCACCAGCCATTTCGGCGGCGACGTCGCCAATGGATCAGGCCCTCTCCCGGTCGTCATGAGCTCGCCCTGCGCACTCATCCGCGCTGTCTTGAATTCCTCAGCCCGCGGCCGCCGAAGACCCTATTGCGACGGCGGCACTGGAGCAGCGCTCGCGCCTGTGCCGCCACCCCCGCCGCCCGAGCTGGCCCCCGTAGTACTCGACCCCGTTCCGAAGTTCCCCGACTCGCCTTCGATTTCGAGCGGCTTTTCCGGTCTCATGCTCTGAATCACCGTCTCCACGGGCACCGTGGCCGGCGTTACCGGCGTATTGGCCTGAGAGTTCGCGTCCGGAGTGTGCATCGGGATGTTCGAGTTCGGCGGCATGTACTTCTCCGGCTCGTTGAGCGCCGGCAGCGCCGCCCCCGCCTTGATCGGCTTCACGATCTCCGGCGTGACCACCACAATCAGCTCCGTGTCGTTCTTCGTCCGCGACATCGATTCGAAGAACTTGCCCAGCACCGGAATATTGCTCAGGAACGGAATCTTGTCGATGGTCTGCGTGATGCTCTTATCCAGAAGGCCGCCGATCATGAAGCTCTCGCCGTTGGCCAGGTTCACTTCGGTATTCACCTTGCGGGTGGTGATGCCCGGCACCGTAAAGCCCGAGATCTGCACCTCGTTGGTGTAATCGAGCGCGCTCACCTCCGGCGCTACCTGCAGCCGGATGGTACCGTCCGGCATGATCGTCGGGATAAAGTTCAACCGGATTCCGTATTCCTTAAATTGGATGGTCACGCTCTCGGCCCCGGAGGTTCCCTGCACCACGGGGTAGGGAAACTCGCCCCCGGCCAGGAAGCTGGCCTGGTGGCCGTCGGCTGTCACCAGGTTTGGCTCCGCGAGCGTCTGTACCACGCCCTTGGTCTCCAGCGCCTGGATGTCGGCGCCCGCGCCCAGCCCCGGGAAAAAAGCCAGGAAGTTCAGCTCATTCGAGAAGGTGGCCTCTGCCCCTCCGCTGCAGATGCCGCCCGTGCCCGTGCATCCCGAGATGACCGGAGGGGTGAACTGTCCCGTGCTCACGCCGCCAACCGCGTTGCCTAACCCAAGATTGAACAGATTGATGCCCAACTGCCGTGCGCGCGTGCGGTCGACACTGTCAAACCGCACCTTGAGCAGGATCTGCGGCTTCGAACTGGGCACATCCACATCCAGCAGGTTGACGACCTTGCCCGCCGTCCGGGCGATCTCCACCGCCCGTTCCGAATCCGTAAGGTCCTTCACCGCCCCGCGCAGGAAGATCGTATTATTCGCCATGCTCACATGGACCGCGTCTTGCGGCAGTTCCATGTGCAGTTCGCGCCGCACGCCCTCCAGGTTGTCGTAGGTGATCGCCGAGTATGGGCGCACCGTGACGTTAAAGAACTGCCGCCCGCCCTGCGTGTCCCAGATGATCAGGCTGGTCTCGCCGGGGGTCTTGCCGTCCACCATGATCTCGGTCGGACTCACCGCCGTGGCTTCGGCAATGTCGCCCAATCCCATGGCTACGCGCGCAATCGGGTGCGCGCAATCCACCAGGACGGTCTTCCCCACCGTCAAATAGAGATCGTTGGTGGAGTCCTGAAACAGAGTGCCGGGTTGTGCGCCCGGCTCTGCGGCGCGCGCCTGCTGTACAACTCCGGCGCAAAGAAGCAAACACAGAGCGCCAGGCGCGATCCCATATCGAGTAGCGATGTTTTTGGTCCTCAATGCTTGCCCCCGATGTTGCCGACCGGCTGCTGGCTCACCTTGGAGCCGTTGATCACTTCGATCGAATAGGCCTGCGGCGCGGCTTTGCGTTCACGGCGCCCCGCGTGCACGGGCGCCGGCGCCGGCCCGCCAAACAGATTGCTCATCGCCGTGGCCGGAACCTTGTTGACCTTTGTGTCCAGCGGATTGCGCAGCACCAGTTGAATGCGGACCTGCTGGTTACTGGCCAGGCTCAACGTCTCCGCCTCTTCCGGAGTCACCAGCAGGTTCACCACCTGCACCTGCTGCGGCTTCCCGCTCGCGTCTTTTTGAATATCCGTTCCTGCCGACAGCACCTCGATGTTCTGCAGGATGATGCGCGAGACCAGTCCTTCGTTGGTGTCATTCACGCCCGGCGGCGTGCCCGACGCGATCACGTCCACCCGCATCCCCGGCGTCACGAACCCCGCTACGCCCACCACCTGGTCCACTCTCACCGCGATGGCGCGCATTCCCTTCGGAATCGTGGCCGCAAGTCCTCCCCCCGATCCCGGCGCCGCCAGACGGCTCTGCAGAATCGGCTCGCCCTGATAGATCTCCGACAGCGCCCCGCGTCCGATCGCATCCTTCGGGTTCAGGATCGCCCCTTGCGGAAGCGGCCCCACAATTTCGGTTGTGGTCACATCGGATGGTGTAAGGATCTGCCCCAGCTTGATGTCCGTCGTCGCCGCCGCGATCCGCGTCGTCGCCGGCTTCGCCGAGCCCAGGCGGTTGCCCACTATCCGGTACACCATGTAGGCGCACCCGCCCGCAATCACGAATGCTACCAGCAGGATCGTTAGGAACCTTCGACTCATACGTTAGCCTGGACGGTCTCCTTGCCTGGCCGGCTTGACCCCGTCTTCCTCCACAGTGCCCGTTCGCGTGCCCCCGTAATTCCCACTCGCACACGCTGTTTTCTGAATTCGGACGGAACGGATCAACCCAGCTCAAACGTAGGACCAGTGTATTCCGATGTCTGCAATGTTGATGGAAGGAACAACAGCGAATTCATTAGAATGTACCAAGACTGCTATGAGGTCCAGCCTCTCCCCATGCCATCTCAAAAAGTTAGAATGAAAAGAAACAGGGCAGAGCGTGGTCTCCTGTACTCGTAGCCCGGCGGGGCTTTCCTGGTTCTGCTTGGCTATCCACGCGCAACGCGACAGTAGAGGGAATATACCGGTACATGAGGGCTCCCGGAACGATCACGCTCTTCTCTGTCCAGAGCGACAACGGCCGCGGCGCGTCCTCTTTCCTGGTCTCTTTCTTCTTTCACGCCGGAGCATCGGCCCTTATCTGGCTCGGACTCATGTATCCCCCCGTCGTCGTTACCCCGATCTCGGCCCGGCACTACCTCATCCGCCATCTCGATCTGCAGTCGCCCAGCCATCAGGCCCGCCAGGCGGCCGGAAGCAGCGTCTACTATCCCGGCCCGCTGCCCGCCGCCCGCAGCCACGCCCCTGGCGGCAGGCCCGCGCTTCATCCCCCCATCCTGCGCGATACGGTAAAAATGGCCCGCGGTCCGCAGACCCTGATCCAGGAGGATCTGCGTTCCCACCTCGTCCTCAAACACCTGGTCCCCGTCCCCGCCGTCGTGATCTGGACACCCACAAGGATTCCCGTCAAGACCATCGTGGCTCCGCTGCCGGTCCAGCCCACTGCCGCTGCCGTTACGCCTTCCCTGCAGCCGCCGAACGAAGAAGTGAACCAGGCCGACCTCGAGCTGGCGTCCTCCCAGCTCCCGTCTCAGAAACTCAAGGTCTTTTCCAGCACCACCTCACCGGTGGTTGTCCAGGCCCCTAAGCAGGCGCAGACGGCTCCAGCCACCGCCGTCCAGAACGCCGCGAAACCCTCGCCCGCCACCGTGATCTCGCTCTCCGACCTCACCATGCCCAACGGAGTCGTCACCCTGCCGCCCGTGAATGAAACGGACCTCAAAGCTGTCCCCGGGCCGGCGGTGCCTGGTCAAACTCAGGATCTGTCGCGCTCGGGACGCGGCAATCCTTCCAGCACCGCCGGCGGCGTCGGCCCCGGCCTCGCGCCCGGAACTCCGTCCGGCGTTCAGTCCGCTTCCGGGGCCGCGGGTACGCCGAACGGTGCTTCGTCCGGCATGGCGGTGGGCTCGGCCAACGGCGCCGGCACAGGCGAACTGCCCACCGTCGACCACATCACGCTCCCAAGAGATGGCCAGTTCGGCTCGGTCATCATCGGCGACTCCCTCGTCGATGAGTTCCCTGAGATCGTCAATGCCTGGGGTGGTCGCGTCGCCTATACCGTCTATCTCCACGTCGGCCTTGCCCGCAGTTGGATCCTGCAATACTCGCTTCCGCCCGATGCCAGCGCCGCGGCCGCCGGCGAAATCAACCGCCTTCAGGCCCCCTGGCCCTACAACATCGTGCGCCCCAATCTCGCGCCCGGTTCCATCGATGCTGACGCCCTGCTCATCCATGGCTTTGTCAATCGCGCCGGCCGCTTCGAATCCCTCAGCGTCGCGTTCCCCCCCAACTTCCCCCAGGCCCAGTTCGTCCTCAACTCCCTCGCTCAGTGGCAGTTCAGGCCGGCCTCGGAGAATGGCCAGGTCGTCAGAGTTGAGGTCCTGCTGATCATTCCCGAAGACTTTCAGTAAATTCCTCACCCCGGCAGGCTGAAGAGGGAGGATCCTGCCGGGATGCGGGTGGAGCTATAAGGTTCTATCTATTTCCTATGTAGCGTTGTTGGGCAACAGCCGCGGAGTGGTGAAGGTTGCGCTGATTGCCTGGAATATATCCTGCAGCGACACAGTTGTGTGGTTTTCATCCGTGCAGCCCAGGTTTACGTTGCCGGTCTGCTGGTTGTCAGAGTAGAAATATGACCACTCCGAGGCAATGTCCTCCATCGTGGTGCAAGGCAGAATCTGCGAGACCGACGAGTAGGGCTGATTGAAGCCCTGGCTGTACGAGTCCTTCGGCGCCATCGTTTGGTCCGTAGCGCCTATGTTCCATCCATCCGAGCAGCCCGACGACTCCGATCCGTAGGCCACCGCGTACACGCGGGTCCCTTGATTCACCGCGTACCGCGCTGCTTCGACCGCCTGCTGGCACTGGTCGTACCAGTCCGGATAAACCCCCTTGCCGTTGGCGCCAAGCTGGTAGTAGCCAACCGATGAACTCGTGGTCGCGGGCGTCAGATAGGCGGGCACGGGGTAAGAGGTCGAGGTCGGCCCCACCTCGCTGGGACTTGGACCCGATGGAAACTCGTACGCTTCGTTGTATTGGTTCGACGAAGTGACCGTCCCATAGGCGCTTTTGTTATCCGAGTAGTAGCTGTTGTTCGCCTGGCCGTCGCTGAGGAAGATGATCGCGTTCTGCGATCCTGGATTTGCCTGCTGCTCGGCGGTCAGAGCCGATTGCGCCGCATAAAGCACGCTCGCAAAGTAGGTGTTGCCAAAGTTGCTCCCTTGCCCGCTCGAGCCGTCGATGCCGAAGGTGTACGTCAGGCAGCCCTTGGTCGATCCGTATCCCACCGCTTTCACCAGGTCGGAGTTGGGATTCAGATAGCCGTCGCTTGAATTCGCGGAGTTGTAATAGTCGCTCAGGAACGGCGTGATCTGGTAAGTCGCCGTCCATGTGCTCCCAGTGCTCGTTTGCGTATAGGTCATGTAGGTGCGCCCGGATGAATCCACAGGCAATGTCGCCCCGGGCTTGGGAAGCGTGTAGGGAGCCGCCAGCGGCTGCCGCTTGTAGTTGCTGTAAGTTCCCGGAACTCCGCCGCAGTCGATGTCGTTGCTCAGCGAATTGAAGCTCGTTCCGCTTACTGTTGGATTCGCTCCGTTCACCGCTGTGAGTATGTTGGGAAAAGTGAACAGGCTGAACCTGATTCTCGCATTGCTGCCGCTGCAGCTCGATACTCCGGCCGGGCAGGGATTCGTTGCCTCAAGCAGGCTTTGCACCCCGCTCAATGCGCACTGGAACTCGGTCTTCCCCCCGCAGTTGGAATCGGTCGTGGCCATCGATCCGGTCGAGTCCACGACGACTACGACATTCCAGGGCTCCGCCATACCCTGCATCGAAGCAGTGGCCTGCGCCGCAACCGGCAGCGCGGAGATCCCGAACAACTTCATGAAAATGGTGGGCACGCTCGCTGTTTGTTTCACTTTCACGGCGTTTGCGGGCGAACTGGCCCCGCAAGAGCTTCCCGAAGGCATCAACATATTGAGACATACTGCCGTCACCGTAGTAGTGACCTTGCCGACATACGAGTTGTAGTTTTGATCGCCGCTCGCATTGCCGGAGTATTGGCTGGCGATGGTTGAGGCGTTATCCGTGCTCGACGAGTTGTATACCTCTCCCGCTGCGGCCAGCGCAGCGGCGTTCACGTTGTTCTGAAGCTGCGTGCGGACTACATAGGCTTTTCCCAGATCGGTGGTTAAACCGCCAAGGCCAACAGCCGCGAAGACCGCGCCTACCAACCAGACCGCGGCTTGGCCGCCGCTGTCCTTCAACGCATTTCTGATAATCGAGATGAGTCCCTCTCTCATGTTCTCTCCTCACTATTCCGCACTCAATACTCGTACTCCGTCACCTGTGCGGACAACTGGCAGGCGGAGCTGAAACTGGATCCTTTAAACGCATCGACGATCATGAGATTGCACGGATACGTCGCTTCTACCGTGATGGGTTCGCCCTGCACCAGGTCCGACTCGTCCCCAGGACACGAAGAGCCCGATACGCTTACTCCATCCATTGTCAGGGTCAGGCTGATCTTCGACCCGGTGAGGGTCGGCGCCGCCTGCTCGATCGCGCTCAGCGTGTCCGCGCAGGGATCGGTGGTGCTCGTCCGCAGATCCTGCAGATACTCCCCGCCGGCGCCCACTGCCTGCGTAAGCGTGATCTTGTTGCTGTAGGCAATCGCGAAGGTCACGATGCCCGTAAAAATAAGCATGAATACCGCAACCGCGGCGGCGAGCTCGGCCAGCGCCTGGCCCTCTTCGTCGGCCCCGATCCGGGCCCGCCATCGCGCCCCGGTGGTCCTGCTCCGGCCCCCTCCAAATACACTCGGCAACTTCATGGCCTGCTCTCCTTCGGCGCTCCTCCTCCGGAGCGCCCCTGTTTTCCTGCCTTGCGCAAGCGCTCCAGGAATCGTTCCAAATCCTCTTTACCGGCCCCCTTCATGTGCGGTATGCCGTGTTTGCGTGCCTCCGCGGGATCGATCAGGACAAACTGCAGTCCCACCCCGTCGTCGTCCCACCGCACCGCCTGCGACTGCACCATGATCGAACGGTCCGGAGCGCCTTCCTCAACATCGGTCCGGTTCAGCGTGATCATCACCATCGTCCCCGGATACCAGCGCTCCTCGGTGACCAGGTACATCCCGCTCGCGCTGATGTCGCGTACCGCGCGCGGCTCCGGCCGCGCGCCGTCCCAGTAATAAGCCGACAGCTCCGGAGCCGGGAACCGCGGCGACCGGCGCGGATCCGGCATCCACCACCTGCCCCGCCACGGCTTCGCCGCCTTTCCTTCCTCTTTCCGGGGCCCGTCCCCGTTGGTCTCCGTCTTGTCTTCCCCGCCCGGCTCGGCCGGCGTCGAACCGCGCCCCGCTGGCAGCACCAGGACCGGCTCCATCGCGCGGCTGCCCTCTTGCGAACGGCTCCCGTTTTGCGGCGCCGCCGGCTTCCCGCTCCGCACCGGCGCCTCCCGCGCCGTGGTCCTCGCCTCCGCTCCGCCCTTCTTATTCAACTTCGATAGCCGCTCCAGGTGCACCGTCATCTCTTCGGCGATGCACAGCACCATCTGGTCCCCGGGCTGCGTCTGCGACGAATAGATCGAATGCGAAGGGAGCGCTAGAACACTCGACGCCCGCGGCGCTGCGGAACTGGCCTGAAAGGTGGGAAACGACTCCACCGTATCCACCACGCGATTGTCCTCGTCGAGGTAGATCAGATCGATCGGCGCGCAAAGTCCCGTCGTCGGGATGCCGCGGAATGGTGACATCCACAGCCCTTCTCCCGACTTCAGCGACAGCGTCGCCATCAACCCTTTCAGGTTGGCGTATGGCAGATCGGCGGCCGCCACTTCCAGGCCAAGAAAACACTCCCGAGTCTGGTTATACGCACAGTGTTTCCGCAACTCCATAGATCCTCCAGCCCCGAAGGCTTGCGTGGGCCCTCGGGGCTCGTGAGCTTTCCCGTCCCTCAGTCCTGCAGACTTACTTCGCACGCGTGCGGCGCCGCTGGATCAGAACTGCCAGAACAATGACAAAAAGCACGCCCGCCACAATCTGAATTACCGTTGTGCTGCCCATGTTTCCTTCCTTTCGGTTCAACCTTCATGCTGCGCTCCACTGTCGGAGCCCGCCGGCGGCCTGCTGCCTTGCCCGCAGCGCCGCCGGAATCTATACGTGCCCTTGACTAGCGAGCATGCTTGCGGCGGCGCTGGATCAGTACCGCCAGCACGGCCACGAACAACACGCCCGAGACGATCTGAACAATCATCGTGCTATCCATGTCGCATCCTCCTTTCCTCAATGGCTAAACATCGTCTTGAATGATTCGCTCATCGTGATCATCGCCGGTCCCAGCACCACCACGAACATGGCCGGGAATATGAAAAGCACAAGAGGGAACAGCAGCTTGATCGAAAGCTTCGCCGCCTTCTCCTCGATCTCCTGAATGCGCTTGGTCCGCAGCGTATCCGAGTGCACGCGCATCGACCGCGCTATGCTGGTTCCGAACTGTTCCGCCTGCACCAGCATCGCCACCATCGCTCCGATGGTCTCCTCGCCCGTCCGTTCCGCCAGGTTCTTCCACGCTTCCGCGCGCGGCCGCCCCGCCCGCTGTTCCAGCACCACCACGCCCAGCTCATCGCACAGGTCGGGCAGCGCGATATGCAGCTCTGCGGCCGTCCGCGCCGTCGCCTGGTCCAGGCTCAATCCTGCCTCGATGCAGATGATCATCAGGTCCAGTACGTCCGGAAGCCCCTTGCGCAGACGCGTCAGCCTCCGCTTGATCATCTGACCCACCCAGAAGTCCGGCCCCAGGTAGCCGATACCCAGCGCCATCAGATAGAAAAACGCATTGATCTTGCCCAGACCCGTCAGCAGCACCACCGCGCACAGCAGCAGCGCCGTCACCGCCTTCGATCCGTAAAATACCTTCACCGCCGATTCGTCGCGATAGCCGGCCTGCACCAGCCGCTTGACCGTGACCGAGCTCTCCTGTTTGCTCCGCGGCACCACGTGCTCCAGCCGCTGCATCATCCCGCCCACGCTGAATCCCGAGGTCTCCATCGCCTCTTTCAACGACCGCTGCGCCGGCCGCGGATTGATGACTTCCTGCACCCGCTTCGCCATCGACCCCCGCTGGAACACCAAGAGCGACCCGCACAGCACCATCGTGAACACGGACAAAAAGGTTACAATCGCGGTCTCCATCTCAGCCTCCTTATACGTCCAGGTTCACAATGTGATTGATAAGCAGGGCGCCGATCACCATCATGATCCCCGCGCCCCACAGCATCTTGACCCCGAATGGATTCGTCCACAGCACGCTCATCATCTTCGGGTCCATAAAGAACAGCGCCACTCCCAGCACCATCGGCAGCAGCGTCAACACCCAACCCGTCATCCGTCCCTGCGCCGTCTTCGTCTTCACCTCGCGGCGCAGCCGGAACCGCTCCCGGATCGCGTACGCCGTCTTGTCCAGAACCTCCGCCAGGTTGCCTCCGCTCTCTTTCTGGATCATGATGGCCGTGATCGTGATGCGCAGGTCCTGCAGCGGAACCCGCTTGATCAGGTTGTCCAGGGCGTCCTTCATCTCCAGGCCGAAGTTCTGCTCCTCAAAGCACACCCGGAACTCCGGCCCGATCGGGTCCGCGGCCTCGCGCGCCACCACTCCCATCGCCGCCACCAGGCTGTGCCCCGCGCGCAGCGCCGACACCATCATGTCCAGCGACCCGGGCAGCCCCTCTTCGAACTTTCCAAACCGTCGCGCCCGCTTGCGGTACACAAAGAAGATCGGCAGCAGCCCCAGCAGCAGACCCACGCCCAGTCCCGGCAGGATCGCTCTGAAGCGCATATACACCGCGTAGGTCGCGACCGTGAACAGCAGGAAGCTCCCCGCCAGCAGCGTCCCGGCCGTCCACTTCAGGCCCGCCTGCTCAATGAACCTCTGCACCGCGGGGCCCACCTCCATCTTCACCAGCCTGCGGTTCAGCCAGGGAATGCTGCTCAGCAGCTCGCTCTTGCGCAGGTTGATGATCTGCTCCCGCACCTCCGTGCTCTCCGTCGACAGGGCCGACTCCAGCGTGGTCCTGACCTGCTTCTCGTGCTTCGACGTGTCCGCCGCCCGGCTCAGCAGCGGCAGCGCCACCAGCGCGAACACGCCAATGAATGTAAGTGCGACAATCAGCATCATCCCCTTCGGCCCTCCTTTCCTCTCAATTCACCTGCGTTTCCCGCTCGAACATGCTCGGCGGCAGGACGATGCCCGCCACCCGCAGCCGCTCCAGGAACCGCGGCCGGATCCGCGTCGGCTGGAACACCCCGATCACCTTCCCGTCCGGTCCGATCCCCTTCTTCGTGAACGTGAAGATCTCCTGCATCGAAATCACGTTCTCTTCCATCCCCGTGATCTCCGCGATGCTCGTCACCTTGCGCGTTCCGTCGCTCTGCCGGCTCGCCTGCACCACGATCGTCACCGCCGACGCGATCTGCTGCCGCACCGACTTCTCCGGCAGGTTCATGTTGCACATCGCCACCATCGACTCCAGCCGCGACAGCGCGTCCCGCGGCGTGTTGGCGTGAATCGTCGCCATCGACCCCTCGTGGCCCGTGTTCATCGCCTGCAGCATGTCGAACGCTTCCTCGCCGCGCACCTCGCCGATGATGATCCGGTCCGGCCGCATGCGCAGGCTGTTGATCAGCAGCTGCCGCTGCCGGATCGCCCCCTGCCCCTCGATGTTCGGCGGCCGCGTCTCCAGCCGCACGATGTTCTCCTGCGCCAGCCGCAGCTCCGCCGCGTCCTCGATCGTCACCACCCGCTCATTGTTCGGAATGAACTGCGACAGGATGTTCAGGAACGTCGTCTTGCCGGCGCCCGTGCCGCCCGAGATCAACACGCAGATGCGCGCCTTCACCGCCGCCGCCAGCAGCTCCATCATCTCCGCCGAGATGCTGTTCAGCTTCACCAGCGCGCTCGCCGCCAGCGGGCCCGTCCCAAAACGCCGGATCGACAGCGACGGCCCGTCCAGCGCCAGCGGCGGAATGATCGCGTTCACGCGCGAGCCGTCCGGAAGCCGGGCGTCCACCATCGGCGACGACTCGTCCACCCGCCGCCCTACCCGCGATACGATCCGGTCGATGATCTGCAAGAGGTGCCGGTCGTCCCGGAACGACGTGCTCACCCGCTGCAGCAGCCCCCCCTTTTCCACGAACACGTGGTCCTTGTCGTTCACCAGGATGTCGGAGACCTTGGGATCGCGCAGCAGCGGCTCCAGCGGACCCAGACCAAACACCTCGTCCAATAGATCGGCGTGGATCTTCTCCTGCTCGTCGAAGTTCAGGGGCACCCGCTGGTCGGCCAGTATCTCCTTCACGATCCCCGATACCGCCTGGCGCGCCTGCCCCGAGTTCACCCGCGACAGCTTCTCCAGGTCCAGCTTCGAGAGCAGCGTCCGGTGTATCTCCGCTTTGTACTGATCCAGATTCATTACTTCCACAGTTCACATCCCTCGCCTATCGGAGTCCATCGCTGCTCAGCCAAACAGACTGAAGCCCTTCTTCTTTTCCGGCTCGGCATCCTGTCCCGCCGCCGCCCTCGCCATCTGCCGCACCAGCCGCGCCACCGGAGAGTCCGACAGCGCCAGCGGCGTGGCGTTGATCTGCATCTTCCGCACCGACGCGTAGTCGTTCGGAATCCTCCACTGCGCCGGCCGCGTCAGCGCCTTGGTGATGTGTTCCTCGGTCACCCCCATCATGCGCGTGTCGTACCGGTTCAGCACCACCTCCAGCTTCGGACCCCCCGCCGAGAAGAACTGCGAGATCAGCCGGTTCGAATTGCGCAGCTCCGGGATCCCCGCCTGCGTCACCAGGTAGATCGTCGACGCCTCCCGGTACAGCGCCGTCTCGGTCAGGTCCAGCCGCGAGCCCACGTCCACCACGATGTTGTCGAAGCTCTCCCGCGCCACCGTCACCAGCTTGTTGATCGACTCGTAGCTGGGCTGGAACTGCGGGAAGCGTCCCGGCGCCGCCAGCACCGATACGCCCGAGCTGTGCTTCACCAGCAGCGACGAGAGAAACGACGCGTCCAGCCGTTCCACAGCCTCCAGCGCATTCACGGTCGAATACTCGGCCACGATGCCCAGATTCAGCGCCGCGTCCCCCAGCGGAAGATCGAGGTCGATCAACAGCGTGTTCTGGCCGTCGCTGGCCGTGGTCTGCGCCAGCGATACCGCAAAGTTGCACGCCAGCGTGGTCACGCCCGCTCCGCCCTTGGCGCCCATGAACACCATCAGCTTGCCGCTGGTCTTCTTGCTCGACCGCACCGTGGTCCGGCGCGCCGACGCCCGCACCAGCGCCTCGGCCACCGCCCCCTGCTCCAGCGGCATGGTCAGGAACTCCCGCGCCCCCGCCCGCATGCAGCGCACCAGCATCTCCGGGCTGGCCTGCGCCGAATACACCATCACCGTCGCCACGCCTTGCCCGCACAGGTTCTCCACCAGCTCCAGCGCGTACTCCGGATCGCTGTCCAGGTCCACCACCACCGCGTCGTAGTGCTGCTCCAGCATCTTCGCGATATCGTCGTGGCGGGGAGGATACGACGTGAACTCCCGTATGCCGCTCGACTGGTTCACCGACAGGGACGAGTACACGGCCGCGCGCCGCTGCATGTCAGGGCCGATCAGCGCAATGGACAGCACCTCTCCTCCGATCGCGTCCGGATACGAACCTTGGATCGGAGTGACAGAGCCCGTATGCCGTGACCGGCCATTGCCGGCCGCGTGGCCGTTTGGCTCCGTCAACGATCCGAAACTCGGATGGAATCCTTCCATTATCTGTTCTCCGGCCTCAGCGGGCAAAGAATGAAATCAACGTCCCTATCGCGATTGCCGGTGCATACGGTATCTTCCTCCGCAGCCGCTTCACGGGCGCCTTGTCTTCCTTCTCTGTCTCGCCCTCGCTGCGTCCCGCGCGTCCGAACATCAGATCGCCGGTGTCTTTCAACAATTCCTTGACGAATCCACCCCACACCGCCCAGCCCAGCGCCATCACCCCGCCGGCCAGGCCCGTCACCACCAGTGCCAGCATCAGCTGGCCGGGGCCAATCCACGCCCCGATCGCGGCGAACAGCTTCACATCGCCCGCTCCCATGCCGCCCATCAAAAACAGCGTTCCGAAGATCAGCAGACCCAGCCCCATGCCTTCAAGGCTCATCCCCAGCCCGCGCCACCCGTGCATCCACACCGACACCGTCAGCCCCGCTACCAGAAACGGAAAGACGAGCCAGTTCGGAATACGCCGGCTGCGCAGGTCCGTGAATGTAGCCACGGCGAGCACAGCAACGGTCGGCCACCAGGCAATGGAATGCATCTTCATGCTCCAGTTCCCTCGGCACACGGGGAATGCCAATGGCTCTGCAATTTCACGGCCAAAGAAAACAATTCGCTAACTTCCTTGAACTCAATCGCTTGGATCTCGAACCGCCCGGAAGTGTACACAGCCGTTTACTCTTCTCCCCACCGCCGTGCATCGCGTCGTTTACACTCCGTCGCGCCTCCGGCGGCATCGCCTGTCCGCCTCACGCACTCCTGGTAACTGCAGGTTTTACCCGCCTTTGCGCCCTCTAAATGGCCCGGAATCCGCCGCCTTCCCCGTCGCGGCTTCGTGCTTCCCCGGCCGCCTGTGCGCGGGGGTAACGTGTGGCCCGTTACTCGTGGTGCACCCCGCTAGCACAAAAGTGACATGCAATTCGTGACCAGAATCCCCGCCGTGCCTCGCACGGCTCCTCTCCAGCTCAAATCTGTCACATTTTCAGGCAAAATAGGCCCTCGTGCGCCCTTCATACGCCTGGAGTGTCACCTCTGCGTTACCATCGAGGTACAACCCTAGCACGAAACCGCCATTGGCACTTCGGGAACCTGTTAAGGATGATGAGGATGCACCGCCACTCATCCCCCGGGAACGGCATCGGCTTTCAGCAAAGGAAAGTTCGGCCACCATGATCAAAGTCGGTTTCTTTTCAGAAGATCGCTCCTTTTGTCCGCTTCTTGCCTCGGCTCTCGGTAAAGAGTTTGAACTCACACCCGAAACCACCCGCAGCGGCATCCTTCGCCTCGTCGACAACGCCGAGTGCGATGTGATGATCATCGACCTGAATGCCTCCCGCGATTCCCTGCGCGATCGGCTCGAGCTCTCGCAGCAGTTGATCGACTCCAGCATCCCGGCCGTCGTTCTCGCCGATGACAGCCTGCGCTCCACCGCCTTTGAGCTCGTGCGCGCCGGCGCCTTCGGCTACTGCCGCCGCCCGCCCTCCGTCCGCGACCTCAAGACCCTGCTCAACCGCGCCTACGAGACCTCCTCGCTGCGCCATCAGCTGCACGGCGCCAAGCCGCACGCCGAGGAAGCGCTACGCTGCGACCAGCTCATCGGCTCCAGCGCCCACATGCAGCGCATCTACCAGCTCGTGCGCAACGTCACCAGCGTCAACGCCACCGTCCTCGTCACCGGCGAGAGCGGCACCGGCAAGGAGCTCATCGCCCGCGCCATTCACAACGTCGGCTCCCGCTCCGATCGCCCCTTCGTCGCTGTCTCCTGCGGCGCCATCCCCGAGACCCTCATCGAGGCCGAGCTCTTCGGCCACGAAAAAGGCGCCTTCACCGGCACCGTCGGCGCCCGCGAGGGTTACTTCGAGCAGGCCGGCGACGGCACCCTCTTCCTCGACGAGATCGGCGACCTCAGCCTCTTCACCCAGGTCAAGCTCCTCCGCGTCCTCCAGCAGCGCGAATTCAGCCGCCTCGGCAGCAACCGCGTCATCCCGCTGCGCGCCCGCCTCATCTTCGCCACCCACCGCGACCTCGGCAAGCTCGTCGCCGAAGGCAAGTTCCGCCAGGACCTCTACTACCGCATCAACGTCATGCGCATCGAGGCTCCGACCCTCCAGGAGCGCCCCGACGACATTCTCCCCATCGCCTGGCACTTCCTCGAACGCTACTCCGAGTCCTTCGAGAAGCCCATGGACGGCATCGAGCCCGACGCCCAGGAGATGCTCCGCAGCTACGCCTGGCCCGGCAACGTCCGCGAGCTCGAGAACGTCATGCAGCGCGCCATCATCCTCGCTCCCGGCCGCACCGTCCGCGCCCAGGACCTCACCATCAACTCTCAGGAAGAAGAAACCGCCCCCTTCGACGACGTCGTCGACATCAGCGACTACAACCCCGCCGGCTCCTTCGAGCGCCAGCTCCGCGATTACAAGGTCAAGCTCGCCGTCAACGCCGTCCGCGAAAACAACGGCAACAAAACTCTGGCCGCGCGCAGCCTCTCCATCTCGCGCGCCTATCTGCACCGCCTGCTCCGGCTGGCCGAGCCCGATGGCCTCTTCGAGGAAGACCTCCGCGCCACCGTCAACGCCTGATCCCGGCCCCCTGCGCCTCCCTACGAATGCGCATGGTAGGCGCGCGGCCCCGCCGTCACCAGTCCGCTCTTCTGCCGCCCGTGAATATACCAGCAGCACCACGTGCTCTCGTGCGTCTGCTCGTCCCGCGGGCTGATCAGGTCCCGGTACTCGATCCGGCCGTAAAGGTAGATCCGCTCTTCCCAGTCTTCCACCTTCTTCAGCCGCTCTTCACTCCCGCACAGCTCGTTCACGTCGCCGCGGCTGAACTCCTTGATCACCGTCCGCTCGCCCGGCAGCAGAATCAGCGGCACAAACGGCTTGCTCTCGCCAAACTCCGGATGCTCCTTCAGCCCGGCCTCATTCGCCGCAAACGCAACCGCATCGTCTGCCGCCTCGATCCTCGCCGGCGACCGGCCCCGGTTCGTCGCCGTCACCAGAAATCCGTTCTCCGCCGCGCGGTCCGGCTCCACGTCCACCAGGATCCATGGCCGCTCCGCCTCGACCATCGACTTCACCTGCAGCATCACCGCCTGCGCGCTCTCCGCCGCCGCCGCCGCCGCCTCTTCGCAATACTTCGACTGCTGTTCGATCTTCCGCAGCAGCGACAGCCCCATCAGCAGCGCCGCGTACGCCAGCAAAACCAGCACCAGGTCGGCCGCCCACGAAATCCGCGCGTGCCAGGGCCACACCGGAACCGGCGCCGGCTGCGGCGGCGGGTTCACCACCGTGATGTGTTGCGGTTCCTCATCGCAGCCGCTGCCCACGCAGCCAGTCGCCGCATTGGCCGGACCCTTCGGGTTCTCCCGCACCGTCGCCGGCGCCGATGGCCGCGTCGGCGCCGCGTGAAAGGTGCTCCCCGCCTGAGTCCCCGCCGCCAGCGGCCTCCCCTGCGGCGCGTGCGGCACGCTTCCCGGCGGACTCACCGCTGTTTGACCCACCGCCGCAGAGCCCATCAACAGGATCACAAAGACAAAGCCCTTGCGTATCATGGCGTCACTCTAACACAGGGCATCCTTCGTTCCTGCCACGATTCCTCGGCCGTCCCCCGGCCCCGCGCCTGATTAGGCAACCCTTCAGCCCAGCGCCACGCCCGAACGGTCCCAGTTGTCCTTCCCCCGCAAAAACACGCGCTCCACTCCAACAGAAAAATCCCGGTCTCTTACCCGATCAGCGGCCGTCAAGAGGACTGACCACAAGCCAGCAACCAATCCACAGGAGAAGACTTCCCCCGCGTCAAGCTCAGAACCTGCACCGCTAACTTCGCGGGCTTCCCCCAAATCCGCGCCACGCCCAGCGCCGGCTCATTGCTGGTCTCTGACCGCTTAAATCTTTACCAAATTGGGTGCCCCACGTCTCGATTTTGAGACCTGGGATACAGAATACCGATGTAGGAGTTCATGTTGTCAGAGACCTTGCCCGCCGCAGGTTCATCCACGTGGCATGACCACTTCGCTCCCGCGGTGTATGATGAGCGCGCGGATAAATCGAATCTCAAGGACTTCCCATGAAGCGCAAGACAGTCTCCTTCAAGCCTCCTCTTCATGCGCTTGCCGTAACTGCACTTTTCCTGGCCGGCGCCATAACAGCGCTCCACGCCGCCAACTGCAATCCCCGCGACTACGGTGCCAAAGCTGACGGCGCCACGAAAGACACTGCCGCCATCCAGGCCGCCATCGACGCCTGCGAACAAAAAGGCGGCGGCACGGTCGAGCTCACCGCCGGAACCTGGCTGAGCGCCCCCATCGTCCTCAAGAGCAACATCACGTTGCAACTCGACAAAGGCGCCACCCTTCTCGGTTCCACCGGCCACGCCGACTATCCCTCCATCACCGAGTTTCGCGCCCCCGGCCTGCAGGCCCTCGTCAGCGCCACCAACGCCACCAATGTCACCATCAAAGGCGAAGGCACCATCGATGGCTCCGGCGAAACCTGGTGGAAGATGGCCTACCAATTTCGCGGCTCCGGGATCCTCGGCACCAATCACCCGCGCCCGCGACTCGTCGTCTTCGATCACTGCAAGCACGTGCTCGTCGAAGGCGTCACCATCGAGAACTCGCCCATGTGGCAGGTCGTTCCTTACTACTCCGATGACGTCACCATCCGCAACGTCCGCATCCTCGCGCCTGCCCGCTCGCCCAACACCGACGCCATCGATCCCTTCTCCTCCTCTCACGTCCTCATCGACAACGTCTATGCCGACGTCGGTGACGACAACGTCGCCATCAAGTCCGGCGAAATCAACTCGCCCGGCCCCGACTCTCCCAGCGAATTCATCACCATCCGCAACTGCACCTTCATGCACGGCCACGGTGTCTCCGTCGGCAGCGAGTTATCCGGCGGCGCCAATCACATCCTTGCTGAGAACATCACCTTCGACGGCACCGACAACGGCATCCGCGTCAAGTCCGCCCGCGACCGCGGCCATCCGGTCAATCACCTCGTCTTCCGCAACCTGCAGATGAAAGATGTAATGAACGCCGTCATCGTCAGCGAGTACTATCCCAAAGTCATACCCCCCGCCGGCGGAGTAGCCCCTGCGCCCGTCACCCGTCTCACCCCTCACTTCAGCCACATCCTCATTGAGAACGTCACCGCCACCGGCAGCACCATGGCCGGCGCCATCGTCGGCCTTCCCGAGTCGCCCGTCACCGATGTGGTTCTCCGCAACGTAAACCTGAGCGCCCGGAAAGGACTGACCATCGGCTACGCCGACGTCACCGGCACAGGCGTCGTTGTGCAGGCCGCGCAGGGGCCGTCGATCACGAAGCTCGCGGGAGCGAACGTCACGCTCAAATAGATTCACCCAAAGTGTGTACAGCTTGTTTCAAAAATGGGTTTTGAAAGGGCACGGCTTTAGCCGTGCCAACAAAAGCCGGCAATTCCCGCGGCTTTAGCCGCTGGGGGATGGTTTTTCTCCGCTCTGGCTACCATTTTTGAAACGCGCTGCAGGAACCCGGCTCCAAAGCAGGTTGCGCCTCGCGATTTCGTAATCGAGCCCTGGTGTCCCGAGTCTAAAGTTCGCATCAAAAATAAACTGTCATCCTGAGTGAACGGGGCCCCAAACGCTTTCCAGTTTGGGGGTGGTGAGTCGAAGGATCGGCGGTTGTTCTTCAATGAACTTCTGGGACACCACACTAGGATTTGGGTGCCCCAGGTCTCGCTTTTGAGACCTGGGTGGTCACGAATTTACCCCTCCTCGGTCCTGGTCTCGCAATCGAGGCTTGGCCGCAACCGTCGAGGAGACTCGCATCGAAACGACGGCGGACTTATGCGCTTTTGCCCAAAAACACCGGCGCAATATGCCGGTCGTACAGGTTCTCCGTCACGTTCCGCGCGATCACCGCCTCGTTCGCTTCCAGCAGCTCCAGGTAGTGCGGCCCCATCTTCGCCGCAATCTTGAACCCCACGTGCAGCAACTGCCGCAGGCTGCTGTTATAAGCCGGTGCGCCCTCCACATGCCGCAGCGCCGACGTGTACTGCTCCGAGCTCCAGCCGCGTACCTCGCCCGGCGAAGGCAGTCTCTTGGGATCGATGTCGATCACATTCGCGTACGGCGCGCAGAGCTCTTCGCTATGCGCATAAGCCTCGCCATAAATCTCCTTGGCCAGCGCCAGTCCCTCGCCTCCCGCTTCCGCCAGTCCGATCAGCTCCTCCAGCCACGTCGTTCCCGCCGTCTTCAGGTGCACCCCCGCATCGAATCGCTGCATCGCGCGGTGAATCGCCGGATAAATCGAAAACTTGTCGCTCCCCGAGTGCACGCTCAGCTTCAAGTCGGCGGACACCCCGAAGTGCTCCACAGCATAAGCGATCGCCGCGATGTCCAGCGCGAACTCCCGCTCGAACTGCGCCACGTCGCCCACGTAATCCACACCCTTGTTGAACCGGCCGCTGAACTTCGGCGCAATCGTTCGCACCGGAATCCCTTCATCCGCAATCGCCGCCAGAATGATCAGCAGCTCCACCGGGCTCTGCGCCGCGTCGGTCTCGTCCATCGAGACCTCGGCCAGAAACTTCCCCTCGCCCTTCGCCTTCAAAATCTCCCGGTAAACCGCCCCCGCCTTCTTCACCGCGCCCAGAAACTTGCGCGCCGTGTGCGCCAGGTTCTCGTGCGTAATCTCGAAGGTCTCGTTCACGCCGGCAAGCTGGATCGTCCCCAGCAGTCCCCGCCGCGCCTTCACGAACTCGCTGATCTCCGATTCGGGCGCCGGCTCTCCAATCGCATCCGCCACGTCGATCGTGAAAAAGTCGCAGGAATCCATGAACCGGCCCACCGTCTCCAGCGTAATGTGGTCCGCATCGCAAAAATACCCGTGTTGCCAGCCCAGCACCTTCACCGCCGCGTCCGCCGCCTCACGCACCGACCCAGGCTCCGAGCCGATGATGGTGTGTTCGCGGTTCGACTTATTCCATACCGGGACTACCTCCACGCCCGCCGCCAGCGCCTGCACGCACGCCTGCAGTTGCGCCTTGGCCTGGTGCGCGAACCGGTCCCCCGTTCCCACCGAATACCTGCCGAGCTTCAGCTTCCCATTCCCCATACCAACTCCTCTATTCATAACGGCGGTTCGCCTTCCATTCTGGCCGTCGATTCCTTTCGATGATCCGCGACACCTCTGCGTTACCGCCGGCCGATCGCCGCATGCCCGGCGCCGCATGTGGACAATCCCCGGGAAAACCTCCCTGTAAGCCCCATTTTCGTGGTCTGACCTTTACCTGGAGGTCCGGCCACAAGTATACATTTGCAAGCGCGGGCTGTCTCCGGTCCAACCGCCGATTTTTCCAGCCCTCATCCCTTTCGGTGGTAATCTCGTTCCTAAGGATCTTCTGGCACAAATTCCCAGGAAAGCGTGTTTGCTATCATGGCGCGGGCAAAACAGGACCTTCCCGAAACTCATCGAACCATGCAGGTCGTCAATCATGTGCGTTCTCTCATTGAGAGCGGTACCCTCCAGCCCGGCGACCGCATCCCTCCCGAGCGCGAGTTCGCCCGCGCCCTCAAAATTAGCCGCGCCAGTCTCCGCACCGGCATCGGCTACCTCGCCGCCATGGGCGTCATGAAGGTCCGCCACGGCGTCGGCACCTTCGTCGCCGACGGCCCTCCCGAGTTCGGCAAAGGCTCGCTCAGCTTCATGGGAGCTCTCCACGGCTTCCAGTCCTGGCAAATGTTCGAAGCTCGAATCATCCTCGAAAGCAGCCTCGCCGCCCTCGCCGCCGAACGCAGCAAGGAGGAGCATCAGACCGCTCTCGCCGAGGAAGTCGCCGAGATGTTCGCCACCGTCAACAATCCCTCCGACTACCTCATCCACGACGTCCTCTTTCACCGCATCATCGCCCAGGCCTCCGGCAACCCCATCCTCGCCGCCGTCATGGAAACCGTCACCTCCACCATGTACGACAAGCGCCGCAAGACCGTCGAGCGCGCCACCGACCTCCGCGAGTCCGCCGAGATGCACCGCGCCATCTATCGCGCCATCCGCGCCCGCAACGCCGCCGAGGCCCGCAAGCTCATGGAGCAGCACCTCAACATGGCCCAGATCGCCCAGGGCATGGAGCGCCCCGCCGACCGCAAAGCCGCCGGCCCTCCCAAAAACGGCCATCCCCGCCTCAAGCCCGCCGTCCAGTAACCAGTGGTGCCGTGCCGGGTGCCCCACCCTCGCGTCTCCGGGTGCCCCACCCTCGCGGGGTCGTTGTTTTTCCCGCTAGGGTGGGGTGAACCAAAGCTCAAGCCGGGCGCCCCAGGTCCCCGGTCTTGGAACCTGGGACCGGCAACCGCCGTTTCAAAGCCATCCTGTCAGAGACCCGGCTGTCCCGCCGGCGATCGAATGAGCCGGTCCCACCTCAGACGAGCAGACAATCGTTTCCACCCTCCAGTCCATCGCCCGCCCCGTCTCTCTCTCCCGCGTTGCAGAGAATTTCCTTCCATTGGCGCAAAATGCTGACAGGGGAGACTCCCTTGAGCGCTCGCACAGACCCGATAAAACGGCAAAACACACGGGTTCGACGAGCGTGGAATCACGGCACCCCCCTACTCCCCCCTTATTTTCCGTGAAACTGTGGAACTGTGAGGATCTTTCCGGAAGGAATGCATCCAGCTTTGCTCATAATCGCCTCAAACGGAAAGATTTAAGGGCGGAGATCGGGCGCGGTTCCAGCCGGCTTTCATCCCGACGCTGTCGCGCCTCAATTGAGCCCGTCAGCTTGAAGAATTGCCCGTAAGTTGATGAAAAAGATAGAGGTGACGATAGTCGATTTGTTAACTCCTTTGCAAACGAATTCACACTGGTCAACCATCGCCGCTTCGCTCTTGGCAAGAGCTCTTTTTTCGAGCGAAAGCGCCTCGCACCTTCCTTCGGCCGGTCGAAAACCCGCCATCGCCCGATCTCTCCCCACGATTCCCGCGCCGCTCGTCTCCAAACTCGCTATCCTGTTCCAGACGCAATGCCGCGCTCGCCCGCCCAAATCATCCGCTGGCTCTTCGACCCGCGCCGCGGTCCAACCGGCCGTTCCATCCCGCGCTGGATCTTCCTCCGCGCCCTCGCCGCCATCTACTTCTCCGCCTTCTTCTCGCTCCTCTACCAGATCAAGGGCCTCATCGGCCCTGAAGGCATTCTCCCCGCCAACCGCTTCCTCGCCGCCGTCGCCCACTCCCTCGGACTTGCCCGCTACTGGTACGCACCCTCGCTCTTCTGGCTCTCCTCCAGCTCCGCCGCCCTCATGGCCGTCACCTGGATCGGCCTTATCGCCTCCCTCGCCGCCTTCCTCAACCTCTGGCCGCGCCTCAGCTTCCTCGTCTGCTTCCTCTGCTTCCTCTCCTTCGTCACCACCGCCCAGGTCTTCTCCGGCTACCAGTCCGACGGCATGTTGCTCGAAGCCGGCTTCCTCGCCCTCTTCTTCTCGCCCCGCGGCCTGCTCCCCGGCTGGGCCGTCAACTCGCCGCCCTCGCGCGCCAGCCTCTTCCTCCTCCAATGGGAGTGGTTCCGCATCTACTTCGAGTCCGGTATCGTCAAGCTCCTCTCGGGCGATCCCGAGTGGCGCCACTTCACCGCCATGGACCAGTACTACCAGAACGGTCCGCTCCCCACCTGGATCGGCTGGTACGTCCAGCATCTCCCCCACTGGTTCCAGGCCGCCACCGTCGGCGCCACCCTCGCCATGGAGATCGGCCTCGTCTTCATGCTCTTCCTCCCCCGCCCCGTCCGCGTCCTCTGCTTCCTCATCGTCACGCCGTGGGAAGCCGTCGTCATCCTCACCGCCAACTACACCTTCCTCAACTACCTCGTCCTCTCCCTCGGCTTCCTCCTCCTCGACGACCGCGCGCTAAGACGCCTCATCCCCGCCCGCTTCCGTCCGCCCGCGCCCAGCCCCGCTCCATCCTCGCCCGAACCAGCCGAAGAAGCCCCGCTCTCCATCCTCTCCGCCTCAGAGCCCGCCGCTGCACCAGCCCCGCCCGACGTGGCCGGTCAGCCTCCGCGCCCATCCTGGCGCCGCCGCGTCGGCAACCACCTCGCCGCTCTCGGCCTCGCCGTCTCCGTCGTCCTGCTCACCTGGGTCGCCTACGATACCACCGCCGAACTGCTCGCCATGCCCTTCCGTGGCGGCGTCCTTCCCATGAAGCCCGTCGCCTTCCTCGAACCCTTCCGTATCGCCAACCAGTACGGCCTCTTCGCCGTCATGACCCGCGGCCGCTACGAGATCGAGTTCCAGGGCTCCAACGACGGCACCAGCTGGGTCCCGTACCCCTTCCAGTACAAGCCCCAGGCCCTCAACCAGCCCCCCGGCCTCTACGCTCCCTACCAGCCCCGCTTCGACTGGAACCTCTGGTTCGCCTCTCTCGGTGACTGGCAGCAGAACGACCTCGTCCCCCTTACCGAGGAACGCCTCCTCGTCAACGACCCCGATGTCCTGGCCCTCTTCCGGGGCGATCCCTTCCCCCGGATGCCGCCGCGCTACGTCCGCGCCGTCCTCTGGCAGTACTGGTTCACCACCATGACTCAGAAGCGCCAGACCGGCGATTGGTGGCGCCGCCAGCTCCTCGGCCTCTACGCCCCCGAGCTCACCATCACCGCCGATGGCCACTTCGCCGTCGTTGAATGGCCTCCCGAGTTGCCCCCGCACGACTGAGCCATGAGAGCCACCGGATGAAGCATGCCTACGTCATCGGATCGGGTCCCAACGGCCTGGCTGCCGCCATCGTCCTCGCCCAGGCCGGCCTCCGCGTGGAGGTCTTCGAGACCGAGGCCGAGCCCGGCGGCGCTGCCCGTACCCTCCCCCTCACCCTCCCCGGCTTCCTCCACGACTTCGGCTCCGCCGTCCACCCTTTCGCCGCCGGCTCCCCGTTCTTCTCCTCTCTTCCTCTCGCCGACTATGGTCTGGAGTGGGTCCACGGCGATGCCCCCCTGGCCCACCCCCTCGACGACGGCTCCGCCATCCTCATCCCTCGCGATCTCACCAGCCTTGAGGAGTCTCTTGGCTCCGATGCCAAAGCATGGCGCTCCCTTGTGCAGCCCGCTGTCGATCATTGGGCGCAGTTTGCTGCGGACAGCCTTGGACCCATCGTGCGCATGCCCCGTCACCCGTTGCTCATGGCCCGCTTCGGCCTCAAGGCACTTGGCTCCGCTCAGTCACTCTCGCACCGCAGCTTTTCCGGTCCCCGCGCCAGCGCGCTCTTTGCCGGACTTGCCGCCCACTCCATCGCCAGCCTCGACCATCCGCTCACTGGAGCCATCGGCGCAATGTTCGCTGTCACCCTTCATGCCGTCGGCTGGCCCGTACCTCGGGGCGGCGCGCGCGCCATTCCCCATGCGTTGATCGGCTATCTCAACTCCCTCGGCGGTGTCATCCACACTGGCTATCGCGTCACGGCGTCCGACTTCGCCAAACTCGCGGCTGAAGACGCGCTGGTGCTCAGCGATACCACCCCCCGTGCACTAGCCTCAATAGCCGGAGATCGCGTCGGCCAACGGTTCCACAAAACAGCAGAGCGATTCCGGCGCGCGCCGGGCGCATTTAAAGTTGATTACGCCCTATCCGATCCGGTGCCCTGGAAAGCTGCGGAGTGCCGTCATGCAATCACGGTGCATCTGGGGGGCGGCTTCGAAGAGATCTCCGCTTCCGAGTATGCGGTCGTGCATGGCCAATGCTCGGAGCGGCCCTTTGTTCTCGCCGCGCAGCCCACCCTCTTCGATCCCGCCCGCGCCCCCCACGGAAAGCATGTCCTCTGGGCGTACTGCCACGTTCCAAACGGGTCAAGCTGCAATATGACGGAGCGCATAGAATCCCAGATCGAGCGCTTCGCTCCGGGATTCCGAGATTGCATCCTGGCCCGAAGCGTTTCGAATCCGGCCGACCTCGCACGTGGGGACGCCAACCTCGAAGGAGGCGATATCAGCGGCGGCGCCCTGACTCTTCGTCAGTTCCTGTTCCGCCCCGGGTTGCGTAACTATGTCACAGGCGCTCCGAATGTCTACATGTGTTCGGCGTCGACGCCGCCTGGAGGTGGCGTCCATGGAATGTGTGGCTATCACGCGGCCAGGCTGGCGTTGCGTCGGATCAGGCCCTGATCGTCTTACACACCGCTGAAAGCGGAGAATCCCCCATCGATCGGAACTACGACACCGGTGACAAACTCTGATGCCGGAGACAACAGCCACAGGACTGAGCCAAACAGATCTTTGGGCTCGCCGAAACGCGCCATGGGCGTATGGGTCATGATCGACTTGCCCCGCGCCGTCAATCCGCCGCTTGCACGGTCGAGCAACAGGAAGCGGTTCTGGTTGGTGACGAAGAATCCAGGGGCGATTGCGTTGACTCGAATCTTCGGCGAGTACTCCTGCGCCATGTGCACCGCAAGCCATTGGGTAAAGTTGCTGACAGCGGCCTTGGCGCCCGAGTACGCAGGGATGCGCGTGAGCGGCCGGAAGGCATTCATCGATGAGATATTCAGAATCGTTCCACACCCCTGCTCGGCCATGACCCTTCCCAACACCTGGCATGGCAATATCGTGCCGAGTACATTGAGGTCGAAGACCCAGCGCAATGCGTCGGCCGGGAGGTCGAAGAACTTCAGGTCGCTGCTCGTCGTGGCCTGGGGCTTGTTGCCGCCTGCTCCATTCACCAGGCAATCGAGCTTGCCGAAACGTTCCACCACTTCGCGCGCGGCTTCCGCGATGCTGTCGCGGTTGAGCACGTCGCACTTCACCAGGCACACCTGGCTGCCATGATCGCCAAGACGTTCAACCAGCGTCTTGCCCGGATCGATATTCACATCCAAAACGGCAACTTCGGCTCCACAGCCGGCGAGCGCCCCGACAATCTCGCTGCCCAGAACTCCGGTGCCCCCGGTAACGGCAACCGTCCGGCCGTGGAAGTCGTACATCCGCGTCAGATCGCAAAATTCGAAGGTCTTTCGCTGCATGTCCTCTTCGACGTGAACCTCAACCGTTGCCGTTGCTGCCATTTTCGTGCTCCCCGTTGCCTGACACTGTTTGGAATGTGTTACGTGATAGTTTGCAAATTTGGCTGACCGCGAACTGCGCCGCAACTTGTGCGCACAACCCGTCCTTCAGAGTCAGCGATGCGGCGATCATTCGCAGATACGACGGCCCTTCAATCGGCTTCAGTCTAGGAGGGGATAACATCTAGCGCGTGTGACTCCTATCACGATTGAGAGTGTGAAACTGCTCTTCCGTGTGAATCAGCGAGCGCAATGTGGGGAGGTATCTCCACGCGCGCGGCAAAGCACCCCCGGCTGAAAGACAGGAACTTCGGTTCTTTACGGCGAGCGCGTGACTAGCCTCACATCAGCATGTACCGCAGGTCACGGCCCCGGCCTGGCCGCGGTTGTATCCGATAGTAAGAATGAGTGGAAAGGAAGCGTTTGCATGCTGGTTGAGTTGAGTGTGTCACCCAAGGGTAAGCTCCATGAGGTAGTCGGCATCGCTGTTGATCCGGCTGCAATCGCCGATACAAACGGACTCCATTGCGAGCAGACTCCTCACGGGGCGGTCCTTGAGGGAGAGTGGGAACCACTGATGGCGGCGGTGAAGAAGTGGCATGATGAGATGCTCCGGAAGGACGGCAGCGTAACCACTGTGATTCGCGCGGTTGACAGTTCCGAAATCGCAGCCCACTTGCATCCGGCAGGCGTATCCTGCTCCCCGTGTGTTGAGAAGACGGCGGAAGATGATGGCGAATGGTTAATGTTCTAGGGCCTGTTTTGGTGCGCCGTGAAGGGTGTTCATCTTCAGTGGGCCGAGTCCCACGCCTGAGAACAGGTTCGCTCCATCCGTTAGCAATCCCAGCGGCGGCAGATGCAAAGAAGCCGTCGCAGCGCTGCCGGGCTTCTCTCCGATTGCGGAAGTGAAGAGGATCAAGCGGACCGAGCAAGGCGCTCTGATTCAGGGAGCGCCCACGTGGGAGATCGGATCGTAGCGCCAGGCAGGCTCAGCTTTGGTGGTTGATGTTGTCGGCTTTCGAGTTTCTTATTCGGCGTAGATGGCCTTCGAGAGATTCCGGCCTGGGATGTCACATCCTTGCAAGTATTGGGTGACACTCTTCTCGACCTCGCCGACTGCCCGCGGCTGTGGCTGACGCGTCCGGCCGGGGTTCACGGCAGCGGAAGTTCTGCATCGAAGTCGGCAGCCGCAAGATCCGCACGCAACTGCTCCACCGTGGAGAACACGATTCCCTGCATCCCCACCGCCCGCGCACCCTCGATATTCACCAGCCGGTCGTCGATGAACAGCGTCTCCTTCGGCTGAGTGCCCAGCTCTTTGAGTGTGTGCCGGTAGATCGCCGCATCCGGCTTGACCATTCGCAACTGGTAGCTCCACACGTGTACATCGAACTGCGGCAGCCACTCGTACTCGCGCTTCATATTGGCGAGCACGTTGTCGCCCAGGTTCGAGAGGATCGCCGTCAGCAAGCCTCGCTCTTTGAGCCGCCGCTGCCACGCCAGCATCGCGGGATTCACAGTGGTCCACATGCGCGCGTCCCAGAGGTTCAACTCTTCGAGCGCGGACTCATCCATCTTCAGGCCCGCATCGTTAGTGATCTTTCTCCAGAATGCGAGGCCGGTCAACTCGCCCGAATCGAAGGCAAGCCGGTCGGCCCAGTAGATACTGTCCAGCCGCTCCGCGCTCAGTCCGGTGATACGCTGCAGCTCGCCGTGCGCCGCCGCGTCCGGCGGACCGCTCAAGACCATCCCGTAGTCGAAGACAACCGCGCGCAGGCCCAATCCGCCTCCCGCTGGGCGCCCATGTATGTTGGAGAGGGACGCCACTTCCTATTGTGCACGACGACCCTCGAGCGGATGGGGCAGCAGGATGCGGCAAGGCGGGCGCAATGCGGCTCTCACAGCGAACCAACTGGAACACGGAAGAGAGCGAACTGGCCCGCGCCCACCGTCTGCGCGTTCAGGCGGGGCTGCCCATCGCGGACCTGACAGCCTCGAACCCCACCCGTTGCGGCTTCTCCTATCCCCCCGACCTCCTCGCGCCGCTCACCGACACGAGGGCGCTCGATTACCATCCCCAGCCCCGCGGCCTGCTCTCCGCACGCCAGGCAGTCTGCGGATACTACGCCGCCCAAGGTGCCGCCGTCGAGCCTTCCCAGATCGTGCTCACCACCAGCACCAGCGAGGCCTACAGCTTTCTCTTCCGCCTTCTTTGCGATCCGGGTTCCGAGGTCATCGTCCTCCTGCCCGGCTACCCGCTCTTCGACTTTCTCGCCGTCCTCGACGATGTGCGCCTAAAGCCCGTCTTGCTCCTCTACGACCACGGCTGGCAGATCGATCCACATGCGATTCGTCAGGCCATCACCCCGCAGACCCGCGCGATTGTCGTCGTCCATCCCAACAATCCCACTGGCCACTTCACCAAGCCATGGGAGGCCGAAGAGCTCGCCCGCCTCTGCTGCGAGTTCGACCTCTCCCTCATCGTCGACGAAGTCTTTCTCGACTACGGATTCGTCGGAGCAGGGAAGAGCCTTGCCGGGGGACTCGAAGGCGTTTCCGTCATCGTCGTCAGTGGCCTCAGCAAGATCGCCGGGCTCCCGCAGATGAAGGCTGCATGGATCGCCGTCACCGGTCCCGGCCGCGAGCAGATGCTCGACCGCCTCGAAGTCATCGCCGACACATTCCTCTCCATGAACGCCCCCGTCCAGTGCGCCCTCCCCGCCTGGCTTGCCGGTCGGGAGCCTATCCAGCGCCAGATCGTCGCGCGCTTGTCGGCGAACCTGGCCGAGCTGGATCGCCAGTTGAAGCTCGCTCCCGTGGTCGAAAGACTTGTCGTCGAAGGCGGCTGGTACGCCGTCCTCCGCATTCCCGCCTTCGAACCCGATGAGCGCACCGTGCTGAGCCTTCTTGAGCGCGGCGCGTGGCTGCACCCGGGCTCGTTCTTTGGAATGCCTCGATCGGGCTGGCTGGTCGCGAGCCTTTTGGGCCCAGAAGAGGAATTCAGGACCGGCGTAACCAGGCTAGTTGATTATTTTGGTAAGGATCAGCCGGGTAACATTACACCCTTTTCGCTTTAAGCGTTACTTGAATTTCTCTCTCTTATTTATAAGAAATAGAATCTCTTAGTGCAAAGTTGAGTCCTTGGTCTCTGGAACTGGCCTTATCGCCGCCCCTGGAGAAACGGATTGCTCCTTCGTTCCTCGCCTACGGTCGTCTCCGGACCATGCCCCGGAATCACGCGCGTCTCGCCGGGCAAGATGAGCAGCCGGCTCCCGATCGACTCTAGAATCTGGGGATAGTTGCCGCCCGGCAGATCCGTCCTGCCGATGCTTCCGGCAAACAGCGTATCGCCGGCAATCAGGAGCTTCATCGTGGCAAAGTGGAGGCAAACCGATCCCTGGGTGTGGCCGGGCGTATGGATCACCTGGGCGGGATAGCGCGGCAGACCGACTGCCAACCCGTCGGCGAGGCTCTCGTCGGGGGGGGCTGTCTCCGGCGTATCTACCCCCAGCCATCCGGCCTGCTCGGCCATCAT
This sequence comes from Occallatibacter sp., assembly GCA_035508555.1. Lineage (GTDB taxonomy): Bacteria > Acidobacteriota > Terriglobia > Terriglobales > Acidobacteriaceae > Telmatobacter. Next base: position 97,680 of record DATJMU010000190.1, on the reverse strand, counting down.
CTTCAGCAGTGGTAAATCGTCCTGGTTGAGGAAGATGGGCGCCCCGGTCAGCCGTTTCAGCTTCAGCGCACCGCCCACATGATCGATGTGCGCGTGGGTGATGAGTATCTGCTTGAGCTTCAGTCCCAGCTCCCTCAGCCGCCGGTGAATGCGGCCGATCTCGTCGCCGGGGTCGATGACAATTGCCTCACCCGCCTCCTCGTCGCCCATCACCGTGCAATTGCACTGCAGCGGGCCGACGGGAAAGATATCGAGGAGCATCGATTTTGGGCCGTTATTTGCCAGGCTTGGCGGGAGCCGAAACCGGCGCGGGTTTCGAGCCTTCGAGCACGGAGTGTGTCCCAGTGGAACGCTGGAAGAGCACCACGAGCGCCAGCGAAGTGCACATGAAGATGACTGCCGACCAGGTCGTCACCCGGGTGAGCACGTTGGCCGCTGCCCGCGGTCCGAAGGCTGTCTGCGAGCCCTGCCCGCCGAACGCGCCCGCCAGATCGGCCGAGCGCCCCTGCTGGATCAGCACCACGCCGATCAGGAAGAAGCACACTATCACGTGCACGATGACCACGAAGTAGAACAGAATCTGCATGACTGAGTCTGCTTTCAATCTCCGGCCGGCCACGCCCGCGGAGGAATAATCTTTGGTGCGGAAGAGGGGACTTGAACCCCTATGCCTTTTGGGCGCCACCCCCTCAAGATGGTGTGTCTGCCAATTTCACCACTTCCGCACAAAACAAAACGTTCTGTTTCAAACGCTTACTGGATGCGCTGCTGAGGGACCGACTTGACTCCGCCGGATTTCGCACCAACTCGTTGCACCTTCCGTTGCGGCTGCCGCGACTCCTCCCGGTTCAGTACCGACAAACAGAGAAAAAGATCGTGAACGCCGCTCGCCTGCGGGTGCACACTCCGCATCGTAGTTTTTATACTATCGTGACTGGCAACGTACTGCAAAGTGAACGGGGGCCGTGTATTAACCTGCTTCGGCCAAGAAGAGGTGGTGTAGAGCGTGCGGTTTGGTGTCGCATGAGTCTGGATTTTCTGCCTCAATCCGCTGATCTGGACTTCCAGCACGCACGGCGCGAGGCGCTTGGTCGGAGTTCAGGGATGCGTGAACACGGACTCCCGTTCTGAGCTCGCCAGAAGCCGCTTCGGGACCCGTGAGCCGTAGTCCTGCCGTTTCTGATTGTCGCAGGTGGTCAAGAAGTCGACTCCTTTCGTCAGACGGGCTCACATGGACAACAGTTGCAGGATATTCTCGAAGCTCGCTCTGGGATTTCTAATGTTTAGTCTCGGGCAAGGCGCCCAGCATGCGCATTCCTCTTCGCCTTTGGCCCCCGCTGACTACGAGGGGACGATCGGTCCTCCTCATCTGATGCTTCACCTGCGGCAAAGCGCCGGAGCCGGTGTGACTGGAACCATCGACTGGATCGACCAGTATCGTTTTGCAGACCTGCGTGCCGGCATTAGCGAGTCGGGAATGAAGTTCAGCTTTACCTTGCTGGATGCGAAGGTGAGTTTCCAAGGCGAGATCGGTCCCCATGACAACACGATTACGGGAACCTGGACGACTCACGAAGCCTCTGGTCCTCCTGTCTTTACGCGGAAGGCGGGAATGGGCCCCAACTAAATGGGAATGCTCGGCCCTATTCCTGCAGTTGCTCGCACGCCATGGAGGAACTGGTGGAAGGCATCAAGCCATCGACGAACGGCATTGCCTGTTCGCCCGAAAAGTTGCGCGGCTGCATCCTGCAATTGGAGCTGCTGGATTATTTGCGTTAAGATATTGCATTATTTATGCAGTCATTAATGGGATTACATCGCTTGCGATGATTCTGATTGGTACCATGCGTACCTGATGCTGAAAAGTAAAGTTCACAGAATGTGCGGTGCGCGAGATTCTGCGGAGAATTCATGAGACGGTGATCGCCGCCACCTCATAGTCCTCCACGCGAGGAATGGTGAACTCGAGCAACGGCCCGTCAGTATTGAACGGTACCCTGGATTCGGAGCGCAGGAGCTCGACCGATTTCACGTGCGCGCTCACGGGCAGCTTCATCCGAACCACCTGCGGACCGATAGGATGAGTGGTCTGAATCCATCCGTGTTGGGCGTCGGGATTGGTGTAATTCAGCACGTGAACGGTGTAACCCGGAGCCGTTTCCCAGGCGAATATCTCGACAAAGCCGTCGCCCGATACATCAACGATGCGCTCATCGTGCGTGATCCAACGAAGCGAATTGTCGAGGAGGCGCAACAGGTCGCCGTGGCCAGTGAGCCAGTAGGTGCGCTCGACGTCTCCGGGAAGATAGACGATGCGGCTGGCTCCGGATTGGCGCAGAACCACCGCGGGCTCGCGAGTGTGTGCCACCGGCGGATACGCCAGTTCCGGAGGATAGCGCACGAAACCCGGAACCACGGTAAGCAACGCATCGTCCGCGGGCTTGAGGGGAATGCGATTCTGGGCGCCCGGAATCCAGTTAGTGTTTTGAAAGCCGTCAAGAATAGGGTGCTCGCGCTCGATGCGCGCGTAATAGGCATTGCCGCTGGTGCCAATGACCTCGCCGGCCCTGGCGATGCCCAGCAGCTCCGCAAGCCCGAACTCCGCGCGTGGATGCAGATCTTCGTCGTAGAGGCTGGTTTCAAAGCTCGCCATGAGCGAGCCGCCCGCCTGGACGAATGCGCCAATCTGACGGCACTGGGCGTCGCTGAGCATGGCCACGTTGGGCAGCAGGAGGGCGCGATATTTCGCCAGACGCTTAGCTTCGAGGCGATCTTCGTGGACGAAGTCAAAAGCGAACCTCCCGCGCAGCAGCGCGTCGTAAAGGCCCTGCGTGGTCTCGTGCATGTAGCTGCGGGAGGGAGCTGTGGTGGGACCCGGGTAAAGGAGCTGGGTGCTTTGCCCAAAGACCACGCCAATATTGGCAATCGAACGGCGCCCGGTGAGGTGAGCGTCGTGCTTCGCAGTCCATTGGAAGTAGTCGGAGCCAACCTTTTGCCAGCGGCGGTCTTCTCCCAGGCCATCCTCCGCGCCCACGAAATGGTAGTAGGGAACCATGCCGCTGGCGAGGGTTTCGTTCATCCACATACGCGCTTCGTCGGGGTTTTTCGATCCGTTGCGCCAGGTGACGGCGCCAGTGGAATAGGCCGCGGTGACGTTGGCCGCGAATTTTCCATCCATGACTGCGTTGCAGACCCGGCCTTGCAGGCTGCACCCCCACACTTCGTCACTGCTGCCGTGGGTGCGTCCCTGGTTGTCGGCCTGAAACCACGCAGCGATCTTGCCCAGGCGGTCAAGATTGGGACCGCCGCGTACGTTGCCGCCGAGGTTGGCGAAGAAGAAGCAGTCGGGACGCTTCTCCCTGGCCAGCGCATCGTACTTTGTCCAGAGTTCGACCACGCGATCGTCGAAAGCGCGCCAGTAAGCGGGCGTATTCGTGGGGGGGAGCCTGGCGCAGATTGCGCAGTGGCAATCGGGCAGACTGCCCAGCGGCGGCCAGCCATTGGTGTAGAAGCAATCCACATCGTAGAGCGAGCTGACTTCGCGGATGAGCGCGGGGACGTAGTCGTCCATGTAACTCGAGAACATACAGGTCTTGAAGAGGCGCGGCTCCTCGGTGCTGAATTGCGCGGAACCGTCCTTCGAGCGCATGGCCCATTCGGGGTGCGCCGCCAGCGCATCACTCCAGTTCAGATCGGGGCTCATGCGCGCGACCACGCGCATGTTGCGCTTCCTGGCCGCGGCAGTGCACTCGCCGAAGAAGTCGCGCCCGCGGAGGAATTTCCCCCAGCGATGAAACTTCACCTTCGAGGGATAGAAGGCAAGGATCCCGGTAACGCTCACGAAGACGATCTGCGCGCCCGCCTCGTGCCAGTAGTCGGCCCACTCCTCGACGTTCATCACGGCCGGGTCGTGTTCCGTCATATTGGTTTGGCCCACGCGCCGGATTCTTTGCTGCCAGGGCTCCGACGCCGGATCGACCGGCGCAAGGCGCGATGGCAGCGGGACGAGTTGCAACGACGACGCTCCACTACGCTGCCGGGCCGCAATCGCGGCGGGATCGAGGGCGTCGAGTGCGGCGGAGATCGGGAGAGCGGCAGCCCCGGTTCCTAAACTGGTTTTCAAGAATGCGCGACGATTGAACATCGGGGCCTTTCGTCTGACACCAACAGTGTAATGGCCCCGGGGACCTCGAGGGCATTCCGCGGCCATCATGCTCCTTGCTCCACTCTTGCCGTCGAAGGCCTGAATCTCCTGATGGGGAATGATTGGCACGGAATCCCGTCTACGCCTGCCTTTACGCCGCCGATCATCCAGTCATTCCGCGCTTCCCTGACCTTCCAGAACCGATGAAGCGGACCGGCCCCTGCAATACTTGAACCATGCTTCGATTGACCAGAGCACGCGGAGCAAGTTTCGACAGACTCGTCGCAATGGCAAGGGATGCCCCGGCGTCGAGTCCCGCTCTGCTGGCGTTGCGAAACGGGCTGATTGAGCCGATCCCTTCTGGTTTTGCGCATGATCTGTCGCGGACCGACTTAGGACAGGGCGAAAGCCTGTTTCATGCGGCCCGCGCGGCGTTCCGGAGATGGGAACAGTTCGATCTGGGATGGGTGCAGATAGCAAACGCATGCCCTGCAATCGTCCCCTGGGAATTGGTTGCGGTCGAGGCCCATACCGGATTTCTTTGGTCTGTCAACTTCAGTCGCATCACGGAAGTTGTCGATACCTCCGCCCGCTTTGGCTTCCTGTACACGACAACCAGGTTCCATGTCGAAGAGGGTCAGGAACGATTTGTCCTTGATTACAGTGCAGACACAGGCTGCGTATCCTATGTGATCGAGGCGGTCTCGCGGCCGAGGCACCTTTTGGCCCGCATCGCCTATCCATTCTCGCGGGCCATGCAGCATCGCTTTGCGCGTGATTCACAGGGTCGAATCTACCGGTCGGTTCAGTCGAGTGCCAAACGCCGATGAATTCGGGGCACTTTAGGTTCGCCTTGTTGGCCTCTGGTGAATATTTCTCAGGGGTCAGGATGGCCACTCTGCCGTCACCTTCTGCGGCGAAGGGGTCTCCCGCCATCGGGTATCGAATTCACTACAAACCGGAGAGGCTGGCAGGTTCGCGGCTACTTCAACTGCTCAAACCTCTCTGGAACGAGACTGCATCTCACCGGACCGAGGCTGCAGGTACAACCACTGATATCCAGGCTCCTCGAGGGTCCCCACGCGCGGCGCCTTCACAACCACTCCGTTCAGCGTAGCCGCGGGAGCCGGCTTCTGTACCAACCGAGCCGCTTCCACGATCTCGGGCGGCCTCGTATCTCCGTCGATCACCCGGCGCAAAAGTCCGCAGAGGTAGCGATCGAATTCGTACGCTCCTGCCGCGGGCAGCCTCTGGGCCTTCTCATTGCATTTGGACCAGTCCTCGTTGGCCTGCGCCAGGTTGCCCTCAATCCAGTGCAATGCGCTCGAAGCCCGCCAATAGTCGACGTTGAAGCGTGTGGGGTTTTTCGCCTCCATCCGCGTCCACCAGCTACGAGCCGCGGTCGCATCGCGTCGCACATAGGCGTTCGCAAAGACGAAACCCGTGTGCAATTCCGCGGGCAGCTTTATGGCGGATAGGTTATAGATCGCCTCCGCCTCCTCGATCGCCTGCCTGCTCTCCTGCAAGCGGCCGCAATCCAGATAGTGACTGTACTTGAAAAGCCGTAGCCGCAATCCTGCAAGGCCCTCCGAGATTCCCTGCGACGCCCGCTCAAGAGCCTCCATGTCATAGTTCCTGGGGCGCAGCGGTGTCACCAGGCTCGCGGTAACCACCGAAATGCTGCGGTGATAGGCAGCCCACGCGCCACCGCTCAGGATCTGGTAGATCTGGGCTCCGTCGGAGTAGCCGGTTGCCGTGCGAATCGGAATCAGGTTGGTGAAGCAATCCACAAAGTTGATGATCGCAAACAGAGCCAGAGGGGAGATGTACGCTCCGTAGGCATCCGGCCGCTGAGCGAAAGCCACAGCAAACGCTCCCGACAGGATCCCCCAATAGAGGTTGGTCGCGGGGCCCGCAGTAATCATGGCCAACTCATGCCAGGCTGGTTGCGTCGCCGATGAGGGCACCACCCCCGTCGCTCCGCCCATGCTCAGGAATCCCGCCGCGTTGAACTTGAACTTCCAACGGCCCTCATCGATGCGCCACGAAAAGGGCCCCACTACGAACGCGCGGAGTTTCATGTGGAAGGCGATTCCGATCGATGCGTGCCCCAGCTCATGGAAGAACGTAGCCACCAGGCTGACGACGATCACCTCTATGAGTCCACGATGAGCAACAGGAAGCCCGTGCGATTCGAGCCACCGATTCCAGAGCGTCAGGGACCCGATGTAGGAGGCGATGGAAAAGAGCGCCCCGGCCTGGTTCAGCAGGCTGCTGGTTCCGTCGCCCTTGACCTTGGGAATCGGCGCCGTCCCCGTCGCAACCGTCCGCGACTGCTTCCGCCAGGTCACAATGGGGCCGGTCAGTCCCAGGCTGAGTACGAACACCGGAGGCAGATAACCCATACGATCATGGTGGAAGAAAAACACACCGACAACAGCGCCAGCAAGAAAGAGGAGGCTAGGTACGATCACCCAGTATCGTGCCGACGGCAACCCCTTCCGCACGGTATACCACGCCATAGCGAAACAGACGGCAAGAAGGACATAGGCGCAGGCGTATGCCGCGTTCACCACCGGGCTGTGGTTTGCATGCAACCTGGCCAGGCGCGGACCGGACAAAAGAAGTGCGATAGTGATCAAGCCGAAGCCCAGTGCGTGGATCGCGTAGAAGAAACACAGAATTCGCTTGATGATGGCCACTTTGGATTGCCTTTCCGGAAAGGCCAAAATAATCCACGGCGAATCGCAGGGCAATCACGCAAAAGTGGATTGGCCCCCACACAAATGTGGAGACGACAACGCAGGGTACGCGGCGAGGGACGAATAGCCCGTCACGCGAAGAAGAAAAGCAGATTCCCTCCTCGCTACACCCCTCCGGATAACAGCCATGCGGGTCGGGTGGTCTCGGGCTCGTCGCTAATCTTGTCCCGCTTTGGACGAATTGAAATTGCGCGGCCCTTTTAGGGTTCCCGCGGCTCTGATGAAGTCGACCACCGAGGGCCGGGAGTTATGTTTTCTGCAGATGATCTTCAAAAGGCGCGGTCTCATCCTCGGCTTCAGCCGATACACCTGAAACATCCCGGACTGATACTCTTTTTCAACCGTGGGCCAGGGCAGGAAGCTCACACCTCCCGCCTTGGCCAGATGTGCCTTGATCTCGAGGATATTGCTGACGCCGAGCAACCACTGGCCGCGCGGATACTTCTTGTAAACGTTGTACTCTTTCAGATATTTCTCGATGGTATCCGTCCGGTCGAAGTGCAGTGACCGGTCATAGTGAACCACACGGCCGTAATCGGGAAGACTGGCCATCAGACGTGCAAAATCTTGTGCCGTGTTCCTTCGTCTGCCCGCCACCACCAGTACGATCTCCTCTTCAATCCAATCCAGGGTCGACAATTCGGAGGGAACCTTCTTTGACCGCGTCGGCGGGTAACTGTAGATCCCGATATCCGCCCGTCCCTCCGAGACTTCTTTCTCGATTTCGTCCCAGACCTTGTCCTGGCTGTAGAGCTTGTCCCCGAAGTTGATGGTGCCGTCCGGGCGGCGCTGCTGGTACGCGGCTCTCAGTGTTGCTCCGTAGTCCAGCCACGCATAGTTCGTCGTCGCCAGGCGGATCTCCGAACCTCGCTGCAAGGCTTCCAGGCGGTCCAGGAACAGGTCCGACTCCGCTTCGAGCTTTCTGCAAAACTCTTTCAGCAGGTTGCCTGCATCCGTGGGTTCGACCTTGCGCGGCTCGTCATGGTCGATCAGAAACCCGCCGTTTAATTCGCCCCTCAGCGCTTCTTCCAGCCGCGTAAGGGACTTTCCTATAGTCGGCCCGGTCTTTCCGAGTTTGATCGCCGCCTGACTTCTGTTTCCGAGATTGGCGACGGTGAGAAACGTCGCTACCTCCGGCATGATCTCCCGGCAAAACCAATCAAATCGGCGCACATCGAATTTGCCCACAACGATTGACCTCCCGTTCGCGAATTGCACTAAGTATGAGCGTTCCGCGGAACGGAGGGAAGGGACGCATTAGGTTGCGGCTTATCGTGCACAGTACGAACGATAAGCAATCAGGATCGTTCCCGTTCGATTATCTTCGGCAATTCAGGAGCCGGCGCTCGGGCAACGGAATCAATCGACGCTAGACTCGATAGCAGGTTCAACCCCCGCTGGGACGCATTCCCGTCCAATCTGAGCCCCCGCCAATCCGCAACTCAACCGGCCGGAAGCCTCCGGTGCCCGCGGGTTCGGGAACGGACCCGGAGGATATGGAGAAAGCTTGGAGCGGGAGAAGAGGTGGGGTCCATGGGATCGTGCGTTCGTCGGTGCAGGGGGTCGGAGCAGCCGGCATCGGCGAGTCGATTGGACTCATCGGTCTGTCAGCGGGCCTGGCCGTCCTGCCGATATTGATCGCGATGGGCGCCGCAGGCGGGCCGGCATGGTCGGGTCTTGGATCGTTCATCGGCGAACTCGTTGATTGGTTGCCTTTGCAGAATAGCAGCTCCGGAAAGGCACCTTCTATGTCGTTCGAACTCATTCTCGGTCGGCGCAGCGCTCAGCGACCGGCCATCGGTTTCCTTCCGCGCGTCGCTCCTGAGGAGGGGGGCCTGATTGCCTATGCGGGCGAGGGACACCTGATGACCTTTGCCCCCACGGGCGCCGGCAAAACATCCGGACCGGTTATCTGCAATGCGCTCCGTCACCCCGGACAGCTGATTGTTCTGGACATGAAGGGCGAGATCTGCGCCAAGACGGCGCGGACGCGCCGAGCTATGGGACAAGAGGTGCACGTGCTCGACCTGCGCGATGGCGCCGAGTCGGGATCCCTGAATCCCTTTGACCTCATGGTCCGAAACGGAACCGACTGCGCGGCGATCGCACGAAGCTTCGCCGCCGAGCTCATCGAGAGAGGGTTTCAAGAGAACGACCGCTTTTGGAATGACTGGTCGGAGACCATGCTCACGGCGGGCGTTACATGGTTGCTCGCTGACCGCCCCGCCGAAGCACGCCGCATGAGCGCCCTATTCGACCTGTTTGCGGCGGACGATGTGGATTATCACATCGCGACGCTCCTCGATGAGAAAGACTGCGTGCGCCACCGTGCCGCCCGGACCGCGTTTGCGTCGTATCTGCAACTCCCCGACTCGACCACGCGTCCGTCCGTTCTGGCGTCGGTGCTGGCCCACCTGAGGCTCTTCGACAGCGATCTGACCCGGAGACTCACCAACACCAGCACCATGGATATTGACGCCCTCGTCGCAGGTAGGCCCATGACCCTCTACATCATTGTGCCGCCACCGCGCTTGACCGCCTTTCGTCCTCTGCTCAGGATTTGGCTCTCCGGGTTGATCCTGGCCATGACCCAGCGTACCGTCCAGCCCAAGACACGCACCCTCATGCTTTGCGACGAAATAGGCAACCTGGGCCGCCTCGACGTGCTGGTTACGGCCGCTACTCTGCTGCGATCCTGGGGGCTGACTCTATGGACGTTCTGGCAGAACGTAGCCCAACTCCAGATCTATGGGGCGCAGGCGAATACGCTCGTCGACAACGCCGGCGTGATCCAGATTTTTGGCGTCAGAAACCGCCGCATGGCCCAGGACTTTGTCAATCTCATCGGTGGTATATCTCCCGAAGGGATCTTAAGCATGAGGCCCGACGAACAGCTTCTGCTCATCGAAGGCGATCTCCTGCGGTGCCGGCAGACACGCTACTACAACGACGAGCTATTCAAAACACCGCCAATCGCCGGTGACACCCATTAGCAGCAAAACCGGCTCAGGTACATCCCGGTGCCCAGCGACAGGCCTTTGCCGCTGGGGTGGGACCGACACGGAGCGGCGACCTTGACGTATCTCAAGTCCGCGTCGTCGGTCCGGCCCTCCGGCTGCTTGACCGCTGGAAATCTGAAGCCCCGCCCAGGAAGAGTTTACTGCAACAGCTTTCCGCCGTAGCCTGCAATACCTCTGTCCCTGATGGTTGGTGCCGATGCCTCGACAATCATTGCCGTGGTCTGCGGAATTCAAGTTAATGGGGGCCGCAGCTGGATTGTTCAAATCGCAGCCGCATATCTCGCTATCGCATCTACTTTCCCAATACTTCTATCCTTATCGGCAACCTGACGTTCTCATTGAACGTGACCGAGTGGAATCGCAATGCCGCTTCAAGGTGAATTCAGGCGTAAGGCGGGAGGAATTGATAGTGTAAATTGGTTCCAGATCGACCAGAATCCGCGATCAAGGCAGACTGTGAAACTCCGTATACAAGGCGACTCGCTCAGGCTCCGCCTCTTGCGCTCCGAGGTGCGTCAACTCATCGACGGCGGGCGTGTCGAAGACACCATTCATTTTGCCGCCGGCGCGCAGGCAAGACTCACCTATGCGGTCGAGTGCGCCGGCAACGCCGACCGCGTGCTTCTGCGCTTTGCTCCTGGCGAGGTCACGGTGGTCCTACCGCCCGATCTCGCGCAACCATGGGCGGGCAGCGGCGAGGTCGGCGTCTACGCGTCGATCGCTGTCGGCACGGATGCCACGCTCGAAGTGGCAATCGAAAAGGACTTCGCCTGTCTGGACCGGGCAGGTGCCGGCAACGAGGACACATATTCCAACCCCCTTGCGGGCATTGTTTACGATGACAGACAGTGCCGATAGGAGGCTTCGATGCGCGTCTCTTTTCTGTTGAAGGTCCGCACCGGGATGGTTGAAGAGTACAAACGCCGCCATGCCGCCGTGTGGCCCGAGATGCTCGACGCGCTGCGCGAATCCGGCTGGCGCAATTATTCCCTCTTCCTGCGCCCGGACGGCCTGCTGATCGGCTATCTCGAAACGGACGACTTCGCCCGCTGCTGCGCACGCATGAAGGAGCATCCCGTAAACGCCCGCTGGCAGGCGGAGATGGTGCCCTTCTTTGAATCCCTCGGCCCCGGCGCTGCGGATGATAATATGTTTCCGCTTGAGGAAGTCTTCCATCTGGACTGAGTGAAAGAGGTCCTGCTGCGCCGTCCGCAGGCGTCCTGCAACCCAACTCTTGCGCGCGGCGGATGGTCAGACCGCAAGCACCCTGGAGGAAATTCGCATGAAATCATTCGATTCGCTGCGGCGCGATCTCTTGCGCACCGGCAGTCTGGGCATCGCGGCCGCCGCGCTGCCGGCAGCTTCTTTTGCAGCTTCAAAAAAGCATGGCGGCGCCCCTGCCGCCGAGGGGATCTTCAACGTCCGCAACTACGGCGCTACAGGCGATGGCAAGACGCTCGATACCGACGCTGTCAATCGCGCCATCGACGCCGCGGCCGGCGCCGGCGGTGGCGTGGTTGTCTTCCCCGCTGGAACCTATCTCTGTTTTTCCATTCACTTGAAGAGCAACGTCCATCTGCACCTGCTCCAGGGCAGCACGATCCTTGCCGCCGATTCGCCTCTTCCCGGTCAGACCACTGGCTACAACGGAGGCGTGTACGATGCCGCTGAGCCAAATACCCCCTGGGAACCGTATCAGGATTATGGCCACAATCACTGGCACAACTCGCTCATCTGGGGCGAGGAAATTCACGACTTCAGCATCACCGGCACGGGCCTCATCTATGGCAAGGGACTGAGTTTTGGCGCGGGTCGCACACCCCGCGGCAACTACCCCGTGTACGTCGCCGAGCAGGCCGGCGTGGGTAACAAGGCCATCGCTCTCAAGAACTGCCATAACGTCCTGCTGCGCGACTTCTCCGTCCTCAAGGGTGGCCACTTCGCGCTGCTGCTCACCGGCGTCGACAACCTCACCATCGACAATCTGACCCTCGACACCGACCGCGACGGCATGGACATCGACTGCTGCCAGAACGTGCGCGTCTCCAACTGCACGGTGAACTCGCCCTGGGACGACGGCATCTGCCCCAAGTCGAGCTACGCGCTAGGCTATGCCCGGCCGTGCAGGAACACAACCATCGCCAACTGCTGGGTGACGGGCTACTACGAGCTCGGAACCGTCATCGACGGGACCTTCAAGAAGTACGCGCCGGATGTCCACGTGCCGCGCAACGGGCGCATCAAGTGCGGAACGGAGTCGAACGGCGGGTTTATCAACTTCACCATCACGGGCTGCGTGATCGAGGGCTCTCACGGGTATGCGCTCGAGACGGTGGATGGGGCGTTGCTGGAGGACATCGCCATCACCAACACGACCATGCGCGACGTTGGCACCGGGCCGCTGTTCCTCAGGCTCGGCGCGCGGCTGCGCGGGCCCAAGGAGACAACCAAGGTGGGCACGCTGCGACGCGTGCTGATCAGCAACCTGGACTGCTACAACGCAACCGCGCATCAGGCTTCGATCCTGAGCGGTATACCCGGTTACACGATCGATGATGTGAAGCTATCGAACATCTACATCGAGACCGCCGGCGGCGGGACGGCCGACCAGGCGCAGATCCAGGTGCCGGAGCTCGAGAACGGGTATCCCGAGCCGGGGCGGTTCGGCACAACGCCCTCGTCGGGTTTTTTCCTGCGGCACATGAAGAACCTCGAGATGAGCCACCTGGAGATCGCCAGCGCCACGCCCGATGCGCGTCCGGCGTTTTACCTCGACGATGTGAACCGCGCGGACTTCTTCGCCATCACCGCGCCACGCAGCGCAGAAGGCGCGTTTGCGCTGCGCGGCGTGAAGGATTTGCGCATCGGCTGGAGCCGCGCAGCTTCGGACACTACGCTCGACAGCGTGGACAACAAGACGTTGTGAAAGGAATCGGAATGCGTGCGGGTCGCTCGCGCGCATCCCGATCATCGGAGCGAAGGAAATATGCGGTGCGCTATCCGCGCAGCCAGTCCTTCACCTTTTGCACCATCACGTCGCGGCCAATATCGGAGATCGCGTTCGTCAACGGAATCTGCTTGGGGCAGGCCTGCACGCAATTCTGGGCGTAGCCGCACTCCTGGATGCCGCCGTCGCCGGCCAGGGCGCGCAGGCGCTCCTCCTTGAAGACCTTGCCGGTGGGGTGGTTGTTAAAGAGCTTGACCTGCGCAATCGTGGCCGCGCCCACAAAGCCGGTGGCGTCGTTGAACTGCGGGCAGACCTCCATGCAGCAGGTGCAGGAGATGCAGTTCGACAGTGGGTAATTCGCCTCCTGCTGCTGAGGGAAGACGCGCGGACCCGAACCTAGATCATAGGTGCCGTCGACCGGAACCCACGCCTTGACCCGCATTAGATTCTCAAACAGAACCGATCGGTCCACCTGAAGGTCGCGGACGAGCGGGAATTTACTGAGCGGCTCGATCTTGATCGGCTGCTCGAGATTGTCGACCAGCGCCGAGCAGGCCATGCGGGCGCGGCCGTTGATGCGCATCGCGCACGACCCGCAGATCTCCTCGAGGCAGTTGGAGTCGTAGGCAATGGGCGTGGTCTCGTGGCCGTCCGCGGTCACGGGGTTGGCGGCGATCTCCATCATGGCGGAGATAACGTTCATGCCGGGCCGCCACTCCAGCTCAAACTTCTCCCACACCGCGGGCGCATCGGGGCTGGCCTGGCGCTTGATCTCGAATGCTACGGTCCTGTTTGCCATCAGTCAGTCTCCCTCTGCTTATTTCGCGGCGTCGTAGCGGCGTGCGCGCGGCGGAATATATTGCGTGTCCACTTGTTCGTATTCGATTTTGGGTCCGGCCACGTCGCCCGTGAAGCCGGCCTTGGTGGTCTTCAGGAACTTCTCGTCGTTGCGCTCCGGGAAGTCCGGCTTGTAATGCGCGCCGCGGGACTCGTCGCGCAGCAGGGCGCCGAGAACCACGCAGCGCGAGAGCTCCAGCATGTTGTAGAGCTGGCGCGTAAAGGCGAAGCTGGTGTTGGCCCACTGGCTCTTGTCGCTCAGGTTGATCTTCTTGTAGCGGTCGAGGAGCTCGAGGATCTTCTGGTCGGCCTGCTTCAGCCCCTTGTTGTAGCGGATCACCGTCGCGTGCTCGGTCATAGTGGTGCCGAGTTCGCGCCACAGGCGGAAGGGATTCTCCGTGCCCTCGCTGATCAGGAGTTTTTTGTTGATCTCAGCCTGGCGCGCGATCTCCGATGCGGCGCCCCCGTCGCCTTCGCCGGCAGCCAGGCTCTTGGCGTAGGCGAGGGCGTTGGGGCCGGCGTGGAAGCCGCCGTAGATGCAACTGACGAGGGAGTTGGCGCCCAGGCGGTTGGCGCCGTGGTACTGGTACTCGCACTCGCCGGCGGCGAAGATCCCGGGGACGTTGGTCATCTGGTTGAAGTCCACCCAGAGGCCGCCCATGGTGTAGTGCATGCCGGGGAAGATCTTCATGGGCTCCAGGTGCGGATCGACGCCGACGAACTTCTCGTAGATCTCGAGGATGCCGCCGAGCTTGCGGTCGAGGGTCTCGCGATCGATGTGCGTCAGGTCGAGATAGACCATGGGCTGGCCGTCGAGGCCGAGGCCGAGCTCATACACAACTTTATGAATGGCGCGCGTGGCCACGTCGCGCGGCACCAGGTTGCCGTACTTGGGATACCACTCCTCGAGGAAGTAGAAGCGCTCGGCCTCGGGGATCTGCTTCACAGTGCGCTTGTCGCCCTGGGTGCGCGGAACCCAGACGCGGCCGCCTTCGCCGCGCGCGGACTCGGACATCAACCGCAGCTTGTCCTCGCCGGGGATGGACGTGGGGTGAACCTGGATGAACTCGCCATTGGCGTAGTAGACGCCCTGCTGAAAGACGGCCGACTGCGCGGAGCCGGTGCAGACGACTGAGTTGGTGCTCTTGCCAAAAAGGGCCCCGACGCCGCCGGTCGCCAGGATGATGGCGTCTGCAGGGAATGCGCGCAGCTCCATGGAGCGCAAGTCCATGGCGACGATGCCGCGGGCTACGCCTTTCGAGTCGAGGATCGCCGAGAGGAACTCCCAGCCCTCGTATTTGCGGACGCGGCCTTCGGACTCGTGGCGGCGCACCTGCTCATCTAAAGCGTACAAAAGCTGCTGGCCGGTGGTCGCGCCGGCGAAGGCCGTGCGGTGATAAAGCGTGCCACCGAAGCGGCGGAAGTCGAGCAGGCCCTCGGGGGTGCGATTGAAGGGAACACCCATGCGGTCGAGCAGGTCGATGATCGCGGGCGCCTGCTCGCACATGCCTTTCACAGGGGTCTGGTTGGCGAGGAAATCGCCGCCATAAATCGTATCGTCAAAATGCTGCCAGGTGGTGTCCCCCTCTCCCTTCAGGTTCTTCGCGGCGTTGATGCCGCCCTGGGCGCAGACCGAGTGCGAGCGCTTGACGGGGACGATGGAGAACAGATCCACGCTGCCGCCGGCCTCGGCGATCTTGATGACCGCCGCGAGCCCGGCCAACCCTCCGCCAACCACGATGATTCTGGGTGCTGCCATCCGAGTTCCTTTCGAGAAAACCAGGGGTCAGGGATCAGGGTTCAGGGGTCCGTGCTTACGACTCCGCGCCTGCATTGTTGAATGAAGAAGCATCGGCGGCCTGAGGCGCCGGGGTCACGAGGGGAACGTCTGTTTCTGAACCAAGGTTCTGTGCCTCCGCTTTGGCTCCTGAGCCCTGAGCCCTGACCCCTGATCCCTGGTAGTAGCTGACCGGCACATCCTTGGGCGCGTTGGCATACTTCGGTCCGGTAAAGGCCCAGATGCTGGCCAGGCCCATGGCGCAGAGGAGAATGCCACCGACTGCACAGACATAAGCGAAGCGCCGGCGCGACTTGACGCCCGGCGTGATGCCCCACTTGGCCGCGAACAGCCAGACCCCATAGGCGAAGTGCCAGCAGACCGCGATCATGGCAATGACATAAGCCGCAAGAATCCACGGGTTGGCCAGTTCGTGCTGCACCTTATAGAACGCGGCCCCCGGATGCTCCGGCAGGCTCACGCCCATGAACCGCTGCGTAGCTACGTGATAGCCGATGTAGATGAACGCAATTACGCCCGTGTAGCGCTGCGCCAGGTACATCCAGTTGCAGGACCAGGGGTAGTACACGACGTTGGCTTTGCCGCGCAGCCAGATGTAGAGGCCATAGATGCCGTGATAAAGGATGGGCAGAAAGATGAAGACCCACTCAAGGACGCGGACCAGGGGCAGGTGGTTCAGAAAGTAGACCTGCTCGCCGTACCTCACCGGGCCGCCCAGCGCTTCAAAGTTCGAGATGAGGTGCTCGAGCAGAAACGCGCCGATAGGGATGATGCCGAGCAGCGAGTGCAGCTTGCGCCAGACGAAGCTCGTGCCCTGGCCGGCGCGCAAAGGCTCGACGCCGCGCCCGACAACATGCGAAGAGGGGGGCGTGGAGGAAGTTGAAACAGTGGCCATGATGATGTCGGCTCCTGAAGGCCCCGGGACCCCTCGATTCAGGGCAGGGAAATCTTAGAATGCGAGACAAAGTTGCACGCTTTGTATCAACTCATTATTCGAGTCGGGCGCCGCAGGAGTCAAGGCAAGCGTCCCGGCGGGTTTTCAACTCCTGGGATTGAGTTGCGAAAGCAGCGCCTCCAGCGCGCGTCCCCGATGGCTCAACGACAGCTTCGTCTCAAGATCGATCTCCGCCATGGTGCGGTCCAGCTCCGGCAGATAAAACAGCGGATCGTAGCCAAACCCGCCCGTGCCGCGCGGCGCTTCGAGGATCATACCCTCGACGGCGCCCTCGGCCGTGAGCTGTACCACGCCGTCCCGCGCAACCGTTAGGACGCAGTGATAGCGAGCCGTCCGCTGTGCCGCCGGAACCGTCGCCAGGCGCTGCAGGAGCACCATATTGTTCCACACGTCGGTGTTGTCGTTGGCGTCGGGCGAGTCCACAAACCCCGCATCCGCGGCAAAGCGCGCCGACCGCACGCCCGGCGCTCCGCCAAGCGCGTCCACTTCCACGCCGGAATCGTCGGCCAGCACCAGCTTGTCGGGCGCGAAGCGGGAGTAGTAGACAGCCTTAAGCATAGCGTTGGCTGCAAAGGTCGCCCCATCCTCCTCGGGAGCGGGGATCGTGTCGAGGCCGGGCAGCGGATCGATAAAGACAGAGTAGGCGCGGGCGGCAGTGCGGAAGTCGCGCAGCTTGCCCTGGCTGGTGGTGGCTGCTAAGAGGCGGAGGGCCATGGTCCGAGTGTAATGGGCGCCGGCAGCTCCCGCCTCGCAGGCTGCGCGGCCCAGGATTGTGCCATTCGAGCGGGTAGCCTAACAATCCTCCCTTGTGCAATGCGTTGTCTTTGACAGTCGGAGGTCTCGCCGCGTATCTTCTTCCCGTACTGAAATTGATTCATTCTCGAAATCCAGGCTGAATGCGCCTCTTTGCGCCGTCCCGTAAGTTTCCGTTTCGCCCTTGGACGGCACGGCACGCCGTAGGTTTCGATCCCTGCGAGTCCAGCGATGAATAACCATTGGATTCCTTGTTGTCTGGCTTTTGCGGCGTCGATTGTCCCTTGTGTCGCGCAAAAGGCTGCGGCGCTCGATGGGCCCGTCGAACTGCAGGTGGACAATCTCCCGTTGCCTCTCGGCGTCGACGATCCCGCCCCGCAATTTTCCTGGCGGTTGCACGATCCGGCGCGCGGAGCCCGGCAGACGGCGTATGAGGTGTTCGTCGCTTCGGAGCCTGGACTGCTCGACAACGGCCGCAAGGCGGATGTGTGGGACAGCGGACGTATCGAGTCGGGCGAGTCTCTGAATCTCCGCTACGCCGGACCCGCGCTCAAGCCCACCACCCGCTACTACTGGCGGGTGAGGGTGTGGGGCGCAGCCGGCCGGCCCTACACCGACAGCAAGACGGCCTGGTGGGAGACCGGCCTGATGACCGATGCCGCGTGGCGTGCCCAGTGGATCGGCTACGAGACACCGGAAGAGGCCGCGGTCCGCCACGCCGGCGCGCAGTGGATCGCGAATCCCGAGTCCCATGAGCTCGCGGCGGAGAAGAAGCCGGAGCAGCAGTATGCCTACCGCACGACGATTCAATTGACGAAGCCGGTAAAGTTTGCGGCCCTCTATGCCACCGGCCAGGACTCCGTGGCCGCCTGGATCGATGGCACGCAGGTGCTCAGGGCCGATCCGCTGCCGCCCTGGAACCAGATGCCCTGGAAGCGCTTCGTGCGCGCGGAGGTGACGGCGCACCTGAAGGCCGGCGCGAACACGCTCGCCATCGAGAGCGTGCACTACGTCATCAATCCCAACGGCATGGTGACGGATGAGGCGCCGCCGACGATCGCCACGCTGGTCGTCGAATACTCAGACGGCACCTGGACGAGTTTTGCGAGCGGGCCGGATTGGAGGACTGCGATTCATCCTCCGGCCGGATGGCAGTCCGCGGATTTCGACGATTCCGGATGGAAGAACGCCGTCGCGTGGGCGAGCGCGACCGGATCGGATGCCGGCGCGGATCTCGGCCACCCGTGGATCCCGGACTCCGTGAAAGCGCTCCGCCACACCTTTTCCGTGGATTCGCCGGTCAAATCGGCCCGGCTCTACGCCACCGCTCTGGGCATGTACGAGCTTTTCCTCAATGGCAAGCGAGTCGGCGACGAGGCCATGGCGCCGGGTTGGACGGACTACCGCGAGTGCGTTGTGTATCAGACCTACGACGTCACCGCCGACGTCAAGGCCGGCGCAAACGCCATCGGCGCGCTGCTGGCGCCGGGTTGGTATGAGGATTCGATTGAATGGTACCAGCGGCCGAACAACTACGGCATGACATCCCCGGCCCTCCTCGCCGAGCTGCGCATCGAGCACGCGGACGGCACCGTTCAGTGGGTGACAACCGACGCGAACTGGCAGGCGCGCCGTTCCAGCATCCTCCACTCGGAGATCTACAACGGTGAGACGCAGGATGCGCGACTGATCGAGCCGGGATGGGAAACGGCCGTGTTTTCGGCCATGGGGTGGAAGCCGGCCGAGACAATCGACCCCGCCCCCATAGAGATTCTGGCGCAGGGCTTTGAGCCGATTCGCGTCGAGAAGATACTGGCGGCAAAGTCTCTGACCGAACCGAAGCCCGGCGTCTACGTCTACGACCTTGGCCAGAACCTCGCAGGCGTGGAGCAACTCCGTGTGGAAGGGCACGCGGGAACAGAGGTAACACTCCGCTTCGGGGAGATTCTGAATACGGACGGGACCGTCTATACGGAAAACCTGCGCACCGCGACGGCGACGGACCACTTCATCCTCAACGGCAAAGGCGTGGAGGAATTCACGCCGCAGTTTACCTATCACGGCTATCGCTACGCGGAGATTACCGGACTGCCGTCAAAACCGCCTCTCGATGCCTTGAAAGCCGTGGTGCTGCACACGGCCGCTCCCCTGACCGCCAGCCTCTCTACTGGCAGCGCCATGGTCAACCAGCTCTGGAGCAACATCCTCTGGGGCCAGCGCTCCAACTTCATGAGCGTGCCCACCGACTGCCCGCAGCGCGACGAGCGGCTCGGCTGGATGGGCGACGCCGAGGTCTTCTGGCGCACCGCCTCCTACAACATGGACCTCGCGGCCTTCTCGCGGAAGTTCGCGCGCGACATGCGGGGTACGCAAAATGGCACCGCCTTCTACGGCATCTATTCACCCGGTACGGCGCGCCAGAATGCTGGCTGGGGCGCGGGCTGGAGCGATGCGGGCATCGTCGTGCCGTGGACCTCGTGGCTGCAGACCGGCGACACGCGCATCATCGATCAGAACTGGGCGGCGATGAACAAGTACCTTGACGCCATCGCCGCGGCCAACCCCGACTTCCTCTGGAAGAACGACGGCGGCAACGAGTTCGGCGACTGGCTGTCGCCGGAGGGCAAAACCAGGTACGCGCTCATCGCCACTGCGTACTGGGCCTACGATCTGACGCTGATGCGGCAGATGGCGCGGGCCACCGGCCGCACCGCGGACGCCGGGAAGTACTCCGCGCTCTTCGATAAGATTCGCGCTGCGTTCGACAAGGAGTTTGTGCGGCCCGACGGCTTTGTTGCCGGCGGCGACAATAGCCCATCGGGCTTCGGGATCATCAAGAATCCCGGGGCCAAAAGCACGGGCGGCGATACGCAGACCGGCTACGTGCTGGCGTTGCACATGGACCTGCTGCCCGAAGACCTGCGTGCGGCGGCCGCGAAGCGGCTGGCCGACAAGATCGAAGCCAATCACGGGCTGCTCGGTACCGGCTTTCTCGGAACGCCCTACCTGCTTGAAGTGCTCACGCAGAATGGCCACGCTGATCTCGCCTGCAAGCTGCTCTTCAACACGGCGTATCCCTCCTGGGGCTACATGATCGATCACGGTGCCACGACCATGTGGGAGCGGTGGAACGGCGACAGGATGCTCAGCGATCCGACGATGAACTCGTTCAACCACTATGCCTACGGCGCGGTGGGCGCGTGGCTCTACCGCTATGCCGCCGGCGTGGACGCCACGCCGCTCGACGCCGGTTTCCACACCGTGGTGTTGCATCCGGTCTTCGCTGCGCGCCTCAGCCCCGTCTCCTTCGGCTACGACTCCGCCTACGGCCCCATTCATTCCGACTGGTCGGTGAAGGGAAGCACAGCCGTTTGGCACGTGACCATCCCCGCCAACACCACCGGCTGGCTCGCTGTGAGCGGCGCGCAAGCGGCGAAGTATAAGCTCGAAGGAGTCCAACTCGCGCAGAGCACGCAGGCCACGCCGAAAACCCTCGACGGCCGCAGCGGCTTTGAGCTGGCTGCGGGCAGTTACACCTTTTCCGTTCAGCTTGAGTAAGTGGTTTGCAAGCTCAGGGAGCTTCTTTTTACCTTCGGCAGCCGGCAGCGCAACACTCTGCTCGGCTGCCCTCAGAGAGGAATTCGCGCATGGCGGCAATCGCGGCAGGCATCGGATGGCACACGCTGGGGGCGGCCATGGCCGCCTCCTTTTATGCGCCCATTGAAAAGGTGAAGAAGTGGTCCTGGGAGACCACTTGGGCCGTGGCCGGCCTCTTCTCCTGGATATTGCTGCCCATCGGCGTGAGTCTCTTTCTGCTCCCCAACTTTCACGCCTTTTACTCCTCGCTCGATCCCCGGCTGGTCTGGAAGGTGGCCTTGTTCGGCGCCATGTGGGGTGTGGGCAATGTGAACTACGGCCTCACCATGCGCTATCTCGGGATGTCGCTGGGCATCGGTGTGGCCATCGGCGTCACCCTCGTGGTGGGCACTCTGGTCCCGCCCCTCATCCACGGCAAAGGCGCGATGCTGCTGACCACCCGGAGCGGCCTGCTCACCATAGCTGGGATCGTGGTTGCGCTCGTCGGCATCGCCATCGTCTCCTACGCCGGCCATCAAAAAGAGGTCCAGATGGGCGCCGGTGCGCAGGAGTTCAACGTCAAGCTCGGGCTGTTGCTGGCGGTGATGTGCGGCATCTTTTCGTCGGGCATGTCGTTTGCCATCGACGCCGCCACGCCCATCGCCAACAGAGTGCTTCACCTCGGCGTCAATCCCCTCTATGCGGCGCTGCCTGCTTACGTGATCATCATGGGCGGCGGCGCGGTGGTGAACTTCGCTTACTGCTTCTCCCGGCTCGGCTTCAAGCGCGATCTCTCCCTGCGGCGCGACCTGGGCCAGCCGGGCGGCACCATTGCCAGGAACGGCATTCTGGCCGCTTCCGGCGGCATCATGTGGTATCTGCAATTCTTCTTCTACGCCTGGGGCGCGGCCAACATCCCCCAGCACCTGGCCTACGTCAACTGGATGCTGCACATGAGCATCTATGTGCTTTGCGGCGGCCTGGTCGGACTCGCTCTCGGCGAGTGGAAGGGCGTGGGCACCCGGCCCGTGCGGCTGCTCTGGGCCGGGATGCTGGTGATCATCGCCGCGGCCAACCTCGTCGGCCTCGGCATGGCCGCCGGTTCCTGAGAATCCCCAATCCGCTCCCTTCCCGGGCCCTGAATCAGAACCGGGCCGCGCCTCCGTCCTATTCCCGGCCGGTCCTTCGCCTTGCCCGCAGCCATGGATTCCCCAGCCAGGAAGTGTTCTTCGGCAGCGATCCAGTTGCGCTGGAGCGGTTCTCCAATGGGTGTAGGGCGAAGCTTGATTGCTGGCTCACCGACCGTTTGATGTTGTACTGCCGCGGGCGCCTCAGCTCTCCGATTTTGGGACCTGGGATTGCCAATCGCAGGTTCAAATCCATTCTGTCGGTGACCTGGCAGGTCGCGGAAAAACCTGATGCGGGTGGGTCTTGTAACAGGGCACGAGTTCACTCGTACCGCAAATTCTTCAAAATAAAGGTCGGGCTTTAGCCCCTGCGGAAAGCGTCGGTCTCGATTTGCCTCTCGTTCTCCCTTTTTCCGCAGCCTGCTACAGCATTTTCGCTTCTGCTGCTTACAGAACCAGTACTGCCGAGTGGCTTGTTCCTGAAGAAAAGGCCGCCTTGAAGAATGCAGCAATGTTGAATAAGTGAAGCGAAAATGCTCTAGGGCCCGGATGAGTGATCCGGCAAAGCGGGTGGCTTCATCTTATTGATGAGCGCGGTATCGGCGGTCACCGTGATGTCCTTTACCTCAGCAAATTCGGCTTTGGCTTTCTGCATGTCTCCCATCGACTTGTAGAGCCGGCCGAGCTGCCAGTGAACATCCGCGTCGTTGGGGGCAAGTCTGGCGGCCGCCATGAATTCGCGCCGAGCGGCCCCGCGTCGGCCCGCCTGGGCATCGATGGTTCCGAGGTCGAGATACGTCAATTCGATCGCCGGGTCGATGAGAAGGGACCTCTGCAGCAAGGGAACGGCAGCCTCGGGTTGGTTGAGGCGCATATCCACGTCTCCCAGGTAGGTCAGCGCCTGTGCATGCCCCGGATTGTTGTCCAGTTCGGCCTGAAACTCCGGCCCCGCTTCCGCGAACTGCCGTCTGGTCCATAACAGGTAACCAAGACCGAAGTGGACGTCGGGCATCTTCGGATCGGCCTTGGCCGCGGCACGGAACTGCTGAATTGCGCCGGTAACATCCTTCATGGCGTCCAGGGCTTCGCCGGCCAGCATGTCAGCCTCGGCCGACTCCGCGTTCAACTCGAGGATCTCGTGATAAGTGTCGAGGACGCACGAATACTGCCTCGACCATAGACAACTGTGCGCAAGCGCAAGCCGGAGCTGCAGGTTCTGCGGGTCGCGGGCCGCCGCTTCCTTCAGGTATGGAACCGCTTTTGCGTACTCGCCGAGCCCGTAATGGCACATGCCCACCAGGATGTCGAGCCGCTGACGATCGGGCGAGGAGGGTGCCGTGCTCTTCAGCACCAGGTCGAACTCCGGAAGAGCATCCCTCATCGCGCCGGCCTTGAATAGAGCCAGACCGAGGTTCAGGCGCAGGCCGGGGATCGTTGAATGAAGCGCGAGCGCTTTTCGATCGAGCTGCGCGGCCTCCTTATAGCGCTCCTGGCGCGCTTCGAGCAGCCCCAGATGGGCAAACGCTTCAGAGCTCGCAGGGTGTGTCTGCAGATAGGTGCGCCAGGCGGCCTCGGCCTCGGCATTTCGTCCCTGCTGCTCGAGGAGAAGGGCAGCCTGCCGTGGATCGGCCGCCGCTGTTGCATTTTGGGCCGCGCAGGCGGCCGTGGCCAGCAGCAGCCACGCGCCCGCCAACAGAACCGCATGGAATAGCGAAATCGTTCGAAAGGGAGTCTCCATCGTCCGGTCGCGGCCGATGCGTTTGCTTTTCAATAGAACCATTCCGTTGCAGCCGCTGTCACGCCCGATTCTCTCTCGGGACAAGCCCGCGGATCAACCGGTTACCGAGCCATAAAGTACTGGCACAGCCAAACCGGGCGCGGAGAGAGTGCCGCGCCCGGTTCAGGAGACCCATCAGAAGGTGAACTTGCCGCCGAGCTCGAACTCCCTCGGGGCCAGGTCGCCGTTGGTGATGCCAAAGGACGCGCTCTGCGGGTTGGTGCTGCTGATCCCGTTGAACTGCGTGTGGTTGAAGGTGTTGAAGCTTTCGGCGCGGAACTCGAAGTTGACCCGCTCGCCGACCGCGAAGGTCTTGTAAACCGAAGTGGTGAAGTCGGTGTTGCCGGCGCCGACCACTGCATCCTTGCCGGCGTTGCCGAAGCCCAGGTTCGGGCCGCCATTCCATGCTGCGACCGGCGCCGAGAAGCCGGCGCTGCTCACATATTGATAGCCCGCCGCGGTGTGCGTCTTCGTGTACTGGACCTTGCCGCTCAGATTGGGACGGCTGGCGTAATCGCCGCCCAGACCGACGGTGTCGCCGTAGCTGTTCTTGGGAGCGTATCCGCCAAACCACGGCAGGCCGGTCTCGGAGAGCGCCGTGCCGGCGATCTCCCAGCCGCCCAGCATGCTGCGCGTCATCCCGTTGGCGTGCGCAAAGAAGGGCAGTTTGTACTCGTAATTGATATTGAGGATCTGGCGGCGATCCAATGCGCCCGAACCCTTGTCGTACTTCAGGTTCCACGGATCGTAGGAGGGATTGTTGTTATCGACGTCCACGCTGCCGGGGGTGGAGTCGATCTGGTGGGACCAGGTGTAGTAGACCCCATAGCTGAGGCCGAATCGGTTTTGCTGCCGCATACCAACCTGCAGGCTGTTGTAAGTCCCCGTAGCCGGATCGGACTGCAGGCGGATATTGCCGAAGCCCGGATAAGTTACATCGCTGTTCACCTGCGCCGACGTAAGCTTTCCGGATGCGTACAGCTGCCGCGTCGCCAGCGGCGTGCTCAGCGGGAAGTTGTTGATCGGGATCCACACGTTCTGGTCCCACTCCGCGTTGCCCACATACTGTGTGGTCAGGACCACCGCGCGGGCAATCTCATGCTGAATGCCCAGGCTGTACTCGGCCACGCCCGGATCGGGGTAATGGGTATTCATGGAGTTGTAGCCTTGCGGGAACGAAGGTGCAGACGCGGTTCCGCCCGTCAACCAGTTGGTGGTCGGGCTGGTCAGCTCTACGTCGTTCGCCGAGGGCGTGCTGATGAAAGGAGGCGAGCCGGCTGCGTCGTAGACATCGTTGCCCTGAATGCGCTCGTAGAAGATGCCGAAGCCGCCCCGCAGAACCGTCTTGCCGTTCGCGAACAGGTCATAGGAGAAACCCAGGCGCGGCATGATCGTGTTGTAGTCGTTCTTGACCAGGGCGCGCGGAACGCCGTTCTGACCGGCTATGGCGATGCCGTTCATGTAGAAAGGCGTCTGCACGCCGTTGAAGTTGAACACCTGCAGGCCGGGACTGTTGGTTCCCGTGCAGCCGCCGCTGGTATCGCTGGTGGTGCAGAAGGCGCCGCTGGTCGAATCGAAGGTGGGCACCAGCGCCGGCTGATACAGCGAGGGCTCGAAGTTCGACACTTGGTTGTTGCGTTCGAAGACATGCGGCATGGCATCGTAGCGAACGCCGTACTGAACGCTCAGTTGCGGAGTTACATGCCAGTTATCCATGGCAAAAACCGAAATCGTATTGTTCACGTAATGGTTTCTGGGATTGGCATTCGACTGGTTGAAGTTGGTGGCCAGGCCGAGCAGGAAATCCAGATAGGAGTCGCCGGTAAGGGCGCCCACCGGCGTTAGCGTCGTGGGGTTCCAGCCGTCGTTAAAAGTGTAGTCGCCTTCGGAGTCCTTGCCGATGACTTGGTTCTTGGTATAGCGGTTGAAACCGCCTCCGAATTTGTAGTTATGTTTTCCGTGGGTCACTGACAGTCCAAAGACTTCGTTGTAGTCCTCGGCGCCGTTGGTCCACGGATCGTTCCCCGGTCCCCACTCGCTGCTCGATGTGCCGTTGGGAACGGTCTGCAGGATGATATCCGGCAGGCGGTTGCCCGCATCGTTGGCCGCCGGGAAGTAGGTCCCGGTGCTCCAGCCGGAGGGCTTCACAAAGCTGCCCCCGCCCGCCGCCGTGGGGATAATCGCGATCTTGTTGCCGTCGTAGTTGAACGCGGCTTCCAGCAGGACGTTGGGCGTCAGAGCGCCGGTGAGCTTGACGACCGCCATATAAGACGGGTTGCTGAAGTTCGAGCCGACCGTCGGGAAGTTGTCGCCCTGCCACTCCGGCGTGGCCTGCGTCGAGTCGTTGGCATCGTGGATGAAGTGGCCGAAGATGGACCACTTGTCGTTGATGTTGTGGTCGATGCGGAATAGTTCTTCCCGCACCGTGATGGGGAGATGACCGCCGGTCGGCGTATAGGTGTCGTTGGTCGTATTCGTCGCCGCGGGAAGATTCTTGAGGGTGTTGAACAGGAGGGCGTTCGCATCCAGGAGCCCGCCCGGGATCGAGTTGGGCACGCCGTTGTAGACCCACTTGCTGCCCGGGGTGAGGCCATAGCCCACCAGCGCATTGTAGAGCGGCGTACCGCTCGGGACATTAGGCACGGTCAGGTACGGCGCGGCATCGTAGGTCGGCAGCTGGTAAGTGAAGGTGCTGGCCGAGGTTACCTCGTCGGCCGCGGGCAGAGTGCTGATGGGGCTCGTCGGCACACCGTTGACCATCCGGCGCCACTCTTCGTTGAAAAAGAAGAAAGTCTTCTTCTTGTCCTGGTTGTAGTGACCGGGAATAAAGAACGGGCCGCCGAGATTGGCGCCGAAGATGTTGTAGCGCAGCTCTGCCTTGGCGGCATGTTGTCCGTCGTTGTTGTCGAAATAATCGTGGGCATCCAGAGCGTCGTTGCGGTCGAACTCCCAGGCTTCGCCGTGGAACTGGGAAGTTCCGTTCTTGATGGACATGGTGACGGCGCCGCCCGAGGCGATTCCGTAGTCCGGCGCGTAGTTGCTCGACAGCACCTGGAACTCGGAGAGGGCATCCTGCGAAGGCATGACCGACATCTTGCCGCCCGAACCGCGGTCGTACGCCTCGCCGCCGTCGACAATCCAGATGTTATGCGCTTGGTTCAGGCCGTTGAAGCTGATGGCATAGTTGGCGTTCACGGAGAATGGGTTTTCCATGGCCGGCAGGTTGCCGCTCACGCCCAGGCCCAGGGTCGCCAGGCTGATCACGTTGCGTCCGTTGGTGGCCAGCTCGGTAATCTGCTGCTGGCTGATCAGCGTGCTCACCACGTTCGAGTCGGTCTGCAGCGTCAGGGCGTTGGCCGCCACGGTCACGGTGGTCATCGCGGAGCCGACCACCAGCCTGACATCGACACGGAAATTCGCGGAGATGTTGACCACGATTCCGTTTTGCGTGTAGGTCTCAAAGCCGTTGGCCGTGACTTTCAT
Organism: Occallatibacter sp.; assembly: GCA_035508555.1. Lineage (GTDB taxonomy): Bacteria > Acidobacteriota > Terriglobia > Terriglobales > Acidobacteriaceae > Telmatobacter. The sequence continues at coordinate 70,501 of DATJMU010000190.1, read as the reverse complement.
GTCGTACTTGGCCGCATTCAATCCGGCAATCTGGTAGAGCCCCGCGGAGTCGCTGATGGTGCTTCTGCTGATGCCGGTGGCCGGATCGGTGAGCTGGATCTGGGCTCCCGAGACCACCGCTCCCGTCTGATCGGTGACGATGCCGTTGACCGATGAATTGGCTTGCGCCATTGCCGCGGCACAAGTCAATGCGAGCAGCAGCGGCACCAGGAGGAACCTGTATTTCGCGTCTCTCATGTCACCTTCCTTTACAAGGTTCGAACTGTTTGTCTCGCGCGCTGCTGCCCCGGACTGCGACGGCGAATTCTTCTGGCAAGCAGCGTGGATTTGCCCGGCCTCGAGTGCTTGGTGTCACCGGGCAATATCGGCTTTCTCTGGGGCGTCAGGGAGAACCCATTTGTTTGTCTCTTCTTCTCTCCCAATCCCACGCGTCCTGATGTGCTCTTTCTGCGCTTACCGTCAACTCAAACGTTTTAGTAGGCAGAGAAAAATGCTTCGTCTCTCTCGCGCGGGAAGGGCGGTCCACCCACTCCAGGACGAGTTCGACACCCGAACTTTTCAGGCGGGAAACATTAAAGACCCAAATGAGAACGGTTGTCAAGACGAATTATCTACTTAAACGTTTGAGCTCTATACGCCCGCATCTCGGCGCCAGACCGCACTCATACCCGCGGCCGTTTCACGAGGCCGGGCGAACATCGTGCTTATCGAATGCCTCGCCTCCGGCCAGCCCGTGCCGGCCTGCCAGCCGGCGGACGGGGTCCGATCCTGGTCCAGGACCTCCCGGTTCCACAAGCCACTGTGGACGAGGGTACCTGCGCAGCCGGCTGCCTTAACAATCGCAACCTTGGGAGATAGCTGGGATAGTCGGGATATGCATTAAGTCGAAGTTACAAATCGCCCCTGCGCCGCCTGTGACTCCGGGCGAAATCGTTTACATCCGCGGACGGCATACAGCAGAGATCCCTCCGGCTCAAAAGAGACGACGGGCCCGATTCCTAGCTGAGGATGCCCTGAACCTCAACCTCCCTGCGGCCGTCTTCCGGAGGCAATATCAGATTGCCCTCAATCGGTCTGCCGTCCACCGCGAGCGCAATCTGGTTTCCACTGCCTTGCCTCTCCACGGCGATTCTGTAAACCACTCCCCGATAGACCCGCGTCGCCGTGAACCCCGGCCAGTTCGCCGGAATGACCGGGGCGACCTCGAGTCCCTCGAACGTGGCCCGCACTCCCAGGATCCACTGCACGATCGCGTGATAGTTCCATGCCGCCGTGCCCGTGAGCCATGAGTTCTTGGCTTCGCCGAAGCTGGGCGCGTCGATGCCTGCGATCATCTGCGCGTAAACATACGGCTCGCAGCGATGCACCTCGCTGATCTCCTCGCGCGCCGAAGGATTGATCCGCATGTAGTAGTCGTGGGCCTGCTCGCCGTGGCCGAGCCGCGTCTCCGCGATCATGACCCAGGGATTGACATGGCAGAAGATGCCGGCGTTTTCCTTGTATCCAGGCGGATAGGAAGAGATCTCGCCGAGATTCAGGTGGTAACGGGAGTAGGCCGGCTGCTGCACCACAATGCCGTGCCCGGTGGCCAGATGGCTGCGAACAGCGGCGAGCGCTCTGGCGGCCCTGCCATCGTGCAGACCGATGCCTGCCAGAACGCAAAAGCTGTTCGATTCGATAAAGATCTTGCCCTCACCGCAATCCTTCGAACCGATCTTGCTCCCCGCGTCGTCGTAAGCGCGCAGGAACCACTCGCCATCCCAGCCGTGTTCGCGCACGGCCTCTTCCATCGTTTCGATGGCAGACCGGTACAAGGCGACGTCGCAGCAGCATCTCCGCCGTGCGGCGATGGCCGCCAGCTCGCGGCCCGCATACACGAATAAGCCGGCGATAAACACCGACTCGGCTACCTTGCCGTCTTTGTTCGTTGTGGTCTGAAAGGACTGCCCCGGAGTGTTCGAGAAACAGTTCAGGTTGAGGCAGTCGTTCCAATCCGCCCGGCCGATCAGGGGCAAACCATGCGGCCCCAGCCGTTCCAGCGCATACTGAAAGCTCCGCCGCAGATGATCGTAGAGCGGCGCCTCGGTGCCGGGCTGGTTATCGTACGGCACCGGCTCGTCGAGGACGCTCCAGTCCCCGGTCTCCTTCAGGTACGCCGAGACTCCGACGATGAGCCAGTGCGGATCGTCGTTGAATCCGTCGCCGATGTCGTTATTGCCGCGCCGGGTGAGGGGCTGGTACTGGTGATACGCGGCGCCGCTCGGTAGTTGTGTGGAAGCCAGGTCGAGGATGCGCTCCCGTGCGCGCGCCGGCGCCATGTGTACAAACCCGAGAAGGTCCTGGTTGGAGTCGCGGAAGCCGAGGCCCCGCCCAATGCCGGACTCATAAAACGAAGCCGAACGCGACAGGTTGAATGTAGCCATGCACTGGTACGGGTTCCAGATGTTGACCATGCGGTTGGTATGAACGTCCGGCGTGTTCACCTGAAAGTTGCCGAGCAACCCGTCCCAGTATCCGCGCAGACGCTCAAAAGCCCCGTCCGCCTCGGCCGCGCACAGATACCTCTTGATGACCGGCTTCACCAGCTTCTTGTTGAGGATCTGCGAACCGGGCGGGTCGAATTTCTCTTCCTGCGGGTTTTCATGGTAGCCGAGGACAAAGACGACCTGCCGGGATTCTCCGGCCGCCAGTGCGCAGATGACTTGATAGGCGCCCATCGGCGACCATCCGTGAGCGATCGAGTTAGTGAGCTTTCCGGCCGCGACCGCCGCCGGCTGGTCCCATCCGCGGTAGGGTCCGAGAAACGCCTCGCGGCTGGTGTCGAAGCCGGCGATGGGCTCCGAACAGGCAAAGTAGGCAAAGTGATTGCGGCGTTCGCGATACTCGGTCTTGTGATAGATAACGCCGTCCTCCACCTCCACCTGGCCGGTGTTCAGATTGCGCTGGAAGTTGGTGGCGTCGTCCTGTGCATCCCACAGGCAAAACTCGATGCTGGCAAAAACCGAGATCCGTGCCGGCGCCGCCCGCCGGTTGGTGACCGTAAGTTGCCAGATTTCGAGGTCTTCGTCGAGCGGGACAAAGTAGCGGGTGCGCGCCCCAATCCCCTCGCAGGCGGAGCCGACGATGGTGTAGCCCAGCCCGTGCCGGCAGCTATACCCCTCCGCATCGTGCCTCGTAGGCTGCCATGAAGGAGACCAGAACCGGCCCGATTCTTCATCGCGGATATAGATATAGCGCCCCCCGCAATCGGTGGGTACGTTGTTGTACCTGTAGCGCGTAAGCCGGCGCAGACGGGCGTCGCGATAAAACGAGTAACCACCGGCGGTGTTGGAGATAATGCCGAAGTATCTCTGGCACCCGAGATAGTTAATCCAGGGCAAAGGCGTGTCCGGCCGCGTAATCACGTACTCGCGGTTGCTATCGTCGAAATGTCCAAATCTCACAGCGGCTTCCCTTTCGAGCAAGACACAGGACGGTGGAGGCTCTACATGGATACGCTGCTCAAACGTTTTTGTAGAGCCTATTTCGTATTGTGAAATACAAAGCGGAATCAGTATACTCGATGCGCCGGAAAAGGCAGCGGAAAAATCTCGGACGCGCCGGAGGCGATGCCTGCCACATAGCCGAGGGTCCTGGCGATGTGCGAGACTTGTCCGTCTTGCCGTTACATCGGGGACCGAGTAGAACCGCACTCTGCCTGGCCGGAAGAGAAAGCGGGATCGTGCCCGGGAATCGAGGAAGCTATGCAACTGCATTCGCTGGACGTCGCCATTATCCTGGTCTACCTTTTGACCACGGTGCTCATCGGCTATTGGGTCTCCCACTATGCTTCCCGTGACATATCCGCCTATTTCCTCGGCGCCAACAGGATGCCCTGGTATGTGCTGGGCCTGTCGAACGCATCGGGCATGTTCGACATCAGCGGTACCATGCTGCTGGTCTACTGGATGTTCGTGTACGGCCTCAAGAGCGTCTGGATTCCCTGGCTGTGGCCGACCTTCAACCAGGTCTTCCTCATGGTTTACCTTTCGGCCTGGCTGCGGCGCTCGAAGGTCATGACCGGGGCGGAATGGATCAAGACGCGTTTCGGCTCCGGGCGCGGCGCGCAGTTGTCGCATCTCATCGTGGTCATCTACGCCTTCGTCAGCATCGTCGGGTTCTTCACCTACGGATTCAAGGGCATCGGCAAGTTCGCAGCCACGTTTCTGCCATGGCCGCTGACGCCCAACGAGTACGCGCTGATCCTGATCGGCATCACCGCCCTCTACGTGATCAAAGGCGGCATGATCAGCGTGGTCGTCACCGAGGTCGTGCAGTTCTGCGTGTTGTCGGTTGCTTCATTGGCTGTGGGCATCATCGCCATGTTCAAGGTGGCTCCGGAAGCCCTGCTCAGGGTCACGCCCAAAGGCTGGGACAACGTCTTCTTCGGCTGGCACCTGAACCTCGACTGGTCGCGCCTGATTCCCGCGGCTGGTGCCAAGATCGCCCAGGATGGATACGGGCTGTTCGGCTTCTTTGTCATGATGCTGTTCTTCAAAGGCGTGCTCATCTCCGCGGCCGGACCCGCGCCCAACTACGACATGCAGCGCGTCCTCTCCGCCCGCAACCCGCGCGAAGCCTCGATGATGAGCGCCTGGGTCAACATCGTTTTGACCTTCCCGCGCTACTTTCTCACGGCCGGCCTCACGGTGCTGGCGGCCGTCTTTTTCAGCGACAGCATCCGCGCCATGGGCACCGGGATGGACTTCGAGTTGGTCCTTCCCTACGCGCTGGGGCGCTTCGTCCCCGTGGGGCTGCTCGGATTTCTAATCTCAGGGCTGCTGGCGGCATTTATGGCGAACTTTGCCGCCACCGTCAATGCGGCCCCGCCCTATTTCGTGAACGACATTTACAAGCGCTATATCAATCCGCATGCCGCGCCCAGAACCTACGTCCGCCTCAGCTACGTCAGCTCCTTTGCCGTCGTCGTCATCGGGGTCCTGATCGGGTGGAACGTGACCTCGGTCAACGCCGTGGTGGTGTGGATCGTCTCCGGGCTATGGGTGGGCTATACCGCCTCCAACGTTCTCAAGTGGTACTGGTGGCGTTTCAACGGTTACGGCTATTTCTGGGGCATGGTCGCCGGCATCGCCTCGGCGCTCACCCTGCCGCTGGCCGTCGATCGGTCTTCCTTCGTGCGGAGTCTGTTGGCCCGGTATTCCATCAACTCGGATGTCTCGATCGTCTTTCCCGCGGTCCTCTTCCTCTCGCTCGCGGGCTGCCTTCTCGGCACACTCCTTACCCGGCCGGAAGACGATGAGGTGCTCAAGGACTTCTACCGCCGCGTGCGTCCCTGGGGCTTCTGGGGACCGGTGCTCCAGAAGGTTCTCGCCGAAGACCCCGCGTTTCAGCGCAACACGGACTTCGGGCGGGACGTCTTCAATGTCGCTGTGGGCATTGTCTGGCAGATTGCGCTTGTGGTCTTGCCCTTGTATGTCGTGATTCGGGAGTTCCTGCGGGCCGGCATCACCCTGGCGGTGGTTGCGACCACTTCCGTGATCCTCAAATTCACCTGGTACGATCATTTGCGCGAGCGCGAACTGGAATCCGATGCCGTGCCTGCTCCGGTCGCAGCCGCTCCCGAAACGCCTTAGCGCAAGCCGCCTGAAGGGTTCGGACTGCAACTCTGCCCGCCGTCCTTCATGCATTGGCAGTGTGTTACAACAGGAGGAAATGCCAAGGCGGACCAAAGCAAAGCGGGAACCGCAGCCGGGCCAGGCTGTCAGTCTGCGCATTCTGGGTGAATACCTCGATCTCTCGCCGGCCACCATCTCTCTCGTGCTCAACGACGCTCCGGGCGTGCGCGCCATCCCGCAGAGTACCCGCGACCGCGTCAAGGCGGCGGCCGCCAAATTTGACTACCTCCCCAGCTTCTACGCCCGCTCGCTGCGCAAACGGCAAACCTACTCGATCGGCGTTTTAGTGCCCGAGTTGAACGACAGCTACACCGCGCAGGTCCTTGCCGGCGTGGAAGAGATCCTCATCGATGAGGGCTATTTTTATCTGACCGCAAGCCATCGGCGCAAGCCGGACCTCATTGAAGAGTATCCGCGCATGCTCATGGAGCGGTCCGTTGAAGGATTTATTTTGATCGACACCGTGCTCGAGCACGACTTGAAATTGCCGGCCGTCGTCGTGGCCGGGCATCGCAAGATCGGCGGCGTGACCAACGTCGTGCTCGATCAGCGCCGGGCCGCGGAGCTTACCCTGCAGCACCTCTATCAGCTCGGCCACCGCAAAGTCGCCTTCATGCGTGGCGGCAGCCACAGCTCCGACGCCGACGACCGCTGGAGCTGCCTCCGCGCCGTGGCTGCAAAACTCCATCTCGTGGTGCGCCCCGAACTGACGGTTCAGCTCAGCTCGCGCCTTTCCACCCCGGAGCTGGGTTTTGAGCCGGCCTGCGAGCTGCTCAATCGCAAGGTCCCCTTCACGGCCCTGGTCTGCTACGACGACATAGCCGCCATCGGCGCCATCCGCGCCATTCGCGATCATGGCCTGCGCGTCCCTGAAGACATCTCGGTCGTGGGCTTCGACGACATTCAGAGCGCGGCCTTTTACAACCCCAGCATCACCACCATTCGCCAGCCGCTCTCGCAGATGGGCGCTACGGCAGCGCGCATCCTCCTGCAGCGGGTGCGCAGGCAGGCCGAGGTTCCCGAGGTGCTGCTGGTGCTTCCGGAACTGGTGATCCGCGAGTCCACCTGTCCGCCCGCGGAAAAACAGGCGCCGCGCCCCAAACATGCCGCTAAAGGCTAGAAAGAGCATCCTCCCGTTCGATGCGGTCTCCCGGTTCAAATACCCGGTTCTTGCCGGCGGTGTGCCCTGTCTCCACGCGAGCAATTGCGGGCGCGGCACCGGTTCGTGGCATCGCGCATCTTCATCCGGACGGCATTCAATTGCTGATCGTTATGTTGACGAACGCCGTATGCTGCACTGTGCCGGCTTTCGCTGCTACGGCCACAGAATAACTGTGCCCCAATACCCCGGAGACAGATCCGCATCCGGAAAGCGGCAGGATGGTCAGTGCTCCGGCAGCCAGTAGAACCGTCACTCGGGATGCGTTGAATAGCTTTCGGTTCCGGCGGCCCAGCCCCGACAGCCCCAAGAAGGGAAGCAGCAGCGCCAGGGCGAGGGGTCCGAGGCCGCGGCCCATGTTGGGCGGTGCGATTGACGCCGAGTTACCGGAGCCGACCGTGATGGCCAGGGTAATGGTCTGCGGGCCGCCCGTGCTCGGAACCGATGTTACCGAGATGGAGCCATTTGCACCGGAAGGCAGACCGTCGAGGGAGAAGGTCACCGTGCCTGGGTAGCTCGCAGCATCGGGAGCAAGTGCGAAATTGAACGTGGCCGTGCCTCCGGCCTTGACTGTCTGGCTGGTGTTGCCGGTGGCCGTGAAAGAAAAGTCAGACGCGGATACCACAAGCGACGATGGAAGCGTCGAACTGCTCCCGAGAAAGTTGCCGTCGCCGCTGTAAATGGCAGAGATTTCGTGCTGTCCCGAGCTCAGATTCGACGCAACCAATTGAGCTATTCCGTTGGTCAGGGTGACTGCCGTCCCAATTTGAGTGCCGCCGTCAAAGAAGCTGACCGTTCCAGTGGGATTACCCGCGACGGAAGGGGTAACGGTGGCCGTCAGCGTGGTACTTTGACCGGGCGCGACCGTACTGGAACCGGCAGCGATGGCGGTGATGGAGCCTTGTTTGGCGACGCTGATCGGCATCTGCGCAACGGCGCTGCTGTAGGCGGCGGTTGCAGCCTGGCTGGCCTCAAGCGTAACTTCGCCGGCTCCGGTCAGTGTCACCATCCTGGTAGCTGGATCAATGCTCGCGGGGCCCGCAACAATGCTGTAGGTGATCGTCCCGGTTGAAGCGGAGCTCGCCGATATCGTGAACGGCGGGTTTCCATAGGTTTGCGGCGGAATCGTGGCAAAAGTCAGCGGAGCCGTACTTCGATTCACCGCGAGCGTGTAGTTCGCGCTCGAAGTGTAGGGACCGCTGCCAGTGCTGCTGTCGGTCACAGTGACGGTGATCGAATACGATCCCCCGGTCGCAGGTGTGCCGGAGAACGTCGCAGTTGCCGCGTCGAAAGTCAGGCGGGCCGGCAGCGCGCCTCCTGTTACTTTGTAGCTGTAGGGCGCCGTGCCGCCCGCAGCGGTAAGCGTCTGGCTGTAAGCGACACCTGCCTGTGCGGTCGAGAGCGATGAGGGGGCGATCGTGATCGACGGCGCGCTTATCGTCATCGAGTACGCCTGGTTGCCGGTGGAGCGGTTGGCATCGGTCGCGGTCACAGTGAAGATGAACGAACCACCCGCGGTTGGGGTTCCCGACAGGACTCCGGCGCTGTTCAGCATCAGGCCCGGCGGCATTGCGCCCGCCGTTACCTTATAGCTGTAGGGTGCCGTGCCGCCGCTGGCTGCAAGCGATACCAGAGTGTAGGCGATGCCATCCTGGCCCGATGGCAAGGCTGCGGGGGCAATCGTAATCGCCGGTGCATTCACAGTAAGGCTAAACGAGCCTATAGCCGGAAAAGGCGCTCCGGTGCCCGTGCTGCTGTCGGTCGCAGTCACGGTGAAGGCAAAGGATCCGCTGGCAGTCGGCGTTCCTGACAGCACTCCCGAGCTGCTCAACGTCAGGCCGGCCGGCAGCGCGCCCCCCGTTACTTTGTAGCTGTAGGGCGCCGTGCCGCCGCTGGCGGTCAGAACCTGGCTGTAACCCACGTTCACCTGCGCCGCAAGCAGCGATGACGGGTCGATCGTGATTGCCGGTGCTCCTACCGTCATCGCATACGTCTTGCTGCCGGAGATACCGTTCGCGTCGGTTGCGCTCACGCCAAAACTGAATGAACCCGCAGCACTTGGCGTACCAGAAAGAAGGCCGGAACTGTCCAGCGCAATGCCCGCAGGGAGTGCTCCTGAAGTCATCTGGAAGATGTACGGGGCCGCTCCGCCGTTGGCGGTGACGGCCTGACTGTATGCGGCGCCCACCTGTGCCGGCTCCAGCGAGGCGGGCGCCAGCGCGATGCTTACCGATGTGCCGTTCAGCAGGATCGTTTGCGTACTCTTGGCCACATTGAACTCGTTATCCGTGATTGCCATTGAGCCGCTGACGTCCCCGCCAGCGCCGCGGCCGAATGTGAGCTGATCTGTGCAGGAGCTACCCGCCGCAAGTGTCGCCGCGCCCGAGGAAGCCGACAGGATGGGGCACGGCGATCCCGCGCTCTCGTTGGTTTCGATCGTGAAATCCTTCGAGACGCTGGGATTGTACCCGGAGGACGGCGATGCGAACGTCAGATCCGCATTGCCATAGTTGGTGAAGGTCACGGTCTGCGGGGCACTTGTCGATCCGGCGCCCGCTTCAAAGTTCAGGGTTGGCGGATCGGCATAGTCCAGCTTCACAACCTGCGCGTCGGACGCGCTTCCCACGTAGACATTGCCGCCGCTGTCGACCGCGATGCCGGAAGGCCCGCCGAAACCGGTGCCCAGCCGGCTCACGTTGGCGAATCCGCTGGCCACGGTGAGCTCCTCCACAGCGTCATTGCCACGTTCCGCAACATACACGTTGCCAAGGCCGTCAATCGCTACGCCAGCCGGCCCGCTCAGACCGCCAGCAATCGTGCTGACCGTTGGTGTTGCCGGGATGCTGCCGTTGAGGGCGAGGATCTCTTTCATCGCATCGTCGCCGCTATCCGCGACGTACACATCGCCGGCGCTGTCCAGCGCCACCCCCGTGGGCGCATTGAAACCGCTGGCGAGCGTCTCGGTCGTTGTATCCACCGGCCGCGAGGATTTCCTTGATCGCATTGTGGCCGGTATCGGCAACATAGACGTTGCCGCTGCCATCCACGGCCACGCCGGCAGGACTGCTGAATCCGCTGCCGAGCTCGCTGACGGTGGTATAAGCGGGTGCGGCAATCTCTTCAATCGCTGCGGAGCCGGTATCGGCTACAAAAACGTTCCCTGCTGCGTCCAATGCCACGCCGGCAGGACTGATGAAGCCATAAGCTCCGCCCAGCCCCCGGGCCGTCGTGTAGGCAGGCGCGATCAGCTCTTCAACCGTGCGGTTGGCCGCGTCGGCGACAAAGATGTCGCCTTTTCGGTCCAGCGCCACACCGCTGGAAGACGCCAGGCCGGCGCCGACGGACGAGCGCGTACCGGGAAGAAATGTGAGCTGCGGTCCCGTGCCCGTGCCGCGCAGATACGCCGTAGCGACAATGCTCCCGCTCGCCCCCGTGAGCTCCAGTGCTCCGTTCACGGCGCCCGCATAGCGTGGCTTGAAATCGATCTGGATGCTGCACGATTGACCGCTGTTATAGGTAGTTGCCGTGCAGGTCCCGCCTCCCGCATCGACGAAATCCAGCCCGGAATTGCCCTGCGTGAGCACGGAATATGGACTCGCGCTGTCGAGTGCCACCGTCGAGTCAAAACTGATATAGGCAGTTACGCTGCCCGTGCTTCCCAAAGCCACATTTCTCAGATTGAACGAGCTCGGATGAATCTCAAAAACCTGATTTTCTCCGTAATCTCCGACGAAAACATCGCCCGCCCTATTGACCGCCACACCTAATGCGCCTAGCCCTGTGTTCAGCGAATAGCCGACGTTGGTCTGGCACGCGCTGGCGGAACATCCTTTTGGCACCTCAAAGACCTGGCCGTCTGCAATGAAGAGATCGCCCGATGCATCGACCGAGAGCGCGGTCGGTCCTGGATAGGTAGTCAGTCCGCTGGCTACGGTTAGCTGGCAGGCGCTGCTTGAGCATCCCTTCGGCAATTCCACCACCTGGCCGGTTCCTTCGTCTGCAATGAAGAGGTTACCGGATGCATCGATGGCCAGACCGAAGGGGCCGACCAGCCAGTTGGCCACAGTGACGGGCGCGCCATAACCGCTGCCCGCCCGCGGCAGTTCCACTACCAGGTTCGGCGTGGTTCCCGTATGATCCCAGTTGGCAATGTAGACATCGCCCGCTGCGTCTACGGCTACGCTGCCAGGCTCGTCCTGGCCGGTGTTAGGCAGCGTGACCTGGGCGCCGTATCCACCGCTGGTCCGCGGCACCTCCACAATGCGGTTATTGTGATAGTCCGCGATGAAGACATCGCCGGCATCGTCCACGGTCAGGCCGGTCGGACCCGCAAGGCCGTTGGTCGGCACCGTCACCTGGCAGGCGGTGCCTGCGCATCCCGCCGGGATCTCCACCACGCGATTGTTGTTGTAGTCGGCGACGAAAAGATCGCCCTCCTTATCCAGGGCCACTCCGAAAGGTCCGGCCGAGCCAAGCGGGCTCACCGGCGCTGCCAGTGGAATCCCCGCCTGGAATTCGACTGTAGCCCCTCCTTGAGCCTGAGTCATCGGGGCCCCGGCCAGGAGAAATGCAAGCATGTACACGATCGCTGAAATTAGCCCGGTAAGTCCCCGTTCACGGCCCTTGGCGCTACCGGCAAACAAGGCAACTCGAAGCGGATTTCTCCGCACGAGCCTGTTCGCATCCATGGTCAATACTCCTTGATGGTTCAGGACAGAGATTCGGCCTCGTGAGGCGGCGCGAGCGGCAATATCTAACGTGGCTGCGATCTAAGATCCTGCAGACCGGATTAGCCTCAACTCGCAATGTACCGGATGGCATGGCCCTGGCCCCGCGCAGCTCTCAATAATCATTACCGTCTCTTGCGTGGAACATCGCCAGAGCCATGTCCAGAGATCGTAGTTTTATAAACGCATATTCTACGTCTTAAGCAGGTTGTAACACATCGCAGCGCCGCGTCGTCGCATCTTGCAGCCTTTTGCAGAGGCATTCAGTAACCTGACTCCAGCACCTCGGTCACCTGCTCCAGCTTACGTTTAGAACGAGACCACGGATGCTGCGATCTATTGAGGTCTCTCCAGGCCGCGTCGGCTTGAATATTTCGGCTCCGCGGCACACCTGCCCAGGTTCTGTTACAGCTTTTTCCTGTCGTTTTGAGGCCCGCGCTTCATGCTTGAATGAAAAACGCCGGACAGACGGAGGGGGCTGTCCGGCGTAGAAAAATCGGCAGGTCAAAAGCTGTACTTGAGCTCCAGTTCAATCTGGCGAGGCTCGGACCGTGTGCTCTGCACCCAGCCCCAGGTGCTGCCTCCACCCGTGGTGCGGCCCTGGTTGTTGTAGCTCACAATGTTGCCCACGTTATATGCGTTGGCCACAAACTGGAGCTGATGGGACTCGTGCAGCGTCCAGGTCTTTTTAAGTGCGCCGTCGATCTGCCGGAAACCCTGCGCCCGCTCCGATCCCACGCTTGCTGTGCCGAAGATCGGCGTGCTGCCTTTAGTCGCCACGGCAGGCTGGCCATAAGCGCAGGTGCCGTCGTCGTAGCCGGAGGTGCCGCACGTCCCCGTGCCCACATTACCCGAACTCGTGGCCGAGGCGTCTTTGCCCCAGGCTCCTGCAACCACGTACGAGTAACCGGCCGAGGTCTTTCCGTCCAGGCCCGGATTCGCCGCGTACGATCCCCCTCCTGTGGTTTTGTACCAGCCGTCCACGCCGCCTGTGACCTTCATCGCGCGGTAGTGATTGGCGCGAAGCGTTCCGGTTCCTGTCGCCCCGGTGCTGCCGGCCGCGGTAATCGTGTTGGGCTGGCCTGAGAAGAGCACCGCGCTGCCCGACAGGCTCCATCCCCCCGCCATCTCGTCCAGCCAGGTCGGCATATTGCCGCCGAACTGCCTGCCGTGTCCGAAGGGCAGTTGATACACCCAGTCGCTGCTCAGCATGTGGCGGCTGTCGCTGGCCGAAGGCCCGTACTCGCACTGCAGGCAGAAGTTGTTCTGCGGATCGCCGCCCGCCACGTTGTTGTCGTTCACCGCAACCGGACCGGAGGTGTCGCCCATGGCGCGCGAGTAGGTGTAGTTCAACTGAAACTCGAGACCGTGTGAGGGGCGCAGCCGGTAGGTCAGCTCGCCGGCGTTGAAGTTCGAGTAAGCCTCTGACTCGTACAACTGCACCGCGCTGGTGCCGATGGTGACGCTGCCCGTCGGCGTTGCGATCGCCGTCGTGTCGAAGGCCGCGCTGGAAGGAGTGCCGACCAGCGTCTCCTGGTTGATATTGCGCACGTCGCCCAGGTGCTGCGCAATGTTGCCGGCATACGCCAGGCTCACTACCTGCTTATTGTTGATCGCGTACTCGGTCACCAGCGTAAATTGCGGCTCCCACATCGGCTTCAGGGCGCCCCATGCATTAAACGAGACTCCCGTGATACTCGCGCCCGACGCCCCGAATCCGCCGGTGACGGCGAAGGGCGAGCCTGGCGACGACGTATTCGGCGTGTTGGCCGTCGCGGCAACACCGATATGAAATGGCGCGTTGCCCACGTGATTGTGGAGCAGGTTGTAGTCCATATAAGTCGTTACCCCGAATCCGCCGCGGATCACCAGCTTCCTGTTCAGGAAGTTTGGATTCCACGCCAGTCCCAGCCTCGGATCGAAATCGTCCCAGGTCGGCTTGTAGAGCGAGCGGCTGTTCCCGTTTACCCCCGCCAGCTCCAGCTCCCCGGTGGTCGGGTTGATGTCCGAGAGCTTGTTATGCGCCTCGTACATCGGCTGGTCGTACTCCCAGCGCACTCCGTAGTTGAACGTCAGGTTCGGGGTCACCTGGTAATCGTCCTGTGCGTAGAACGCCAGCCGTCCCTGGCGCAGGCCCACGTCGCCGGTCTGCAGCGAAACCGAGTATCCCGACGAGTAATCGAGCAGAAAGTCCGCAAAGTCGTATCCCACCGACTGCTTGAGCGAAGGATCGCCGGTAAACGCCCCGCTATAGTTGAAGCTGCCCAGCAATCCCCCCGCATTGTTCTGATAGAAATTGTTCTGGGCGCGGAAGTACTGGGCGCCAAACTTGCTCACATGCCGGCCGTGCTCCCAGGTCAGATCGTCGCCGTAAGTGAACTGGTTGTCGAGCGCCAGGTTGGCCGAGCCCGACGTGCCGAAGGAGCTCACCCCGGTGCTGTTCGTGTTTTCTGTAAAGCTCTGCTGGCTGAAACCCGCCAGGTCGTTCGGCCACGGAATCCCCACCAGCGAGTTCCCGTTCGCAAATTTACCGGTCAGGTCCAGCGCGTAGGAGTTGTACTGCATGCGCGTGAATCCCACCCTCGCCTCGTTCACCAGACTGTTGGAGATGGTCCGCGTGTAAAACAGGGCAAGCTGCTTGAAAGGGAAGTCGTTCACGGTCGGAAACGATACCGGATCGATCGCCGCGGTCGTTCCGTCGTCGGCTTCGCCGTCCGACCACCGCCCCGAGATGCGGTCCTTGGCCGTCGGCGTCCAGTCGATGCGCAGATCTCCCTGGTCGTTGCGGGTAAGTGACTTGGTATAGCCCTGATAATTGCCCGTGATGGGCGCGACCGAAGGCGCGCTGTTGGGCAGCGGCAGTAACTCCGAACTCGCAAACAGATACTTTGCCACCGGGTTTCGGATCGGGACAAGGTTCTGATAGAAGACCCCGTTGATGGTCTGGTTGAACGGCGCATAGCCGTTCTGCGAGTCATACAACTGCGGAACCGCCGATCCGAAATACGCGTAGCCGGCCAGCGGCGAAACGCTCGTGTCCGACGCATCGCTGCTCGAGGTGTTGCCGCGCCAGGCATTCAGAGGCACGTTGATCTTGCTCAACCCCGCCGAGGGCTTGCGGTAAGCCTCGTAGTCGGCAAAGAAGAACAGCTTCTTGTGCAGGAATGGAACCGGCCCGCCGCCCTCCGCATCGTAGATGCTCTGCGTGTAATGCGTCCGCGGCGTAAAGGGGGCGCCGGGCAGAACCCGCTTGTTCTGGTAGAGATTCGCATCCAGCAGATAGTTCTGCAGGTAGCCGTCCACCCCGCCATGATATTGGTCGCTGCCGCTCTTGGTGATCACCGCGATCTGCGTGGCGCCGTCGCCGTATTCGGCCGGCGGCACCATCGACAGAATCGTCACTTCCTGCACATCTTCGGGAGCGATGTTGTAGGCAGGCGCTCCGTAACCGTTATTCAGATTGGCCCCTGTGTCCACGATGCTGATGCCGTCCAGCGTGAAGTTGCTCGTGTATGTCCGGTTGCCATTGATGTTCGGCAGCGTGGCAAAGCTCTGCACGCGCTCGCCCGAGTTGTTGGGGCTGCTCTGGCCCGCGCCGTTCCACTGATTGCCATCGGCCACCGTGCTCCCCGGCATGATCTGCGCCAGCTCCGTAAAATTGTGCCCGTTGATCGGCAGCGCGTTCACCAGCGTCTCCGGAATGGTGGTGCTGATGGTGCCGTTCGTCGTATTCAGGATGGGCGTCGCGCTGGCGCTCACGTTCACTGAAGCCGAAGCCGATCCCACCTTGAGCGAAGCGTTCACCTCCGCATTCTGCGCCACTTCGAGCGTGATCGGAGTCGTGACCTCTTTGCTGAATCCCGGCGCCAGGAAGCTTACCGTGTACTGACCCACGGGAAGGAAGCGGATGCTGTACAACCCTTCGCTATTGGTCGTGGCCGCCGTAGATACATTGGTCGAAACATTGATGGCCGTGACGCTGGCCCCTGCGACCACGGCCCCGCTCGCATCGGTCACCCGGCCGCTGATGTTTCCGGTGATGGTTTGGCCCGCGGCTATGCCGCAAAAGGCAATCAGGGCGACGGCGAGCGTGCATGCTCTTTTCACGAACATCTGGCGATCCTCCGGAGTGCATGAAGTGGGTCCCGTTCGCGCTTCCCGCTCGGCAGCGGGAAAATTATCGACTGGACCGCGCCTCTCCGGCCGGTTCCGCGCGAAAATCCACGAGCCCTTGCGAGTTTCTCCATATTAGTATCGATAAAAATGAAACGTCAACAATTATTTCAAACTATTTTATTTTAAATAGAACAAGTAATTAAAATATTAGCTGGATAGAACCGTAACCGGAACGGAAGAAGTAAGTTGGTCGGGCTCGCTCGCCTGCGGAAACCTCAGTTCGCTGTCGCCGCCGCCGGCGAGCTCCGTCCGGCCATGGCAAAAAACGCTACCCCCAGCAACAACCCGCCCGCCAGGATGTACACCAGCGACACCATCGCCATGGCCGGCCCCAGCCCATGCCGGCTTGCGAAGAAACCCACCAGCACCGGCGCCAGTCCGCCGCCCCCCAGCCACCCGGCCGTGTTCATCCACCCCGAGGCCGCGCCCCGCGCCCTCACCGGGATCACATCGAAGAGCGACGCGAAGATATTGGCGTCATACAGTCCCTTGAAGAATCCCCAGCCCGCAAGACATACGATCAACACTCCGATGGCGCGGGTCCGGCAGCAAAGATACACAAAGGGCGCTCCACACAATACGCCGGCAGCCTGCACCAGCACCCGCCCGCTCACCTTCCAGCGGACCATCCGGTCCGCCAGCCATCCGCCCACCGCCGTTCCCGCCATCGACCCGCTTTGCGCCATCGCTGTCGCCGTCAGCCCCGACATCGCCAGGTCCATATGAAAGCTGCGGTACAGGTACGACGGCATCCAGACCAGGAGCACGACGGCGACAAAGTTCGCACAGGCGAAGGCCGCCATCAACAGCCAGACGGCTGGGGTCGTCAGGGCGAAGCGCACGAAGCCCGCGATTCCCGGAGCCGCCGAGGCCGCGTCGACGGGCAGCGCGTGGATGTTTTCGCTGCGGTGCTCGCCGCTCCCGCGCCCCGGCTCGATCAGGAACCCGAAGAGCACGATCCCAAACACCGCCCCCGCGGCCCCGAAAAAGACAAAAGGCAGGCGCCAGTTATACTCTTCCGCGATCCAGCCTGCCAGAAAGCCCCCCACGATTGTGCCCGCGTACACGCTGGTCTGGTGCAGCCCCAGCGCGCGCGACCGCGTATCCGGCCCGTGGTAGTCGCTCATCATCGACAGCGACGCGGGAAAATACAGACTCTCGCCCAGCCCCATCCCGCAGCGCAGCAGCGCCAGGCTCACCAGCCGGCCGCTCAGCGCCGTCGCCGCGCAGATCCAGCTCCATACCTCGAGTCCGCCCAAAATCGCCGTCGAACGCCGGATCCGGTCCACGATATAACCCGAAAACGGCGCCGCCAGACCGTACGCCCACGCAAACGACGAGCCCAGCAGCCCCAATTCGGTCAGGGTCAGGTGCAGTCGCGACTGCAGCAGGGGAAATACCGAGAAAATCGCCTGGCGATCGGCGTAGTTCAGAAACCCAACCATCCACAACATGCCCACCAGTTGCCATCGATAGGCCGGTCCAGGCTCCGTTTTGCGCATTCTGAAAGAGATAGCTCCTCCGCCAGGAAACTCCTCCGAGCATCACAGCAGGTGGGTACCACCATTGTCTACGGAATTCTTCAAGATTGTGCAAATTTGCCCCGAATTGTTTCAATTATCGATTTGTGTTTCACTTTTTGTATCGCATTCGGTATACTGACCCCGGTCATGATCCGCCGCCCCTTAGCCCGCCCGCTCCAAGGCATCATCCCCCCGATGGTCACGCCGCTCGACACACCGGAATCCCTTGACCGCCCGGGCCTGGAGCGTCTGATCGAACATCTCATCGGCGGCGGAGTGCACGGCCTGTTCATCCTCGGCACCACCGGCGAAGGCCCCGCCCTCAGCTACCGGCTGCGCCGCGAGCTCATCGACCGCACCTGCGCGCTGGTCGCCGGACGCGTTCCCGTGCTCGTCTGCATCACCGACACCTCCTATGCGGAGAGCTGCGCCCTCGCCGAGTATGCCCGTGTCGCCGGCGCGGACGCCGTCGTCACTGCGCCTCCGTTCTACTTCGCCGTCAGCCAGAACGACCTCTTCCGGCTGGTGCGCCGGCTGGCCGCCGAAGTCGAGCTGCCGCTCTTTCTCTACAACATGCCCAGCCTCACCAAATGTTGTTTCGCTCCGGAGACGGTCGTGCGCGCCGCCGAGCTGCCCAACGTCCGGGGACTCAAGGACAGCTCCGGCGAGCTCGCCTACCTCGGTTCCATCGTGGCCAGGATGCGCGGCCGGCCCGACTTCACTCTCCTGGTCGGGCCCGAGGAACTACTGGTCGACAGCCTGCGCATCGGCGCCCACGGCGGCGTCTGCGGCGGCGCCAATCTCTTCCCCAGGCTCTTCGTCTCCCTGTACCAGGCCGTTCAACAGGGAGACACGCCTGTCGTCGAGGAGCTCCGGCACAAAGTCCGGTCCATCGGCGAGCTCCTCTATGGCATCGGCGAGCCCGAATCCAGTTACCTCCGCGGGCTGAAGCTCGGGCTCGAGTTGATGGGAATCTGCAAAAACACCTTGGCCCTCCCCTATGTCTCCGCGGATTCCAGCCGCCATGAGCAGCTAGGAGAAATATTGAAAGAGATATGCGTAATGTGAAATGCTTGCCTGCAAAGGGTGGACCCCGTTCGAACATGCCCAGGACCAAGCAGCAGAAGTCTCGCTCCGCAGCGCACCAGCATGTCGAGGAGCCGCCGGGCGAAAATCGCTATTTCTCCCGCGCCGTAGGCAAGGCAATTCAGATTCTGGAGCTGTTGTCGAGCACCGGCGCCGCCCTGAGCCTCAACGATCTCTCCAAGCAATCCCAGTTGACCAAGAGCTCGGCCCTGCGCCTGCTCCGCACCCTCGAAACCCTCCGCTACATCCGCCGCGACGCCAGCGGTCACTATCTCTCCTCCGGCCAGATGGGCGCCCCCGTGTCCTCTCAATTCCTCACCGCGCTGCTCGACGCCGCCCGCGACCCCATGCGCCGCCTGAACATGGAGTTCGGCGAGACCGTCAGCCTCTCCGTGCTCATGAACAACCATCTCGAAGTGGTGCACGTGGTCGAGAGCGGCAGCCTCATCCGCATGACCAACATCGTCGGCCGCATCCTTCCCCCCCACGCCAGTTCCATGGGCAAAGTGATCACCGCCTGGCAGGACGCCGAAACCCGCAAGCGTCTCCTGCAGAGCTACGGGCTCGCCCGGTACAACCAAAATACCATCGTGGACGAGCGCACCATCGAGGAAGAGTACGCGCTCATCCGCTCCCGCGGCTACTCCATGGATGCCGAGGAGACCACCTTCGGCGGCTTCTGCTTCGGGGTAGGGATCTTTTCCGGCCCTTCCAAAGTCGAGGCCGCCATCAGCCTCTCCATGCCCACCTCGCGCCTGCCCGACAGCGAAGAGCAGCGCCGCCGCATCGTCCTTGCTCTCACCCAAGCCGCCGCCGAGATCGCGCAAAAGCTCCCCGGGGCCGCGCCCGCGACAAACGTTTCCTGAGCCTCGCCCCCGGCGCGGCCGCGCACTGCACCCTCACGGATCGAAGTGCACCCCATGCGCGGGCGAAGCGAAGATTGCCGTCGGTTGCCTACGGTACACGCGGATACGCGCGGTACGCCACCGGAGTGGAGTTGAAGAATGCGCCCCCCAGGCGCGAGGTGTTCAGAAGCACCTCGAAGTAAGGAAAATTCCGCACCCGCAGCACCTCGCGCAGCTTCTCCATCTTGTCCTCCGAGGTCAGGAACGAGGCAGCCGCGCCGGTCGCCTCAGAATCCGTTCCCCCCAGGATGATGACGCTGCCGCTGTGGCCGAGATTGGGAAGATAGGCGATGGTGGCGTAGCCGGTGATGCTGTTCGGCCCTTGCGGCACCGTGTAGATCGCCTTCTCTCCCGGTTGGGGATGAAGGTTGCGAACAATCCCCACATCGTGCGTGTAATCGAAATCCGTAATAAAGTTCACTTGGTTGTCGAAAAGGTTGTCCCAGGGCACGGATTTCTCGCCGCCTACCAGCACCACGTTGTCGCGGTTGATATCGTCGGCCGTAAAGTACCGCGTGAAGGACAGCCGATGCGGGTAACCGGGCGGAATCTCGCCGGCGACCAGTTGCGCCGCGCTCACCGCTCCGAAGGTGACCAGGTTGTGATTGAAGACCTGGTCGACATCCGCCTTTCGCTCGGCACTCATCGGCGACTCCTGCAACTCGCGCAGGAACGCGCCGTTCTGATAGTCGTCCAGCGAGATGGCCTTGTTGGTGATGTCTTCGATCACGCTGGCAGCGTCATCGGGCAGGACGATGTCGGTCTCTTTACGAGGGCTCAGAAAGCCCGTCCAGAATGCCCTCACCGCCGGCTCGTCCACCCACGGATCGGCCGCCTTTTGCAGGGCGCCAATGCGCAGGTAAAGCAGCACGCAGGCAATGCCCAGCGCCAGCGACAAGACCGGCCAGGCCAGGCGGGTCGCGGTGCGAAGTCGATCCTTCCGGAGCGCAACTGCGCCGGCGGCGGGAACTGCGGGGAGCGGGTCTCCTCCCTGGGCTGAACCCTGTTCACCGGGCAGTGCTTCCAATCGCCTGCGGAATACGAGCTTGTAGCCGCCCCGGGGAATCTCGAAGATCAGCGGCTCGCGCGCGCCCGCGGAGGCAAAGTGAAGTTCGATGCGCTTTCTCAGCTCCGCGGCATTGACGCGGACGATGTTGTCCTGGCTGCGGTCATAGGAGGGGGGACGGCCAAAAACCTTTTCGCCGATCTCCAGCTCGTGAAGGTCGGGGCATCCTTCTTTCAGCGACTGTTTTCCCACGTAGAGCAGAAAATCCCGCAGGCGGGCCGAGCGGCTGAACTGCTCGCTGGCCGCTACTCGCTCCACCAGGGCGCGGCGTTCCTCCACGCTGGGCAGGTCTTCAGAACCCACCGCTGCCGGGCTATTGGAACCAGATGCCATAGGTGCGGGCACGGTGTACTCCAAGTCTACTGCACCGTCTCCTGCGTAGCAACGCACGTAAGGGCCCCTCTGGCGCGCGTGCGGCTGGGCATTTCTGCGGTCCAAAGCTCGCCAAATCTCACTTTATCCCCTTGATTTAAAACAACCTTAACTGTTAAATACAGGGCTAAATACCACTGTATCTTCCGGTAAATTAACTTGCCAGCCTCATCGCGCATTTCAAAGAATGCCCGATTGTGATTTCAGATCGAAAATTATTTCTATCTGTTTCGCTGCAGTGCCCACGTGTCCGGCAGTCTCTCCGAGCCGCTTCCACGCACGCGTGTCACACAATCGGATCGCGTCCACCGATGGCCAACAGCCGGATTCGAGCCGGCGAATCACTCTACGATCTTTCAACCTTTGGGAGGGTTCTCATGACGCAGCATCTCACTCACCGATCGCCGGCGGTGCACCGCAGCCTGGCGGCAACGTGTCTCTTGATTCTTGCCCTTGGTGTCGCCTTCGCTCTGCCCGTCTCCGCGCAGCGCTACCTGGGCGGCATCACCGGGCAGATTACCGATTCGACCGGCGCCAAGGTGGTCGGCGCCAAGGTAACCGCCGTCGAAGGGGCCACGCATTATTCGACTACCGTGACGACCGGCGCCGACGGCACCTACCTGATGCCGGCTCTGCAACCGGGGACCTACAGCGTTACGGTCACGGCCCCAGGCTTCCGGCAGGAGGAGCGGACCAATGTCGTGATCACCGCAGGACAAACGGTGCAGCAAGACATGGCCCTGACTCCGGGGGCTGTCACCGCGACCATTCAGGTGACGGCGGAGACGAACTCGCTGATCGACACCAGCTCCCCCGACCTGGCCACGACCCTGAACACCCAGGCGGTCACCGACCTGCCCAACAACGGGCGCAACCCCTACGTGATGGTGACGCTGGCCCCTGGCGTGATCTCGACCACCGGGAATTACTTCCAGGCCAAGTCAAGCCAATACACCAACCCCTACAGCGGCACGGCCGTGGCGGTCATCACCGACGGCATCAGCGGCCATACCCGCCTTACCCTCGACGGCATTCCCGTCGACGCGGCGGAGCGCTTCTCAGGTGCGAGCTATACCGGCTTCGTGCCGTCGCCTGAAGCGGTCCAGGAAGTGAAGGTCGAAAACGGCATCTTCGATGCGCAGATCGGCCACGGCGACGGTTCCGTGACCAACGCCGTCGTCCGGTCCGGGAAAAACACCCTTCACGGATCGGCTTATTATGTCTTCCAGAACACCTATCTCGACGCCAACACCTACGAGAAGGCTGGCCTGGGACAGGCGCGCAGCAACAACCAGGTCAACCAGACAGGCCTGGTGATCGACGGCCCCGTCTACATCCCCAAGCTTTACGACGGGCGCAACAAGACCTACTTCATGTTCTCGTTTGAGCGCTACGCCACGCATACTCCGCAGCCCTACAGCACGCGCGTGCCGACCGCTGACGAATTGAAGGGCGATTTCTCCGGCCTCTGTTCCAGCTTCAACTCCAGCGGTCTGTGCACCACGGGCGTGCAACTGTACGTGCCCAATTCGCCGGTAGACGCCAATGGCAACAGGACCGAGTACTACGCCTACAACAATATCGCCGCGGCGATGAATGCCACCGGGCAGGCGTTTGCGACGTACCTTCCGGGTCCGAATGTTTCCGGTTCCACCGCGCTCACCAACCCGAACTACATCTCGCAGCAGACCTCGTACCCCGCCACCTATCCGTCTTTCATCGGCCGCTTCGACCAGGTGATCGGGAAGAACGACAAGGTCAGCGTCATCGGCTTCCGCTCCGGCCTCACCCAGAGCTTTCCGCTGGAGGGCTTTCCCAAGGGTATCGGGCCGACCAACAGCAGCACCGGCTACGGCTACAGCGTGTATCGCAACAACCGCGGCGGCAGCATGGATGAGGTGCATCAGTTCTCCTCCACCATGGTGCTCGATTCGCGCCTGGGGCTCGACTATCATCCATTCGGGCTGGTGTATCCAGGCAATACCAACTTCAACCTCAGCGCCCTGGGCATCGCCACCACGGGGCTTCCCTACAACACCTTCCCCGGCGAATACATGAACAGCGATGGCTATGCCGGGCTGGCGCCGGGCGCGGGCGGCCAGGTCAGCACCGACGTCCTGGGTGCGTGGGAAGAGATCCTCTCCAAAGAATGGGGCCGTCACTTCGTCCGTTTCGGATTTGAAGGCAACATGAGCCGTTATAACGTGCAGAACCCGCAGAGCGGATTCGGCATCAACGCCCAGTCCGGCGCGGGGTTTGTCTTCGACCGCCGCTTCACCCAACAAAACGTGAATGCGCCGGTCGGCTCCGAGGCCACCTCGGGCGATCCCATGGCCTCGATGCTGCTGGGATACTTTTCAACGGCAAACTACGACATCACCATTGCCTATGCCATGCAGCAGATCTATACAGCGCCGTTCGTGCAGGACGACTGGCGCGTGAACGACAAGCTGACGCTGAATCTGGGAGCGCGCTGGGACTATGAGTCGCCGATGACCGAGCGCTATAACCGCATGAACACAAACTTCTGCACCACTTGCACTAACCCGTTGCAGAGTTCGGTTTCGGGGCTCACGCTGAACGGCGGACTGCAGTTCGTCAACTCCGGCGACCGCCTCCCTTATCCGCGCGACCTGGGCGCCTGGCAGCCGCGCCTGGGCGCCGAGTATGCCGTCAACTCCAACACGGTGGTCAGGGCGGGCTTCGGCATCATCTACTTCAATACGCTGGAATCCCCGTTCTCCTCCGGCTATAGCCAGGCCACCAGCTATACCAACACATCCGATGGAATCCACCCGATCAACTCGATGACCAATCCTTACCCCAGCGGCGTGACGCTGCCTTCCGGCAACACATTGGGGCTCGCGACGGCCATCGGCCAGAATATCAACTTCAATGATCAGCATCACGTGCAGCCGCGCAGCGCCGAGTACACCGTCAGCGTGCAGCAGCAGTTTGCCGGAAACTTCGCCATGCAGATCGCCTATGTGGGCGCGGATCCTACACACCTCGACGTGAACCATAACATCAACTTCCTTCCGGCCCAGTACTACAACCTGGGCGCGGCCGAGGTCACTTACCTGAACAACAAGGTCGCCAATCCAATGGCGGGGCTGATTCCCAACAACGCCACCTTGAATGGTGCGACCATCCAGCAGTACCTGCTCCTGCAACCCTATCCGGAATTCGGTACGGTCACCGCAAACTACTCCTCGATCGGCAGCTCGCCATATAACTCGCTGCAGATCCAGGTAAGCAAGCCGATGAACCGTCACTTCACGGTCCAGGGTAACTTTACCTGGGACAAGGTGATGAACCACACCCAATACCTGAACCCGTTTGATACGCGCCTCGCTTCCATTCAGGACTCGAACTCTACGATCCTCGCCAATATCTTCGGCACGGTGGAGTTCCCCAAGTTTCAGAATTTGAACTATGCGGAGCGCCTGATCCTGGGCGGCTGGCAGTTCAACAGCGTATTTCGCGCCGCCAATGGTCCCCTGGTCTCTGCGCCGAGCAACGTCAACATCATCGGCCCCGTTGAGCAGGGCCACGCCACCGATGCGCGCTACTTCAACACCTGCTACGAAAACACCAGCGGCCAGTTGGTGATGTCAACTGCGTCGGCTCCGGCCTGCGACAGCCTTTCGTCCGTGCCTGCTTACCAGCAGCGGCTCTCCTACACTTCGCAGTACAACAGCACCGTAATCGGGGTGCGGCAGCGTATTCACCCCCTGGTCGATGCATCGCTCTTCAAGCGGTTCACGCTTGGCGAGGGCAAGAGCTTCGAGATCCGCGGCGAGTTCTTCAACGTGCTCAACACGCCGAACTTCGGCGGGCCCGGCACCAGCATCGGCAGCTCCACCTTCGGCGTGGTCACGCTGACCCAGGCCAACGACCCGCGCCTGGGACAACTTACAGCTCGCCTTAACTTCTGATGTCCGTAGGTTCGCCAGCCGGTGCCCGCAAGCCATCGCGGGCGCCGCCTTTAACCACTTAG
Organism: Occallatibacter sp.; assembly: GCA_035508555.1. GTDB lineage: Bacteria > Acidobacteriota > Terriglobia > Terriglobales > Acidobacteriaceae > Telmatobacter. The sequence continues at coordinate 45,812 of DATJMU010000190.1, read as the reverse complement.
CTCTGCTTTTGGCTCCTCCGGTGCATCGATGAAATGCTGCGCGCCATTTGTATGTTTTCTGGTTCTCATCGCCAATTTTTTGCTGCCCACTGCGTCGCCTGCGGCGCAACCCACTCCGCACGCGTCCGCGAATGCACTTCGCGCAGGCTTTCGGCATCCGCCGCAGACCGCTGAGTTGCGCTGCTACTGGTGGTGGCTCAATGGCAACGTCACCGAGCAGAGCATCACCAGCGACCTCGAAGCCATGAAGAGCCATGGCTACGCCGGGGCCATTCTCGTCGATGCCGATGGCTCGGGGCAGGGCGGCAACGAAGAAGTTCCAACGGGTCCCGCCATCGGCAGCCCGCGATGGATCAGGCTGTTCGTTCATGCGCTGGCCGTGGCGCAAAGACTCGGACTCGCGATCAGCCTCAACGTCACCAGCCGCTGGGACGTCGGCATCATTGGCGGGTCGACCGTCACGCCGGCAGACGCCATGAAGCTCCTCACGTATGCACGCACCCTCGTGAATGGCGGCGGCGCAAAGACCGTGCAACTGCCGGCTCCGCCGGTCGAGAACGGCTTCTACCGCCAGATCGCGGTCTTGGCTTACCCGCTGCACCATGGGGCGCCGCTGCCGGGTGAGCAGGGCAGCGGACGGGCCGCCATCGAGGATCTGGCCTTCAAAACAGCATCGAGGGAGACGGGCATGTCCATGACCCGCTCCTCTCTGGTCCTGCGTAATGCGCCTTCCCTCCCCGGCGAAGAGGATGCGGATGTAAGTCAGGTTGTCGATCTCAGTTCGCACGTGACCGCCGACGGCGCCCTGCAATGGACCTTTCCGCCCGGCGCCTGGGAGGTGCTGCGCATCGGCTACACCGACACCTGGAAGCACCTGACCGATGCCGCCGGAACCCCGCTCGGACTGCCTCTGGATGCGATGAATGCGCACGCCTTCGACGACTACTGGCGCCAGTTCGTCACGCCGCTGCTTGACGCGGCCAAACCCTACATCGGCGCCAGCCTGCGCTACCTCGTCACCGACAGTTGGGAGGCTGGAGGCACCAACTGGACCGAAGGCTTTCGCGAACAGTTCGAGCGCCGGCGTGGCTATGATCCGTTGCCCTATCTGCCCATCGTCACCGGCCGCATTCTCACCAGCCGCGCGGTGAGCAACCGCTTCCTCTTCGATCTGCGGCGCACTGTCGCCGACCTCATCGCCGAGAACTACTACGACCGCTTCGCCGAACACGCCGCGCAGCTGGGACTCGGAACCCATCCTGAGGCCGGCGGCCCGCACGGCGCGCCCATCGACGCACTCAGGAACTTCCGCAACACCTCCTTTCCGCAGACCGAGTACTGGGTGATCTCCGGCACCCACCGCGTTACCGACCAGCAGCGCTTCTTTGTGAAAGAAGCCGCCAGCGCCGCCCACATCTACGGCAAGCGGTTCGTGGCCGCCGAAGGGCCTACGAGCATGGATCCGGAGGCCTGGTCGGAGTCGCCGGGCCGCGACGTCCAGCCCACCATCGACCACGCCTTCACCGAGGGGTTGAACCGGCTCTTCTGGCATGAGTTCACCTCGTCCCCGGCCCAATACGGTAAGCCCGGACAGGAGTACTTCGCCGGCACCCACCTCAACCCCAACGTGACCTGGTGGCAGCAGGCCGGGCCCTTCCTTTCAGCTCTCAACCGCGCGCAGTTTCTCATGCAGCAGGGCCGCTCCGTCGACGACCTGTTGTACTTCTACGGAGAGCAGGTGCCGGGTCTCGTCCGCGTCAAAAACGACGACCCCGCGCACGTTCTACCCGGCTACGACTACGACGTAACCGACCAGGATGCGCTGCTCCACCGTATGAAGTTCTCCGGCGCCGACCTGCGCACCCCGGAGGGGCTCCACTACCGAGCATTGGCGCTGCCCGCGTCGCGGCATCTTTCTTATCCGGCGCTTGAGTGGGTGCGGAGCTTTGTTGAGCAGGGTGGAATTGTCATCGGCCTGAAACCGGCCGGTCCGCTCGGCATCATCCCCGCCGGGCCGCAGGCAGAATACACGCAGGTCGCCGATGAGATGTGGCGCGGCTGCGCCGGCGGCGCGGCCGAATCGAACTTCGGCAGGGGGCGCATCTACTGCACTCAGGATGCCCGCGCAGCACTTGAGGCCATCGGCGTGGCTCCCGATTTTTCCTACCAGCTCGATGGCGAGAGTGGCAGCGTTCGAGAAGGCAGTGTCTTCGACTATGTGCACCGCGAAACGGCTGGCGCGGATATCTACTTCGTTCGCAACAGCCTCGACAGCAGCGTGAAAGCGACCCTCTCATTCCGGGCGGGCAACCGCGCGCCGGAGCTATGGACGGCCGACGACGGCAGCGTCGCGCCGGTGCTTGTCTACCGCCAGACGAAGGATCGCACCGAGATCCCTTTCACGTTTCCTGCCCTGGGATCGGTGTTCCTGGTCTTTGACAAGCCTCCCGCCCCGCACCTGATACAGATTCGCCGCGCCGGCGATGAGGTTTATCCTTCCACTCGCCAGGGTGAGGGAACCTTTGCCGCCGGCCCGTCTGGATTCCTGGCCACGACCCCGGGCCTCTATGAGCTCACGGACTCGAATGGCCGCAGCACGCGCGTCATAGTTGCTCCCGAGGACCCGCCGGGACTGTCTTTCGGTCCCTGGACGCTCTCCTTTCCTGCGGGATGGGGCGCGCCCAGTTCCGTTCCCGTCGAGCAATTTCGTTCCTGGACCCAGTGGAGCGATCCCGGCATTCGCTACTTTTCCGGTACGGCCACCTATCACGCGATTCTGCACGTTCCCGCGGAACTCATCCGGCCCGGCCATCAGATCTGGCTGAACCTGGGCAGGGTCCGCGAGATCGCGTCGGTCGCGGTCAACGGCGTCCCGGCAGGCACGCTGTGGAGAGCGCCGTTCCTGGTTCGCATCGATGGCCGCCTTCATCCGGGCAACAACGCCATTGCCATTCAAGTGACAAACCTTTGGCCCAACCGCCTCATCGGCGATCTTCAGCCGTCGGCCAAAGTCCGATACACTCACACCAACGTCCGCGCCTACTCAGCCGACTCCCCGCTACTGCCATCCGGCCTTCTTGAGCCCGTGCAGGTAAACGTCGGCAAAGTGGAGCCGGCCTCAGAGTAGTCAGTTGCATCTCCTCATCCCGGATGAAGTCAGCTCTCTCTGCCCCACCAGACGGATGCTGGCTTTCGATCGGCGAACCGGCCTCGTGCCGAATGCGATCCTGGATCAACTGGCTGTGACTTTTGGTGGTCTCTGTTTGAGTGAGCCTGCGTGTCTGGGTGCTCAAATGCACGTGGCCAAAGGGCAACAACGTTGATTCCCTTCCATAACCGTGTACCCGCGTCGATATCGACCGGTTCGACTCGCACGTTTGTGATGGTTTTTTCGCAATTTGGGCAGTCGCCGGCAAGCTGACGTTTTAGAATGGCCTTCGATCGAAGTTCGGGGCGCAATGCTTAAGGAGAATCCATGCATCGCATCGCAGGGCTTGTGTCGTTGACGTTTTTGGTTGCCGTAAGCGTTCCCGTATCGGCGCAGATGGGCAACCCGGCCAACGGGCCGACCAGGATTCCCGATGCGCAGCTCGATCCCGCGCTCAACCTGCCGTCGTCGCAGTTGGAATCTGCGCTCCACCAACCGCTGCCCGAGCAATATATCTGGACGCACCAGGCAGGGTCGCCGCAACGCCATGAAGGCCTCGCGCCACAGTACTTCCGGCGTACCTTTCAAGTGACGCGCGTCCCCGGCCAAGCCACGCTTTATCTGGCCGGACCGCGGCAGGCGGCCATTTACCTCAACGGCAAAGAAGTCGGACACTATCAGCTCAATCTCGACTTTCCCATGGGAATTCGCGTCTACGAGTTGGGCGTGTCGGGCCTGCTGCGCGCCGGGAAGAATGTGCTCGCTATCGAGGCCGTGCGCGGCCCGGGCGCCGGCAACGAGGCCGGTGACCCGGTAAGCCGCGACCTGAGCCAGGGAGAGGTGCTGGCTGCCATGATCGTTCCGGCAGCGCGCGGCCGGCAGGCCGATCCATTGGTGATGAGCGATGCACAGTGGAAAGCGTCCGCACAGGCTCCGCCGGCAGGCTGGCAGGACGCCGGCTTCGATGACGCCAACTGGCCGGGTGTCGACGACGAGGGAGGCATTGAGAGCTCGATCGACTTATTCCAGGCCAACGCCGATGCGGGCATGTACGCGTGGCCAGGCTACGACGGAATTTCACCCTTTCTCGCCCATTACCCGTTGAATGCCGTCAAGGTCGACCGCGTCTATGGGGGCCTGGGTACGGTTGCGAATGCGCAGGCGCTCACAGGCGATGCCAGCGCCGGCGAGTTGACGGTGACTCTGCCCGAAGAACAGGTCTCCTATCACAATGCGCCCCAGGTTCTGCTCGATTTCGGACGCGAGGTGAACGGGCGCCTGGAACTGCAATCCGACTCGGATGCGCCCGCGGCAGTGACGGTGCAATACGGCGAGTCGGAGGGGGAAGCAATCAGCGAGCCCTATCTCGGAGTCGATCCCGTCTATCTGCCTCCGCATGGCACCGCCTATGGACCCAAGAGTGCGTTCCGCTATGCCATCGTACGGTTCACGGCCGGTCGCGCGGCTGCCTTCCACACCATTCGCCTGGATGGAATCGCCTATCCGGTGACGTATCGGGGTTCGTTTGAATCTTCCGATCCCGAGCTGAATAAGATGTGGACTGTTGGCGCCTACACCGCGCATCTCTGCATGCAGGACGACATCTGGGACGCGCCCAAACGCGATCGCAATCGCTGGATGGGCGACCTCGACGTCAGCGGCCAGACCATCGACGACGTGTTCGGCGATCGTTTTCTGATGGAGGACACCCTGAACCGGTTGTTGGGCCCGCCCCCGGTCGAGCGGCACGTGAACGAAATCCCGGGATACTCCGCGTTCTGGCTCATGGGCGAAAAGGACTACTACCTGCACACCGGCTCAATGAAGCAACTGGAAAGCGTGCACACCCGCCTGGTGCAGCTGCTCGATTACATGAAGAAGGATTTGAACGACCAGGATCTCTTCTCCGACTTGTCCCACGCCTGGCCCTTCGTCGACTGGTCGCCCGGGATGAATAGCGACGACGCTCAGACCCGCATGGCCACACAGTTTGAGTACTACGCGGCCTTCAAGGATGGGGCCTACCTGCTGAACATCCTCCACGATGAGACCAACGCCAGGCGGATGGAAGAGGAGGCCGATGCCCTCAAGACCGCCGCGCAGCGTTCCATGCTTGACTCACAGGGGTCGTTCGGCAATCGCTGGCAGCCCAATGCCTTTGCCGTGATCTCCGGCGTAGCCAATAAGGACCAGTATGCGGCCATCTGGCATAACGCGCTGTCGGATGTGGGGCATGTGGAGTACAACCCCTATATCATCACCCCCTACTATAACTTCTACGTAGTAACTGCGATGGCCGAGATGGGACATCGCGAAGCCGCGCTGAACTGGATTCGCCAGTATTGGGGCGGCATGGTCGATGAGGGAGCGACGAGCTACTGGGAGGGCTACGATCCGAGCTGGTACAAGGGCTCTGGATTCCACCAGTCCTTGCAGGCAGATAATATGTCCGGCTTCGCCGTGAGCCTGGCGCATGGCTGGTCCAGCGGCGTGACGCCGTGGCTGATGACGCAGGTACTGGGAATTCAACCGACCGCCGGAGGGTTTGCAAAGGTGGAGATTCGCCCCGATCTGCTGGGGCTGCAGTGGGCCAAAGGCGGTGAGCCGACCCCGCATGGAATGCTGAAAGTCTCCATTCGTGACCGGAACGGCTACCAGACGACCATCGACCTGCCCGCCGGAGTTCAGGCACAAGTCTCCGTGCCTGTTCCCACTCCCGGCGCCCAGGTGACGGTCAACGGGAAACCGGCGGCAAGCACTCCGGCCGAGGAAGGGAAGCGTGCCGAGGTGACGCTGAGCGAAGAGGGAGAATATGTGATCGCTGCCGATTGAATTGGCAGGGCGTGCAAATCTCGGATCGACTCTGGCCTGCGCTTCCGCCAGAGCTTTGAGAGGCTATAAAAACAATCGCTGGGTGCCCCAGGTCTCGACTTTGGAAAGGGGAGATCGCGAATCTGCGTTCCCAAAGCCCAAGCCCGCAAGCATCGCGCGGCCTGATGCAATCCGGGCAAGGGCACGCGCACTATGCCGCCTCTCGCCCCATCCCGGCTATTCTGCGCTTCTCAATGCCCGCCAGGGCTGCCCGTCTTGCCGGCCGCGGCCGGTGTCAGGCTGATGGAATGCGCACTGATCGGAACGCTCGGTTGATAGGTGCAGTTGTACTCCCGATAGTGCGACGGCGTCTCCGCGGGAACCGGAATCACCAGCGGCGCCAGCGGCTTCTCGTCGAAATCGAACGCATCCGACATATCGCTGGCGCGGTCGTCCCGCGCGGTCAGATGCTCCAGGTGAAAGCGCTCCTCGATGAAGCGCAGAATGGAAGTAAAGTCGCCCGTCTCGCTGGTAACGTAACCCGGCCGGGCATAGGGCGAGATGATCAGCAGCGGTACCCGCGGCCCGTAGCCGAAGGCGTCCACCTCCGGCGGCGGAACGTGATCGTAAAAGCCTCCGTAATCGTCCCAGGTCAAAAACACCACGCTGCTCGACCAGTAAGAGCTCTTCATCAGGGCGTTGATCAGCCGCGTCACACGCCACATCCCCTGGTCAATTGGCTCGGGAGGATGCTCGCTGTCCTGAAAATCCGGAATCAGCCAGCTCACCTCGGGAAGCGTTCCGTCCTTGAGATCGCGGTAATAGTCCTTCTCGTCCACCAGGCGCGCCATGAGCTGGGGATTATCCCGGATGCTCTTGAACCCGGGCAGCGGATTCCACAAGCCGAGCTGCTGCGGCTCAGGATCCTTGACGTGACAGGGATCGGAGACCTTCAGCGGGCTCCCGGTCGTCTCCACGTAATACTTCCATGAAACGCCCTGGCCCGCCAGCCGGTTGACGACGGCCGCAAAGCTGAAGCCGTCGGGATCGTCCATCACCTCTTCCAGTTGTTCCAGCTCGTGATTCTGGGAGCAGACATTCGTCGTCAGGCCTCCCGACTGGGCCGCGACCGTGTAGATGTGGTTGGGCATGCTCGGGCCGTTCAGCGAAGAGAAAAAGCGGTCGGCCAACGTGAAGTGCCGCGCGTAATCCCAGTAGTTGGGAATGTCGCTCCCGTCCAGGTAAGCCATCGTATAGGCGCTTCCCTCCGCCCACACGAAGCCGTCCATGGTTCCGTGATCGTACGCCGCGTGCGCCGTATCCCACGAGTGGTCCAGGTCGCAGGCCGGCATCGGCGGCTTCAGGTGGAATGGCTTCACGCAGCGGGTCGAGCCCGGAAGGACAGGCAAGCACGTATCCGGCGGCAATCCGTCCGCGCCTGGATAGGTGCCAAAATAATTGTCGAAGCTGCGATTCTCCTGGATGATCCAGATGATGTGCTCGATCTTGTTCATCCCCGAGGAAGTCGCGGCGGCAGCCGTCTCCTGCGCCGCGTACGCCCACGTGCCAGTCACCAGGAACGCCAGAGCCAGGTGCTCTGCGGCTCTCAATCGCATGGTCCTCACTCCTGTTGTCTTTGAGTCGGTGCACACCGCTGGTCAGGATGCACTTCGATCACGAGCCACGGTTCTCGATCCCACCCCATCCGCTCCCCTTGATCGCGGCTCGTAGCCGTCAGGATCGCGCGGAGGAGCGCCCGGACCGCGTCTACGCTGGGATGCCTGTTGCCGAATCCGGGACAGCGGCATCCTACAGAACACCCGCGATCCGGGTCAAATCGGATGCCCGTCGATCCGGATACGCAGCCGCCGGTGTTTGAAGCCACTGCCGCTGAAGAGAGCCTGCCGAAATACAGTCTGGCGGCATCGCTCCACGCCGCGCTCAAGTCGAATGCGCCGCCCAGCGCTGAGGCGATTCGGCTGTGCGCTTCTCTGGATATCGCCCGGTCAGCCTTGATGCTGGGGTTTCCCTTCCATGTACCTCGAACCGGAGAGAACGAATCTTTCCATGAACATGGCCCGACGCTCTCTTCCTTGTGGTTCAGATCACGGCCAAATGGAGAAAGGAAATAGGTGCGGATAGGGACGGCTTGGATTATCCTGTGGACATGGGCAGAAGAGGCGCGTTGGTGATGCTGGTGGTGGCCATGATCTGGTCCACGCTCCCGGCGTCCGCGTGTCTGGCGGCCCCGCTTTCGATGGGGAGCCGCGCCTGCTGCCGCGGTATGGCGCAGAATTGCCCGATGCGCGGAATGAGCGCCAGTGGCTTATGCTGCCCGGCCCACAGGGTCAACGCCGTTGCTCCGGAAGTCCTTTCCTCTCCCGAGCATGCTCAGACGGCTGGCTTCCTGCCCTGCCATGCGAGCCTCGCAGCGCACGCCGCGCCGCGCGTCGCAAACCAGGTTGCCCTCGAGGCGCCGCCTCCCGGCTCCTCGCCAGGAAAGAACTCCGTCCTGCGCATTTAGAGTCGCTTCCTTCGCAAATTGAACCTGGGCCTTCGTGCGCCCTGATGCGCCTCTGCGCAGGGCGAACGCCGCCCTCCGGCTCCGTATTCGCGGGAGGAAGCGATGAAATTTCTATTGTCTGTTCTTATTTTGGCGGCGGTTTCCGCAAGCAGTCTGCGAGCGCAAACGCCGGGCAGGAATCCTGGCCTGGCGGACTACGAAGAACTCTTGGCGGCCGAGCCGCAGTCCGTGGCCTCTGGTCCCGAGCTCACGCTGGACGAAGCGGAGCGAATCGCGCTCGCCGCGAATCCTGAAATTGCACTGGCGGCGCGGCGCTTGGCCGCGGCGGAGGCGCACATCCCCGTCGCGGGCGCGCTGGACGATCCCGTGGCCATGTACCGCGGTTGGGGCGTTCCGCTTGCGCAGCCTTGGAACTTCAACGACGCGCAAAACATGTTCAGCGTGAGCCAGGCGCTGCCGGGAGCCGGTAAGCGGGCGCTGCGCACAAGCCTGGCCCGGTCGGACGTGGACGTAGCCCAGGCGCAGTTGGACGAGGTGCGGCTGCAAGTGCGGGTCGCCGTGCGCAAGGCCTTTGACAACCTGCTGCTCGCCGGCCAGGAACTGCGCATTCACGATGAGCACGTCAGAATCGCCCGGCAGGCGATTGAAGCGGCGCGCATCAAGTACGCGGTGGGTAAGGTCTCGCAGCAGGACATCCTGAAGGCGCAAGTGGCCCTGACCGCGCTGGAAGAACACATGATCCGCTTCGATCGGGATGCAGATGTTGCGCGGGCCCGGTTGAACACACTGCTGGGACGCGATGCGGCGGCGCCGCTGACTGCGCGTGGCCGCTTCACGGTGCTGGGCCCGCTGCCCGCGCTACCGGTGCTCGAGCAGGCTGCTCTGGCATCGCGGCCCGACCTGGTTGCCGCACGGGACTCGGCCCAGCGAAGCCATCAGGAACAGGCTCTGGCCAAAAAGGCGTTCACGCCGGACTTTACCGTCGCCGGTGGCTACATGCTCATGCAGCCCACCGCCAGGATGCGCAACGGCTACATGATCGAAGGCTCGATGAGCCTGCCCTGGCTCAACCGCCGCAGGAACGACGCCGCGATTGCAGAGGCCACCGCGCGCTCCACCGAACAGGACGCCGAACTGGCTGAGTTGCGGAACGCGGCGCGGGGCCAGATCGGCGAAGCGCTGGCCGAGGCTCAGGCCGCGCAGCGGTTCGCGCTGCTCTATCACGACAAGCTCCTCCCCCAGGCGGAGGCCACGCTGCAATCCAGCGTGATTGCCTACGAAAACGACAGGACGGATTTTCTCGATCTGCTCGACAGCCAGATGACGGTCATCGATACCGATCTCGCCTGGGCGCAGGCCGTGGAGAACTTCAACGCCCGCCTTGCCGACCTCGAATTGGCGACGGGCGCAACCCTCGACCAGCCGCAGGCAACCGCGCCGGAGGTGAAACCTTGAAGACTCGTACCTGTCAGATTGCTCTTATCGTTTCCGTGTCGGTGTGCATCGCGCTCAGCGCGGCCCTCGCCTGCGTGCTGCTGCGCAACGGTCACGCGGCTCCGGCGGCAGCTCAACTCGACGACCCGGTGATTGCGCGCGGACCAAACGCGCCGGCCCAGGGCCCCGCCGGCAGCGCCGCGCCTGCGGGAACGGCAGCCCCGCTGGCGCCGTTCCAGGTCGCGCCGCAGCGGCTGCAGGAGATTGGCGTGACTACGGCGATCGCGGCCCTCGAGAACGTGAACGACGAGCTCGACGTTCCCGGCAACGTCGACATCGACGAAGAGAAGCTGGCTTACGTGCAGACCCGGTTTCCGGGCTGGATTCAGGACGTGTATGCGAATGCTGAGTATCAGTACGTCCGCAAAGGCCAACCGCTCTTTACGGTCTACAGCCCCGACCTGGTGAGCAGCGAGCAGGAGTACCTGCTGGCGCGGCAGAATCAGAAGGCCTTTGTGTCCGATACCCGCCCGGCCGCAGCATCCAGCAGTCTCCCCGGAGTGGACGGAATGGCGGCAAAAGAAGGCGGCTGGCTGCTCCAGGCCGCCGAGGAGCGGCTGCGCCAGTTCGGCGTGCCCGCGCAGGCGATCGCGGATCTTGAACGAAGCGGGAAGGCCCGGCGCAACCTCGTCATCGACTCCCCGGCTTCTGGATTTATCACCGGGCGCAACGCGCTGCCGAATGCCTACGTGCAGCCTGAAACCAGGCTGTATACCATCGCCGACCTCTCCACCGTCTGGGTCTATGCCAACGTGTTTCAGGACGCCGTGGGACGGCTGCGCCCCGACGATCCGGCGCAGGTGACAGTGGATGCGTATCCGGGCCGCATCTTTTACGGGCGCATCGACCAGATCTTGCCCCAGTTGGACGTGGCCACCCGCACCGCCCGCGTGCGTCTGGTCTTCCGCAATCCCGGCGTGGTCCTCAAGCCGGGTATGTACGTGAACGTGAAGATCGAAGTGCCCTTGGGGCGGCAGCTTACCATCCCCGCCTCCGCCGTGCTCGAAGCCGGCCAGCAGTCGATCGCCTTTGTCGACCACGGACAGGGCTATCTGGAGCCGCGCACCATCCACACCGGACCGCAGGTGAACGGTTCGATCGTGGTGCTGGACGGCTTGAAGGCGGGCGATACCGTGGTCAGTTCCGCGAACTTCCTGGTGGACTCTGAGGCTCAGCTGCAGGCCGCGCTCAACGGGTTTGCGCCTCCGCCTCCGCCGCCCGCGCGCGGCGGCCCGTCGCCCGCCGCGCAAATCCAGATCGATCTGAGCATGCGCCCCGCGACACCCCGCAAGGGCGCAAATACCGTGCGAGTTCAAGTCAGCAGCGCGGATGGCAAGCCGCTGAGCGGAGCCCAGGTGACCGTGACGTTCTTTATGCCGGCCATGCCCGCCATGGGGATGGCCGCCGAACGCGCTACCGTCACGCTTGCCGACAAGGGCAGCGGGCTCTATGAGGGCCCGCTCGATCTTCCCACCGGAGGCGCCTGGCAGGTGACCGTGGCCGTGCAGCGGCACGGGCAAACCCTCGGGACCAGCCAGGTCAGCCTCGACGCAACGGGAGGCATGTGATGATCGCGAAGACCATCGCCTGGTGCGCGCGCAATCCCTTTCTCGTTTTCATGGCGGCAATTCTGCTCGTGGCCGCCGGCGTCTGGTCGCTTGAACACGTGCCCCTCGACGCGCTGCCGGACATCAGCGATGTGCAGGTCATCATTCATACGCAATGGGCCGGCGAGCCCCCCAATGTGATCGAGGACCAGGTGACCTACCCCATCGTCACTGCGCTGCTCTCCGCCCCCCATGTAAAGGGCGTGCGCGCGCAGACCATGTTCGGCGACTCGTACGTCTTTGTCGTCTTCGAGGACGGCACCAACCTCTACTGGGCCCGGTCGCGCGTCGTCGAGTACTTGCAGCAGATCGCTGGAAAGCTGCCCGCGGGCGTCCATCCGGCGATCGGGCCCGATGCCACGGGCGCGGGGTGGGTGTATGAGTACGCAATTGTAGATCGCACCCACACCCGCAGCCTGGCCGATTTGCGCGCTCTGCAGGACTGGTTCTTGCGCTACCGGCTCGAGACCGTGCCCGGCGTTGCCGAGGTCGCGACCATCGGCGGATTCGTACGCCAGTACCAGGTCAATCTCGATCCGAACAAGCTCTTTTCTTATGGCGTCTCGGCCGCCACCGTCATCGACCGCGTGCGCCAGAGCACCAATGAGGTGGGCGGCGATGTCCTGGAGATGAGCGGCGCCGAGTACATGATCCGCGGCCTGGGCTATCTGAAATCGCTCTCCGATCTCGAAAACGTACCGGTTGCGACCGTGAATGGAACGCCGGTGCTGGTGAAGAACCTGGGAACGGTCACCTTCGGCCCCGATGTGCGCCGCGGTGCGGCCGATTGGCAGGGCCAGGGCGAGACCGTCGGAGGCATCGTCGTGATGCGTTACGGCATGAACGCTCTCAACGTGATCGATGCGGTAAAAGCGAAGCTGCGCGCGATTGCGCCATCTCTGCCGCCGGGCGTGGAGATCGTGACCGCCTATGACCGTTCATGGCTTATCGAACAGTCGATCCACACGCTCAAGCGTGACCTGATTCTCGAGGCCATCATCGTCAGCTTCGTCTGCATCGCCTTCCTGTTCCACTTTCGCTCGGCGCTGGTGCCCATCCTGACCGTACCGATTGCAGTGCTGGCAGCCTTCATCCCCATGTATCTTCTGCACGTGAGCTCGAACATCATGTCGCTCGGCGGGCTGGCGCTGGCCATCGGCGTGCTCATCGACGCGGCCATCGTGATTGTCGAGAACGGCTACCGCCATCTGGCCGAACATGCCCAGGTGCCCGGCGCCGCCGAGCACCGCCGCATCCTCGTCGGCGCTGCGCAACAGGTGGGGCCGGCGCTGTTCTTCTCGCTGATCATCATCGTCGTCTCCTTCTTGCCGGTCTTCCTCTTGGAAGCACAGGAAGGCCGCATGTTTCGCCCGCTGGCGTGGACCAAGACGCTGGCGCTCGTCTTCTCGTCGCTGCTCTCGATTACGCTGGTGCCGGCCCTCATGCCGTTCTTCCTGCGCGGCAAACTGCGTCCGGAGTCGCGCAACCCCGCGGCGCGCATCACTCAGGCCATTTATCTGCCCGTGCTGCGCTGGTGCCTCCGCCACTGGAAGGCGGTAATCGCGCTCAATCTCGCCTTCCTGGCAGCAACATTCCCGATCTTCTTCCATCTCGGCAGCCAGTTCATGCCCGCGCTCTACGAAGGCAGTGCGCTCTATATGCCCAGCGCCCTGCCCGGCATCTCGATCACCCAGGCCGTGGCGCTGATGCAGGAGCAGGATCGCATCATTGGCGCGTTTCCTGAGGTGGCCACCGTCTTCGGCACCGTGGGCCGCTCCGATTCGGCCACTGACAATGCTCCGCTCGATATGTTCGACACCACCATCATGCTCAAGCCGCGCAGCCTGTGGCGCCCCGGCATGACCTACGAAAAACTCATTCAGCAAATGGATGAAAAGCTCCAGTTCCCAGGATTGACCAATACCTGGACCATGCCCGTTGAGAACCGTCTCGATATGGAGCTGACCGGAATCAAGACCCCCATCGGCATCAAGATTCAAGGTCCCGATCTCGATCGCATTCAGGAGATTGGGGCCCAGATGCAGACGATTCTCTCCTCAATGCCTCAGACCCGTTCGGTCTTTGCCGAGCGCGCCTCGCAGGGCTTCTATCTCAACGTGGATGTGAATCGCGCTGCGGCCGCCCGCTACGGGCTCACCGTGGCCGACGTGCAGCGCGTGGTGACTGAGGAGATCGGCGGAGCCAACATAGCCGACAACGTGGAGGGCCGCCAGCGGTTCCCCGTCTCCGTGCGCTACCAGCGCGGCTTCCGCGACAATCCCGCGGCCATCTCCCAGGCGCTCATTCCGGCGCCCACGGGTGCCCAAATTCCCATCGGCGAAGTGGCGCGCGTCTTCTTCTCGCGCGGGCCTGCAATGATCCGCGACGAAAACGGCTCCCTGACCGGGTACGTCTACTTGAGCTTGAAGACCCACGATTACAGCGGCTTTGTGAAGAATGCGGAAAACACGCTGCTGCAGAAACTGGCGCTGCCTGCAGGCTACACGTGGCGCTGGGCCGGCGAGTACGAGTTCGAAGTGCGCGCCAGGCAGAGGCTCGCGGTGATTCTGCCCATCGTCTTCTTCGTTATCTTTCTGCTGCTCTACCTTGTCTTCAAGTCCGCGCTTGAGGCGGCGGTATTGATCTTTCCCACGCTCTATGCCATGTCCGGAGGTCTGCTGCTGCAGTGGATGCTCGGCTATAACTTCAGTGTCGCCGTGTGGGTGGGTTACATCGCCCTCTTCGGCATCGCCGTTGAGACCGGCGTCGTCATGGTCGTCTATCTCCACGACGCCTATGAGCGCCGCCTCGCACAGGCCGCTCCCATGACCGAGGCCGCCCTGCACCAGGCCGTGATCGAGGGTGCGGTTCGCCGCCTGCGCCCCAAGCTGATGACGGTGACGGCCGTGATCCTGAGCCTCGCCCCCATCCTCTGGGAGTCGGGCATCGGGTCCGACGTGATGAAGCCGATTGCCGCGCCGATCGTCGGGGGAATGATCACATCCACCATCCACGTCCTGATTCTCGTGCCGGTCTTCTTCCTGCTCATGAAGCGCCGCCTCTTACCCCCGGCCCGGCTCGCCCCGCCCTGTAGCCCGGATGAGCTTGAAGAATGTGTCGCTGGTCCTGATTCTGCTACCAAGGACGTTCCGTCCCGTAAGCGTTAATGCAGTTGATGATGGATAGCGTATAGTCGTGAGTACGCGTCAGGGCCGTCGCCATGGGATGATGCGCGGCGCCGGCGATCGTAGACTGCGCGAGACAGGGTTCAGCGGGATCAAAGGTCTCATCCTCTTGCGGACAATTTCGAGGCGGGCATCGACGTCCGTATGCGGGCTTTTGGGCACAGGGATCCGCAAAATTTGCGTGCGGGCGATAAGCAGGTCCGCACCACTCAGCGTATGAAAGGCACGTTCATCAGTCCTGACGGCAGTTCCGGCTCTCGCCTTGGAGCCAGGATAACCGGCGCCCTGCTGCGCTACATCGCGGCCATTGCCATTGTCGCGGCGGCACTGTGGTTGTCGCTCGCTTTGCAGGCCCCGTTCGGAAATCCCTTCTGGTTTCTCTTTGCCCTTGCCGTCATCTCCAGCACCTGGCTCCTCGGCAAAGGGCCTGGCTGGGCCGCCGTCGCACTCAGCAGCGCCATGGGTCTCTACTTCTTTGTTCCGCCCTATCGCGGCTGGACGATCAACCTGCGCGACCTCCCGTTCTTCGCAACCTTTGTTTCCTGTCAGGTGATAACGAGCTGGCTCATCTCGTGGCGCGGTGATTGGGAGGCGGCGCTGCGGCATGCGCGGGACGAGCTCGAGGTCCGGGTGGAAGAACGCACGGCGGAACTGAAGGCAGCCAACGATGCCTTGCTTTACCGGATCTCCGAACAGAAGCGCGCCGAAGAAGCGCTGCAGGCGGCGCGCGCAGAGCTGGCCCGCGTGGCCCGCATCACCACGGTAGGCGAGTTGACGGCATCGATCGCGCACGAGGTGAATCAGCCGCTCGCTGCCGTGGTGGCCAACGCGGATGCGTGCGTGGCCTGGCTTGCGCTGCCGGCCCCGAACCTCGAAGAGGCGCGGGCCGCGGCCAATCGCGCCGTTGAGGGCGCTACCCGCGCTTCCGGTGTGATCGCCCGCATCCGGTCGCTGATTCACAAGGCGGAACCGCAGCGAGGCCCGGTGCAACTCAATCAGTTGATCGATGAAACCATCGCCATCGTCTCCGGCCAGGCGTCGCGGAGCCAGGTCGCGGTCCACCTGGAACTCGCCCCCGATCTTCCCGAAGTACCCGGCGACAGGATTCAACTGCAGCAAGTCATCTTAAACCTGGCCGTGAATGGCATCGAGGCCATGGCGCCAGTCTCCAGCCGGCCACGGCGCCTGTCGATCCGTTCCTCTTTCGACCGCGACCGGCGCGAGGTTCACGTCCTCGTGCAAGACAATGGCGTTGGAGTCGGCGGCGATGCGATGACGCGCGTCTTCGAACCGTTCTTCACGACGCGGACCCAGGGCATCGGCATGGGCTTGCCCATCAGCCGTTCGATCATCGAGGCGCACGGCGGGCGGCTCTGGGTGCAATCGGAGGTCGATCGTGGCTCCGTCTTTCAGTTCACCCTGCCCGCCGCTGAAGGGAGGACCGCGTGAAGGAGCAGGATCCGACCGTCTTCATCGTCGATGACGACCGCGAAGTCCGGCTGGGGCTGGAGAGCCTGATCCGCTCCGTGGGGCTTCGCGCCGCCATCTTCGCTTCGGCAGACGAGTTCATGGCCGCGCCGCGTCCGGACGCGCCCGCGTGTTTGATCCTCGACGTGCGCATGCCCGGCCAGAGCGGTCTCGACCTGCAGCGCGAACTGCGCGGCGCCGGCATTCACATCCCCATCGTCTTCCTCACCGGCCATGGCGACATTCCCATGACCGTGCGCGCCATGAAGGAAGGCGCCATGGAGTTCCTCACCAAGCCGGTGCGCGGCCAGGATCTCCTCGACGCGGTTCAGAAGGCCATCGCGCGGGATCGCACCGCGCGCCAGAAGAGAGCTGAGTTAAGCGAATTGCGCGCCCGCTTCGACTCCCTCACACCCCGCGAGACGGAGGTTCTCAACCTTGTCGTTGCGGGCTTGCTCAATAAACAGATCGCCGATGAGCTCGGCACCAGCGAGTTGACCATCAAGACCCATCGCGCCCACGTGATGGAAAAGACCAGAGCCGACTCCCTCGCCCACCTGGTTCGCATGACCGAGACGCTCAAGCGATCGACGGCAAGATAAGGACGAGTCTCCTCCTAAAGCAGGATAGTATTGCCTTCCGCGAATTGTTAGCTTCGATTTGGGCGAGATAGAAGTCGACCCCAGATCGGACGACCTGCATTGAAGCCGGTTCGCAACAACGCGCGTGTCGTAGTCATCGTGGACGACGAGGAGCCGTTCCGGGAGGCGCTGGCCAGCGTTCTCAAGGCCGCCGGCCTCGCCGTCACCCTGTTCGCATCCGCGGAGGAGTTCCTCGATCTCTTTGACCTGCGGAGCGCCGCCTGTCTGATCCTCGACGTGCGGCTCCCGGGGATGAGCGGGATTGAATTGCAAAGACGGCTGCACGAAGCCGGCGACGCCGTGCCCATCATCTTTGTGACCGGTCACGGCGACGATCGCGTCCGCGAGCTGGTCCTGAAGGCCGGAGCCGTGGCATTTCTGACCAAGCCGGTGCGAAGCGGTGTCCTTCTGGCGGCAATCCAGGCGGCGATCTCGGGAGTGGCACCGGGCTAACCGGAAATATCAACGACAGCGATCGGTTCGCGATGGCGAATGTAGGTGAGCTGAGCATTCGCACAGGAGACGTATGTCCGTCGATCCCGACGGCAGCGGGAGTTACGAGGAGAACGGTTATGAGCAGCGCGAATTCATTTGGAGACAACCCGAAGCCGGCAATCGCCTGCAGCACCAACCAGCGCTGGCCGGCGGTCATCCGGTTGATCGAAGCCGTTCTGATGGTCGCCGGGATCGCGCTGATCGGCTTCGCGTTGTTTGCCCGGGTCGAAGGGTATCTCGCCTCGCAGGCTGCGCTCCGCACCTTCGAATCCGAAGTCTTCAGCTCCGCTGCGGCGCTCGCCGCGGACTCGAACCAGGCACCCCTGCCCGAGCCGGACTTTACCGGATGGGACCAGGACCGTGTTCTCGCCTACCAACAGCCTGCACCCGAACTGGCAGTTCCCATCGCCGTACTCCAGATTCCCAAGATCCATCTCGTCGTCCCCGTCTTCCGCGGAACCGGCAGCCTCACTCTCAACCATGGCGCGGGCTTGATCGCAGGGACGGCGCAGCCGGGTGAGGACGGAAACATCGGCATCGCCGCGCACCGTGACGGGTTTTTCCGCGGCCTCAAAGACCTCGCGGCCGGCGACACAATCGAGCTCCGCACCCGTCGGGGCAAAGACATTTACAAGATCGATCGCCTTCAGGTCGTGAGTCCGCGCGAGGTAAGCGTCTTGGGGCCGCAGCGCGAACCCTCGCTGACTCTGGTCACTTGCTACCCGTTCCACTACGTCGGGAGCGCGCCCAAAAGATTTGTCGTCACCGCACATCGCACGCAGCACCTGCCGGCCGGGCCGCCGACATCTCAGTCCCGGCTCAACTCATAACCGCAGTTCAACCCAGGAGGAAACATGAACCGTTCTATCAACAAGCCCCGCTTCTTTGCCCTGCACGCAGTGAGTGCAGTCGCCCTGACCCTGGCAGCCGTCGGCGCCTATGCGCAGGACAGCACCACAACCACCGTACGCCACGGCGAGCCTTCGATCGAAACCAGCGTACGCAACGCGGAGATCGTTTACGTCGAAGGCAACGACCTGGTGCTCAAGCTCGAAAATGGCAAGGTCGAGCACGTGGTGGTTCCATCGGACGAGAAGTTCACCATCGACGGCCGGGACCTCACCGTGCGCGCCCTCAAGCCGGGCACCCGCATCACCCAGACCATCACCACCACCACGACTCCACATTACGTCAACACGGTGCGGACCCTCAAAGGCAAGGTGTGGCACGTCAACGCTCCCAGCTCCGTCATCGTAACCCTGCCCGATGGCACGAACCACATCTACAAGGTGCCCTCCCACGCCAGGTTCGCGATCAACGGCCAGCCTAAGACTGTCTTCGATCTCAGGAAAGGCATGAGCTTCGAGGCGACCATCGTCACCGATGAGCCGCAGACGGTTGTGGCCAGCAGCAAATCCACCGTCGGACAGGCGCCGGCTCCGGCAACCCCGCCGCTGCTGGGCGTGCTGCTCATTCAACAGGCTCCCCCGCCGGCCGCGGAAATGGCCTCGAACATCTCGGCCGAACACGGGGATTCCGCAGTGCTGCCCAGCACCGCGAGTCCGCTGCCCTGGATTGGTTTGCTGGGCCTGCTCGGCATCGGCTCCTCGCTGGGGCTGGGCCTGGCGCGGAAGTTCGCAAAGCTCAACGCCTGAGAGACTCGAACTCCCTGTCCGGCTACGGCGCCGGACAGGCGGTCCGGGCTTCGCAATCGCAACTCACTCGAGTGATCCACCAGTCTGAAGATCGCTCGAACCGAAAGGAGAAGAGGATGAAATCGCAGAGAATCAACAAAATCATCGCCCTGTTCGCCGGCGCCGTGCTGGTCATGGGCGCAGGCCGCAGCATGGCAGATGCGGAGCCGAATGATACCGTTCCCGTCACCATGACGGTTACGGCCAGCGTGGCCAACGGCAGGCGCATGCCGCAGATCGGCCGCGACGACGTCGTCGTCCGGCAAGGCAAAAACCGGCTCGAAGTCACCAACTGGGTCCCCGCTCGCGGCGACCGCGCTGGCCTTGAGCTGTTCATCCTGATCGACGATCGGGCGGACGCGAGGATCGGTCTGCAGTACGACGACCTTCGCGAGTTCATCAACGCCCAGCCCGCGTCGACGCTGGTCGGCGTAGGGTACATGCGGAACGCGAGCGTGCAGGTGGCGCAGAACCTGACGGCAGATCATGGCCTCGCCGCCGGCGCGCTGCGCCTGCCTCTTGCCGCTGCGGGAGCGTATGACAGTCCGTACCTCTCGGTGGCGGCCCTCATGAAGAGCTGGCCCTTGGATCAAAACCGCCGCGAGGTGGTGATGATCACCGACGGCGTGGGGCGCGAACGGTTCCATCTCGGCTGGCACCGCGGATACCGGCTCGATCCGGATGTGGACGCGGCGGTGGCAACGGCGCAGAAGACCGGGACCAACATCTTCACCGTCTACGCACCGGGCGCAGCTCGCTATCACCGCGGTTACTGGAACCTGCTCAACGGGCAGACGAATATGGCGCGGCTCTCCGACCGTACCGGCGGCGGGTCGTTCTATCTCGGCTTCCACAGTCCCGTCAGCATTCGTCCCTACCTCGCGCAGCTCCAGACGATCCTGGACAACCAGTATCTTCTGAGCTTCTCCGCGACATCGGGGAAGAGGTCCGGCTTTCAGCCAGTCGGCCTCTGCACTGAGGTTGCCGGCGTCTCTCTTACCTCCCACGACGCCGTATGGGTTGCGGTCCGCAAGTGAAGGTCGCGCTCAAACTCTCCGGCTCTGAATCGGCGGCTCAACCCGCGAGCAAAGGCCGCCGTTTCGGCGCCGGAGATTACAGCAAAACCAGGGTAGTCCCGACCGGCGTTGCCGACCCTCCACGAATGAACCTGCCCCCCGACCCCTGATTCCTGGCCTCTAGTCAGAATCCCCCGCGCGCATCGACGTTTCGGCAATGGGAAGCCGGACCATGGCGCGGGCGCCGGGACCGTCTTCCCGATTCGCGAGGCGGACTTCCCCGCCGTGGGCGCGGGCGATCTGCTGCGCCAGCGCCAGGCCCACGCCGCTGCCCGCGGGCTTGGTGGTATAGAAGGGCACGAAGAGATTATCGGCGTTGGCGATGCCCAGGCCGCGGTCTTCAATGGAGATGGTGAGGCTCGTACCGGCCGCTTGCCAGGTGGCGCGCACCGGGTGGGAGCCGTTGCCAAGCGAGGCATCCACGGCGTTGGCGAGCAGGTTGATGAACATCTGCTCGAGCTGGTCCGGGTCGGCGTCGACGGTGGCCGGAGGGCCCGGATCCAGTTCGATGGGCAGGCGCTGTTCGAGGAGCACGACGCGCTCCAACAACGGGCCGATCGAAACCGAACGCAGCCGCGGCGGGGGCAACTGCGCAAGCTGCCGGTAGGACTGGACAAAGCGATGAAGCGCGTCGGCGCGGCTCTCGACCACGGCCAGTCCGCGGCGGAAGTCGGAGCGGGTGGCTTCTTCGGTGTCGAGCGAATCGACCCGGAGCAGCAGGCTGCCGGCGATGGACTTGATGGGGGCCAGCGAGTTCGAAAGCTCGTGGCCAAGGACGCGGATGAGGCGCTTCCAGGCGGCCTGCTCTTCTTCCTGCAGGGGCACGCTCACGTCGGCCAGGAGAAGCAGGATGTGAGGCGCGCCCTCCTGGCGGAAAGCCGCTTTGCGCAAGAGCCAGCGCGTCGGCCGGCCGCCAAAGGAGCGGATCGATTGATCGGGAGCGTTGAGCAGCTCTTCCAGCCCCAGTTCGCGCGCCGGGCGGCCAAAACAGCGTGCGTATTTGAGTCCCAGCAGCCGCAGGCCGGCGTTGTTCACCAGCTGGAGAAGGTTTTCGCGGTCGAAGGCGAAGAGCGGCGCGTGCATGACCTCGAAGATGCGGGCCAGCAGGGCCGTGGCTTCCAGAGAGCGCACCCGTTGCCTTTGCAAAAGGTCGGCGAGGGCGTTGATCTCGGCGGCGAGCTCGCCGAGGGAGTCGGGCGAGCCGGCGCCGCGGGCGCGGAAGGAGTAGTCGCCCTCGCGAAGGGACGAGACGACGTTGGAGAGCGTCTGGACGGGACGGCTCAGGCCGTCAACGAGCGCCGCGCCGATCAGGGCGAAGTAGAGCACCAGGCAAAGGGTGAGAAGTACCGACGCAGCCACGCCGACGTGCTCTCTGAAGAAGAGAATGGCGGCAAAGAGGAGTCCGGGAAGGCTGAGCAGCAGGCAATAAACCCAGGCCCGGCCGATGGCCGAGCGGGGAGGACGGCGGTGGCGCTTGCTGGCAGCCATACTCACAAGCCATATTTTTCGATGCGCCGGTAGAGGGCGGAGCGGCTGAGTCCCAGGGCCTCGGCGGCCTGGGAGATGTTGCCGTTGCAGCGACGCAGAACCTTGCGCACCAGCAGGGCCTCTACCTCGTCGATGCTCATGTTTTCAAACGACGGCGCAGCGGAGCGGGATGTTGCGATGGCAAGATTCGCGGGCTCGACCTCCGCGCCGCGGCAGAGCAGAACGGCGCGCTCCACCGTGTGTTCGAGCTCGCGGACGTTGCCGGGCCACGGGTACTGCATGAGCTGCTGCATGGCGGCGGGGGAGAAGCCGTTGACCTGCTTGCGGTACCGGCTGCGGTTGCGCTCCAGGAAGTGCATGGCCAGCGGCGCGATGTCCTCGCGGCGGTCGCGCAGGGCCGGCAGATGGATCTCGACGGTGTTGATGCGAAACAGGAGGTCCTCGCGGAAGTTGCCGGCCTTGGCTTCTTCGTGCAGAAGAGCGTTGGTGGCCGATAGAACGCGAACGTCGACGCGGCGGGTCTGCGAAGAGCCGACCCGCTCCAGTTCGCCGGTTTCAAGCACGCGCAGCAGCTTGGCCTGCTGGCGGAGCGGGACGTTGGCGATCTCGTCGAGAAAGAGCGTGCCGCCGTTGGCCAGCTCGAAGCGGCCCACGCGGTCGGTGCGCGCGTCGGTGAAGGCGCCTTTGACGTGGCCGAAGATCTCGCTCTCGAAGGTGCCCTCGGGCAGCCCGCCGGCGTTCACGGCAACCAGGGGCATGCGCGAGCGCGGCGAGGCCGCGTGCAGGAGCCGCGCCACGATCTCCTTGCCGGTGCCGTGCTCGCCGGTGATCAGCACGTTGGCGTCCGACGGGCCGACCTGCGCGATCAGCTCGAGGACGGGCTGCATGGCCGGAGCGCTGGCGATGAACTCGGGCATGCCCTCGGCGCGCAGCAGGCGGTTTTCGAGCTCGAGCTGGCGCGCGCGCCGGAGCGCCTGGTGCAGCTCGGCGTGGACGCGGATGAGCGAGACCAGGCGCTCGTTCTCCCAGGGCTTCTGGATAAAGTCGCGCGCGCCGCGCTTCATGGATTCGACGGCCAGGCCGATGTTGCCCCAGGCCGTCATCACGATGACGGGGACACGGCCGTCGATCTCCTGGATGCGCTGCAGAAGATCGAGCCCCTCCTGGCCGGAGGTGGTGTCGCGCGTGTAGTTCAGGTCGATGAGCAGCACATCGTAATCGGCCTGTCCCATGGCTTCGATGAGAAGCTGCGGAGAGCGGACGCAGTCCACGTCGAAGCCCTGGGGCTTGAGGAGGAGCTCGACGGCTTCGAGGATGTGGGGCTGGTCGTCGGCGACCAGGACGCGGGTCTTTGCCTGCTTACCGATGGCCGGCCGGCCGGCCGGGGTATTCGATACGGGTTGTTCTGTGGCAGTCATGGATGCTTCCAACAATTCTATGGCGCGTGCGAGACGACGCCGGATTTGGCGGCGTCGATGGACACGCCCGTCCGCTCCAGTGTTTCACCGGTGGCCTGGTCGATGGCCACTTTTGCCTCTTCATAGGCCGTCTGCGCCGCCACCAGCGCGGATTCGGTGACGGCCAGGGCGTTATCGGCGGTGAGAACATCGAAGCCGGACTTCGCGCCCAGCAGCTTCTCCTGCTTGGTGATGTCGAAGGTCTTCTGCGCCAGGTCGCGCGCCTGCTGCGCGGCCTGCACGCGCGCCTGCGCCTGTTCGAGGGCGAACTTCGCGTTGCGCACGTCGAAGCGAATGCCCTTCTGCTCCTCCACGGACGTGATCTGGCTCTGGCGGTACTGGAGCACCGCGCGGAACTGGTCTGCTTTATAAATGCGCTGCCGGAGATTGATCTGCAGGGTCATGCCCACCTGATACTCGGGCGAAGAGTAGTTGAACGTGTTCTGGAACATCCCTGCGAAGTCGGTGGGCAGGGTCGTGGTGCACTCGGCCGGACTGAGGTTGCAGTAGGGGTTGTGCGGTCCCGCGATCCCTGCGCCCAGATAATAGCCGTACATGTTCAGTGTGGGCAGCAGCTCGCTGTTGACTGACTTCAGGCTGCTGCGCTGAATCTCGGCCTGCTGTTCGTAGATGCCCACTTCTGGGCGGTTCTTTTCGGCCTCGGCAATCAGGGCGTCGATGGGCTTGTCGGCGTTCGGATCGGGCGGCCCGTTCAGGTCGAGGGGGACGATAGGCACGGTGTCGATGACGGGATCGTCCGTCCGGGTCAGGGCGTTTTTCATCTGCAGTTCGTAGAGACGGAGATTGGCCCGGGCCACCGTGAGATCGCCTTCGGCGGCGGCGACCGCGGACTCGTCCTGCATTACCTGCATGGCGGGAACGGCTTTGAGCTCAAGTTGCTTCTGGTCGTCCGACTGGGTCTGCCTGGCGAGGCTCAGCGAGCGCTCCTTGATCTGCTCATCCTGATAGGCGCCCGCAAGGCTCCAGTAGATGTCCTCGACTTGTGTGACTGTCGCAATCACCTGGGCCTCGAAGGCCAGGTCCGTGATCTTCAAATTGCGCTTGGCGATATGGATATAACGCTCATTGCTGGCCAGACCGAATCCGGAGAGCAGCGGCTGCGTGACCTCGGCGATGAATTGCGCGTAGAGGGTGGGATTGATGACGTTGTAGGGACTGTTGCTTGCGACTCTCTGGCCGCCGTACTGAAAGTACAGGTTGGTTCCCAGGGGAAAAGACTGGCTGAAGCTGCCCGAGCCCTGGATGGTGTTGGTCTTCAGGATCGGGGTGCCGACCTGAAAGATGTTCTCCTCCTGCGTGACCGTGTGGTCGACATATCCCTTGAAGGTGACGTAAGGATCGAAGGAGGGAACCGGCGCGCCCGCGCCGAGGGTCGATGTGACGATGCCCCCCGCGCCCGCGGCCGCCAGACCGGAGCTCGATCCACCGGAGGAGGTCGACGCGCCAAAGCCCCCCTGCGTGCTCTGCACAATGTTGGTGTTGACGCCATTCACCGCCCCGCCGGCCCGGGTGCGGGCAAGATCGGTCTGCGCAATGGGAAAGTTATAGCGGAAGTAGGCGATGTCGAGGTTGTTCTCGATAGCGAGGGCGATGGCGTCGTGCAGCGAGAGGTAGAGCTTGCCGTCGCGGATCAGATCGTAGAGCAGCGGCGAGTTGGTCAGATCCACCGGGGGCGCGGTGCTCGGCATGTAGGCCGCCAGCGGATTATGCGAGTGAGGGAGGGCGATGTGAAAGGGATGTTGAGGCGGAGCCGGCTGCTCATTCTGGCGCATGAGATCGGCGAGCGGAGGCGGCTGGGCCGGCTGGCTGCCCGTCGATGACGATGCCGGCTGGGGAGCGGCGGGAGTCGTCTGCGTATTCGCGGGCGCGGACGAAGCAGGCGCGGGCTGCTGCTGCCCGGGCTGCTGCGCGCTGAGAGCGAGGTTCACCTGGAGGAGAAAAACCGCGGTTAGGGCCTTGATCCAGCTTGCCGGGCTCGATTTCCGATGATTGAACGGGCAGAGATTCACTTGGTTTCCACCTCCATAGTCCTTGGCGCGACCTGCTCGTCGCGCGTGATCCAGCCGTCGCGGAGCTCGACGATGCGCTTGCCGTAGCGGGCGTTTTCGTCCGAGTGCGTGACCTGCACGATGGTGGTGCCCTGGCGGTTCAGCTCGCAGAAGAGCTCCATGATCTCGCGGGCCTGGGTGGAGTGAAGGTTGCCGGTGGGTTCGTCGGCGAGCAGCAGCGACGGAGCGTGGACCACGGCCCGCGCGATGCCCACCAGCTGCTGCTGGCCGCCCGAGAGCTGGTTGGGGAACAGGTCCTTCTTGGCAACGATCTGGAACCGGTCGAGGATGTCGGCGACCATGCCCTGGCGCTCTTTGGCCGGCAGGTTCTTGTAAGAGAGCGGTAGGTCGATGTTCTCGGCCACGGTGAGGTCGTCGAGCAGGTGATAGCTCTGGAACACCATGCCGATGCGCTGCCGGGCCAGGTCGGCCCGCTGCTTGCGATTGAAGGAGTGCGCCGGCGTGTCGCCGAACCAGTACTCGCCCAGCCAGCCGTCGTCGAGCAGCGCGAGCACGTTGAGCAGCGACGATTTTCCCGCGCCCGATGGCCCCATGATTGTAAGGAACTCGCCCTCGCGGATGGTCAGGCCGATGCGGCGCAGCACCCACGTCTCCGTGTGGCCGGTTTTATAACTGCGTTCTACGTTTTTCAGTTCGATCATTTGCTACCTCATCCTCGAATTCAAGGCATCGCCTGCCGTCACTCAATGCGTAAAGCCTTCATGGGTTCGACCGCGGCGGCGCGGCGCGCGGGAAAATAGCACGCCACCAGCGCGGCAAGAAATAAGATGGCGCCGACCGCGCAGAAGGCGGAGGGATCGATGGCGCCGACGCCATAGAGCGTGCTGCGCATGGCGCGGCCCACAAAGTATGCGCCTGCAAGACCGACTCCGAGGCCCACGCACGCCAGCAGGGCGCCTTCGCCCAGGACCATGCGCACCACGCGCTCGCGGCTTGCCCCGAGCGCCATGCGGATGCCGATCTCGTGCGAGCGCTGGCCGATGGCAAACGCCATGACGCCGTAGATTCCCACCGTGGCAAGAGCCAGGGCAAGCACCGCAAACACGACGAAGAGCAGAAGCGAGAAACGGTTGCCGGAGAGATCTTCGTCGCGCACCTGGTCGAGCGTGCGCACGTGGGCAAGCGCGAGCGTGGGATCGACGGAGTGGACGGCGGCGGTGACGGCCCTGGTCATGGTCAGAGGATCGCCCGCCGTGCGCACGCCCATGGCCATCTCGATCCAGGGGCTCTGGTAGAAGGGAACCAGAATCTCCTCGCGCTGATGGTCGAAGTCGCCGCCGCGCACGTTGTGATAGACGCCCACGATCTGCCACGCCTGGTAGGGCCCGAGCTTCTGCTCGCCGGGAACGATCTGTTCCACGTTGAGCACGCGGCCGATGGCACTCTTGCCCGGGAAGAAGTGCCGGGCGAACTCCTCGTTGATCATGGCCACGCGCTGGCTGCCGGCGTTGTCGTCTTCCGTAAAGAACCGGCCCTGCATCAGTCGGATGCCGAAGGTTTTGAAGTAATCGGGCGTGACCATGCCAAAGCCCGCGCTGGGGCGCTGCGAAGGATTGGCGTACGTGGGCCCGCCCGCGATGGTGAAGGGCATGCCGAAGCCCGGCCCCTCCAGCGGCATCCCGGTCGCTCCCGCCGCGCTCTCCACGCCCACCGTGGACTCGATCTTGCGGACGATCTGCTGATAGTAGGCGACGATCTGAGCCGCGTCGTAGTTCATGCCCTTGTTCATGGGCAGCTCGAAGGTGAGCACGTGTTCCGTATTCACGCCAAGATCGACGTGCGCGAGATTCCAGAAGCTGTGCAGGGCCAGGCCGGCGCCGGCCAGCAGAGCGCAGGCGAGGGCGAACTCGCTGACGACCAGCAGCTGGCGCAGACGCGCCCTCATGCGCCCCGATCCCGAGCGGCCGCCCTCCTTGAGAGAGTCCGCGGGATCGACGCGGGAGGCGTACCACGCGGGCGCGCAGCCGAACAGCAGCCCGGCGATCGTGGTGGCGGCCAGTGCCACAAGCAGCACGGGAAGGTTGAGCGTGAGATCGGCTTCGCTGGGCAGGGTGTCGTGCGGCATCACGGCAATGAGGCCGCGCAGCATCGCGTAGCCCAGGCCGACGCCAACCACGCCGCCGATCGCGGCCATGAGCAGGCTTTCGGTGACGAACTGGGCGAAGACCGTGCGGCGCGAGGCGCCCAGCGACGTGCGGATGGCGATCTCCTTCTGCCGCGTGGTGCCCTTCGCCAGCAGCATGTTGGCCACGTTGACGCAGGCGATCAGCAGCACGAATCCGACCGCGCCAAGAAGCAGCCAGAGCGTGAGCTTGACGTTATCGCCGAGGAAGTCGTCCTTGAGCGGTTCCACATAAGCGCCCCACCCCTTGTCGGAGCGCGGGTAGGCCTGGGCAATGTGCTCGGTGACGGCGTCCATGTTGGCCTGGGCCTGCTTCATGGTGACGCCCGGCTTGAGCCGGCCCATCACCAGCAGCCAGTGAAAGTCATGGTTCTTCTGGTCGGGCGTGAAGACCAGCGGCACCACCAACTCCGCGTTCAGACGATCGGCCGCGCCCGCGGCCAGCACGCCGACCACGGTGTAGGGCTTCTGGTCGAGCGTGATCCGTTTGCCGATAATGTGCGGATCAGAGCCGAGGCGCACCCAGAGCCTGTGCATGAGGATCGCCACCTGATCCTTGCCGGCGACGCCTTCCTCGGGCAGAAAATCACGGCCCATCAGGAACCGGTCGCCCATCATGCTGTACATCCCCGGCGTGGTCATCTGCGCCGGCACCATCTCGGGCTCCTGCTTGCCGGCCAGGTTGAAGCTGGTTCCGGTGAAGGCCTTGAGCGCCTGGAAAGAGTCGCTCTGCTGCTGCCAGTCGAGGAAATCGCCGGCTGCGACCACGTTGTGGAAGCCTTGAATTTTGGACCAGACCATGACCAGCTGATCCGGATTGGGATACGGCATGGGTGCGAGGAGGGTGGCATAGACGACGGTGTAGATGGCCGTGGTCGCGCCAATGCCGAGCGCCAGCGTGATGACCACCATCGCCGTCAGGCCGAGGCTCTTGCGCAGCTTCCTGAAGCTGTAACGGACATCGCGAAGTACGTTCTGCATTCTGCTCCTCCTTCCGGATTCGATCGTCTACTCCGTGTGCAGCGCCTCACTCCGTGCGCAGCGCTCGAATGGGTTCCACCGTGGCGGCGCGATGCGCGGGCAAAGCCGCGGCCAGGGCCAGCATGATGGCTGTAAGTCCGACGGCGGCGAGCAGCGCCAGCGGGTCGAAGGTGGAGACGCCATAGAGCTGGCTGCGGAACAATCGCGCCAGCGCCACGACGGCGGGCAATGCGACAACGACGGCGATAACGGCGATCAGCGCCATCTCGCGGACGATGAGGCCAACGACGCCCCAGCGTTGCGCGCCGAGCGCCAGGCGGACGCCGATCTCGCGCGTGCGCTGCTCGGTCGAGTAGGCCAGAACGCCGTATAGGCCGACGGCAGCGAGCAGCATGGCCAGGGCCGAGAAGCCGATAGCGAGATAAGCAAGCGCGAGATTATCGGAGGCGCTGAGGTTGACCTGGGCGTCCATGGTCCGCAGGCCGTCGACGACAAGGGTGGGATCGAGCTGGTGAATGGCCGCGCGGATGCCGGGCTCGACGACGTCTGACGATTGCGCGCTGCGGGCGTAGATCTCAACGCCGCCGGGGTGAGGATTCTGGAGGTAGGGGCGGTAGACAGCGGGACCGATGGCGGTGCGCAGATCCTGATGATGGACGTCGCCCACCACGCCGACGATGGTCGTATCGAATTTGGCGTCCGTGCCGCGATCGCTGGAGATGAGGCGGCCGATGGCGTTGCGCGGCGAGCCGTAGAACTTTTTGGCGAAGGCCATGTTGACGATGGCGACCTTGGGCTGCCCCTTGGCGTCGCCGAGGGTAAACTCGCGGCCTGCGAGAACAGGTTGATGGAGGGCGGCGAAGTAGCCGGGGGTGATCCAGGGCTCCTCGAAGTCCATGTTTTCGCCCTCGGGCTCTTTGTAGCCCTGCACGGTGAAGCCGTTGATTTCGGAGTCGCCGGTGAGTTCGGGATCGGTGGAGGCGGAGGCCTGTGTGACCCCGGGGATGCGGCGGACGGCGTCGACGGCGCTCATGACGAGCTCGGAGGTGCGCTGTTCGGTGTAGCCGGAGGTGGAGGGATCGAGGGAGAACTCGACGAGGTTGGCGGTGTCGAAGCCGACGTTCTGGCTGCGGAGATTGTCAAGGGTGCGGACAAAGAGGCCGGCGCCGCCGAGGAGGATGACGCTGAGACCGATCTGAACACCGACGGCGAGCTTGCGGAAGCGCTGGGAGTCGCGGGAGGCGGTGCCGGAGTTCTGGCGCAGGGCCTGGGCGAGGTTGGGACGCAGGAAGTGGACGGCCGGGGCGATGCTGAAGAGCAGGCTGACGACCAGCGAGATGGCCAGGGTGAAGAGAAGCACGCGGGTGTCGATCGAGGCCGAGTAGGGCTCGCTGCCGGGGTCGGAGCTGGTCATGAGGCGCACCAGGGCTTCAGCGACGGCGGGGGCGAGGATGATCCCGATGGCCGCGCCGGCGGCGCCGAGCAGGCCGCCCTCGACAAACAGCTGCGAGAGGATGCGGGAGCGCTTGGCGCCCAGAGCGTAGCGCATAGACATCTCGCGGACGCGGTTGGAGGCGCGCAGCAGGAGCAGCGTGGCGACGTTGATGGCGCACATGGCTACGAGCAGGCCGGCCATGCTCATGAGGATGATGAGCGGGGTTTTGAGGTCGGCGCGGCCGGGCGAGAAGCCCTGCGCGTCGTCGAGAACCTTGAGGTGGGAGTTATCGAGGAAGCCTTTCTTGAAGCTCTCGCTGTGGTGCGGGTAGAGGGTGAGCTCATAGGCGCGCAGGTTGTGCCAGATGGGCTGCAGGCTGGCTTCGGCCTGCTGGCGGGTGACGCCCGGCTTGAGGCGCGCCACGATGGTGAGCCAGATGGACTGATGGTTGGTGAAGTCGTGACGGGGCGCGGTCCAGGGCATGGCGACATCGGACATGCTGACGGGGATGAAGACGCCGGGCCGGTAGCCGCCGATGGCGGACTCGAAGTTGGGCGGGGCGACGCCGAGGATGGTGAAGGCGTGGCCGTTGATGAGCACGGATTGGCCGATGACGCCGGGCGATGCGGCGAAGCGCGACTTCCAGTAGGCGTAACTGAGGACGAGAACGGGATTGGCGCCCGGGGCGGTGTCGTCGGCGGGGGTGAGCAGGCGGCCGAGCGCGGGCTTGAGGCCGAGGACATCGAAGTAGTTACCGGAGACGATCTCGGCGTCTTTGTCTTCGGCCTGGCCGCGCCAACTGATGCCGACGCCGGTTCGGTCGGCGACGAACATGCCGCTGAAGACCTGGTTCTGGTCGCGCAGGTCCTTGTACATCGGGTAGGAGAAGTAGCTGTCGATGTCGCCGCCGAAGCTGGAGGCGGAGCCCGAGAAGTTGCCGGTGAACTGGAGACGCACCAGCTCGTGGGGCTGGCGGACGGGCAGCAGGCGCAACAGCACTTGATCGAACAAGGTAAAGACAGCCGCGTTGGCTCCGATGCCGAGGGCCAGCGTGAGCACTACCGTCAGCGTGAAGGCCGGGGACTTGCGCAACTGGCGCAGCCCGTAGCGGAGGTCCTGGAAGAGCGGGTTCATAGGTCGGTTTCTCCTTGGGCGCGTCTACTCGATGCGCAGGGCCTTCATGGGGTCAATGGAAGCGGCGCGGCGGGCAGGGATGAAGCCGGCGACGGCGGCGCAGATGGCGAGAACCAGGGTCGCGGCGCCGAGCGAAAGCGGATCGTAGCCCTTGACGCCGTAGAGCTGGCTGGCCATGAGGTGGCCGCTCAGCAGCGCCGCGGGAATGCCCAGCGCGAGCCCGATGACGATCTGCCAGAGCGCGCCCCGCATGACCAGGGTCACCACGCCGGGCCGCGTAGCGCCCAGGGCCATGCGGATACCGATCTCGCTGGTGCGGCGCGCGACAAAGTAGGACATGACGCCGTAAAGTCCAATCGACGCGAGCACCAGCGCAAGGATGCCGAAGAGGCTGGTGAGCCGCGCAATCAGGCGCTCCTGATCGAAGTTGCCGGCTACCTGCGAACCGAAGGAACGGAGATCGGTGACCGTGAGGTTGGGATCGATCTGGGCGAGCGTGTGCCGGACCAGGCCGTCGACGTTCTGCTGGGGCGTGTTGAAGTCGAGGATCATCGAGTCCATATACATGGATTGGGTCTCGGTCGAGATCATCATCGGCTGCGTGTAGGCGGCGAAGCGTTGCGCGAGCGGGCGCAAATACACGGGACGAACCTGGTCGCGGGGATTGTTCATCTTGAAGTCGCGGAAGACGCCCACAATCTCAAAGCTGCTCGAGTACTCGGGGAAGTCGATGCCGAAGTGCTGGCCGATGGGGTCCACGTTGGGAAAGAACCGCTTGACGAAGCTCTGGTTGACAATCGCGACCTGCGGCGAGCCCGCCGTGTCCTGGTCGCTGATGTCGCGTCCTTTGACGATAGGCACGCCGATGGAGTCAAGGAATCCCGGGCTGACGCGGTCCCACGTGGAGCCGCAGTGGGAGTTCGGTGGGGGAGCGCCGTGGCCCTGCAGGATGACGCACTCGCCCCAGTTGTCGCCTTCGAGTGGGCTGTACAAGGCCAGTCCGACATGAACCATGCCGGGCAGCGCGGAGAAGCGGTCTTCGATCTGCCGGTAAAGTGCAGGCAGCCTCTCCATGGTGTAGCCGGCCCCCGCCGGGTCGAAGTGGAGAACGTAGCGGTTGGCGGTGGTGACGCCGAAGTTCTGGTTTTCGAGGTTGGCCAGCGACTTGGTCATGAGAATCGCGCCCACGATCAGCACCACGGAGAGCGCGGCCTGGAAAACGACCAGGGCCTTTTGCGGGAGCGACGAGCGGTCGTGCGTAGAACGGTTGACGCCGCGCAGGGCCTCCGCCGGCTGCGAGTGCGAGGAGAGCCACGCCGGACCCGTTCCGAAGAGAATGCCGGTGGCCAGCGAGACCAGGAAGGCGAATCCGAGCACGGCCCACGAGGGGCTGGCGCTGATGGGCAGATTGGTAGCGTCGGGGAAGGCGAGCTTGAGGATCGTCTGGCAGCCGGCGAAGGCAACGGCGAGACCCACAACGCCGCCGATAATGCCGAGCAGGACGCTTTCGGTGAGGATCTGGCGGACCACGATGCGCCGGCCCGCGCCCAGCGCCATGCGTACCGCGATCTCGGAGCGGCGCGTCGTCGCGCGCGCCAGCATGAGGTTGGCGATGTTGGCGCAGGCGATGAGCAGCACCACGCAGGAGAGGATCATGAGCAGCTTGAGTCCCGAGCCCGTCTCCTCCTGCAGGTTCTGGATCCCGCCGCCGGCGGGTGACAGCACCACGTGCTGTTTGGGAATAACGGTGTTGCCCCCGTCCTTCGTGAAATCGGGCTGCGAATACAGCCACTGCCGCAGTGTCGCCGAGACCCTGGCCTGCAGAGTGGCAATATTGGTGCCGGGACGCACGCGTCCGATCGGATACAGCCAGTTGGAAGTCTGGTGATGCAGGATGGAGCTCAACGCCCCGCGCACGTAGGGCTCCATGTTGATCGTCATCCAGAAGTCGGGGGGATCGTCGGTGACGCGGTCGCCAAAAAAGCCGGGAGGCGTGACGCCGATGACGGCGAATGGCTTGGTATCGATGTAGATCGTCGAGCCCACGATGTGGGGATCGGAGGCGTACTCGCCCTGCCAGGCCCGGTAGCTGAGGACGACGGCCGGCGGCGAGCCGGGCGTGTCGTCGGCCGGCGAAAACACCCGCCCTTCCAAGGGGAGAATGCCCAGGACCGAGAAGAAGTTGCCGCTGACGAACTCGCCGTGGAGCTGCTTGGGCACAGCGTTGCCGCGGCGCACGCTCCAGCCCCCCTGGCCGGCCTGCACCGCTGCCAGCTCTTCGAACTCGGGCGTGTTGCTCTGGAGATAGCGGTAGAGATCGTAGGAAAAGATGGAGTAATCGCCGGTGCTTCCGGCATCCTCCGGAAAGCCGCCATCCACGCAGCACTGGTCCTTGTCGCCGATGCGGTAGAGCTGGGCGGGATTGGCGACGGGCAGCGAGCGCAGCAGGATCTGCTGGACGAGCGTGAAGATGGCGGTGTTGGCGCCGATGCCGAGAGCGAGCGTGAGCACCACCGTGAGCGCGAAACCCGGCGACTTGCGCAACTGGCGGAGCGCGTAGCGAAGATCGAGCAACAGGTTGTTCATCGCGTCATTTCTCCGTGCTTTTCGGCGTTGCGCCGGATTTTTGCTGCCCTATTCGCTGCGCAGCGCCTGCATGGGCTCGATAGCGGCGGCGCGGCGCGCCGGGATGAACGAGGCTGCGATGGCCAGGGCGAAGATGGCGAAGGCAGCGAGAACGATGACCGCCGGGTCGAGCGGGCTGACCTCAAACAGCAGCGAGCGCAGCAGGCGCGTGGCAAAGATGGCGCCGACCGCGCCGATGGCGCAGCCGATGAGCCCGAGC
Source organism: Occallatibacter sp. (assembly GCA_035508555.1). GTDB lineage: Bacteria > Acidobacteriota > Terriglobia > Terriglobales > Acidobacteriaceae > Telmatobacter. The sequence continues at coordinate 12,118 of DATJMU010000190.1, read as the reverse complement.
CGCGCGCCGGAGCCGAGGATGAGCTTCATCACCGCGGAGCGCTGCGAGCCGAGGGCAAGCCGGATGGCCACCTCCTGCGTGCGCATGGCCGCGGAGAAGGCGATGACGCTGTAGATGCCGAGCAGCGCGAGCAGCAGCGCGGCGGCGGCGAAGCTCGAAATGAGCGCGGCGTTGAAGCGGCGCGGGGCTTCGGTTGTGCTGATGGCCTGCGTCATCGACTCCACCTGCGTGAGCGGAAGCTGGGGATCGATGGAGCGCACCGTGTCGCGCAGCGCCGCGATCATCTGGTCGGGCGGCATGGCCGTCCGCAGAACAATGGAGCCGCCCTGGGCGTTGAGCGAGTCGGCCGGGGCGAGCGATCCGAAAGAGGCCGTGTTCTGGCTGAAGGGCTGATAGATCTGGTACCGCGTGGGCTGGTCGGGCGAGTTCTGCTTGATATCGCCGATCTCGCCGACCACAGTGACCCAGGGGGTGGGCGTCTCCACCATGCCCCAGCGGACGCGCTTGCCGATGGGGTCCTGTCCGGGCCAGAAGTGCGCGGCCAGGGAGTGGTTGACGACGCAGACCAGCGGCGCCTTGGCGCTGTCGGCCAAGGTGAATGCGCGCCCGCGCAGGAGGGGAATGCCCGCGGCTTTGAAGTAGTCGCCCATCACCTGCGAAGACCACGAGAGATCGAGCTGGGCGCCCGGAGGCGGGGTGTAGCCGTCGGCGACGAAGGCATTGTTGTTGCCGTTGCCTGCGGCGGGCAATATCGATGTGACGCCGGCGGCCTCAACGCCAGGAAGCTGCTGCAGCCGTTCCAGGAGATTGTTATTGAAGGCGTCGATCGAGGCCTGCGTGGAGTATTGCTTTTGCGGCAGGCTGTAGGAGGCGGTCAGCATGTGATCGGTGTGGAATCCCAGGTTGACTTCACGGAGCTTCTCGAAGCTTCTTAGCAGAAGTCCGGAAGCGACGAGCAGCACCAGGGCGACGGCGATCTCGGTGACGACCAGGGCCGAGCGCAGCCGCGCGTGCGCGCCGCCGGCCGAGCCGGTGCGGCCGCCCTCTTTCAGGGTTTCGTTCACGCTGGTGCGCGCGGCGGCCAGCGCTGGAATCAGTCCGCAGAGGAAGCCCGTGAGCACCGCGGCGCCGAGGGCAAAGAGGACCACATGCCAGTCGAGACGAATGGACTGGATGCGCGGCAGCGTCTCCGGCAACAGGCTGACGCCGGCGCGCAGAGCGACCGCCGCCAGCCCCAATCCGGTCAGCCCTCCTGCGATGCTCAGAGCCAGCGTCTCAATCAAACTCTGCCGCACCACCACCGCTCCGCTGGAGCCGAGCGCGAGACGTACGGCGGTCTCGCGGCGGCGGCGGATCACGCGCACCAGCAGCAGCCCGGCGAGGTTGGCGCAGGCGATGAAGAGCACGACCGTAACGGCGAGAAAGAGAGCGCGGACCAGCGGGCGTGCCTCGGCCACGGTCTCGTCAGCCAGGGAGCGGACCACGGCGTCGATGTGCAGGCTGCTCATGAAAGCCGGGAAGCTTTTGTCGATCTGCAGGGCGATGCTCTCGGCGTCCTGCTTGGCCTGCGCGGCCGTGACGCCCGGTTTGAGGCGGCCCACCATGCCGAAGTTCCAGCTCGCCGCCGCGGCGCCGCTCATCTCGTCGGGGGTGAAGCTCATGGGGGTCCAGAGCTCGCTCTGGTTCAATTGGCCCGGGACCAGCGGAAACTCGAAGCCGCGGGGCATGACGCCGATGACCTGATAGGTTTTGCGGTCGAGCTCGATCTTGCGGCCCAGGACGTTGGCATCGCCGCCAAAGCGGCTGCGCCACATGGCATAGCTGATCACCACGACTTGGGCGTGGCCGCTGTCTTCGCCCTCTGTGAAGACGCGGCCCATGAGGGGCGAGACTTCAAGGACGGGGAAGATGCTGGCCGTGACGCGGGCGGCGTTGATCTGCGCTGGGGCGCCGGCGCCTACAAGCTCGTAGCCGGTTTGCTGGTAGCCGCCGAGGGCCGCAAAGCTGCGCGTCTCGCGCTCGTAGACGGGGATCTCCGTCGACGTCACGCCGGCCTCACCGGAGTCGGCGCCAATGTTGGCGTTGTTGAGGATGTCCGAAAGGACGACCAGCCGGTCGGGATGCGGGAAGGGAAGCGGGCGCAGCAGCACGCCTTCGACGATCGAGAAAATCGCCGTCGTCGCCCCGATGCCGAAGGCCAGCGTGAGCACCGCGGTAAGCGTAAAGCCCGGCGACTTGCGCAACTGGCGCAGTGCGAAGCGAATGTCGAGCCAAAGATTGTTCATCGCGTTTGACCTCTCCTTTGCCGTCTCCGGCCGGGTTATTCGGTGCGCAGGGCCTCGACGGGCTCGATCGACGCGGCGCGCGCGGCGGGGATGAGCGCGGCGATCAAGCCGGCGGCGGCGAGCGCAAGCGCCAGCAGGACGAACCAGCCGGCCTCCCTTTGCGTGTTGAAGTAGATCACGATGCCGATGATCTTGCGGGCAAGCACGGTGAGGACAAGGCCCGCGGCCGCTCCTGCGCCGAGCAGCCACGCCACGCGGCCAAGCACCATCGCCAGGATGCGGTCGCGCGTCGCGCCCAGGGCCATGCGCACGCCGATGTCGCGCGTGGCCTGATCGACTTCATGACTCACCAGGCCGTAGAGGCCGACCAGTGCCAGGACCAGCGCGAGGCCCGCGAAGATACCGAAGAGCCAGCTCTCCATACGCTCGAAGACCAGCGTATCGGTGACGACCTCGGTCATGGTTTCGGGGTCGATAAAGGGAACCGTCGGGTCGATGTTGTGAATCGCGTTGCGCAGGGCCGGCACGATCGACGCGGGGCTGCCGTCGAAGCGCAGGACCACGGCCATGTTCGAGAACACATCGACGCGCTGATTGAGCGGAAGCTCGTTCATCAGCCAGTCGCGCTCGGCCAGCGGAGCTTGATAGATGTCCTGGCGGACGTTGCCGACCACGCCGACGATCTGCGTCCACTTCTTCGGGTCGCTGTTGTCATCGATGCGCTGCGCCGTGGCATTGAGTCCCGCGGGAATGAACCTCTTGACGAAGGCCTCGTTCACCACCACGGTGGGCGCGGCGTTGTTGGGGAGGTCGAGGCCTGGCGACAGCATCCGCCCTTCGCCCAGGGGAATGCCGAAGACCTTGAAGTAGCCCAGTGAGACAAACCGGTTCTCGGCCAGGCGCTCCTCGTTAGGCGGGTAGGGCGGCTGGCCGGCGATGTGCAGCTCGGAGTTGTCGCCCCACTCCTTGATGGGCACCAGGTCGATCGCGCCCACCGCGCGCACGCCCGGAATCTCCGCCACGCGGTCGAAGAGCGGCTGATAGAAATCGGCCAGCGGATCCCGGCCCTGGTACCGTTGCGGCGAGAGATTGATCCGCGTGGTCAGGATCTGGCCGGGATTGAAGCCGAGATCCGAATTGCGATAGCTCGTAACCATGCGGATGAGCAGCGCCGACACCGCGACCAGCACCATGGTGAGCGCCACCTGCGTGACGATGAACCCCGAGCGCAGGCGGTGCTGCGCCCGGCCCGTGCCCGCGCTGCCGCCGCCCTTGAGGGCGCGGTTGGGATCGATGCCCGAAAGATGCAGGGCCGGATAGAGTGAAGACACCAGGCTGGCGGCGGCCGCAACCGCCACGGCCGCTCCCAGCACAATCCAGTTGAGATGAATATCCGCGCCGCGCTGCAACGCATGAACGAGGAAGGCGCGCATGAGGCGCAGCGTAGTCCACGCCACGAGCACGCCGCCCGCCGCGCCCAGAGCCGCCAGCAGCAGGCCTTCGGTGAGCACCTGGCGCAGCAGCCGCGCGCGCCCCGCGCCGATGGCGACCCTCATGCCCATCTCGCGCTCGCGCTTGACGCCCCGTGCCAGCAGCAGTCCGGCCACGTTCACGCAGCCGATAAGCAGAACCGCGAGCACCGCCCCCAGCAAGGTCCATAGCGGCCCACGGCTCTTGCCGGTCACGCTCCTGGCCAGCGCTTCAAGCTGTACCGTGCGGCCGCCGTCTGTGTCCGGATAAGCCTTGCCCAGATTGCCCAGGACGCGCGAAAGATCGGCCTGCGCCTGCGCGATGCTGACTCCGTCCTTGAGCCGCGCCACCGTCCGCAGCCAGTGGTCGCCGCGCAGCTTCAACACAGGCTGCATGGAATCGCTAAAGCGCGGTGTATAAATTGCATCCACCAGGTTCAGCGGAAAGCGAAAACCGGCGGGCATGACGCCAATCACGGTGGTGGCGCGCCCGTCGAGCTCGATCGCGTGGCCGAGAATATTGCGATCGCCGTCAAAGTACTTCTGCCAGGCGTCGTAGCTCAGCACGGCGATGTCGTTCCTGCCGTTCTCCTGCTCGCCGGGAAGGTAAGTCCGGCCCAACAGTGCGTGCACGCCGAAGACGTCGAAGAAGTTGTCGGACGAGTGCACGCAGGGAACCAGCACGGGCCCGGTTGCAGGCGTGGTCAGGGTGATCTTGGAATAACTGCTGTAGCCCGCCAGCGCCGCAAAGCCCTTTGTCTGCGCGCGCTCGTCCATGTAGCTTGGCCACGATGCCGGCTGCTCGTACCCGCTCCGGCTCATCGTCTGGATGGCGACGATGCGCCCCGGGTGCGCGTAGGGCAGCGGGCGCAGGATGGTCGCATCGATGACGCAGAAGACAGCCGTAGCCACGCCCACGCTGAGAGCCAGCGTGAGTGCAAGTGTGAGCGCGAAGCCCGGAGCGCGGCGGAGCTGGCGAACGGCGTATCGGAGGTCCTTGAGAACGCCGGTGACCATCGCTCAGCCCTCCACTTCTTCTTCAAGCTTCTTGAGCTCGTCCTCCGAGACCACCTTGCCGTCGAACAGGTGCACCTCGCGCTCAGCGTGGCGGGCAAAGCGGGGGTCGTGCGTCACCATGCAGATCGTGGATCCCTCGCGGTGCAGGTCGGCGAGCAGGTGCATCACCGCTTCGCCGTTCTTTGAGTCGAGGTTGCCCGTGGGCTCGTCGGCCAGCAGGATCGAGGGCGATCCGGCCAGGGCGCGCGCCACGGCCACGCGCTGCTGCTGGCCGCCCGAGAGCTGCGCGGGATAGTGCCTCATGCGGTGCGCCATGTTCACGCGCTCCAGCGCCTCTTTCACGCGGCGCTTGCGCTCGGGACCAGGCATCCCGGCGCGGTACGTGAGCGGCAGTTCCACGTTCTCTTCCACCGTCAGGTCGCCGATCAGGTTGAAGCTCTGGAAGATGAAGCCGATCTCCTGGTTGCGGATGCGCGAGCGCTCCCCGAAGTTGAGGTTCTCGACCGGGTTGCCGTTGAGCAGGTACCGCCCCCCCGTCGGCGTGTCCAGCAGGCCCAGGATGGAGAGCAGCGTCGACTTGCCGCATCCGGAGGGACCGGACATGGCCACGTACTCGCCGCGCGAAATCGTCAGGTGAATGCCCGAGAGGGCGTGGGTTTCGACTTCGTCGGTATAGAAGACCTTGGTCAGATCCTCGATCTCGATCAGCGTGCTGCCGTTGGTTGCCATGCAATTCCCTCCTGGGATCAGTGGTCAGTGATCAGTAGTCGGTGATCAGTGGACCAGTTGTCAGTTGTCGATGCAGGTCCCACTCATCGATCACTGTTCACTGTTCACTGATCACTGTTCACTGCCCTTAGTTCAGCCGGATGTGGTCCACGTTGTCGTAGCGCGACATGTCGGACAAGATGACCGTGTCGCCTTCCTTGAGCCCTTCGAGCACTTCGATCTCGTTCACCGAAGCGCGGCCCACCTTCACCGGAACGCGCGTCGCACCTTTACCGTCGGGATCGATCTTGAAGAGGCTCAGGGTCGAGTCTTCGTTGCCCAGCGCCGGCCGGCCCACGTAAAGCACGTCGTGCAGATGCGCCAGGTCGATGGTTCCGTCCACGCTCAGTTGCGGCACCGCGCCCGGAGGCAGGGGTCCATCGAGTGTTACGTCAACCGTGCGCGTTCCGTTCAATACCGCCGGGTCGATGCGCGTCACGTGCCCCGGAACGATGCCGTTGTGAGTGTCGATCTCGGCCGGCTGCCCGAGCTGGATGTCGTGCGCCTGGGTTTCGGGAATCTGCAGCGACGCCTTGAGCTTGTCGAGCTGGATGACCTCGGCCACGCTCGTGCCTGCGGTCACGTGCTCGCCCACCGAAACCGGCGTGGGCAGCGGAGCGAGCTCGCCCGTGAGGCCCGCCCGCACTTGCAGCGCGGCCTCCTGCGACTGATAAAGGGCCAACAGCGATTTGGCCTGGTCGATCTTGGTCTGCGCTGAGGCGAGCTGCACCAGGATCGCCTTCTGATTAACGGAGATCTGCTCCCGGCTGAGCTGGTGCTGGATGGTCAGTTGCTCGGCCGTGTCCTTCGACTGCTCGTAGGTGAGGCCCGAGATCACGCCCAGGTCGTAGAGCTGCTTGTTGGTCTGCGCCTGCAGCTCGTCCTCAGTGTAGGCGGAGTCGACCGCTGCCGCCGCCGTCTTCTTGTCCATCAGCGTGCTCTCGAGCGTGGCCTGCAGGCTCTTGTAATCGGCCTCGGCGCCCTTCAGCGCCAGTTGCGCGTTGAGCAGCTCCTGGTCCAGCTGCGGGTCCGCCAGGTCCATCAGGATGGTGTCGGGCGTCACCTTCGTGCCCGGCAGTACGCGGATGCGCACCACCGTGGCGTCCGTCTGCGCCGGGATCAGCTCGATCGAGTCCTCGCGGGGGACCAGCTGACCGGTCGAGGCGCGCACCTGGATGGTGAGGTCGCCGCGCTTGACCGTGTCGGTCCAGATGGTGGAGCGGTCGACGGTGGGCGACGCCGGTTTGAGCCGCATGACTAGAAAGGCAAGTCCGGCCAGCACCACCAATCCCACGCCGGCCCAGAGAACGGTGCGGCGCTGCTTCTTCCGTTTGATGTCAGGGCGTGCGATGTCCATTGCCGATAGTCATTGCACACGCCGTGCCAGAGAGAACTGTCGATGCGGGCATTGCAAGAAAAGGGGTTGCGCGGATTAGGACTCGCAACTCCCCTCGCAGCCCTGCCCGATTCCGGCGCGGGAGTGTTCGATTCCGGACAGTGAATCGGCTTGGAGACGGCTCCATCCCCAGCGGTCGCCTGATCGAATCGCAGTAACCGAACTGCCGTGGCCATCCACGGCGCGCGTCTATGGCAGCTGGCTCAGCAGCGTCCGAGCCGGAACCACGATAGGGCGGCGGGAAGCGAAACAGGTTTCCTTCTCAATAGCCAGGTTCACGGCCGCCGGCAGCCTCCATGATTCCGTCGCCTGCTGCTTTGGGGGCGATGGCGGTTCCACGGGAGAGCGGAACTGCGCTGCAAAATACGCGTTATCGCGGGCGCAGCCCGGCCAGAAAATCATCCGCCCCGCGCGTGTTCAGCACATCCTTCGCCCCCAGCCAGGCGCGCTTGAGCTGCCGGATGCCGTAGTCCATCTTGCCCAGGTTGCGGCTGTCGTGCGAGTCGGAGTTCATGACGATGCGGCAGCCCAGTTCTTTGGCCAGGCGGAGGTCGCGGTCGCACAGGTCCAGCCGCTCCGGAGCGGCGTTGTGCTCGACGGCCACGCCCAGCTCGGCGGCGCGCCGCAGCACCGCGCCCATATCCAGCGCGAAAGGCTCGCGGCGCAGCAGCAGACGGCCCGTGGGGTGGCCGAGGATGCGCACGTTGGGGTTCTCGATGGCGCGCAGCACGCGCGCCGTCATCTCTTCCTGGCTCTGCTCAAAGCGCGTATGCACGCTGGCGATCACGATCTCCATCTGCGCCAGCACCTCGTCGTCGAGGTCGAGGGCCCCGTCGCCGAGGATATCGACCTCGATGCCTGCGAAGACGCGAATGCGGCCCTCCATCTGCCGGTCGACCTCGTGGATGCGCTGGATGTGCTCGAGCGCGCGCTTCTCGTCCAGGCCGTTGGTCATGGCCAGGTTCTTCGAGTGGTCGGTGATGGCGATATATTTGTAGCCGCAGGCCAGGCCGGCGTCGGCCATCTCGCGGATGGAGTTGCGCCCGTCGGTGGCCGTGGTGTGCATGTGCACGTCGCCCTTGATGTCGGACTTTTCGATCAGCCGCGGCAGCTTGCCGTGCGCGGCGGCCTCGATCTCGCCCAGGTTCTCGCGCATCTCCGGCGCCATCCAGTCCATGCCGAGGGCCTTGTAGATCTCCTCTTCGGTGGCGGCGGCAACCACCGACTCGTCGTCCAGCCGGGCCAGTGCCCACTCGCTCAGCGTGTAGCCCATCTTCAGCGCACGCTGGCGCAGGGTAACGTTGTGCGCCTTGGAGCCTGTGAAATACTGAAGCGCCGCGCCGAACGACTCCGAAGGCAGCAGGCGCACATCCACCTGCAGGCCATCGCCAAGCAGGAAGCTGACTTTGTTCTCGCCCTTGGCGAGGACCGAGCGAACTCCGGGATAGGCGGCCACGTGCTCGACGGCCCCCGCCGTGTGGCCCGGGGCGCAGCCGGGGCCGGTCGCCAGCAGGTCCAGATCCCCGACCGTCTCGCGGCCGCGGCGCAGCGAGCCGGCCGGCGTGACGCGCTCGATTCCCTTGAACTGCAGCAGGTAAGCGCTGAGCGCCTGCGCGGCCTCTTCGGCCACGTCGATGCGGAAGCGGCCCGCGCTGCGCCGGTACTCCTCGATGCCCTTGCGGAGCTTTTCGATCTGCTTGGCGCCCATGCGCGGCAGCCCCGCCAGCCGCCCGGCCTCGATGGCTTCGGCAAGCTGATCCACCGTGCCGATCTTGCCCGCATCCCAGAGCAGCGCGATGGTCTTGGGGCCCATCCCGGGCAGTTTGAGCAGTTCGAGAATGCCGCTGCCATAGGTGGCGAGCAGCTCGTCGCGCTGCGGCAGGGAACCGGTCTCCGCAATGGCCTGGAGCTTGGCGGCCATGCTCTTGCCGATGCCCTCGATCTCCATGAGGCGGGCGGGATCGTCCGCGGCCGCCGCCAGGTCCACCGTGGTCTGCTCGGCTGCCTCGGCGGCGCGGCGATAGCTGCGCACACGAAAACTGTCGCTCCCGGCGATCTCCATCAGATCGGCCGTCTCGGCCAGCAGGCGCGCCATCGTGCGGTTGTCCATGGATCTCACTCCCCGTCGGCAGTCAACGATAAGCCTAACCCATGCAAGCTTAACGATTCTGCGCGGAGGAGAGAACCAAGGTCAACGCACCGCCGCAAGAAAGCCTTCGCAGACCTCGCCGGGCGCAAAACAATGCAGACCGATGGAGGGAAACCAGATGCAACCGGGCTTGCCCGCCTGTGACAATCTCCACATCCACAGGCACAGGTATACGAAACACCAACTGCTGCAAGGCAGTCGTAAAGTTACGCCCGGCTGTCCGCGCTTCTAGGCTGCGCTATGGGCGCTGTCTCTGAAGCGGACCACCGCATCCGCTTGGGGGCCTTTCTGGCCTTCGACGATGTCGAACTCGACCTCGTCGCCCTCCTTGAGCGTTTTGTATCCGTCCAACTGGATTGCCGAGTAATGAACGAACACATCCGGCCCGTCTTCACGTCCGATGAATCCGTAGCCCTTGGCGTTATTAAACCACTTGACCTTTCCTTTGTACTGAGCCACAGGCTCCTGCCTTCCTTGTTTGATGTGAGGGGGTCTTTGTGAGTTCAGAGAGAGTACTCACTTTGACGTTCTGTAAAAGTATGACGATGATTATTTAAGAAAGGTTTTTCCATTGTTGAACGAAAAATTCCACAGGGTGATACAGCCCCCCTCCCTTCGGCCGGGGAACGGGAAGATTTCTCTTTTAAAATCAGCAGGCTTTATCTCGTCAGATTATTTCTTGCGCCCCAGCGATTTTGCATAGCGCGCATACCATAGCACGCCGCACAGAGTTTTCCCGTCGAGGATGGCGCCCTTGCCGATCATCTTCAGGACGTCGGAGAGCCGCACCAGCCGAAGCTCGATCTTCTCGTCTTCCTCGGGAGTGGCGGCGCCGGCCACCAGCCCTTCGGCAAGATAGATGGTCATCGATTCGCCCAGAAAGCCCGGGCTCGCGAAGTAAGTGATCATGGATCGCCACTTCCGGGCGCGGTACCCGGTCTCTTCGGCCAGCTCGCGCTGCGCGCCTTCCATCGCATCCTCGCCGGGCTCGATCTTGCCCGCTGGCAGCTCCCACAGGAACCGTCGCGCCGCATGGCGGTACTGGCGCTCCATCACGATCCAGGGATCTTTGCGGCTCTTGGAGTTGTCCACGGCCAGGATGACGGCACTGCCGTTGTGGCGGACGATCTCGCGCTGGTTTTCATGGCCGCCCGGCTCCAGGATCCGGTCGCGGACCACGCGAAATAGCGGGCCCTGGTAGACCACCTCCGAGCTCAGAATGTCCGCGGTTTCAAGATCGTCCGGGCCCCCCGGCGCGTGGACGGGCTTCTTCGCCTTGAGGGGCTTGCCAGCTTTGGACTTCGATTTGAGGGTGTCCTTCTGTTTTGCGATCTTGCCGTCTTTGGCCATCGGGCTCTCCTCGTTGTTCTGGGCGCGACTGCATCTTTGCCCTGTCGGATCCGCAAAGGCTGCTGAGCCGCGAACATCAATCCATAGACGAGTATAAGCACTGCGCCGGCCGCCGCCGGAGTTGTTGTGCATCGATCCCGGGCGGCGTGGCATCCTTAACACAGCGCTTTGCCCGCTCCCGCATCTCCGCTCCGCAAGACAGGCAACACGTGACGCAGGAATTGACAGCAGACTGTACTACCCTTTCGGCGGTGCCGGGAACGAGCCGGCTCTTTCAGGACTATTGCGCCGGCGCGGGTTCGGCGCGCGGCTTCTACGCTTCGGGGCCCCCGGACGCGGACCCGCTGGCGCGGCCGCAGCTTCCCTCGCACTGGGCCGAGCTCGTGCCGCTGGTCGCGGCGCAGAACTCCGCTCCTGCCGCCGGAAAGGCTATCGAGGCGCTGGCGGCGGGAGCCGGCGTCGCCGTCACCGGCCAGCAGGTAGGGCTCTTTGGCGGGCCGCTGTTTACGCCCTTCAAGGCCGCCACCGCGCTGGCTCTCGCGCGCAGGGCTTCGGCCGCCGGCCGGCCCCATGTCGCCGTCTTCTGGTTGGCCGGCGAGGACCACGACTTCGCTGAGATCGGCCAAGTCACGCTTCCTTCCGGCAAAGAGCTGCGCAAGCTCGTCTACAAACCTGGGCCGGAGATCTCACCGGGCCAACCCGTCGGCGGCATCCTCCTGGACGACTCGATCCAGGCGCTCGTGGATCAGGCCTGGGACATCGTCGGGCCCTCCGACGCGACAGACGCGCTGGCCGAAGCCTACAAACCCGGCCGCACCTTCGCGGAGGCTTTTGCAGATTTCTACCAGAAGGTGTTTGCAGCGCAGGGCCTGCTCATCCTCGATGCCGGCAGCGGCGACTTCCATCGCCTCGGCGCCCCCGTCCTGCGCGCAGCTCTGGACCGGGCCGACGAGCTGCACGCGGCCCTCCTCGAGCGCAATCGGGCGCTCGAAGCCGCCGGCTACCATGCCCAGGTGGCCGTGACGCCGCAGTCGAGCCTGCTCTTCCTCATCGACCAGCGCACCGGCGCGCGGCTCGCCCTCAAGCGTACCCCGCCCAGCCCGCAGGAGCCGAAGGGTCTGTGGCAGGCCGGACGGCAGAGTTATTCCACGGCCGATCTCACCGCGATTCTGGATGCGCAGCCGGAGCGCATCTCGCCCTCGGCCCTCCTGCGCCCCGTCTTTCAGGACTATCTGCTCGGCTCTTCGGCCATCATTGGCGGCCCGGCGGAGATCGCCTACTTCGCCCAGTCGGCGGTGCTGTACGAAAGGATTCTGGGCCGGCAGACTCCGGCCTTTTCCCGGTTTTCCGCCACCCTTGTGGAGCCGGATGTCGCCGAACTGCTGCGCCGCCACGGCCTGCCGGTCGAAAGCATCTTCGGCCTGGATGCGCAGGGATTGGCGCAGAAGCTGGCAGCCCGCGTGATGCCGGTCGAGGGCAAACGCAAGCTGGCCGCCGCCGGCAACGCCCTCGACGCCGAGCTCACGCCGCTGCTCGAGTGGATGCGCACCCTGGACGCCGGCCTGGGCCGCTCCGCCGAGACCGCGGCCAGCAAGATGCGCTACCAGATGAACCGCCTCCGCCGCCTCGCCGCCAACTTTCAGCTCCAGCGCGAAACCTCGCTGGCGCGTCACGCCGAGGCGAT
>DATJMU010000189.1:0-13597 GCA_035508555.1 Occallatibacter sp. | reverse complement strand
TCACACGTCGCCAGGCGCGACAACGCCATCTCCCGAAACGACGCCGAACGCCAACCCACCCCCTGCTTCGACATATGCAGTTCTCCATTCCCTGCAACGCGGGCCCATTTTAGGCTGTCTCACTTTTGGGGGTCACTCCACTGCCTAAAGGTGGCCTAAATGCTCTTTAAATCGGCAATACATGTTCACTTATTAACAGGTAGATCTTGCATCTGATTCACTCCATAGCACTTAAAGGAAATAGTGCACCGGTAATAAGGCACAATTACGTCCCCAGCGCCCCGAGGGCGGTAGGGGCAACGTGAGAATAGACCAATTTTCCCACATTGCGGGAAAATTGTCCTCGCTTTTCTTTCGTCTTTTGGCCCGTCTTCTATGCCACGAACCTCTATCTCAATTGTGCGGCAACGCGGCCTAATTCGACGCAAAGTGAGCGCGCAAAAGGTTCCGCCACCGGGAACAGCTGAGCCGCGACCAGCCGGGGGTGGGGTACAACCGCTCGGGAACCGATCTAGCACTTCACCATGGTCACCGAGCAGCCCGGCTTCACCGGCTTCCACTGGATCAGGAACTTGGTCAGCGCCGAGCTCTCCATGTGGCGCATGTCCTCGAACTGGCCGCCCGTCTGGCTGTAGAGCAGCTTCCCGCGGCTCGAAAGCACAGCCAGCGCGGGCACGCCTTTCTTCAATGGAACACCGTATCTCTCCGCGAGGTCCACGTTCTGGTCCATTCGGCCGATGTTTACGTCCACCAGCACAAAATTTGCCTCGAGGATCGGCCAGTTGGTCGCGTTGTGGAAGTAGATGTTCAGCACCTGACAGTCGCCGCACCAGTTGCCGCCAAAATCAAGCAGCACGCGTTTGTGGGTGGCTTCGGCGGTCCTGATGGCGGCGTCGATGTCGGCCCGGGCCTGGGCGGGCGCGGGATAGATGTCAGAGGCTGCCGGGCGCGCGGCGCCGGCGAACAGCACAAACACAGCCGCGAGAGCTGTCAATCGAATGGCTTTCATGGGGTCGGGCAGTCTCCCTTTGCCTATTTAGATTGCCACAAACCGGCTCTGGCGCACCAATTTTTCATCGCCCCGTTTGAGAGCGGCAATATACTCTGGAGGGTGGCGGACGACCTGCGTAAACGCCTGGAATCGGCGGCCTTCCCCAGCCTGGAAGCCATGATGGAAGGCTACGCCCAGGCGGCAGCCGAGCTGGCGCAAAGGCAGTTCCATCAAAAGCTCGACTTCAGTGCCGAATCCATCGACGCCCTGGACGAGATCCTGGTCCTCGTGGGCGAAAGCCCGGAGCTCGACCTCGACTTCCAGGTTCGGCTCTGGGGCAGTTACCTTGGCGAGGTGCTGCGTCGCCGCTACGCCGGCAACTGGGAGATGACCCAGTACCCCGGGGCCCCCGGCGGCAGCGACCGAGTCGTGAGCCCATCCAACCCTGTCGCGGTGCCGGCTGTGGAGGTGCGGGGCTCGCGTCTCTTTCCACTCATGAAGGTCCACCGCCGGCTCACCCAGGGCGAAGAGGACGACCTGCGCGCCTTCTTCACCATGGTCACCGAGCGGCTGGGCAAGCCGGCCCGGGTCAACTGAAACCAAAGAGAACAGGGGTCAGGGATCAGAAAACGTAACAAAGGCCAGCAGCGACGCGGAGCCAGCAACGCCCATCTTGTTCAGCCAGCGCCCGGCTCAGTAGTGTGCGACAATAGGCAGTATCAGGCGCGCCGCCTGGACGCTGGCGCGCGGAGGACAATATTATGGGCGATTTCCTTCAGCCATGGCATCTGGTAGTACTGGCCGTGGTTGCATTTCTGCTCTTTGGCGCCAAGCGGCTGCCGGAGCTGGGTAAGGGATTGGGCGAAGGTCTGAAGGGCTTCAAGGAAGGCATCCGCGGCATTAACGAGCCCACACCGCCGCCGACTCAGAACGTGCAGCAGACCCCACCGCCCGCGCCGCCAACTTCGGCGCCGATCGAGCCCAAGTAATCCAGCGATCCCGGCCCGACGGCTCGGGATCGCTGGACGAAATAAGAGACCTGTGCCGCGGCGCAGGTCTTTGTGTCTCTGAACGTCTTGTCTCTGGGCTTCGGGTCTCTGGCCCGATGCAGGCAGGTCCGCAGTCCGAAGTCGGGCGCCAAGTCCGTCCGGCGTTATTTATAGTCCTGCGCCGACGGGTAGTAGCCCGGCTTGGCGATGACTTCGAGGTTCGGCCGGTCCACGCGCACGTCGATCTTGCGGTAGCGCTCGTCGTAGATCGACTCGTGGCTCAGGTAACCAATGGTGTACTGGTTGCGAGCCTCCACGGCCACCTTGCCGTAGCTGGTCTCGATGCCGTTCACGCTGGTTTCGTGGTCCAAATCCCCGCCCGTGGCCGCCGTGTACTTATACAGGATGTTGTCGTACATCGTGAAAGGCAGGTGGAAGCGGTCGAGAAAGCCCACTCCCCACTCCGCCGATGAGCCCACAAGTGTGCCGAAGACCGCGATCTTGTTGGTCTGCAGGTAGTGGACGACTTCCTTCCACGTGGCCTTGCTGCCGTACTCCTTGCCGTCGGAGATCACGTAGATCACGCGCCGGAAGTTCTTGGGCACCACCGAGAGCTGTCGCGCGGCTTCCAAAATGGCGTCGTTGAGGGTATGAATCTCTTTGGGGATGGTGATGAAGGTTGAATTGCCCGTCGAACCGCCCTGTTGCACATTCGGGTCAACGCACCAGCCATTCTGCACTATGGCGCAACCGCTCCCAAGCGGGCCGGTATTGTCCGGAACCATGGCATCGGTGCCCACCGCCTTGGCAATGTCCAGAACCGCGGGCAGCCGGCTGCTCTGTCCGCCCGTAAAGCCCGTCCATTCCTTGGCGCCATTCCCGTAGGTAAACACGGCCGCCTCGTCGTAAGGAGTGAGCGCACCCTGGATAGCGCCCAGCGAGGCGTTCACATTGTCCATGATGTTCGAGGGTAGGCTCGAGTCGATGACGAAGGCCACTGCCAGCGGCTGCGGATCGTCGCTGAAAAATGTAATGTTCTGCTTGACGCCGTTCTCGTAGACCTCGAAGTCCCGCCAGTCCAGGCCACCCACATAGTGCCCCTTCGAGTCCTTGACGATGGTCGGCACCTGGACAAAGTTCACGTTGATCTGGAAGGTTGCCAGATCCTTCTCGCTGGATCCGGGCGCGTTGGCCTGGGTGTTGAAGCCAGGGGCCGGCGACGGAGGGATGGGTGGCTGGACCGGGGCCGGCGCCGGAACACTCGCCTCCGGGTTCGACGTCGATGACGACGCAGCCGCGGTTGTCCCTGAGCCGGGGATGACCGGCCCGTTCGTGCCTGCAAGCGGCGTCCCTTGCGGCGTCGGGGCATTGGGGATCGTCGGTTGCTGCTGCTGTTGATCCTGGCCGGCCCGACCGCTTGCCGCTCCCAGGCTCACAAATGCCGCCAGCGAAATTGCCATCCAACCGAGCTTCAAAGGGATTCCGTCCTTCCCGAGGGCCGCCTGCACGGCTCGCGGACGCGCCCACACCGCCACGTCGCGGCCGCAGGGCCGCACCTGCCAGAGTATCAGACGCGCCAGAACTGCGGTCGTTGCTTGCCGTCCCCCAACCGAATTGGATGCGAGCCGTTCCGCCCGAGGAGCACCGACCCGGCGGGGCGGCGCCACCCGGCATCCTTCTGCAACAGAGCGGCTCTTCGAGTTATGCTTTCTTCGGAGAACGATTTCCGTCTAAATTGAGTGAAGATGCGCATCCGGATTCGAGTTGCGGCTCTGTTGCTGGGACTGCCCCTGGCGTCGCTCTGGAACTCTTCGGCCGTCTGGGGGCAGCTCGAGCCATCTCCCGACGCACCCCCAGTGAGCACGGCGCCTCCCATGCCCGCCGAAGACCAGTCCGTGGCTACGTTCAAGGTCAACGTCAACCTGGTTGACGTGCTCTTCACTGTCCGCAACAAGGACGGCGAGCTTGTCCCGCATCTCACCAAAAATGACTGCTCCATCGACGAAGACAAGGTCCCGCAAACGATCAAGAACTTCACGGCCGAAACCAATCTGCCCCTCACGCTCGGCATTCTCCTCGACACTTCGGGCAGCCAGCAGAACGTGCTGCCGCTTGAGCAGCAGGCGGGCAGCGAGTTCCTCGAGCATGTCCTGCGGCCCATCGATCAGGCATTCCTGGTCTCCTTCGACGTCAACGTCGACCTGCTCCAGGACTACACCAATAGCGCCCACCTGCTTCGCGACGCCATGGATAAAGCCCAGATCAACACAGCCGGCGGCAATGGTTCAGGACTGCCCGGCTTGGGCGGCGGCCCCGTACCCACCGTCGGCGATCCCAAGGGGACTCTTCTATATGACGCCATCTACCAGGTGGCCGCCGACAAGTTCAGCCAGCAGGTCGGCCGCAAGGCCATGATCGTCCTTACCGATGGCGAGGACGAGGGCAGCGTGCACAAGATCGGACAGGCCATCGCCGCAGCCCAGCGCGCCAACGCCGCCATCTATGTGATCCTGATCGCCGATGTGGCCAGCTACTGGAACTCCGGCATGGGCTACTACGGCTACTCGGCCGCCAAGCGCCTCTCCGACGAAACCGGCGGCCGCCTCATCAACGTCGGCAACAACGGCCGCAAGCTCGAGGCCGCCTTCCAGCAGATCTCCGACGAGCTGCGCAGCGAGTATCTCGCCACCTACACGCCTTCCAACACCAAGCTCGACGGCACCTACCGGCACATCGAAGTCAACTGCGGAGGCGGCATGAAAGTGGAGACGCGCAAAGGCTACTACGCGCCCAACGCTGAGAGCGAGTAGCAGACTCCGGCAAAAAGTACCGGATTCCCTGAAGAAATTTCCTTTCCCCCGAGTTCCGCGCAAGTTTCGGGCGCACTTCCCCGCAGATCCACGCTTTCTCCAACGCATTGCACTGGCTACGGTTAGCCGCATAACCCGGCGGCCAAGGCCTGTTTGGCACAGCCTTTGCCTTGAAGTGGGCATCGTACCGTCCAGCCTGGGAAAGGCAACACTGGACGCAAAAATCAAAGATCACACCGGAGGAATTGCTATGAAGTCCGCCAGATTGCTCGCAGTGGCAATCGCCACTCTCGCGAGTCTTCCCTTGATGGCGCAACAGTCAGGTGCAAACGCGCAGGTAAACACGTCGGGTTCGGTTTCGGGCTCGCAGGTCAATGGCTCGGCGCAAACTGAGACCGGGGCCAGCGCCAGTCGCGGTCAGGTAATCGCCAACAGTTCAACCGCCGGCTCAATCTCGGCGCACAGCCGCGGATCGCGAGCCAACATGAGCGGATCGGCCGCCGGCACTGCCCGGATGCGCCCCGTGACTGGCGAGCTCCAGCGCAGGCTCGACTCGAAGACCGCCAAAGTAGGCGAGCCCGTGGTGCTCAAAACGACCGAGAAGACCAGGACCGCCGATGGCACGGTCCTTCCCCGTGGTTCCCGGCTCATCGGCCATGTAACCTTCGTCCAGGCCCATGAAGAGGGCCATGAAGAATCGAGCCTGGGCGTGGTCTTTGACCGGGCTGAACTGAAAAACGGCCAGAGCTTCGAAATCCGCTCTGTGATCGAGTCCGTGCGTCCCAGCCAGGCCGCCCTTGACGCCAATGAGATGGACAATGACGACGCCGGTGCCGGCATTAGTGGAATGGGTGGTGGCGCCAGGGCGATGGGCGGGGGCATGGTCGGCGGCCACGGCGGCGGACTGGTGGGCGGCGGCGGTGCCGGACTGGTCGGTAACACGACCGCCGCCGCGGGCCGCATCGGTTCGGGCGTGGGCACCGCCGCCGGAGGCGCTGTTGACGGCGCTGACCGCAACCTGGACGCCACCGGCAATCTCGCCGGCGATGCTACCGGCAGCCTCGGCCACAACGTTGCAGGTTCAGTCAGCACCGTCGGCTCCCTGGGAGTGCACGCCACCGCATTCCCAGGCGTAATGCTCAACAGTTCGGCAACGGAAGCAGCCTCCGGCACCTTCACCGCCGCCAGGAAGAACATCGACTTCGACAGCGGCACACAGATGGTAGTAGCGATCGCTGCTGCTCGCTAAACAAATCCACCGGTGAGCCGGGCACTCGAAAAAACAGGGGCGGAGTGAAGACTCGCCCCTGTCGCGTTTTGGGACACCTGATCACCGAAGTTTTGCAACCCCGTAATCTGGCGCTTGCCATGACTGTCCCTTAGCATCGGCACAGCCGAGGAAAACTTGAGGCCGTGCCCATAAATATCACGGTCCCCCCGAAAGTCTTCCCAACCCGAGGAGCTTGCCATGACTACAGGTTGCGCGACCCAGGATAGCTTCGAGATCAGTCCCCGTTTTCGCCGCAGCATCGAGGAGCGCATCGCCCGCCTCGAAAAGGATGCCGCCGTCGACGAGGCCCAGCTCGACCGCCTCGACGACATCGACCACATCCGCCGCCACCTGCGCCTCGTCGCCGTCCAGCGCTCTGAGGCGCTGCGCATGAGGCTTTTCCTCGACCGCGCTAAGACCCGCCTCCCGCGACCCATGGTTGCGCTCTAAACAAATCTGGCCCTCGCTGGCCGCGCCGCCCCCGACCTGATCAGGCAACGGGCGCATCAAGTGCGGTCGATCGGAAAGCTGCCTACGCTCTCGCCCGGCGCCACGTGCTGGCCGGCCAGCACAATGGCGTGACTGGCAATCCGCGCTCCGTCTCCGACGACCGTCGGCGTAAGCCGCACCTGGTCATAATTGACCGAGTGGTGCGAGTGTGAGTAGATCCGCGCAAATGATCCGATGATCGCGTTTCTGCCGATCGTGATGCCGCCCCGGTCGTTTATCAGCACGCCCTGGCGGATGGTCGCGCCGTCTCCGATCCGCAGATTATATCCAAAGGTCAGGTCCACGCCGTGGTGGATCTTCACCCCTGTGCCCACCTGCTCGAAGAGATGCCGGCCCAGCATGCACCGGAAGCGCAGCCCCAGCCAGTGATTGCGCCCGATGGGCGAACGGTCGAACATCT
Organism: Occallatibacter sp.; assembly: GCA_035508555.1. Lineage (GTDB taxonomy): Bacteria > Acidobacteriota > Terriglobia > Terriglobales > Acidobacteriaceae > Telmatobacter. The sequence goes on along the minus strand of DATJMU010000189.1, from coordinate 6,627 downwards.
GCCAGAACCACAACAGCGGCTTGCGACGGTTGTAGCGCTCCCGGTCCACATCGGCAAAGTGCTGCGCCTCGAGCGTCACGTTTTCCGGATCGAGCGACAGGCTCAGCACATTCCCGGGCAGCTCCGAGGTGAGCGTCAGGTTCAGCTTGCCCCCGTGGGGACGGCCCAGATAGATCTGGTGAAGCTGATCGCGCACAATCTCCGAGCGCCGTTCCGGCGAGCTGTGGCGGGTAAATTCTTCGTCGAGAAACTGAATCCACCGGCGGAAGATCTCTTCCGCCTCGGGTGTCGGATGAGGGACGCTGTTCGCGGAGTCCATACCGTTTGGACGATACACCAGAGGGGCGGGACGAATCGAGTGCCCGTCCTCGTCTGTGCACCTACGGGGATTATCGCCTTCCTTGCTGCCCGCGCAATCCGCCCGACTTCTTGGCGGCCCTTCGCGCGGCGATGGCATGCATCTCCTTGCCGATACTCGATCGGTTAATCCCAATCTGGATGGCGAGGTTGATCAGGTTGCCCACGAACCAGTAGAGCGCAAGTCCTGAAGGGAAGTGAAACAGAGTGAAGCCGAAGATCACCGGCATCACGAAGGCCATCATGCGTCGCTGCGCCGGGTCCATCCCTGGCGACGGCGAGATGTACTGCACCAGGAACATGGTCAGGATAAAGAGCGCCGGCAGCACGTACGTCGGATCGGGCGACGAGAGATCGGGGATCCAGAACCAGTGCGCCTGGCGCAGTTCGATTGCGTTCTCCAGCACCTCGTAGATGGCCCAGAGCAGCGGCATCTGGATGATCATCGGCAGACAGCCGCCGTACATGTTCACGCCCTCTTCCTTATAGAGCGCCATCATCTCGGTGTTCATCTCGGCCCGCTTCGGGTCCGTCGCCTTCAGGCCGGAATACTTCCGCTTGATCACGTCCACCTTGGGCTGGATGCGCATCATCTTGAGCGACGATCGCGTCATCATCAGCCGCGAAGGCAGAGTCACCAGGTTCAGCAGCAGTCCCACAATGACGATCGCCCAGCCCCAGTTGTACTCGCCCGGGCCCAGCCGACTGCGCAGGAACCGCACGGCGAGATACAGCGGCTTGGCGACGATTGAGAAAACGCCAAAGTGAATCAGCGGGGCGAGCGACTGGCCGGTGAACTTGTTGTCCGCGCCGACGGCGTGGATCGAGCTCAGCACATCCGTCTCTTTGGGGCCGGCAAACAGCCGCAGGTGCGTTGCGCCCGTTGTGTCGCCCATCGCCATCCCCAGCACCTGGGCCGGTTTTTTCTCGCCGTTGGGATTTCCCGGATTGGCCGGCAACTCTACCTCATGGTGCAGCGTCACCACTGTTGTGTGGTCCGGATTGTAGGGCAGAAACGCCGCGGCAAAGTAGAGATCGGCCACGGCCGCATAGGAATATGGCTCGTTGAGCGTGGCGTCGCCGCTCACTTTGGCAGCCTTGGTCGAGTCCTGCTTGCCGTTCAACGACCAGGCGAACTGCGACGATGCCGAAGTAAACACCGCCCCATGGAACGTGGGCCGGAACTCCTCCATGTCGCCCAAGCCGGCCGGCCAGCCCAGCAGCGCGCGCACCGGAGCTCCGTCCTGCTTCACCTCGGTGTCGACCGCGATCACATAGGTCGAGTTGAAGTAGATCGACTTGACCACATCCAGGCCGTTGGCCGCATAACGGAAGGTAACCGACGCCGGCGCCAACAGCGCGCCGTTCGCGGTCCTGGCGCCCTTGACGGTCACCTGGTAAAGCGCCTGATTCAACTGCGAGGTCAGCGACGAATCGTACGTGAAGAACGAGAGGGGCAGCCCAAAACGCGCCGCCATCTCCGGCTGCACCATATCCAGCGGCTTGCCCTCGGAGTCCGTGTACTTCTTCAGGATCCAGTGCTCGATCTCCCCACCCCGATTGCTGAGGACGATCTTGTAGAGTTCGTTTTCGACCGTAACGTCGGCCTGAGTCGCGGCAACAATCGACGGCTGCGCGGCCGTGGCGCCTCCATGAGCAGCAGCCGCGGTGTGGACCTGCGCCTGATTCTGGCCGGCGTGCCTTGTCTGTGTCTGCGTCTGTTCCTCTGGATGCGGTTCTGTCTTGGGCTTGAAGAAATACTCGTAGCCCATGAACAGCATCAGCGCCAGCAGCATGAACATCATCGTGGAGCTCAGGTCACCGCCGCTGCCTCCACGGCCACCGGCCCCCTGCGATTGAAGATTGGGATTATGAATCTCGGGCAAAGGTTACTTCCTGTCGGTTCAGAAAAGGCGGCCGGCCCCAGGGCGCCGCTCGTTCTATGGTAACGGTTCGTGATGGAGAGGTTCTGCACGGTGCCTCCCTGTGCCGCCCGCAATGCGCACAGGCGGCACGGGATCGAGCCCTCCCCGCGCAAACGGATGGCAACGCAGAATCCTCCTGAGCGCCAGTGCGCTGCCCCGCAGCGGCCCATGCACGGCGATGGCCGTGGCTGCGTACTCCGAACATGTGGGCAGATAGCGGCAGCCGCCAGGGATCGCGGTATGCAGCGCCGGCGAAACCCAGCGCCGGTAAAACGCGAGTGTGGCGAGCAGCAGTCGTGTCATGGTGCCGGCCTCGCCACCGCCCGATTGGCCTCGGCGCTAGCCTGTTCAAGAATACGCACGATCTCCGTCTCGAGTTTCGAGAATTCGATCGTCATCACGCTGCGGCGGGGATGAAAGATCAGGTCGAATCCCAGCGGCAGCAACTCCGTGTGGCGGCGCAGTGCCTCTCGCATGCGGCGCTTGATGCGGTTACGTTCGTGCGCCTTTCCCAACACGCGTCCCGCCGTGAGACCCACACGCGCTGTTCCAGCATCGGCAGCGTCCGCTTCCCGTCGCGCCATAAACCAGCTCATCGACGCCGACTGCCGTTTGCGCGCGGCCGCATAGGCGCGTTGATAATCCGCGTGCTTCCGCAGACGCAGCCCCCCCAGCGTTTGGCGGCGGCCAGGCTCACTCTGTGTCTTCATGGTGTGTGCCACAGAAACCCCGCCGGACTGGGAATCGGCTGGCGCCGGCTTCCGGCGGAAACGGAGTACCGCAGGGTAACTAGTCGCGGTAACCTGCGCTGACGCTTACGCGCTTGCGGCCGGCCGCGCGGCGGCGGCTCAGCACGGCGGCGCCGGATTTGGTCTTCATGCGTGCGCGAAATCCGTGCGTCTTCACGCGGCTGCGGCGATTGGGTTGAAATGTGCGCTTGGGCATCGATGTGCGCTCCTGTTTTCCTGTCTCGAATCTGAACCTTGTCAGTAGATTCCAGTGTATCGCAGGTTGCGTTCTGAATCCAGCCTTGCTTCCCCGCCCCCGCAGGCAACCCCGCATCGGCAGCGCGAGTCTCACCATAAAACGAAAATGCGCGGCCCGCTGTCTATGATTGCAGCTACTCCGACGCTCGGTTTCACCATACGTGGTGCAACGCACTTTGGGTACGAAAAGTTATGTGAAAGGGGCGTTGCAATGGCCTCCAGATGTGCTACTATCGGGACCGTTCAAGAAAGTTTCCCGCGTCCCAAGTTACGGGCTGTTTATTCCCGGCCCCCGGGTTAGTTGTTGCAGGGGCAGATCAGCGGCAAACAGGCAATTGGCCACCAGCAGAGAGGCGCTGAGCTTCGGCTCAGCGCTATGGGAGTGGTATTGCCTGAAAGCTGCCAATAAACCGCATCAAGTGCTGACAGCGCGGGTTAAGGATTCGTAAGATGGCATTCGCTACAACCTCTCCAGCTCCTCCGGCAAACCCCTGGATGCAGATTCTGTCAGCCCTCGAAAAGAAGGTCATACGACAGTCTTTTGAAACCTGGCTCAAGCCCACACGTTACAGCCACTCCGCGGGACGCACACTCTATGTGCGCGTGCCCTCGCCCGAGTTCCAGCACATCGGCGATAAGTACGGCGATCTGATTCAGGAAGCAATCGATCTGCACGCGCTCGAGTTCGACGACGTCAGCTTCGTCACCGCCGAAGAAGATCCCTCCATCCCGCCGCACCGCAAGGATGGCGGCTTTCCGCCCGTGCCTGCGCACGCGGCCAGCGCGCCACCGCAGCCTGCCGCGCCGCCACGCCTTCCCGAGCAGACGCGTTTCGACTGGTCCACGGCAGCGCAGCTCAACCCGCGCTACACCTTCGACGCCTTCGTCATGGGCAACGGCAATCAGTTCGCGCGCGCCGCTGCGCTGGCCGTCGCCGAGCGCCCCTCGCGCGCCTACAACCCGCTCTTCCTCTACGGCGGTGTGGGCATGGGCAAGACCCACTTGATGCACGCCATCGGTCACGAGGTGAAGCGCCGCCAGCCCATGGCCAGCATCTGCTACGTCTCGGCGGAAAAATTTTTGAACGAGCTCACCACGTCCCTGCGCAACGACCGCATGACCAGCTTTCGCGACCGCTTCCGCACCGTGGACGTGCTGCTCGTCGACGACATTCAGTTCATCGCTCAGAAAGAGCGCACGCAGGAAGAGTTCTTCCACACCTTCAACGCTCTGCACGAGAACATGAAGCAGATCGTCATCGCCTCGGACCGTCCCCCCAAGGAACTCGCTGAGATCGAGGACCGCCTGCGCTCGCGCTTTGAGTGGGGCCTGATCGCCGATATCCAGCCGCCCGATCTCGAAACCAAGGTCGCCATCCTGCAGAAGAAGGCCGAGAACGAGCAGGTGCAGCTGCCCACCGACGTGGCGCTCTTTGTCGCGTCCAACGTGCGCACCAACATCCGCGAGCTCGAAGGCGCCATGACGCGGCTTATCGCATGGTGCCAGATGAACCGCATGGAGATCACGCTCCCTGCTGCGCAGCAGTGCCTCAAGCAGTTCATCGACCTGCAGGTGCGCAAGGTCACCATCGAAGCCATTCAACGCGCCGTCGCCGAGCAGTTCGGCATGAGGGTCAGCGACCTCAAGCAGAAGAACAACTCGCGCAACGTCGTCGTGCCCCGCCAGATTGCCATGTACCTGGCCAAACAGATGACCGAGGCGAGCCTGCCGGAGATTGGGCGCCAGTTCGGCAACAAGCATCACACCACGGTGATGCACTCCATCGCCAAGATCGACGAGCAGCGCCGCACCGACAAGGACTTGCAGCGCGTTCTCAACAAACTTCACGATCAGTTGAACGGATAGGCAATCGCATCCGGACTGGCCCGAAGGCCGCGCCCCGCACGGCCTTCGGCGTCATAAGAATCGATGCCGGACTGCGAGAAGGCAATCGCTAAATCGACCCAACTTCCGAGTTACCTTCCGTAAGTCCCCGTCATCAACTCCACGAACATCTTTTGGAAGCGCGGCAGATTCACATCCATCTGCGCCTGTACCAACCGCACACCGGTCTCCGGCTTCAGCTTCTCCGTCCACGTCAGCGTGTCGCCGTAGCTCGGCCCGTGGCTCAGATCCACGTCCATGTACAGCAGTTTTTCTTTGGTAATGATCTTCGGATCCAGCCACGCGCACGCCGCGAGTTCGTCCCACATGTAGTACCGGTCCTCGCTCCATGCGACGATGTATCTGGCCACCGGGGAATCCGATTTTGAAATCTCGTCGAGCATCGCCTTGGTGAATGGCGCCTTGATCGACACATCCACCGTCGTCACGTCGATGCGCGGCCAGTCCGCCCGCAGCACGATGTGCGTGGCCTCGGGATCGAACCAGAAGTTGAACTCGTGCCGCGGGCTCGTCGCAAACTCCGGATCGTTCGTCTGCGGATCGACACTTCCGCCCATCAGTACAATGCCTTTGGTCAGCGCGGCAAACTGCGGATCGATCGAGACGGCAAGCGCGATGTTCGTCAACGGCCCCGCGGCGTAGATCGTCACCTGGTGCGGATGCGCGTTCACCTCGCGGACAAGAAAATGCGCCGCATCTTCGGTGATCGGCTTGATCGCGGGCCTGCCCTCGGGCATGGGCGGAATCACGTAAGGGCCGTGCGTTTCGAGGTTCGCCGGCGTGATGGGCACCACGCCGTTCTTCGTCTCTTCGAGCGTGGTCGGGCCCTCGCCCCACGCGCCCAGCCACGTTACCTTGCCGTAAAGCGCCGCGGCGAGCTGCGTCTCCCGCTCCGTGCGGATGAGCGGAAACACCGCGCCTTTGGCCACCGGCACGTCGGCATGGCCGGAAAGCTCCAGCATGCGCAGCGTGTGCAGCGTCTCCTCGTCGCACCACGCGTTGCCGGTCACCATGGTGATGCCCAGCACCTTCACATCGTGCGCCTGCAATAACGCGAGCATCGCCATCTGGTTTGACCCACCCGGTCCTGAGCCATCCTGATCGATCAGTACAAGCCGCTTCTGCGCGGATACGAGCGTCGCGCTGAGGACAATCAGCAGACACGCAAGTTTGATTCTCATAGTTGGGTATTGTGGCATACCCGCGCCAGCCGCCTACCTATGTCCGAACCCTCTCGGCTTCACCGGCGGCGTAAAAGGCAGGTCCGTCTTCCCCGCCGGATAGACCACAAGAAACCGGTCCTGCCCCTCGCCGTTGCTCGCCGTCTCGATGCCTTCGAGCGACCGGCAGGCCAGGTGCAGCAGCCGCCGCTCACGGCTGTTCATGGGAGGAAAGGCGTACGGCACGCCTGTCGACCGCACCTTCTCAGCCGCAGTCTCGGCACTCATGCGCAG
>DATJMU010000188.1:0-6844 GCA_035508555.1 Occallatibacter sp. | reverse complement strand
CGGCCTCGTAGACAATGTTGTGGCCGTTCAATCCGGAGTCTTCCGGCTGCAGTTCAAGTGGACGCGTGAGCCGGTAGGTGCCGCCGGCGAGATGGATGGTCACGTCGCCGGCGGCGGTTTGCATGGCGTTCCGGGCCAGGGTCGCGGCGCGTTCCAGCGTGTGCACGGGCTTGGCCTTGGTGCCCGGATTTGCATCCTGTCCGGTTGGGGAAACGTAGATCTGCGCAAGGCACTGAGCGGCGCATAGCGCCAAACCCAAAGTCAGAGAGCTGATTGTTGGGATTCGAGTCATGATGAGCTTGTCCAGTTGTGGATTTTGGAAAATCGTTGAACCGCGGATCCGGCGTTCCCACGTGAGCGTATGGCGGGGAGGCGTGGGGAAACACGGATGAAAGGCCCGCTACGTATACGGGTACATTCTAGTCCACTCAATCGGTCCACTGGCAAGCCAAAGCTCGCAACGTATGTAAAACGACCTGCCTTGAGCCAGGCGCGCATGGACCGCGGAGCGCGGCCGTTCGGTCTAACCCAGAACAGCAGCGGCCGCGGTCCATGCGCGGTGCTGGCTCTCGCCAACGCCCCGGTAGGTGAGCGTGCCCAGCCACGTATTCAGCCCCTCGGCGAATCCAGGGTCTTGCCGCAGAGCCTCGCGCGGGCCCAGGCTGGCCATGCGCATCAGGTAAGGAAAGGTGGAGTTGGTGAGCGCGAGTGTGGAGGTATGCGGCACCGCGCCCGGCATATTGGTCACGCAGTAGTGGACTACGCCATCTACTTGAAAGCTGGGGTTGGAGTGCGAGGTAGGCCGCGCGGTCTCTACGCAGCCGCCCTGGTCGATGGCGACATCGACGATGACCGCGCCCTTCTTCATCTCGGAGACCATGGCGCGCGTCACGAGCCGTGGCGCGGTGGCTCCCGGAATGAGCACGCCGCCGATGACCAGATCGGCCTCACGCGTGGACTGCGCGATATTGTAGCTGTTCGATGCCAGTGTGTAGAGCCTTCCGCCGAAGACGTCTTCGAGCTCGCGCAGCCGGTTCAGGTTCACATCGATCAACGTGGTCTTGGCGCCGAAGCCGAGCGCGATGCGGGCGGCGTTCGTGCCCACGATGCCCCCGCCAAGGATGGTTACACTCGCCGGTGGAACGCCGGGCACGCCGCCCAGCAGAATGCCCCGGCCGCCGCGCTCCCGTTCAAGATACGATGCGCCCACCTGCACACTCATGCGTCCCGCCACCTCGCTCATGGGCGTGAGCAGCGGGAGCGTTCCCCACTTGTCGCGAACCGTCTCGTAGGCGATGCCAATGATCTTCGACTCGAGCAGCTTATCTGTGAGCTCGGGATCCGGAGCCAGATGGAGATAGGTGAACAGCACCAATCCTTCGCGAAAGTACGCGTACTCGCTGGCGATGGGCTCCTTGACCTTGACGACGATCTCGGCCTTTTCCCAAACCCGCGCGGCCTCCGTCTCAATCTCCGCCCCGGCCTGCCGGTACTCCGCGTCCTTGAAGCCCGACTGCGCTCCAGCCTGCGTTTCCACCAGAACCGTGTGGCCGGCCTCTGCCAGCGCTTTCGCGCCCGCGGGCGTAACGCCCACGCGGGCCTCGTTGTCCTTGACCTCTTTGGGAACTCCGATGATCATCCCTTGCTCCTGTTCGTTCGGTTGCGCCAATCGCACACACTGTCCCACCCAGCGTATTCGGAAGCCGCCATGTCGCGCGGGGCCTGGAAACAGTCCCGGCGCAAATATCCCTGGTCCGGAATCGGATACGCGCGGCGCACCCTCTGTAATAGTAAGGCTTCGGGGAACAAATGGAACTTCGCGCCGGCTCACGAGTAACCGGCGCGAAGAGGAAGGGAAACGGAATGGACGATCGCAGTCTAGCCGGCGTTCAATCCGTCGACAAGCGCGTTGCGATAAGCGCGGATGGCGGGGATGAAGCCGAGCAGCGCGCCCGCGCCTACCACCGCGATCATGTAATAGCCCACACGCGCGGAGAGGCCGACCATCGCCAGCGGAATCCCGTACTGGTTCTCCACGGGGTTGCGGACGGCGAAGAGGAGGGCGTAGGCGCCGGCGAGGCCTAAGGCCGCGCCCAGCGCGCTGATCAGCGTGGACTCGAGGATGAAGAGGCCGAAGATCTGGCGCACGTGCAGCCCCAGCGTGCGCAGGATGGCGATCTCGCGCCGCCGCTCGTTGAGCGCGGTGTAGAGCGCCGTAAGCATCACCAGCAGGCCCACGACGAGGACCGCGCCGCTCACCAGGGAGAGGGCGACGTCGGCCGCGCTCAGCACGGTCCACAGGTCTTCCAGCGTAAAGGCGGGGATGATGGCGGTCAGCGGTTCAGCTTTATAAGTATTGATCTCGCGCTGCAGGAACAGGGTGCTCATGCGCGACTTGGTGCGCAGAAGAAAGGCGCTGATGGTCTTGATGTGCAGGTCGGACTTGTGAATCTGCGATTCGGGAGTCTCGACGAGCGGGGGCGCGCCGTTCTGCCAGCCCAGGTGCATGGCCTCGTCGCCCCACAGCGTAATGTAGATGGCGCGGTCCACGGGCGTGGCCGTATGCGCCAGGATGCCCACCACGGTGTAAGGATCGGCCGTGTGCTTCAGGAAGCTGCCCTCGAGGCCGTGGCTGAGTATGATCTGCTGGCCGAGATGATAGTGCAGTTGCTCGGCCACGGTGCTGCCCAGCGCCGCCTCGAAGATGCCTTCAGGCCGCCGGCCTTCGGCGACCTGCACGCTGTGGTCGCCGCGATAGCGGTAATGCTCGTAGAAGTTGTCGTCGGTGGCCACGACGCGGAAGCCGCGGTGGCTGTCGCCCATCGAAAGCGGAATGGTCCAGAGCACCGCCGGGTGGTTGGCGAAGTGCTCATAGCTGGCGTAGGAGATGTCGTTGTTGGCCGTGCCGATGTGGAAGACCGCGTAAAGCAGCAGCGGCAGCGATCCGCCGCGCGCGCCTACCACAAGGTCGGTCTGGCTCAGGGTGCCCTCAAAGCCCACCTGCGTGCCCCGGCGGATGCGGTCCACGCCCACCAGCAGCAGCACGCTGAGCGCGATGGAAAAGATGGTGAGGCCGGTGGTGAACATCCGGCTACGCAGGGATTGGAAGGCGAGCCGAAGGATCGTCATGCGGGCACCTGGTTGAGTTCGGTGATGGGCGCGGAGGCCTGGGTGATGTCGGTAAGGGCAAGGTGCTCGTCGAACCGTTCCATCAGGGAACGGTCGTGGCTGACAAAGACCAGCGTTGCCTGGGCCTCGTCGCAGACTTCGAAGAGCAAATCCATGAACTCGCTGCGCCGGTCAGTGTCGAGCGCCGAAGTCGGCTCATCCGCGATCACCAGGCTGGGGCGGCCGATCACCGCGCGCGCAATGGCTACCCGCTGCTGCTGGCCGGTGCTCAGCTTCTTCACGTTGTGGTCGATGTGCGATTCCAGTCCCAACCGGGTAACCAGGCGCTCCACTTCCTTGTTCACGCTGCGGGCCACGATGTGCTGGCGGCGGCGCTTGTGGATCTGGCAGGGCAGCGCGACGTTCTGCCGCACGGTCAGATAGGGAATCAGGTTGAAGCTCTGGAAGATGTAGCCCATCTCCTCGCCGCGGTGCCGGTCGCGCGCCGGGGCCGACATCTTCGTCATCTCCTTGCCCAGCACGGTGCAGGCGCCGCTCTGCGGCTTCAGTACGCCGGTGATGATGCCCAGCAGGGTGGTTTTGCCGCTGCCGCTGGGGCCATAGAGAAAGACGCGTTTACCGGCCTGCACCGCCAGCTTGCTGACACGCAGCACCGGCTTGCGCGGATTGTAGCCGAAGACGATGTTCTCGAGAAGAATAGCCGTGGGGCCGCTCATAATACGCCTTGGATTACTGAGGTTGATAAGGGACGACGCTCTCGCCCGATAAATCGTATGAAACCGCGCCGTAGGGGCTCTGCACCGTGGAAATCTGCAGAACTCCCGTGACGAGGATGGGATCGGTGAACGTAACCTGCACCTTGGTATTGCTGTTCATCTTCACGTACACGATCTGGTTGGGCGGCGGCGGCGGCACATGAATGCACGCCCCCGCATACGGCACCAGCAGAAACTCCGTTACCTGTTCCAGGTCGTCTTCGAGCGGCACCATGAAGCCGGGAATACTCACCCGTTTGCCGTTTAACTGGAGCGCCGCGCCCTTCTGCTGCGATTTGGGAATGCTGAAGTCGAGGGTCTGTAGCGTCTGCCAGTTCACCATCTGCGCCGAAGGTCCGCCGGCGCTTGCTGCCGCCGCACAAAGAGCCCATGCGCAACTCAACAGCAGCCGCCTTGCGTTCCTGCATCGCTCCCTCCGCGCTTGTATGCGCATCGATTCCTCTCTGCCGCTCCTCGCGCGTGCGCGGCCCGTTCTTTCTTGCCGTGCACCTCTCTCCCGTTCTCATTGCCTTACTGCTGCGTCATGGGGCGGCGCGGCACAATCTGCTCCGGCAGCGGCGGACGCGGCCGGAAGGTGGTCCAGTGGCTTGCCTCCTGGGGATCGCTCGACGGATGCTCCTGGTTCCACATGTCCATTGAGATGCCGTTGAAGTCATAGACGACTTTTCCGGCGCGCAGGGTAAGCTGGCAGATGAGGCGCGTGTCGCCCATGAGCTTGGTGTTGTCCATGTCGAGGAAGCCGTACTTGCCGTGCTCCTCGCTCAGGACGGCCACGTCGGCGGGGGCGCCCACGGAGAGGTTGCCCAGCTCCGGCCGCTTGATCTCTACGGCCGGGTGCCAGGTGGTGTCGGCCACCACCTGCTGCAGCGTCAGCCCCATGGCCATGAACTTGCTCATCACGTTCAGCATGTCCTTGGTGCTGGAGTTCATGCTGTCGACGTGCAGGTCAGTGGAGAGCGAGTCGGGCAGGAAGCCGGCTTTGATGAGCGGTATCGCTACGCGGAAGCGGAAGCTGCCGCCGCCCGTGCCCGCGTCAAAGTAGATCCCGCGCTTGCGCCCTTCGATCATGGCCCTGGACGGGCCCAGGGTCATCGTATCCTGCTCGCCGCGCAGGCCGGAGTACATGTGCGTATAAATGTCGCCGGGGCGCAGGTACTTGGTCAGCAGGCCGTAGAGCGGCCTCTCGATGCGGTTGGCGCCATAGTCGATCATGACCGGGATGTGCGCGATGTTGCCCGCACCCACGGCTTCGATGTACGGGGTCCACTCCGGACCGGTGAAGTGCGCGCTCTTGATCCCGATGATGGTGTCGGGATAGCGCAGCGCCATCCAGGCCGTGGGCACCATCTGCATGTCGTCGAGGTTGTCTTCAAAGCGCGGGCCGCGCATCCCGGCCCCAACGATGTTGATGAATGCGAGCACTCGCGTTATCTCGCGGTCGATGATGTGCTCTTTAAAGTCCTCGAAGTTGCGCCAGCCCGAGCTGCCGGCGTCGCAGATCGTGGTCACGCCGTTGCGCAGCGTAAAGCCGTCGGGCCAGATGCCGTAATCGCCCGCGTAGGAGTGCGCCTCGCCGGTGGATGCGTAATCGTGGGTGTGAATGTCGATCAGCCCCGGTGTTACGTAGTCGCCGGCCACGTCGATCGTCTTCACGGCCTGGTTCGGGTCGAGATGCTCGCTCACCGCCGCGATCTTGCCGTCCTTGATGGCCACGTCCATCACGCGGTCGATGTGGTTTTTGGTGTCGATCACGTGCCCGTGCGCAAGGATCAGATCGTAGGGCAGGGGATTGGGCAGCGTCGGAGGCGGGCCCACGCGAGGGACGAATCCCCCGCCGCCGTAGCTGCGCTGCGGCACCGGCTGGGGCAGGCCGGCCTCCTGGTTCGGCCCCTGCCCGGCGGGCTTCACCGGAAAGCAGCCCGCGCAATCGCTCGGGCCCGGAGGCCCGGGATTCTGATACGCGTTCGCACTCACCGGCACCGATGTCTCCGGCATCTGCGAGGCAGGCGCCGCAGTTTGGTCGCCCACCACCTGGCCTTGCACCGCGGCAGCGCAACACAGAATCGCGCCCAGAACGGCGTACTCAATCAAAGCCTCTTTGAGCCTCATCCCGAACTAACCTCCCGACCCTTTTTCGCTCTCCTCACGATGCATGCTCTGTTCACCGGACCCTCACCGGATTCGAACACGCCGCTCGCACCATCCGGCGGCGTCTGGCGCGCCGCTCCTTCTGAGAGGGGTCGGGCGCCGCGTGCTGCCGCCTGCCCGGAGGCTCGCTGGGGAAATTGCCGGCGGTCGATCAGGCGCGAACGCAGTGTTCTCATTTCAATGACTTCCGGCCGGGCTGTCATCTGCCTGTTGTCTTGCTTGCTTGTAAGGCGAATGGCTTAGTGCGGGCAAGACAGCCGCACGGACTCGCCGCATTTCTATGCCTTCGGGGCTGCGCTGAAGATCTCCGCCAGCCGGTCGGCGATGATCCTGTCCTCGCCCTCCTTCAGTTGCCAGAGGGCAAACCCGAACTCGTACGGATCGTTGTCATTGCGGCGGTGACGGTGCTCTTCCTTGGGCGCATTTGGATCGCGCCCGCGCAACCCGCCAACGTTGACGCCGGTGCTGCCGATGGCCAGTGGCCGCGTGGCGCCCAGCTGCTGCATCACCTCGTGTCCTGTAATGTTCAGTTTCGTGGAGTCGATATGCCAGCGATAGGTCGGCGTTACGTTGCCGAGCGAGTTGGGGTTGAAGTCCCTGGGCAGCTCCGTCACACCGTACTTCGCAATCGCGTCGCTGATGGTCTTGGCGCGCGCGTCATACTCGCGGATCGACTCATCAAAGTCACGCTCCATGAACTGCTCCAGCGCCTTCAACATGCCGAAGATGGTCTCTTTGCCCACCTTGCAGCAGCGCCCGATGCGGTCTTCCTGCGGGCTCATGTTCAACAG
>DATJMU010000187.1:0-17328 GCA_035508555.1 Occallatibacter sp. | reverse complement strand
CGAGATCGCCTTCGCGCCCGCCATCCTGCTCATCGGCGGCGACCCCACCGAGGAGCATCCCATGCTGGCCTGGGCTCTGCGCACCGACGCCCGCCTCAGCAAAGCCCGTATCTACGTCGCCAATCACCGCCCCATCAGGCTTGAACGCCAGGCCAAAGCGACGCTGAACCTCGCTCCCGGCGGCTACAAGGACCTTCCCGCCCTCCTCGACAAGGGCGACTCCGAATTCGCCAAAGCGGTTCTCGCCGAAGAGTCCCTTATCGTCATCTTCGGCGAAGAGTTCCGCGGCGCCGATGTCGACGCTCTCGTCTCGTGGGGCCTCAAGCGCGGCAACGTCAAGTTCGCCTATCTCGGCGACCACTCCAACTCCCGCGGCGCAGCCGATATGGGTCTCTTCCCTGATCTGCTCCCCGGCTACGTTCCGGTCGCGGCCCCCGGCCCATTCGCTGAGTACGCCAGTCTGCCCTCAACCCCCGGCAAGACTCTTCCGCAGATGGTCGAAGCCGCCTCCAGGGGCGAACTCGGCGCGCTGCTCGTCGTCGGCGCCAATCCCATCTTCAAGCTCGGCGTCGATCCCGCGGCCCTCAAGAACACTTTTGTCATCGCGCTGGAGCTCTTCCTCACCGAGACCGCCTCCGTCGCCGACCTCGTCTTCCCCGCCGCCAGCCTCTATGAAAAGTCCGGCACTGTCACCAGCACCTTTGGCGATGTGCAGCTCGTCCGCAAGGCCGCCGACCGCGCCAAGGTCAAGCCCGACTTCGAGATCCTCGTCCGCCTCGCCGCCGCCATGGGCGCCGACGTCAAGTCGCTCGTCCCCTTCGGCAGCACGGCCGTTCAAGGCGACCTCGGCCAGTCCCGCGGAGCGCAGTCCGGCGAAGCCGACCGCCATGCTGTCTGGCTCACGTCGAAGGGCCTCGAACCCCGGCTGAGCCCCTTCGATCCCTTCGCCGCACTCGACGAGATTACGCGCCTCGTCCCCGGCTACGCCCTCGACCGCATCAACCTGCTCGCCGGCAACGCCGCCAGCGCCGATCCGGGCACCGGACCGGGTTTCGTTCCCATCGCATCTCTTACTTTGCCGGAGCTCATTCATCCCACGCACGACGGCCTGTTCACCTCCGGCACGCTCGGCCGCCACAGCGCAGCGCTTCATCAGATCGAACAGCACCAGACACACGAACTGACGGAAACAGCCGCGGACTGAATCACGCAGATCGAATCGTTTATATCAGGGCACGACTTAAGCCGCGCCGCAACAGGCAGCAACAAAAACCCGGGCTTTAGCCCCAGACAACAGCGCCCGATTCACAGCACGAGGCCAAACGCAGTGACAGTTCTTACATTTTTTCTCTGGAGCCTTCTCAAAGTTGTCGTAGTCATCGTGGTCATGCTCCTGGCCGTCTCCTACACGGTTCTGTTGGAGCGCAAGCTCGTTGGCCGCATCCAGAACCGCTGGGGCCCCAGCCGCGTCGGACCCTTCGGCCTGCTCCAGACCCTCGTCGATGGCGGCAAGCTCTTCCTGAAGGAAGACATGACGCCCACCAGCGTCTACAAGCCTCTCTATCTGCTGGCGCCCATCATCTCTCTCGGCTGCTCGCTCATCTCCATTGCCGTCGTTCCCTTCGGCGCGCCCGGCATCGGCCCCCAAGGCGTCGACCTCTTCGACATCGCCAACATCAACATCGGCCTGCTCGTCATCCTCGGCGTCACCTCTATCAGCGTCTACGGCATCGCCCTCGCCGGCTGGTCCTCGAATAACAAGTACTCGCTGCTCGGCGCGCTCCGGTCCTCGGCGCAGATGATCAGCTATGAGCTCGCCCTCGGCCTCTCGCTGGTCGGCGTGGTACTCCGCGCCGGCACCTTCAACCTCCGCGCCATCGTCGAGCAGCAGGCCGTCAAAGGCATCGCCACCTGGAACATCTTCGGCGGAATGCAGTTCCTGGCCTTCTTCATCTATCTCATCTCCGCCTACGCCGAAACCAACCGCGCTCCCTTCGACCTGCCCGAGGCTGAAAGCGAGCTCACCGGCGGCTACCACACCGAGTACAGCTCCATGAAGTTCGCCATGTTCTTCATGGCCGAGTACGGCAACATGATCACCGTGGGCTGCGTGGCCACGCTGCTCTTTCTTGGCGGCTGGACCAGCCCCTTCGGCGACCTCATCCCGCCCCCGCAGAACATCTTCGTCCACGCCGTCGTTCCCATCTGCTGGTTTGTCGTCAAGGTCTTTTTCTTCCTCTTCCTGTACATCTGGGTGCGGGGCACGCTGCCGCGCTTCCGTTACGACCAGCTCATGAACTTCGGATGGCGCGTCCTTTTGCCGCTCGCCATCCTCAATGTCGTCGGTACGAGCCTTTGGTACGCGTACCGCTGATTTACAATTTGAAGGGATTTCCCGAGACTCGACTTCTGGAAGTTCCCGCCTTGCGCCTCTCGTGCTTCCCCATAACCGGCCGGCCTCTTTCACCGGCATAGCCTCGAACGCGGCGGAACGATGCACCTGATTCTGTTCTTCCTTTTTGCCGGATTCTGCCTCGCTGGGGCCGTCAACCTGCTGCTCCAGACCCATCCCATTAACAGCGCCCTCTCGCTGATCGTCGTCATGACCTCTCTGGCCGTCCTTTATCTCCTCCTCGGCGCCGAGTTCCTCGCGGTCGCGCAGATCATTGTCTACGCCGGCGCCGTCATGGTCCTGTTCACCTTCGTCGTCATGCTCCTCAACGCGGGCCGCGAAGAGCGCACCATGGGCAGCCGCATCGCCCGGCCCCTCGGCTTTCCCGCCGCCGTCGCCCTCCTCGCCGTCATCGCCACCGTCATCCTCAAGGCGCAGGGTCTTCGTGTCGTCGACGTCAAGCAGGGCATCACCTCCACCGCCGACCTTAGCGCTGTTCTCTTCCACGAGTTGCTTCTGCCCTTTGAAGTCACCTCGGTCCTCATCCTCATCGCCATCCTCGGCGCGGTCGCCATCGCCCGCAAAGAGAGCGGAGAAAGGACGGCCACCAAGTGATCTCGCCCCTCGCCTCCGAAGTCCCCGTCAGCTGGTACCTGCTCCTGAGCGCCGCCCTCTTCTGTCTCGGCGTCGCCGGATTTCTCATCAAGCGCAATCTCATCACCGTCTTCATGTCCATTGAGCTCATGCTCAACGCCGTCAATCTGAGCTTTGTAGCCTTCGCCTGGCAGTGGCAAGCCGTCAAGGGTCAGATCTTTGTCTTTTTCGTCATGATGGTCGCCGCGGCTGAAGCCGCCGTCGGTCTGGCCATCATCATCGCCGTCTACCGCGCCCGCGCTACGCTGGCCGTCGACCGTATCGACCTGATGAAACTATGAACGGTTCTCTTTATCTCTGGCTCATCCCGCTTGCGCCTTTCGCCGGGTTCCTCATCAACGGAATCGTGGGCGGCCGTCTGCCCAAGGTCCTGGTCACGTTCGTAGGGCTTGTCGCACCGTTGCTTTCATTCTCGATCGTCGCTCGCGACGCCTTTTTCGTCTGGTCCGGCTCGCTGGCGCTCCCGGTCGCCGAACAAAATGCTCCGGCCTGGATATCGGTCGACACACTGCACATTAGCTTCGGCTCCGTCTTCGACCAGCTCTCCATGGTCATGCTGCTGATCGTCACCGGCGTAGGCTTTTTGATCCACGTCTACTCCGTCGGCTATATGGCCGACGACAAGGGCTATGCCCGCTACTTCAGCTACCTCAATCTCTTCCTCTTCTTCATGACCGCCCTGGTCCTCGCCGGCAACGTGCTGCTCATGTTCGTCGGCTGGGAGGGCGTCGGCCTCGCATCCTACCTGCTCATCGGCTTCTGGTTCCAGAAGGACTCGGCCTCGAACGCCGGCAAAAAGGCCTTCATCGTCAACCGCGTCGGCGACTTCGGCTTCCTCATCGGAATCTTCCTGCTGCTGGCCACCTTCGGCACGCTTTCCTTCAGCGAGATCAGCGCTACGCTCGCCGCCAGCCCCGCCTGGCAGGGCGGCGTCTTCAACGTCATCGCCCTCTGCCTGCTCTTCGGCGCGACCGGCAAAAGCGCGCAGCTTCCGCTCTATATCTGGCTGCCCGACGCCATGGAGGGCCCCACGCCGGTCTCCGCGCTCATCCACGCGGCCACCATGGTCACGGCCGGCGTCTACATGATCTGCCGCACTCACGTTCTGTTCAATCACGCGCCCTTCGCCCTCGGCACAGTTGCGGTGGTCGGCGCGGCCACGGCCTTCTTCGCCGCCACCATGGGCCTGGTCCAGAACGACATCAAGCGCGTGCTGGCTTACTCCACTATCTCGCAGCTCGGATACATGTTTCTGGGCTGCGGCGTCGCGGCTTACTCAGCGGCCATCTTCCACCTGATGACCCACGCCTTCTTCAAGGCCCTGCTCTTCCTCGGCGCGGGCGCCGTCATCCACTCCCTTGGCGGCGAGCAGGACATGCGCAAGATGGGCGGCCTCTGGAAGACCATGCCGGTTACCTTCGCCTGCATGACCGCCGCGGTCATGGCCATCTGCGGCATTCCGCCCTTTGCCGGCTTCTTCTCGAAAGACGCCATCCTCTACGCTGCATTTCTTCACTACGGGACGGGCGGCAAGCTCCTCTGGGGCGTCGGCGCCCTCACAGCGCTGCTCACTGCCCTCTACATGTTCCGCCTCTGGTACATGACCTTCCTCGGCACATCCCGCTCCGAGATCCACCATCCCCATCCCACGCCCGCCTCGATGCTCGTCCCCATGACCATCCTGGGCGCGCTCTCCATCTGCGGCGGCTGGATCGGCATCGAGCACTTCGGCGGATTCCTGGAGCCGGTGCTGGGCGAGATGCCCACCAAATCCGGCAGCGCCCTCACCGAGTGGGTCCTCACCGGCATAGCCGTTCTGCTCGCCCTCGAAGGCTGGCTCATCATCGACAAGTACTACCGCCGCAAGCCCGAGCGTCCCGCGCAGCTCGCCGCAGCCGTGCCCGGCGCCTACAATCTGCTCTTCAACAAGTACTACGTCGACGAGTTCTACGGCTGGACCGTCGTCAAGCCGCTTTTCGTCATCTCGCGCTACGTTCTCGGCTTTTTCATCGACAAGGCCGTCATCGGCGGCGCCGTCTGGCTCATGGGCGGCACGGCCACGTTGTCCGGAGCCATCCTGCAGCGCTGGCAGTCCGGCAACATCCGCTCTTACGCCGCCTGGCTCGCCGCTGCCGCCGCTGCCGTCCTGCTCTTTATCGTCGTTCCCTGGACCTCGGTCCTGGCCGGTATCGGAATCCACATTCACATGGCGGGGCATTGAGAACATGGACGGACTCAATCAATCGATTCTCACGGTCATCCTGCTGGTGCCCCTCGCCGGCGCCATCCTCGTCGCCCTTCTGCCCGACCGAGGCAAGCTCCCCAACTGGATCGCCCTGCTCACTTCGCTCGTCACCTTCGCCTTCACCCTCCATCTGCCCGCTCGCTTCGCCGCCGCCCAGCCCGGCTTCCAGTTTGAAGTCAACCACAAGTGGATCGCCGACCCGGCCATCTTCTACCACGTCGGCGTTGACGGCCTCAGCCTCTGGCTGGTCGTCCTCACCGGCCTGCTCGCCCCCATCGGCGTCCTCGCCAGCTGGAACGCCGTCAAAGAGCGCCGCAAGGTCTTCTTCTCCCTCTTCCTGGTCCAGCAGACCGCCATGTTCGGCGTCTTCGTTGCGCTCGACATGATGATCTACTACGCCTTCTGGGAGCTCTCGCTCGTCCCCATGGCCGTCCTCATCGCCATGTACGGCCGCAAAGACGGCCCCCGCGCCGCGCTCAAATTCTTCCTCTTCACCTTCATCCCCTCGGCGCCCCTGCTCGTCGCCATCCTCTGGCTCTACGCCCACACCCACACCTTTAACTTCGTTTACCTCCAGATCCTCATCAATCAAGGCTGGGTGCCCGCCGCCGACCTCTTCTGGTGCTCGCTCGCCTTCCTCGTCGCCTTCGCCGTGAAGGTCCCGGTCTTCCCCATCCATGGCTGGATCGCCGACACCTTCAACGAAGCCCCGGTCGCCCTTGCCATGGTCGTCGCCGGCAAGCTCGGCCTCTACTCCATGCTTCGCTTCCATGTGGAACTGTTCCACGCGCAATCCCAGGCCATCGCGCCCCTCATGATCGCCCTCGCCGTCATCGGAATCCTCTACGGGGCGTGTCTCGCCCTCGCCCAGCGCGACTACTGGCGCCTGCTCGCCTTTGCCGCCTTCAGCGAGTACAGCATGATCGTGCTCGGCATCTACGGCCTCACCTTCACCGGCTGGACCGGCGCCGTCTACCAGATGCTCAACGTCGGCGTCGTCGAAGGCGCCCTCTTCCTGCTCCTCGGCGCTATCGAAAATCGCTACGGCACCAGCCAGATTCAGGCCTATGGCGGGCTTGCGGCCAAGGCTCCGCGTCTGGTCTCTTTCTTCGTCATCGCCTCGCTCGCCATGGTCGGCCTGCCGCTCCTCAACGGTTTTGTCGGCGAGTTTCTCATCCTTTCGAGCACCTTCACTGAGGTCAGCCACGGCTGGGCCGTCGCCGCCGCCCTCGGCGTTATCCTCGGGGCCACGTACATGCTCTGGCTCGTCCAGCGCATCTTCTACGGCGCGGAGAGCGAACTCGTCCATGCCAACAGCCCCGGCGATCTTGGCTTCCGCGAGCTCGCTGGCGTCGCCCCGCTCGCCGTCCTCATGCTCGTGATGGGTGTCGCACCCTCTCTCTGGTTCTCCTCCATCCAAACTGGCGTTCACGGGCCGCTTGTATCGCAGCCGGCGCAATCCAAGAGCCCCTTAAAGACACCCGCCTCAAGTCCAAACACCACGCCCGCGGAGGCCATCCAGTGAACGAACTTCCCAGCATCCTCCGCATTCTGCCTGAGGTCGTCCTCACCCTCACCGGCGTCCTCATCATGCTCGTCGATGCATCGCTGCCGCCCGCATGGCCGCGCCGCCATCTCGGCTGGGTCGCCGCCGCTGGCGCCACCTGCGCTCTCTACGCCAGCCTCCTCCAGTTCCTCATGCCCGAGGGCACTGGCTTCTTCGGCACCGTCGAGACCAGCGCCTTCACCATCTTCTTTCACGTCCTCATCTGCGGCCTCGTCCTCGTGGCCATCCTCATCTCGCTCGACACCCTCCCCGACGACACCCACCACCAGGGCGAGTTCTACGCCCTCAGCGTCTTCAGCGCCGTCGGCATGTGCCTGCTCACCGGTGCGGTCGAGCTGCTCCTCGTCTTCATTGCTCTCGAGATCTCCTCCATTGCCACCTACATCCTCGCCGGCTTCCGCAAGACCACCGGCCGCGGCCCCGAGGCCGCCATCAAGTATTTCCTGCTCGGCTCCTTCGCCACCGCCTTCCTGCTCTACGGCATCGCCCTCATCTTCGGCGCCACCGGCACCACCCAGATCTACGAGATCGCCCACACGGCCGCCACCGCACCCAACCGCCTCTTCGTCGACGCCGCGCTCGCTTTCATGCTCGTGGGCATCCTCTTCAAGGTCTCCGCCAGCCCCTTCCACATCTGGACCCCCGACGTCTACGAGGGCGCGCCTGCGCCGGTGGTCGCGCTGCTCTCCACCGCTCCCAAGGTCGCCGCGTTCGCCTTCCTCTTGCGCATCGTCTACCAGATGTTTCCCAGCCTCCACGCCCTCTGGTCGCCGCTGCTCTGGGTCGTCGCCGTCCTCTCCATGACCATCGGCAACCTGGCCGCCCTGCGCCAGCAGAACATCAAGCGCATGCTGGCCTACTCCTCGATCGCCCACGCCGGCTATCTTCTCGCCGCCTTCGCCGGAGTCGGTTCCACCGGCATCGCCGCCGCCGCCTTCTACACCGCCGCTTACGCCGCCATGAACATCGGCATCTTCGCCGTCGTCACCGTCGTCAGCGGATACGACGAGAAGCTCCCCATGGTCGGCGACTACCGCGGCCTCATCTACCGTGCTCCCGTCCTCGGCTGCGTACTCATCTTCTTCCTCATCTCCCTCACCGGAATCCCCTTCACCGGCGGCTTCTTCGGCAAGTTCTACGCCTTCTCGGCCGCCATCGGCGGCGGCGCCGTCATCCTTGCCCTCATTGGCCTACTCAACTCCGGCATCGCCGCAGCTTACTATCTGCGTTTCGCCTTCGTCTCCGCGCAAAAGCCGGCGGCCAATCACGATCAGCCCCCGGCGCCCAAGCCCCAGATCGGTGCAGCCGTGGCCGCGGCCCTCGGTCTTGCGGTTTGCTCCACTCTCATTCTCGGCATCGCGCCCAACGAGGTCCTTCGCGTAGCCGAGTCTGCCGGCCACACACTGCAGGCGCCCGCGCCTGCGCCGGGCGAAGCTCCCGTGGTTGCGCCGTCCGCTCGTCCGGCCATCTCCATGCCGTAGCTCCTCCACGCCAGGGCGGTACAATCTCATCAATGAAGCTAGGCGAGCTGGCAAGCCGTTTGGGCGCGGAGCTGCGCGGCGACGCGGACCTCGAAGTCACTGGCGTCAAAGGCATCGAAGAAGCCGGCCCCTCTGAAATCACCTTCGTCGCCAACCCCAAGTACGCCGGCCTTGCCCGCAAAACCCACGCCGCCGCCGTCCTCGTCGAACCCGACTTTCAGGAGATCCCCGCCGCCACTCTCCGCATCGCTAATCCCTATCACGCCTTCTCCCGCGCTCTCGCCCTCTTCTATCAGCCGCCCGCCTACCCTCCCGGCATCCATGCTACCGCCGTCGTCGATCCTTCCGCGGAGATCGGAGAAGGTGCCCACATCGGCGCTTACGTGGTCATCGGTCCCAATGTTCGCATCGGGCCCCACGCCACCCTGCTCCCGCACGTGGTCCTCTACCCGGGTGTCCAGGCAGGCAGCTATTTTTTCGCCCACGCCCATGCCGTCGTCCGCGAGCACTGCATCCTCGGCGATCACGTCACGCTTGAAAACGGGGCCATCGTCGGCGCCGACGGCTTCGGCTTCTCCAAAAGTGAAGCCGGCCACTGGGAGAAGATTCCCCAATCCGGCCCCGTCCTTATCGGCGATCGTGTGGACGTGCAGGCCAACGCCACCATCGACCGCGCCACCGTCGGCGCCACGGAGATCGGCGACGGCGCCAAGATCGACAACCTGGTCCAGGTGGGCCACGGCTCGCGCGTCGGCCACGACACACTTCTCTGTGCCCAGACCGGTCTCGCTGGCTCTTCCTTCATCGGCAACAACGTGATTCTCGCCGGCCAGGTCGGCATCGCCGGCCACTGCTCCGTCGGCGACGGCGTCATCCTCACCGCCCAGTCCGCCGTCTCCCACGACGTGCCCCCCGGCAAGATGATCTCCGGCTCGCCCGGCTTCGACAATCGCGTCTGGCTGCGCGCCACGGCCATCTTTCAGCGCCTGCCCGAGCTTCTCAAGCGCCTCGATCGCCTCGAAAAGCAGATTGCGCCGCAGTCCAAAACCGAAAGTGAAGCTCAACCTGGGGAGACGCCCCAATGACAAACTCAGGCCGTCCGCGTGCGGCCCTGGCCGCCGCACTGCTCATGCCTTGCTTCCTCGCGTTGGCCGGCTGCCGCGCCTATCTCGTCTGCACCACCGTCGTCAACCGCACCGGCGCCGTCGTCAATCTGCTTGAGGTCGATTATCCCAGCGCCAGCTTCGGCGTCGACTCCATGGCCCCCGGCGCTCAGTACCACCAGCGCCTTCAGTTTCGCGACCAGGGCCCGCTCACCGTCGCATACACTGGCGCTCAGCGCCATCAGTACACGGTCACGGGCCCCACGCTCTACGAAAAGCAGCAAGGCTCGCTCGAAATCGACCTGTTGCCCGGCGGCAAGGTCGAGTTCCATGCCCACCTTACGCCCCCGCCCAGCAACCAATAAGCACACTTCGCCTGGGCTGCCTTTCGGTGCCGCATTGAATGCGTGACGATTTGAATCGACTCAGCCGTTCCTGCCTCAGTGCACCATGCTCTGGAAGAGCGGCGACTTCAGCAGGCTGGCAAACTCCGTGTCCGACGCCGCGAACTGGATGGAAAGCTGCCCCCCGTTCGCGTCCACGGTCGTGTCCGTCAACGCCTGCTTCTCCGCGGCGGTGCTGCTCATCTTGCGCACCATGATCGCCGCCGTCAGCAGCGACGACATCGTGGCCGCCGAGAACGCGTCGCCCGTCACGATCGTCAGGTCGAAGTTCACCCCATGACTAAAGTCCATCGTGTACCACGACTCCTGCAGCCGCTTCCGCACCGTGTCGAAATCGGTCACCGAGCCGGCCTGCCCCAGCACCTGCTTCATCATCGTCTGCGTGCCCTGCCCGTCCAGGATGCTCCACAGCGCCTCGGAGTCCACCGACTGCATGGCGCCCATCATCGGCTGGTTGGTCAGCATGTTCTGCGCCAGCCCGTCCCGCGCATTCAGCGCCGCCTTCACCGCGTCGCTGCCGCCAAAGATCATCGTCGAGGGATCCACGAGACAGAACGTCATTCCCGACTTGCCCATCGGATAAATATTGTTGCTGCGCAGCACCGCCGGCTTGATCTTCTTCTTCTGGAAGTTCGCCATGATGTCCTGCACCGGGAACTGCCCCTGCGCAATCCCCACCGTGTTCAGGTCGTCGCTCGAATTCGAGGTCCTGTACAGCGCAAACGCCAGCACATCCACGTACTGGTCGATGCTGCCCCCCCCGCTCGTGGTCACCGTGAACTTGCTCAGCGCATCGTCGAACTGCTTCAGTTCGGGCGGCATCACCCGGTCCCTGAGCGCTATCGCCGAGTTCGAGTTCTGCATCGCCGTGTAGTCGATCACCACCAGTTGCTGCACGTTGTACGGAATCGCCGACCGCGCGTCGGTCGAGAGCTGCGCTGCGTGCGCCACGGTGGCCACCAGCAACAACGCCGGCGCTAACGAAATCCTGAAAAATGCCTTCAACAATCCTCTCCTCTGGAAGGCGATTGCTCCTCGTATCGAGTCCAGCCAATCCCTTGCCTGTCCGGCTCCGCCCCGCCGCTGACTGCGCCGGGGGCTTCCATCCTCAACTCAATTGTACGCGGCGGGATTTTTCCCCCGCCGGCGCGCAAACTCACCCCGCCTTCATCGTCTGGTCGGGCCAGGCGAGCGGGGACCGCAGGCGCCGCTCGAGGATCTTCGCCTCTGGATCGAACCTTGCCAATTGACGCATCCATTCGCTTTGCCGCTCGCAAGCCGCCTCCGGCAGCAGCCCCACCACCTCGCATTCCGCCAGCGTTGTCTTGTGCCGCGCCGCCAGTTCGGCAACCCTGCTGTACACCTTCGCGAGTGGCGTCGCGTGAAAATCCGTGATGTTCATCGAGAGCTGCGTCCGCCCCTGCGCCAGGACTCCCAGCGCCTTCACGCCCTTCAGTCCTCCTGATGAGGCCCGGATCTCTCGCGCGATAGCCCGCGCCGCCGACACATCGGCCGAGTCAAGATAGATGTTGTAGGCCACCAGAAACTTCCGCGCCCCCACCGCGCACGCCCCGGCCGTCGGGTGCAGCCCTGGCCCCCCCAGGTCCGGATGCCGCGAGGGATCGTTGCGCACCGCATCCCGCAGCCCTTCGAACTGCCCTTGCCGCACGTCTTCCAGATTCGCCCGGTCCGGCCGCGACGCCGCTGCCTCGTAAAAGTACACCGGCACCCCGAACCGCCGCCAGATCTCGAGCCCCGCCTGCCGCGCCAGCAGCACGCACTGCTCCAGTCTGATCCCGGAGACCGGCACAAACGGTATCACGTCCGCGGCGCCGATGCGCGGATGCACGCCCTGCTGCCGCGTCAGGTCGATCAGCTCGGCGGCCTTTCCCGCGCCGCGCACAGCCGCCTCCACCACCGCCGCCGGCTCGCCCGCCATCGTCACCACCGAGCGGTTATGATCGGGGTCCATCGACCAGTCCAGCAGGTGCGCCCCGTCCACGCGCATTGCCGCCACGATGGCCTCCACGCGCCTTGCGTTCACCCCCTCCGAAAAGTTCGGCACGCACTCGACTACCGGTTCGCTCATCTTCACTCGACCCCGCGGCTATCAAGGCTTCCCGTTCCTCCGCGGCGTCACCTCCAGAACGTGTAACCAATCTGAATCTGAATGCTCGCGTTCACGCCGGGATTGCGGTCGCCCAGCGATGCCGACGAGATATGCACGGCATTCACTCCCAGGTCAATCGACTGCCGCTCGCGCGTGAAATAGTGAAAGCCTACCCCTCCCTGCGGGGCGAAGTTCCACACCGAGGTGCCTCCCGGCGTTCCGTGCGGCACCAGTTGATCCGGCGGGAACTTGTGAAACGTATAGATCAGCCCACCCGCCCCCTGAAACCATGGCTGAATCCACCGCGACCGCGTCAGAAAGTTCCAGCGCAGGATCACCGGCGTCATCGCCAGCCCGTGGTACGTGCCCCCGCCTTCCGGCGCCTCGTACGACTGCCCGTCAAAGTTAAACGTCTGTTCGTGCGGCGCCGGCGTGAAGGCGACCCACAACGGCATGATGTTGCCGCCCAGCTCGAACTGCCCGCTGAAGATCCCCGCCTTGATCACCGGCGTCAGCGGCTTGCCCAACTGAACGCCGCTCCACAGGAACTTGAAGTCCGACCGGTTGCCCACGCCCATGCCCCAGTTCACGAACGGCCCGTACTCCCAGCTCATCTTGTCGCGAACCCGGGCCACGGGGTTCGCGGCCGCCGCGCTCTGATCGCTGGAAAGGGTTTCGGCGGACGCAAAGACCGATCCCGCCACAAGTACCAACACAAGAAGCCTCACGCCTCGAATCAATGCTCTTCCCTTCTCATTGGACATCTTTGCAATCAAAAAAAGACCGCCTCAACCGGGCGGCCTTTTCACTGCCTCTCGTTCCGCCTTATCCTGCCGCGGCCTCCATCTGCGCCGCGTCCATATCGAAGTTCGAGTAAACGTTCTGCACGTCGTCGCTGTCTTCCAGGGCCTCCAGCAGCCGCACCATCTGGCTCGCCGCGCTGCCCTCCAGCTTGTTGTAGGTCGAGGCCAGCATCGTCACTTCGCTCGCCACCGTCGGAATCCCCGCGGCTTTGACGGCCGTCAGCACCCCTTCGTAACCCCCGGGATCGGTAATAATCTCCCAGGTGTCGCCCTCATCGTTCAGGTCCTCGCCGCCGTGCTCCAGCACGATGTCCATCAACTGCTCTTCAGTAGCCACCGGCTTCTCAACCGCGATCAGCCCCTTCTTCGAGAACATGAATCGCACCGACCCCGACTCGCCCAGGTTTCCGCCATTCTTCGAGAAGGCGTGGCGGATCTCGCTCACCGCGCGGTTGCGGTTGTCAGTCAGCACTTCCACAATGATCGCCACGCCGCCCGGCCCGTACCCCTCGAAGGTGATCTCCTCGTAGGTGGCGCCTTCCAGTTCTCCGGTGCCGCGCTGAATCGCCCGCTTGATGTTGTCGGCCGGCATGTTTTCGGCCTTCGCGGCCAGAATCGCCGTCCGCAGCCGCGGGTTGCCATCCGGATCTCCGCCGCTCCGGGCGGCGATGGTGATTTCCTTGATCAGCCGTGTGAATATCTTGCCGCGCTTGGCGTCGAGCGCGCCCTTCTTGTGCTTGATGGTGGCCCATTTCGAGTGGCCGGACATGTCAACCTCAGAAACTCTAAGAATACCGGCGCGCCCGGCGCGCCTGCCAAGTGATTATATCACTCGCGACGATCGCTGAGGTACGCCCCCGCTCGGCCGTCATTTCGTTTCAATGCAAGAGCTTCTGCCCTCGCCGCTGCAGCCGGTCGGCTCCATCCGGGCCGCCTCCGCCCTGCGCTTTCATCCTCGCCTTGCGCCCGCGCTCCGCCGATTCAGCGCCGGTGGCCATCCCCGCAGTTCGAAGACGTCAAGCAGAATTGCGTAAACGATCGGCCCCGCCACCTGCAAGATCATCCCCGCATGGAACTGATGCATCCGCATCAGGTACTCCGCCAGCCCCGCCCCCAGCAGCACCCCGTTCACGCTCAGCCACACGCACGCCGCGCGCCGCCGCCAGAACGCCAACACGCTCGCCGGCAGCATGGTCAGCGAGTTGATCACCGACACGCTCACATCGAAGTAGGTGTCGCTTGGCCCGCGCGTGATAAACGGCGCCATCACGAACGGCAGAAACCCCCACAGGATGCCGATCGCCAGCAGCGTCCGCAGCCAGAACTGCCGCGCCTCGCACTTTTCCTCTCTGCCCACCGCAACCGCCCTCATGCCCAATCTTCGACCCAGGTCTTCTTCGCGCATTTTTGTGCCGGCATCTGCCCGAGCGTCTCTGAAGCGCCAGTATACGGCACGGAATCCGCAACATACGCTAGGGGCGACGCGTCTGCGCCTCCGGAATTCACCAGGATAAGTCCCATCGCCTCAGCGCCGAATTCAATTTTTCGATATATTAAAGATTCAGTCTAGTCCCGCCCGCGGCTAAGGCTGCTCAGGCAAGCCTCTCGATGCTGTACAGGGCGATCTCCGTAGCCGGAATCGCATCGCGGGTGTGTACTCTCTGTACCAGGCTGACACACGATTCGGGAAACTCCCGTGGGAAAGGCCGCCATGAAACCATTGCACCGTCGCTTTGGACCGCCGCCGCCGCAGGGCCTCTATCATCCGCAAAACGAGCACGACGCCTGCGGCATGGGCTTCGTCGCCAGCATTCGCGGCGAAAAGAGCCATGAAATTATCCGCAAGGGCATCGAGGTCCTCATCAACCTCACCCATCGCGGCGCGGCCGGATGCGACCCCGAGACGGGCGACGGCGCCGGTATCCTCATCCAGATCCCCCACGTCTTCTTCGCACGCGAGTGCGGCGAGCTCGGCTGGCAGCTTCCCGCCTCCGGCGCCTACGGCGTAGCCATGTGCTTCCTGCCCGTTGAAAAACACAGCCGCCTCCAGTGCGAAGGCGTCTTCGAGCGCATCAGCCAGGAGGAAGGCGTCAAGGTCCTCGGCTGGCGCGACACACCCGTCAACGGCGACGCCATCGGCCGCGAGGCCCGCAACTCCCAGCCCTACATCGAGCAACTCTTTGTCACTCGCCCTGAAGGCCTGGACGAAGAGGCCTTCGAGCGCCTGCTCTATCGCATCCGCCGCCGCACCGAAAATGAAATCGCTGACTCCGACATCGAGGACAAGGAGACCTTCTACGTCCCCTCGTTCTCCTGCCGCACCATCATTTACAAGGGCCTCATGCTCGCCCCGCAGATCGAGCGCTTTTACTTCGAGCTCGCCAACCCGCTCGTCACAAGCGCCCTCTGCCTCATCCACCAGCGTTTCTCCACCAACACCTTCCCGAGTTGGAAGCTGGCCCACCCCTATCGCTACGTCGCCCACAACGGCGAGATCAACACCATCCGCGGCAACGTAAGCTGGATGAACGCCCGCCAGGGCGTCATGAGGCACTCCGCGCACGACGGCCAGATCGACAAGCTCTATCCCGTCGTCGTCGCTGGCGGCAGCGACTCCGCCTCCCTCGACAACGCCGTCGAGTTCCTCTACCAGTCCGGCCGCTCCCTGCCCCACGTCATGGCCATGCTCATCCCCGAAGCCTGGTCCGGCAATCCCGACATGGACGAGGACAAGCGCGCCTTCTACGAGTACCACGCCTCCCTGATGGAACCCTGGGACGGACCCGCCGCAATCGCATTTACCGACGGCCGCGTCATCGGCGCCACCCTCGACCGCAACGGCCTTCGCCCCGGCCGCTACATCGTCACCAAGGACGACATCGTCGTCCTCGCCTCCGAGACCGGCGTCCTCGACGTGCCCGCCGAAGACATCCGCAAGAAGGGCCGTCTCCAGCCCGGCCGCATGTTCCTCGTCGATACGATCCAGAAGCGCATCGTCTCCGACGCCGAGATCAAGAAGCAGTTGGCCGCCCGCCAGCCATACGCCGACTGGCTCAAGCAGGAACAGGTCACCCTCGACGAACTCCCCGAGCCCGCCCGCATCATCGCCTCCAACCAGGAGACCCTGCTCCGCCGCCAGCGCGCCCAGGGCTACACCGAAGAGGATCTCCGCATCCTCCTCGCCCCCATGGCCGCCAACGGCCAGGAGCCGATCGGCTCCATGGGCACCGATGTGCCCCTGGCATGTCTATCCGATCATCCCCAGCCGCTCTTCAACTACTTCCGCCAGCTCTTCGCGCAGGTCACCAACCCGCCCATCGACCCCATCCGCGAAGAGCTCGTCATGTCGCTGATCAGCTACATCGGCACCGAGCGCAACATCCTCAACGAGGCGCCCGAAAACTGCCACACCCTCAAGCTCACGCACCCCATCCTCTCCAACCGCGACCTCGAAAAGCTGCGCCGCATCTCGTCGGGCGACCTGCTCGCCACCACCCTGCCCGCGCTCTTCCGCGCCGCCGACGGCGAAGAGGGCCTCCGCCGCGCGCTCGACGACCTGAGCGCCCGCGCCTCCCACGCCGTCACCTCCGGCTACACGCTGCTCATCCTCTCCGATCGCGGCATTGACTCCACCTACGCCCCCATCCCCAGCCTGCTCGCCATGGCCGCTGTCCACAACCGCCTGGTCCGCGAGAAAACCCGCACCCAGGTCGCCCTCATCATCGAGAGCGGCGAGCCCCGCGAGGTCATGCACTTCGCGCTCTTGATCGGTTACGGCGCCAGCGCCATCAACCCCTATCTCGCCATCGAGACCATCCACGACCTCAAGCGCCGCGGCCTTTTGCCCGAAAAAGTCACCGCCGAGTACGCCGAGAAAAACTTCATCAAGGCCATCGAAAAAGGCCTGCTCAAAACCTTCTCCAAAATGGGCATTTCAACGCTCCAGAGCTATCGTGGCGCGCAGGTTTTTGAAGCCGTCGGCCTCAACCAGTCTCTTATCGAGACCTATTTCCCCGGCACCGCATCGCGCATTGAAGGCGTCGGCCTCGATGTGCTCGCCCGCGAAGCGCAGATGAAGCACGCCTACGCATTCCAGCCCCTTACTGAATCTGAAACCGACCTTGCTGTCGGCGGCCACTATCAGTACCGCGAAGGCGGCGAGTATCACCTGCTCAACCCGCTCACCATTAGCAAGGTGCAGCACGCCGTCAACACCAACAACCCCGCCACGTTCCAGGAATACACCGACCTCATCGACAATCAGAACCGCAACCTTTGCACGTTGCGCGGCCTGCTCAAGCTCAAATATTCTGACAAGCCTCTCGCCATCGAAGAGGTTGAGCCGGCTAAAGAAATCGTCAAGCGCTTCACTACTGGCGCCATGAGCTTCGGCTCCATCAGTAAAGAGGCCCACGAAACCCTCGCTATCGCAATGAACCGCCTCGGTGGCATGTCGAACACCGGCGAGGGCGGCGAAGACGAAGCGCGCTTCAAGCCTGATCCCAACGGCGACCTGCGGCGCAGCGCCGTCAAGCAGGTCGCCAGCGGCCGTTTCGGCGTCACCACCAA
>DATJMU010000186.1:0-8231 GCA_035508555.1 Occallatibacter sp. | reverse complement strand
GCGGCGGCGGAGCGGGGATCGATGGCGAGCGCTCGCTGGGCGTCCTCGAGGCACTGGCTGAAGTTGCCGCCGCGGTACTGGACCAGCGAGGCGTTGATCCAGTAATCGGCGTTGCGCGGGCCGGAGCCGGCGAGGACAGCGCGGGCGGTCGCGTCCGCGGGGAAGACTTTGAGCGTGGCGGCGGCCGTGGCGCGGGCGCCGGCGGGGTCGCCCTCGGCATCGAGGGCCGCGGCGAGCAGGTCGCGGGCTTGAAGCAGTGAAGGGTTGAGAGCGACGGCGGTCTTGAGCTGCAGGACGGCATCGGGAACGCGGCGCTGTTGAAAGAGCCAGCGGCCGTAGTAGTAGCGGGCCTGGTCGTCGGCGGGGGCGAGGGCGAGGGCGCGCTGGAAGTGCTGCTCGGCCTCGGCGGGGCGGTTCATCGCGCCCAGGACTACGCCGAGATTGATCTCGAGAGTGGAGTAGTTGGGCGTGTAGACGAGTGCGCGCTGAAAATAGGAGAGCGCCCGCGCGTAGGCGCCTTTCTCCATCTGGGTGAGGCCGTAGTTCATGAGGCCGCGGCCGTTGCGGGGGCACTTCTGCACGTCGTCGAGCCAGAGGGACTCCTCGGTGCGCCAGACCCGATTGCGGAGGTGGGCGCCGACGGCGTAGGCCGTGAGCAGAATAAGTGCGGCGGCTGTGGCCGTGCGCCAGACGGCCCTGCTGTACTTCCCTGCCCCCAGTCTTTCGACCGCGAGATAGCTTGCCCAGGCGACGGCGAGGACCAGGCCGACGAAAGGCAGGTACATGCGATGGTCGTTTTCGACTTCGGAGAGGCGGTAGACCGAGGTGGGCAGCGAGCCGACGAGGAACCAGAGCAGGCCGTAGGCGATGGGACGCAAGATGCGGCGGCGGGCGGTGAGCCAGGCGAGGGCCAGCAGGGCGGCCACGAAGAGAAAGCCGAGCAGGGCCTCACCGTTGATGGAGGCAAAGGGCTGCAGGTCGGTATCGACGTTGAGATGGATAGGCAGGAAGAGGGCGCCGAAGTAGCGCATCAGGACGAAGGGCTGGGTGATGCAGTAAGAGAAGTTTGAAATCGTGGACGGTACGAAGGTTTTGGGAGTCATGGCGGCCTGCAGGGCGAGGAGCGCGACGCAGGCGATGAGGGAGGGGAGCACAGCCAGGGCGGCGCGCGCGTAACGGCCGGCGCCCTCCAGCTCAAAGAGGATGAGATAGAGAAAGAGCAGGAGCGGAAAGACGGCAGCCGGGGGCTTGCTGAGCATGGCGAAGGCGAAGGGCACGAGATAGAGGCCGAAGTTTCGCCAAGCGGGGCGGCGCGCGTAGACGGCGAGGGCCACAACGACGCCGAGGGTGCAATAGATGTCGCCGCACTGGATGATGTAGTTCACGGTCTGGGCCATGGCGGGATGGAGGCCGTACCAGGCGACTGCCAGCAAGGAGACGTAACGGTTGGCGGGAGCGGGGCCGGGGCGCGCGGCGTTGAGGATGGTGGTGAAGAGCGCGTCCATGAAGGCGAGCTGGAGGAGAAAGACGAGGAAGGTGGAGAGATGGAACCAGAAGGGGTTGTAGCCGCGGCCGATGGCGTAGTCGAGCGCGAGGGAGGCGGAGACGAAGGGCCGGTAGGTGCGGTGCGAAGGAAGGATGCTGAAGGTGGAGGCGTCAGTGAAGAAGCGGGGAAGGTTGCGCAGGCTGCGGATGTAGGGATTGTCGACGATGGTGTGGGAGTCGTCGAAGTGGAACGAGTTATGGAAGGAGTTGGAGTAGACGGCCCAGACCGCCAGAGCGATGACGGCGAGCCAGAGTGCCTGCCTGGAACGAAAGACGGCCGGCCTCCGCATTTCCGGAACGAGAGGATGGTTAGGATGCATCGGCTACGCAGATATTCTGCCAGTTTTTGCTATGGTTGCACAGGCAGATGGGGTGAGGGCGAGCCGGGCTCGAAGGCGGCGGGACGCGGCGTGGGCATCGAGCAGATGGCGGCTGCGCGTGATGCGGATCACGCGGAAAGATAACGAAAGCTTCATGAAGGCGCGCGTTCCTCCAAAGTTCACAGAGGTGAACGGAAGTGGTAAGAAATTGACAAGAATTCTCTTGCTTAACGGTGGGCATTTCCTATATACGGGAGACGTTGCATTTTCCCCACTTTGCACCAGCAGTCCGAGGCCGGCTTCGAGCCGGCAGCGATTCCCCCTCAAGTCAGCTCAGAGATTTTAAAGAGGGATAACGAATACACGCGCAGAAAGACGCGAGTGTGCAATCTCTCGATCCAGAGACCGATGCAGAAGGCCGCAGCGATGCGGTGATGTATGGCCGCGAGGGCGCGTGTCTGGAAGGGCGCGCGGCAGGTTAGGTACGGGTCTCGACATGCAGGAGAGAAGCGAATGAACGAGCGTGCCCCAAAGAGAGCGTCGCAGTGGATTCCGATGCGGTGGATGGCGGTGGCAGCCGGACTGGCAATGTCGGCGTGCGCGGCGTACGCGACGCAGGCCCCGGTGACCGGCGACGCCACAGTGAACAGCACTTTTGCGTCGATCAACTTCGGCCGTCTGTCGAACCTGTACGTGAGCAGCGGGAGCACGTCGCTGATCGAGTTCGACCTGTCGTCTCTGCCATCGGGGACCACGGCCAGCCAGATCGCCAAGGCGACGCTGACGGTGTATGTGAACCGGGTGAACAAGTCGGGTGTGGTGACGGTGGCGCCGGTGACGAGCGCGTGGAGCGAGTCGTCGGTGACCTACACGACGATACCGACGCTGGGGTCGGCAGTGGCCTCGTTCACGCCGGTGACCGGGCAGTTTATCACCGTGGACGTGACCTCGCTGGTGCAGGGATGGGTGACGACGCCCGCGAACGATTTCGGCATCGCGCTGACGACGAGCTCGGGCGATGTGGTCTTCGACTCGAAGGAGAACCAGGAGACCAGTCACGAGGCGCGGCTGGACATTACGGTGACGTCGCAGGGGCCGACGGGGGCGACCGGTCCCACGGGGGCGCAGGGAGTCCAGGGGATCGCGGGCATGCAGGGACCGACGGGCGCGCAGGGACCGCAGGGGATTCAGGGACCGACGGGCACGCAGGGCATCCAAGGGCCGATCGGGCCGACCGGGCCGACGGGCGCGAATGGCGCGAACGGGGCTACGGGGGCTACGGGGCCGACGGGGCCAACAGGCATCCAGGGGATTCAAGGGGCGAGCGGGGCGACGGGTGCGACCGGGGCCACAGGGGCGACGGGATCCACTGGGACGGCGGGCGCGAGCGGGGCGACAGGACCAACGGGTGTGACGGGGGCAACCGGCACCATTGGGACGGTGGCAAACTACAACAGCAACACCAGTTACAGCATCGGCGATGTGGTCTATTGCCCGGTTGGGGCTCCGTCCCCTAACCAGTGCCTTGCGAGTGCACAGGGATCCACGTGGATCTCGCTGACAAACGGCAATATGGGCAACCTGCCGCCTACCCCGGGAGAGTGGCAGGAGGTTGCCGCGGCCGGCGCGACGGGGGCCACGGGGGCTGCGGGCGTAACCGGAGCGACAGGCCCTACAGGCGCGCAGGGACTTCAAGGGATGCAAGGACCTACGGGGGCGCAGGGGAATCCGGGCGTGGCTGGACCCACGGGGCCGACGGGCGCAAATGGGGCGGCAGGCGTGACCGGTCCGTCGGGACCGACGGGCGCGGCGGGAGCCGCGGGAGCGACCGGGGCCACAGGCGCAACCGGCATGACAGGCCCCGCAGGCAACTTCTCCACCTTCACCGCCTGTGTTACGGGTTCAACTTGTTCCACCGGTGTTCCCGGAACCAACAACCTCGTGACCTTCGTGGGCGGCGGTTCCAACGTGGTCCAGGAGTCTTATACGTCGCCACAGACCGGGGTTCTCGGCATAGCGACAAGCTCCGGCGGAAGCGGCGGCAGCGTAACGGTGCAGTTCTCGGGACCGACGACCTGCCAGTTCTCTGACGACAACACCGGCGGGTCGGTGGTCGCAGGCGATTACGTCCAGGCGAGTACAGACCGCGATGGCTGGTGCCGGGATGTGGGCGCGCTTTATCCCACCAGCGGCCAAGTGGTGGGCATTGCACTGGAGTCGGGCGCCAATAACTCGCCCCTCATGGTGTACCTGCTGGGGCCGGAGGTCAACGGGACGACCGGCGCAACCGGTCCGACCGGGCCGGCAGGGGCTACGGGAGCCACGGGAGCGACGGGTTCAGCAGGACTTCCGGGAAATGCGGGCGCGACGGGAGCAACAGGCGCCACGGGACCGGCCGGTGCTACCGGACCTGCGGGACCGACAGGAGCGAACGGCACGAATGGCGCTACCGGGCCGACCGGACCGGCGGGCGGGACCAACGCGTTTACCTGGGTGGGGAACTTCGTCAGTCCCTTTTCCGTGTCGACTTTCTACGTGTCCCCGACCGCCACCCTTCCCGGTGGCCCATCAACAGGCTCTTCGGAGACAATCTATTCCGGGTACCTCTTCGCGCCCGCGACCTGCACTGCAAGTCTCCTGGAAGTGGAATCGATCGAGTCGGATGGCAGCTACCTTGGCACAGACAGTTCCACGTTCACTGTCATTCACAACGGAGCGAGTACGGGAATGGCATGTACGGTGAACAACAACACCGCAACACTTGGAGCCTCTGCGACCTGTTCGGACTCAACCCACACTTTCAGCGTGACCGCGGGCGACTTGATCGAATTTGAGTATACGCAGACGAGCGACACTCCTCAGTTGAATTACAGCACCGAGTTTGTCTGTAAATGAGGCAGGTATCGACGCGACGAAGCGGCAGATGCCAACAAACAGGATGTCTCATTGAAGCGCCGGGCTTTCATCGATCGAACTTGAAATAGCAGGCAGGGCTGAAGCGGGAAGCATAGGGGAACGGACATGATTCACGGACCAACAATCGCGACGCGAGCCAGGGCGGTTCTTGGCGGCCTGAGCTTGCTGGCGATGGCCTGCACCCTCTCGCCGGCGCAATCGCCGGCGCACCCCAAAACGATTCCGCTCGTCTCCGATACCTGTCCCGAGGTGCATCCAGGGGACAGCGTTTCCCTCGACGTGAACCCACTCTTTGATCCGATATGGCCGGTGACCGGCCTGCGTAATTTCGGACTGACATTCGCGAAGTTAGCAGATGACGGCGTGCACCTCACACGCGAGAATCTCTTTGCGGGCGGGCGGCATTCCAGCGCGAGTATCTCAGCACTGGGAACTGGATACTTTCATATCGAGGTGACCGTGCCCGCGAGCAGATCCATCGAACCGGGAGTCTACAACCTGGTCGATGCCACCGCGAGTGCCGATGTTGTTCCGGACTACACCGGTCCGCCTCCGCAAATGACGTCCTCTCCGGTCGATCAAAGATACTGCATCACCGTCGTCGGATCTTCAGCCTCGCCGCCGTCTCAGCCTGGAGGTTAGTCCCAAACATTGCGGCGGCGCGGCCGCATCTTTGAAACGCCGGTGCCGAAAGACGCCGCCGGATGAGTAGGGAGTCAACATGAGCGATCAGTATTTGGGTGAAATCAGGATGGTCGGCTTTGGCTTTGCGCCGCAAGGCTGGGCCCTGTGCAACGGGCAGTTGCTTTCCATTACGCAGAACACGGCCCTTTTTGCGCTTTTGGGCACGACTTTTGGCGGTAACGGAGTTCAAACCTTTGCGCTGCCGGATCTGCAGGGGCGCGTGCCCTTGCACGCCGGGAGCGGAGCGGGACTCCCGGTCTACAGCTTGGGCGAACAGGGCGGCTCGGCGAATGTGACAATCCTGACCAACAATCTGCCGCCGCACACGCACCCGGTGACGCCGCCCGTTTCCAACGCGAACGGATCCGCGAGTAGCCCGGTGGCAGCCTACCCGGCTGTAAATGTGACGACGATAACCGGCGGCGAACGGGGCGAGACGGCCGCAACCATGGGCTATGCGGCGAGTGCGGTTTCAGGGCAAAACGGGGCCACCTACCAGACCGGAGCGGCGGGCGGCAGCGTGCCTATCGGCATTGAGCCGCCCTACCTGGCCATCTACTTCATCATCGCGATGCAGGGTATCTTCCCGACGCGCGGATAGGGTTTCAAGAACAAGGAGAGTGACATGAGCGAACCGTTTCTTGGCGAAATCAGAATGGTTGGATTCAACTTTGCGCCCGTGGGCTGGTTTTTGTGCAACGGGCAGACTCTTTCGATCAGTCAGTACACCGCGCTGTTCTCGCTGCTGGGGACAACTTTTGGCGGGAACGGCACAACAACTTTCATGCTGCCCAACCTGCAGGGGCGCGTTCCTGTTTGCGTAGGCAACGGCGTGGGCCTCGCTCCTTATGTCTGGGGCCAGATGGGCGGGTCGGCGAGTGCGAGCATCCTGACCAGCAATCTGCC
This sequence comes from Occallatibacter sp., assembly GCA_035508555.1. GTDB lineage: Bacteria > Acidobacteriota > Terriglobia > Terriglobales > Acidobacteriaceae > Telmatobacter. Next base: position 1,860 of record DATJMU010000186.1, on the reverse strand, counting down.
AGTGCACACGCATGCGGTGACGCCGCCGGTTTCAAACGCAAACGCTACGGCCAGCAGCCCGGTGAACGGCTACCCGGCCGTGGACGTGACAACCATAAGCGGCGGCCAGCGCGGGGAAACGGCCGCCACGATGAGCTATGCCGCAGCTTCGGTGCCGGGACAAAACGCGGCCGCCTACCAGACCGGCGCGGCCGGCGGCGGGGTGCCCATCAGCGTGGAGCCGCCCTACCTGGCCGTGTACTTCATCATTGCGTACAACGGCATCTTCCCGTCGCGCAGTTGAGCGCGAGGGGATGCAGCACCTGCGTGTGCTGCCGGCTTGCCGGCCCGCTTGCAAGACCGGCCGGCAAGTAAGTCAGCCACACCGCCGGGCAGGAAAGAACAATGGATGAGGTCATCACAACACGGACAGCGGCGGCAGCGGACGAGGAGTTTCTCTTCCGGCTGTTCGCGTTGCAGAAGGCGGGTGAATTCGCGCCTCTCGGCTGGCCCGCGCAGCAACTGCAGCCCCTGCTGGAGATGCAATACCGCGCCCGCCAGCTTTCCTATGCCGAGAGCTTTCCAGAGGCGGTGAATACGATTCTGTGCCTGGCGGACGGCACTCCGGTGGGACGGCATTTAACGGCGCGGCAGAAGGACTTCTATCGAGTCGTCGATATCGCCGTGCTCCCGGAATATAGAGGGCGCGGCATCGGGACCTGGGCGCTCAACCAGATGAAGCAGGCGGCCGCGCTCGAGTCGGTTCCCATGCGGTTGAGCGTAACGCGGACCAATCCGGCTTTGGGGCTTTATGAGCGGCTGGGATTCATTCGAGTATCCGCGGACGACCTCTCGTTTGAGATGGAGTGGCACGCCCCGCTCCGTGAAGCGGCAAGTCCAAGGCCGCAGGAACGGATGGCGCTTGAAAACGGCGGCGAAGCGGTTCGCGAAGAGGTCGTAGCGCGCATCGCAGATTTTCTGCGCGAGATCGGCTTGTCGGTTCAATTCGGGCCGGTTCCTTCGACCAGCTTTCTTCCCGGCATCCAGACCGTGAGCGGCGGCCTGCGCGTGGATGTGGACGCTCTTCTCTATCCCGGCGACCTGCTGCACGAGGCCGGCCACCTGGCGGTGATGACTGCGGAGCGCCGGTGGGCGGAGTTTCCGCATACAACTGAACCTGCCGAGGAGATGGCCGCGCTGGCATGGTCCTACGCGGCCGCGCGTCATATCGGGCTTGCGCCTGAGATTGTCTTCCACGAGCACGGATACCGCGGGCAGTCCAAGGCGCTCGTGCACGATTTCTCAGTCGGCAAATGCGTTGGACTGCCGTATCTCTGGTGGATTGGGATGACGACACAGCCCGTTCCCGGCAGTCCTTCCATTTATCCCAGGATGCTGCATTGGCTGCGACAAGAGCCAGACGCGGAGCACGCCGGTCCGCAGGAATATGCATTAGAAGCGCACGGATGACGGCAAGGTGACGAGGAAGCGGATCGGGAGAGCGATGAGTTGCAGGCGAGCTGCTGAGAAGGCAATCCGGAGGAAGCGCGAGCCGCGCGCGCTGGCGGTTGCGGCGGCGGCGATGCTGGTGGCGGGTCTGGCGCCCTGGAGCGCGCGGGCGCAGACCGCACTCCCGAGCCTGGCGCAGCGGGCGGCGCTGGCGCGGCTGACGCACGCACGCGCGCACAACGCACCGGCCAACGGCGTCGAGGCGACCACGGTGCCGCTCGATCAACCGAATGGGCTGGCCTTCGACGGGAACGGGAATCTCTACATCGCCGATACCAACGACGACATTGTTCGCGAAGTGACCGTCGCCGGCGTGATCAACACGGTGGCGGGCAATGGGAGTGAGGGCTATAGCGGCGACGGGGGCCCGGC
>DATJMU010000185.1:0-13618 GCA_035508555.1 Occallatibacter sp. | reverse complement strand
CGGGCGGCGCGGCGACCGCCTCCCAGCTGACGCCCTCCGCCGCGCCCCCTTTTCGTCTGCCTCTCTCGCGTCTCGGGCCTCTTCAACATCCCTTCCGGCCGCTGAATCCGATGGCACCCCCGCGTCCTGCCCGACCGCGAATTATGCTAAGGTATTTCTTCTCGATTTCGCCGTTGCGGCACCCAGGTTCACTGATCGCAGCGTCTTACAAGGGGCAATCGATTGATGAAGAATGCTTATAGCGGCGTCGCGGTGCCAGCGGAAGGCAAAGGAATCGAATACTCGGGTGGCGCGTTCCGCGTCCCGGACCATCCGGTAATTCCATTTATCGAAGGCGACGGCACCGGGCGCGACATCTGGAAAGCATCGCGCGCCGTGTTCGACGCGGCGGTCGCGAAAGCCTACGGCGGCAAGCGCAAGATCGCCTGGCTCGAAGTCTACGCTGGCGAAAAATCCTTCAATCAGTTCAAGGAATGGTTGCCGCAGGATACGATCGACGCGATCCGCGATTTCCGCGTCGCGATCAAAGGCCCGCTCACCACTCCGGTCGGTGGCGGCATCCGTTCGCTCAACGTGGCGCTCCGCCAGATTCTCGACCTCTACGCCTGCGTCCGCCCCGTCAAGTACTACCAGGGCGTTCCCAGCCCCGTGAAGCACCCCGAAAAGCTCGACATCGTCATCTTCCGCGAGAACACCGAAGACGTCTACGCCGGCGTCGAGTTCAAGCAGGGAAGTGAAGACGCCGCCCGCCTCATCTCGTTTTTGAACGACGATCTGCTGTCCAAAACCAAGAAAAAGATCCGCACCGACTCCGGCGTCGGCATCAAGCCCATCTCCATCTACGGCACCAAGCGCCTGGTCCGCTACGCCATCCGCCACGCCCTCGAGTCCGGCCGCAAGACCGTAACGCTCGTCCACAAGGGCAACATCCAGAAGTTCACAGAGGGTGCCTTCCGCGAGTGGGGCTACGAGGTCGCCACCCAGGAGTTCCGCGACCAGACCGTCACCGAGCGCGAAAGCTGGATCCTCGGCAACGTCGAAGCCAACCCCGGCCTCTCCATCGAGGCCAACGCCCAGTTCATCGAGCCCGGTATGGAGTTTGGCTCTCCGAGCTTTCAGGCCTCGGTTTGCGACGAGGTCAAATCCGTCCTCGAATCCATCGGCCACTCCCACGGCAACGGCGCCTGGAAGTCGAAGATCCTCGTCAACGACCGCATCGCCGACTCCATCTTCCAGCAGATCATCATCCGCCCCGCCGACTACAGCATCCTCGCCACCTCCAACCTCAACGGCGACTACATCTCCGACGCCGCCGCGGCGCAGGTCGGCGGCCTCGGCATCGCCCCCGGCGCCAACATCGGCGATGGCTACGCCGTCTTCGAGGCCACCCACGGCACCGCCCCCAAGTACGCCGACAAAGACGTCATCAACCCAGGCTCAGTAATCCTCTCCGGCGTCATGCTCCTCGACTTCATCGGCTGGAAAGAAGCCGCCAAGCTCATCGAAACTTCGATGGAGAAGACCATCCTCCAGAAATTTGTCACCTACGACTTCGAGCGCCAAACCGCCGGCGCCACCAAGGTCGGCACCAGCGAATTCGCCACCCGCATCATCGGGAACATGTAGCGGAGCTAGCGGCGTTAGGAAATGCTGAAGCTCGGGCTAGCTCCGCCGGCACCGCTAACTCCGCTAGCACCGCTTTTCAACTACCAAGGAGAGCAAAAATGCGAAAAAAGGTAAGCATTGTCGGCGCCGGCAACGTGGGCGCAACGGCCGCCCATTGGATTGCGGCCAAGGAACTCGCCGATGTGGTGCTCATCGACGTCGTCGAAGGCATCCCCCAGGGCAAGGCCCTCGACCTGCTCGAAGCCATGCCCATCGAAAAGCGCGACGTCAACGTGGCCGGCTCCAATGACTACGCCGCCACCGCCAACTCCGACGTCGTCATCATCACCGCCGGCATTCCGCGCAAGCCCGGCATGAGCCGCGACGACCTGCTCCACACCAACTACAAGATCATGTCCGACGTGGTCCAGAAGGTCGTCGCCCAGTCGCCCGAGTCGATCCTCATCATCGTCTCCAACCCCCTCGACGCCATGGCCCAGACCGCCTTCCGCCAGGCCGGCTTCAACCGCGAGCGCGTCATCGGCATGGCCGGCGTCCTTGACTCGGCCCGTTTCCGCGCCTTCATCGCCGCCGAGCTCGACGTCAGCGTCGAGAACGTCACCGCCTTCGTCCTCGGCGGCCACGGCGACACCATGGTCCCCCTCCCCCGTTTCTCCTCCGTCGCCGGCATCCCCATCACCGAGCTCATCGCCCCCGAGCGCCTCGCCGCGCTCGTCCAGCGCACCCGCGACGGCGGCGCCGAGATCGTCAAGTACCTCAAGACCGGCAGCGCCTACTACGCCCCGTCGGCCGCAACCGTCGAGATGGTCGAGGCCATTCTCAAAGACAAGAAGAAGATTCTCCCCTGCGCCGCCTATCTTCAGGGCGAGTACGGCATCGAAGGCTATTACATCGGCGTCCCCTGCAAGCTCGGCGCCGCCGGCCTCGAAAAGATCTTCGAGATCAAGCTCACCCCTGAAGAAGACGCCGCCCTCAAAAAGAGCGCTGCCGCCGTCAAGGAGCTCTGCGCCGTCATCGGCGTCTAGTCCGCTCACATGCGCGGTCGAACCCAACAGAAAAAGCCCCGGGACTCCCGGGGCTTTCGTCTCGAATTTGGTTCTGCCTGCAGGCACCGCACCCTGAAGCGGCAACCAGAGGCCCGTGCCTGAAAGCTGGAAGCCAAAAGCTGAAAGCTGCCTCTCAGTCCATGGCCATGCTGAGCTGGTGGCGAACGTCCGCGCCCCGAATCCAGAAGATCACGTCGGTCGCGATATTCGAGGCATGGTCGGCAATCCGCTCCAGGTTCTTGGCTACCAGGATGCCGATCATCGCCTGCGGCGTTGCGTTCGGCTTCTCCTGGATCAACCGAAGCAGATCGTCGTGCGCTCTCCGGTTCATGCGGTCGATGTCGTCGTCCATCTCCCGCACGGAGTCGGCCAGCCGTGCGTCTCCATCCAGCAGCGCCTGCACCGCCGACCGGATCATCCGGCTCGCAAACTCGCCCATCGCCGCAAAGTCCACCGGCAGGTCCACCTCTTCCATCGCCAGGATGTCCTTGGTGCGCCGCGCGATCCCCATCGACTGGTCCCCGATCCGCTCCAGATCGGCGTTGATCTTGATCACCGCAAGAATGAACCGCAGGTCAATCGCCATCGGCTGCTCTTTGGCCAGCAGCTCGTAGGCCATCTCGTCCAGCTCGTGCTGCGCCGTGTTGATCGCCGCCTCATTCTGCTTGACGTACTTGCAAAGTCCCCGGTCGCGCTGCAGGTAGGCGTCCACAGCCGCCTCCACCGTCTGCTGCGCCAGCGCAGCCATCGCCAAAAGCTTGTCCTTCAACTCGGCAAGCTGCTGTTGAAAATGAATTCGAGGCACGGCCCAATCTCCTATCCGCCCATTGTGCACGATGCAATGTTACCGGTGGGCAAATTTCCGGCCGCGCATCAGAATTGTCAATTCTCTTTGGGGAGGATTTCCCGATAAAGAATTGGACACACAATCGCCATTTTAGATGCGCGGATTCACCCGATTCTAACCAAACAACAGCAGAATGTCCCTGCTCCTTTCGGGTCACTCGCGCTCAGGCTGCCCAACGGCTATCAGGCATCGGTTCGATTCTACCCAGAAGCACGATATATCCAGTGATCCCAATCACCAGATAAATCGCCGAGACCCCGAACGCCCACGCATACGAGTGCCGCGCCTCGACCAGGTAGCCCGTCACAATCGGCGCCGCAATTCCCGAGAGCTGATTGGAGAAGTTCAGGATCCCTCCCACCTTGCCCACGTCGTTCGGCCGTGCGATCAGCGACGGAACCGACCACCCCACCGGCGCCGCCGCCGCCAGCCCCCCCAGTGAGATGCTGATCCACACCAGCGCATGTGCGGCGTCGTGCTGATGCACCGCACCCAGGATGCCCAGACCGAACGCCGTCCCTCCCACCAGCACCATCTGGCGAACCAGGGTCGCACTCCGTCCGCGCCGGATCAGCGCGTCCACCAGCCATCCGCCGATCGCGAGATCGGTGAACGTCGCAAAGAACCACGGCACGCTCGTGTAGAGGAACGAGTGCAGCAGATCGATGTGCAGCGCAAACGAGAGATAACTCGGCAGCCACGTCAGCAATAGATAGAAGACGTAGTTATACGAGCCGAACCCCAGCGCCAGCCCCAGCACCTTCCGCTGCGACAGCAGATGAGCCAATGAAGAAGCGGGCGCCGCCTGCTCTACTGCCGAACTCCCAGTCTCCCGCTCGATGTATGTGCGCTCCTCCGCGGTCAGTTCCGCATCCTCCTCCGGCTCCCTGTAGATTCGCCAGAAGAAGAGAAAGAAAACCAGGCTCACCGCGCCGGTCACGGCAAAGCTCCACCGCCACCCCGCGCGGATCAGCACAATCCCGATCAGCGGCACGCCAATTGCCGAGGCCAGCTTCGCCGCTGCGTCGAACAGCGAGGTGGCAAAGCTTCGCTCCTGCGGCGGAAACCACCGCCCGATCGCCTTGGCGTTCGCCGGAAACGTCGGCGCTTCGCCCACTCCCAGCAGAAACCGCGCCCCAAACAGCCCTTCGAGCGTAGGTGTTGCCGCCGCCGCAAACGAAGCCACGCTCCACACCAGCGTGCCAACGCGCTGCACCCGCCGCACGCCCAGCCGGTCCAGCACCACGCCAATCGGAATCTGGCACGCCGCATAGGTCCAGTTATAGGCGGCCGAAAGATACCCGAACGCGACGTTCGAAATCCCAAACGCCGCAAACAGCGACTCGTGCGAGACCGAAAGATTCACGCGATCGAAGTAATTGATCAGAACCCCAAAGCCCAGCAGCCACGCAATCCGCCACCGCCGCCGTGGTACTCTTGCGTGCATTTCAAGCTCTCGAATCGCCACTGATCCTCTCCGCAAATGCCTTGAGTCTGCACCTCGCGCACAAAAAACCGACCGCATGCCCCCGCCGGGTGTGGCGCTAACTCAGGCTCATACCAAGTCCAAGCCCGCCAACCTGCGAACTCGCGAACCCCGCGTCAGCGGGGCGAACCTGCGAAAAGGAATCCGTTCTGGGTACCGCATCCTTGGCGCGCCTTTTGCGCCACGGGTGGGATGAACCCACTCTCTTCCTTTCATCGGAACCGACCGGCTCCTTTTACTTCGACCGTCCCCGCACCACCTCGTTCTCCAACATGCCAATCGCGTCGATCATGATCCGCACCCGGTCCCCATGCGCCAGCGCAAAAGAGTCAGGCGGCACAATCCCCGTTCCCGTCATCAGAAAAACCCCCGCCGGAAAACTCGTCTCGCGGAAAAGATACTCGGCCAGCACGGCCGGCTCGCGCTTCAGCTCGGCAAGCGTCGTCGCGCCCGTGAACTCCATCCGTCCCCCGCGTGCAATCTCGATCCGGATTTCAGTCGAAGCCGGCAGCGGCCCCTCCGCGACCAGAATGCACGGCCCCAGCGCGCAACTGCCGTCATACACCTTGGCCTGCGGAAGATACAACGGGTTCTCGCCTTCAATGTCCCGCGAGCTCATGTCGTTCCCGATCGTGTAGCCGGCGATCTGCCCTCGTGAGTTCACCAGCAGCGTGAGCTCCGGCTCCGGAACCGACCACGCCGCATCCCCGCGGATGCGCACCTTTCCACCCGGCCCCACTACGCGTCCCGCCGCTGCTTTGAAGAACAGCTCCGGCCGCTCCGCCAAGTACACGCGGTCGTAAAAATCTCCGCCGCCCGCGCTCTTCGCCTCTTCCATCCGCGCATTGCGGCTACGGTAGTAGGTCACCCCCGCCGCCCAAACCTCCTGGCTGCCAATCGGCCCCAGAATCGCCGCCGAATCGAAATCCGCCCTCGCCCCGCCCCGCACTACAGAAAGCAAATAGCCATAAAGAGCATCCCGGCACACCAGAACATCCCAGGACGCATCCGGCACACGGTAGAACGCGTCCTCATGCTCCACAAACGCTCCCCCCGTCGTGCGATAGAGCTTCATCCCTGTTTCCTCAGCCGTGCAACAATCATCTCGACATCATAGACGCACCCGCCCCACACGCCCCCGCTCGCCTCCACCAGCGCCGCCCACAGCCGCGTATCTTCGGGCAAATCGGGGTGCGGCCGCAGATCCTGGCGCGGCTCGCGCGCGGCAAGCACCTCCGCTCCCCGCTCCGCGCCAAACATCTCCTGCTCATCTCCAACCAGTTGCACCCGCCCGGTCAGCGCATTCCGGTCAATCGTAATCTCGATCCGGTCGCCCTCCCGCACCCTCCCGATCGGCCCACCCGCCAGCGCCTCCGGCGAGATATGCCCAATGCACGCCCCCGTTGAAACCCCGCTGAACCGCGCATCCGTCAGCACGGCCACGTGCTTGCAGTGCGGCAACTGCTTCAGCGCCGCCGTAATCTGGTAGATCTCCTCCATCCCCGCGCCCGCCGGCCCGCAGCAGATCAGCACCATCACGTCGCCTCGTGCAACCCGCCCTTTCTTGATCGCCTCGATCGCCGCCTCTTCCGACACAAACACGCGCGCCGGCCCCACGTGCCGGTACACGTTGTCCTCGCCCACCAGCGTTGGATCGATCGCCGTGCTCTTGATCACCGACCCCTCCGGCGCAAGATTCCCCACCGGAAAGCAAACCGTCGGCGTCAGCCCGCGCGCCCGCGCCTGATCCGGCCCCATGATCACGTCCTCCGCATCGATCCCGTCCCGCTCCCGGAGCACGCGCCGCAGCGCCGCACGCCGCGCGCTTTCACGCCACCAGTCGAGATTCGCATCCAGCGTCTCGCCGCTTGCAGTTCTGACGCTCGTGTCCAAAAGCCCCGCGGAACGCAGTTCAAGCATCACCTCCGGCACGCCGCCCGCCAGGAACACCTGCACCGTCGCAAAGTTCCGCGGACCATTCGGCAACGCATCCACCAGCCGCGGAACCTCGCGGTTCACCTCCGCCCAGTCCGCCGCCTTGGGCCGCTTCAGCCCCGCCGCATGTGCAATCGCAGGCAGGTGCAGCAGCAGGTTCGTCGATCCCCCAAACGCCGCGTGCACCACCATCGCATTGCGCACCGCCGCGTCGGTCACCACCTCCCGCGCGCCCATTTGCAATTGGTGCAGCCGCACCATCGCCCGCGCCGCCCGCCGCGCCCCGTCCAGCCAGATCGCCTGCCCCGAAGGCGCCAGAGCCGTATGCGGCAGCGCCAGCCCCAGCGCCTCGCCCACCACCTGCGCCGTCGCCGCCGTGCCCAGAAACTGGCAGCCCCCGCCCGGCGATGCACACGCCCGGCAGCCGACCTCGGCTGCGTACTCCAGCGTGATCTGCCCCTGCGCAAACCGCGCCCCGATCGTCTGCACCTTGCCCGCGTCCTCGCCTGCTTCCGGCAGCAGCGTCACCCCACCCGGAACCAGCACCGCCGGCTTCGCCCCGCTTGCCGCCAGCGCCATCATCATCGCCGGCAGCCCCTTGTCGCACGTGGCCACGCCGATTGTGCCTTCGCCCGCCGGCAGCGACCGCATCAGCCGCCGCAGCACCACTGCCGCATCGTTGCGGAAGGGCAGGGAATCCATCATTCCCGCCGTGCCCTGTGTCCGCCCGTCGCACGGGTCCGTGCACGCCCCCGCAAACGGAATCGTCCGCAGCCGCTTCAGCTCCCGCGCCGCCTCGGCCACCAGCAGCCCAACCTCCCAGTGGCCCGTATGAAACCCCAGCGCGATCGGCTCGCCATTCTCCGCGCGCAGCCCGCCATGCGTGCTCAGGATCAGGAACTCCGGATCGAGCAGCCGCTCCGGCGCCCATCCCATCCCCGCGTCCTGCGTCAGCCCGAAGAGATCTCCCGAAGGCGCCGTCAGCAGCATCTCCGCCGTCAGCGGCAGACGCCCCTCGGGGCCGCGCGCATGAGTCGCCACGTCCCAGAGGGCCGCATCGGCCGTCTCGAGCACCGAGCTCAGCGCAACCCTTTCGATGGCAAGCTCCTCCGGCGCAAGTATAGTCTGCCGTGCGCCATCGACCGGCCGCCCCGAGATCTCAAGGCGCGGAGAAGGGCTCTTCTCTTCTACATCGAATGTTTCAGCGTACATCGAATGTTTCAGCGGCTGGCTGTCGCTGTTGCGGCCGCGTTCAGGCCGCGAGAGCGTCGGCCATCTCGTCGAGGATCGCTTCGGCGGCATCGGCGGGATCAGGGGCCTGCGTGATGGGACGGCCGACGACGAGATAGCTGGCGCCGGCGCGGAGGGCTTCGGCGGGAGTCGCAATGCGGCGCTGGTCCGAGGCTTCGGCTCCGGCGGGGCGCACGCCGGGGATGACGAGGGTAGCATCGGGACCGGCCAGATCGCGCAGACGGGCCGCCTCTTGAGGCGAGCAGACAAAACCTCGTATGCCGGCTTCGAGACTCATACGGGCGAGGGCTTCGGCGGCGTCAGATGGGTCCAGCCCGATGCTCACGGCGCGCAGTTGGGCCGCGTCCATGCTGGTGAGGATGGTGACGGCGAGCAGCTGGGGAGGGTCGGGGACGGCGTCGAGGGCCTGGCGGGCGGCGGCGAGCATGGCGGGGCCGCCCAGGGCATGCACGTTGACCATGCGGACGCCGAGGGCGGCGGCGGAGCGGACCGCGCCGGCGACGGTGTTGGGGATGTCGTGAAACTTGAGGTCGAGGAACACCGAGTGGCCGCGGGCCACGATGGACTCGATGGCGGCGGGCCCGGCCGCGGTGAAAAGCTCCATCCCGACCTTGAACCAGAGGCAGTCGCGCTCGAGCCGGTTGACGAGGTCGATGGCGGCCGGAGCCGTCGGGACGTCCAGCGCGACGATGAGCCGCTTGCGGGCTTCTTCGAGAGCGGCGGCGCGCGGGTCCGTGAGAGACGCCGAGGCGGCGAAGGTGGGATTCAGCCTGTCCGGGATGGGCATAATGGAATCGTAATGCATTTTCGGTTGAGGAAATCGGCAGACGGCGGAGTCCCGGACCGGTGCGCATGCGGAGTGTTCGGAACCCGAGCGATATGTGGGGTGATACACGGAATGATGTGTAAGAAAAAGAATACGTTGGGCCGGAACCGGGGAATCGTTGCGGCCTGCGCTGTGCTGGCGATAGCCTGCGTCGCGGCGCGGGCATCGACTGCGGATTCGAATAAGGTAGATACCAATCCGATGAACTACGATCCGCAGGTGCGCGACGCTTACCAGCATTTCTACAACCTGGATTACCCGGCCGCGGTGGCGGAGTTCGAAAAGTTCCACCAGGAGCACCCCGGCGATCCGCAGGCGACCGCCTACCTGCTGAATGCGGTGGTCTTCCAGGAGCTGTACCGGCTCGATCTGCTGGATACGACGTTCTATGCGAACGACGGGTTCTTGTCGGGCAAGCACGCGACCCAGGACGATCCCAAAGTGCGTGCGCGCGTGACGGCGCTGACCGACGAAGTCGTGCGCGAGGCCACGTGGGATCTGAGTAAGAATCCGAACGACGTGAACGCGCTGTTTGCGCGGGGATGGGCGCGCAGCCTCGAGTGCTCCTACCTGGCCATGGTGGACCGGAGCTTCAGCGCCGGTTTCCGTCTGGCGATGAAGGCCAAGGACGATGAGTTGAAGGCCTTGCAGATTGATCCCAACTACGTGGACGCGAAGCTGGTAGTCGGAGTCTACGAGTACGTGGTGGGCGCGCTGCCATGGCCGTTCAAGCTCTTGATCGGGTTCGCAGGGATCACAGGATCGAAAGCCAAAGGGATGGCGCTGCTCGAGGACGCGGGTCAGCGGGGCGTGATCACCAGCGTCGAGGCGCGGACCGTCATGGCGCTGTTCCTGCGGCGCGAGGCCAAATATAAGCAGGCAATCGTGATCGTGCGCAGCCTGGAGAAGGAGTATCCGCGGGATTTCCTGTTCCGGCTGGAGGAGGCGAACCTGCGCAAGGACGATGGGCAGGGCATGGCGGCGGTAACCGCGTATGAGCAGTTGCTCGACCTGGCCAGGAAGCCGGGGTACTTCGACTCCGCGAAGCTGGAGCTCGCTGAGTTCGGGCTGGGAGATGCGTTGCGCGGACAGAGGCACTACCTGCAGGCGGCGCAGGCCTACGAAGAGGCTGCCGGGACCGGCGACGTGGGAGCGGAGCTGAAGATCCGGTCGTACCTGGATGCGGGCGAGTGCCGCGACGTGAACGGGCAACGACAGCTTGCGCTGGCGGACTACCGGGCGGCCATCGACGCAGGACCGAATACGACCCGTGCCGATACGGCGCGGAAGTACCTGCAGAGCCGGTATAAGGGGACGTAGGGCTATCCGGTTGGCGCCCTGGGGAACCTGAGGCGGACCCGGGGCGTATCTTGAGGGTGTTAAGGCAGGGATGAGGAGGCGCGAGCGATGGCTATCTTCTGTCAACGGTGTGGAACGGGATTGCCGGATGGGGCCCGCTTCTGCTCGGGGTGCGGGGCGGCAATTCCGGTGATGCAGGCCATGCCCGGCAAGCCGCTGATGCGGCCGCGGATCGGGCGGCAGATCGCCGGCGTATGCATTGCCCTGGCGCGCAGCTACAACTGGGACCCGACCGTGGTGCGGATCGTCGCCGTCCTGGGATTCGTGTTTTCGAGCGGACTGGTGGGGATCGCATACCTGGCGGCGTGGATTGGCATTCCGGAGGAGCCGCTGGGGGCGCCGATGATGCCGAATGCGCCGGGAACAACAGGCGCACGGCCTCCCGCACTATGATGGCGGAATCATGACGGGCACCTACGAAGCGGGCGGAGCGCGGCTGGCGTACAGTGTAAGCGGCGCCGGCACGCCGGTCGTGTTTCTCCATCCGACGCCGATCGACAGCTTTTACTGGCGGCCCATGTTGGAGGAGTTGGGCGGGGTGCGGGCGGTGGTTCCGGACCTCCGCGGCCACGGAGCGTCGGAGCTGGGCGCGGGGCTGCCGGTGGGTGGATTCCGGAGGGTTCCGGATGCGCCGGTGCTGACCATGGAGCGCCATGCCCACGATGTTCTGGCGCTGATGGATCACCTGCAACTGGACAAGGCTGTGTTTGCGGGGTGTTCCATTGGAGGCTCGGTGGTGATGGAGCTGTGGCGCCGGGCGCCGGAGCGGGCGCTCGGCCTCGCGATTGTATGCACCAAGCCCCAGGCCGACGCGGAGCCAAATCTGGAACGGAGAGCGGCGACCATCGCCGCAGCGCGGGCCGGTGAGACCGAGAGTATCTTCAACGGCATGGCGCATAGCCTGGTGGGCAAGAGCGCCCAGAGACGCCGGCCGGAGATTGTGACCGAGCTGCGGTCGCGTATGACGCTCACGACGGAGGCCCTGGTGGCCGTGCAGGCAGGACTGGCCACGCGTCCGAATTCAGTTCCGACCGTGGCGACGATGAGCGTGCCCCTGCTGGCGATCATGGGCGGCGAGGACCCCGGGATCACACAGGCGGAGATGGAGATCTTCAACGCGGCGCCGGGGGGATGCGACTTCCACTTGCTGGCAGATGCCGGCCACTTTGCCGCCTACGAGCAGCCGGGGAAGGTCGCGGCGCTGATGGCGGAGTGGCTGCGGCGGCGCGTGGCGTGACTGCTGCGGCTCGGGAGCAGTAGCACCGAGTGGAGTCCGCCGCAAATCTCATCGGTTAAGTTTTGTATCAGGGCACGACTTCAGTCGTGCCGAGACATGCCTGTTTTGAAGATTGGGGCTTTAGCCCTTGCTGTCTTCCGCTTCGCATGCCTGTTGAATAACATCCCGTATTTCCGGCGGACCACACTAGCTTGTTGCGACCTGGCTGAGGAGGGAGTTCACCACGTCGGCGGCGCTGTAGCTGGTGTGTCCCGGAGCCAGGAACTGCGCGATCGTGTTGAGGTCGTCCCCGACTGTAACCAGTGGCGGCTCGGCCCCATGACTGTTGCGCACCTGGGCGTGGCCGATGTTGGCCAGCAGTGCGTTGCACAGGCACTTGCGGCCCACCGTGTCCTCGAGCTTTCCGCCTTTGGCGAGGTAGTTTTCGACCGGCTCGGCGGCGCAGCGGTAGCCAATCGTGTCCCCACCCGCGGCGTAAGGCTCGCGCAGGTAGCCAAGATCGCAGACGCGCTTGCGGGCCGCGTAGACAGCGTTCTCCGAGGAGGTGCCTGGGATCTGCGCCACTTTGAATGGAAAACCCGTAGGCGAGGCGAGGGGATCGGTAAAGACCTGGCCGGCGCCGGCGGCGGCCTGCTCGAGGAGCGACTGCTTGATCCCGGGGCTGATGCCGGATTCGCGGCTGAAGGCAAAGGCGGTGCCGACCTGCACGCCGGCCGCGCCCTCGTCGAGAGCCTGGCGCAGCTTTTGGGCGCTGCCGTAGCCGCCGGCCAGCCAGAAGGGAACACCGAGGGCGCGGAGATCGCCGCTGCTGACGCGGTCACGCTCGCCATAGACGGGCTCTCCGCTGGGGCTGAGCTGGAGCTTGCCGCGCGGAGGCGCATTGTGGCCGCCCGCGGTGGGGCCTTCATTGACGAACCCGTCGACGCGGCCGTTGGCCCGGCGCAGCATGGTGGCGGCCAGCGTGGTGGAAGAGACGATGGCCAGGAACCTGGGCCGCTGCATGGCCGGCAGGGTCCCCTCGGAGAACTCGGCGGGGTCGAGACGCATCCCGGTATCGAGCTGCGCAAACTGCTCCTGGGCGGCTCCGGTGACCGAGAGCGCGTAACCGGCGGGCTGGCCGGCGGCAAAGGCGTCCAGCACGCCGGGGATGTGGAGTGGAATGCCGGCGCCCATCAACACGTAGCCCACCCCTGCCAGCATGGCGCCGTAGATCGAAGCCAGGTGCGGCATCTGCACCTTCTCAAGAAAATTGATTCCCACCGGATTCTTGTGACCTTTGCGGGCCAGAAAGACTTCGACAAAGTTGCTGATCATGCACAGCTCGACAAGTTTGCGGCAGTCGCGCTTCTGGTGCATGGGCAGCACGGGATAGGGCGCGGCGGAGGGCTTGCCGCCGGGAACGAAATACTCCTGCCAGATGCGGCGAGCCATCTCAGGAAACGGAAAGGCATCCAGTCCCTCGCGCATGTGGCCGCCGCGGTCGCCGTCGGCGAGCCGGCGCACGAAGAGAGAATCGAGGGCGGTGCCGGAGACGACGCCGAGCTGGCCGAGCGTGGAGACGGCCTGGGCGAGGCGCCAGTTCGACACTCCGACTCCCATGCCGCCTTGGATGATGCGTGGTAACTGGAGCATCCAATCATTGTTTCACAGATTCGATTGTGAGGTATGTGCCGGAGCGCACCGTGGGGTCGATCGATCATCTCACCTCGGCAGCCGGGGCGGAGCCGGCGGGCGGCGTGATTTACTCTTGCGGGGGAGGAATGCCATGAGCGAATTGAGCGTGAAGGACGCAGCGCGGCGGCGGTTCTTGCAGGCCGTGCCGGCGGCAGCAGCGCTGGGACTGGCCGTGGGCAGCGGGAAGGCGTTTGGCGCGGCGGTCGCGGACGACCAGAAGTGGCCGGGGCCGGCGGCCAACTTCCAACTGTTCTCGGCGGCGGCGATTGGCCAGGATATTGCGGCGACGGAGGCCAAGCCGGGGAACGTGAACCTGGTGGAAGACAAGGTG
>DATJMU010000184.1:0-13523 GCA_035508555.1 Occallatibacter sp. | reverse complement strand
GTAGCTATTCGGCAACTACTACTGCCGTAACTCCACCAGCGTAGCTCCTTGCCCGCCCTCATTCTGCGGCGCTTCGGCCACGCCCGCCACGTGCGGATGCGACTTCAAAAACTCCCGCACCCCCCGCCGCAAGATCCCCGCGCCATGCCCGTGAATCACCCGCACCCGCGGCAGCCCGGCCAGAAACGCCCGGTCCAGATACTTTTCCAGCTCCTCTGTCGCTTCATCCACCGTCCTCCCGATCAGGTTGATCTCCATGCGCATGTCGTCGGTGTTGGCGCTGGTCACGGTGACTTGAACGCCTTTCTGCTGCCGTGCGGCAGCTAGCGGGTCTGCCTTTGTCTGTCCGGAATCCCCTCCAAGACGCGAGGGCCCAAGACGCGAGGGCCCAAGACGCGAGGGCTCGGAGAGCTCGTCCCGTTTGACCCGCATTTTGATCGGCCCCAGCGCAACTTCAAACACATCCTTCTCCATCTCGCGCTGCACCACGGCTACTTTGTTCATCGATTTCAGCAGCACGCGGTCGCCGGGCGCGATGTGCTTCAGCACGTGCGGTTGCGCGTTCGCGTCGTCCGCATCCGCACCCGTCCGGTGCGCCACCACGGCCTGGTTAAAGCTCTCCTGAAACTCCCTGCGCAGCCGGTTGATCCGCCGCTCAGCCTCCTTCGAAAGCTTCTGCTGCGCCGCGCGGTCTTCGATGGCCCGCACGTTCTCCCGCATCTGGAACTCGAGGTCCTTGAGCAGCGAGGCGAGCTTCTGTTCGAGCTCCCGCACCCGCGTGCGCATCTCCTGGTCGCCCTCGCGCTCCAATCTCTTGCGTTCCTGGTTCAGCGCGTACTGTTCTTCCCGCGTCCGCTTCCGTTCCGCATCGAGCTCGGCCAACTCCTTGTGCAGCCGCTCCAGGAACCGCGCCACATCCGCCTGCTGCGACCCCAGCCTCTGCCGCGCCGCGGTGACGATCCTGGCATTCAGCCCCAGCCGCTCCGCTGTCTGGATCCCCGCCGAAGCTCCCGGCACGCCCATCTGCAGCCGGTAGTTCGGTGCCAGCGTGCGCTCGTCCACGCCCGCCGCCGCGTTCATCACCCCCTGCGTATTCGCCCCATACACCTTCAGCGAGGTGTGGTGCGTCGAGATCAGCGTCCACGCCCCGGCCTCCAGAAAGAAGCCGGCCACGGCAACCGCCAGCGCCGCGCCCTCCTCGGGATCGGTCGCCGACCCCAGCTCATCCAGCAGCACCAGCGACCGTCCATCGGCCAGCCGCGCCAGCCGGTCCAGGTTCGTGATGTGCGCCGAAAATGTCGACAGCTCCGCCTCGATCGACTGCGCGTCGCCAATATCGGCCAGGAACGTCGTAAACACTGGAAAATCCGCTGCCACAGCCGGCACGGGCACGCCTGCCTGCGCCATCATCGCCAGCAGCGCCGTCGTCTTCAGCGCAACGGTCTTGCCGCCCGTGTTGGGTCCGCTGATGATAAGCTGCCGCGCCTCCGCCGTCAGTTCCAGCGTCAGCGGCACCACATGCCCGCCCGTCGCCCGCAGATGCTTCTCGAGCAGCGGATGCCGCGCCTCCTCGAGCCGCAGCCGATCCTGATTAAAAGCGGGCGTGACGCAGCCAAAGGAACGGGCGAAGCGGGCGCGGGCCAGCAGGCTATCCACGAGCGCCAGCACGCGCGCGCCTTCTACGAGACTCTGCGCACAGGCCCCCACCTGCCGCGTGAGCGCGACGAAGATGCGGTGAATCTCCGCCTGCTCTTCCTCGATCAGCCGCACCAGCTCGTTGTTCTGCTCGATGGTTTCAAGCGGCTCCACGTAGACCGTCTGCCCCGACGAGCTTGCCCCGTGAATCACGCCGGAAACCCGCCGCTTCAGCTCGCTCCTTACCGGAATCACGAACCGCTCGCCACGAATCGTGATCAGGTCGTCCTGGGTCGCGCCCTCGCCGGACAGCTTCCGCAGCGTCGTGCGCAGGCTCTCTTCGATCAGCCGCTGCTGCCGCTCCTGGTCCCGGCGAATGCGGTTCAGCTCCGGCGAAGCATCGTCGGCCAGCGACCCATCCGGCAGAATCTTGCGCTCGATCGATTCGGCCAGCGGTTTCAGATTTGCCGCCAGCCCCGCGGAAAGCTCGATCAACCCCGCCAGCCTGCCCTCCAGCCGGGCTGGCGGCGTCTGCATCAGGGTCTGCCACGCGGCCACATCGTGCGCCAGCCGCGCCACCGCCTGCAACTCCGCGGCCTCGAGCGCCGCGCCCTCGATCTGCGCTTTCGCGGCCAGTTGCGTCGGGTCAAAAAGCCCGCCCAGCGGGACCGAAACCTGCTCTTCGACGAGCAGCCGCACCTCGGCGGTCAGCCGATGCTGCCGATCGATCCACATTGCATCCGCCGAGGGCCGCAGCGCCAGAATCGCCTCGCGCCCCACGCTGGACGCGGCGAATCCGGCAACCAGCTCGACCAGGGGCCCCCACTCAAGCGCGGCCAGATCGGCGTGTTCCACCGGCTTCGGTATTGGATCGATCAGCGCCATCTTCACTCAACTTTCGACCACGCTCTATGGTATCGCCGGGATGCCTGTGCGCCCTCGTTCCCCCAAAATTCCAAAATTCCCGGGATATTCTCCCTTTTCGGCGCAAAATTGCTGTATACCTATGCTCCAGGGAGGCAACGTATGCTCCGCAGAGACTTCATCCGCCACTCGGTCAAGACCCTGAGCGCTGCCTGGCTCGCTAAATCCGCGGTGGCCCGCGCCGCCCTCGTCGATCCCGAGCCGCTCCCGAAAAAGTTCACCGCCCACGATGAGGTCGTCCTCGGCCACACCGGCATCCGCACCAGCCGCCTGGCCATGGGCTCCGGCACCATGGGCAGCGGCGGCGCGTCGGACCAGACCCGCATGGGCAAAGCCGCCTTCGTCAACCTCCTCCTCGACGGCTACCACGAGAACGGCCTGCGCTTCTTTGACGGCGCCGACTCCTACGGCAGCCACTTCGATATCGCCGCCGCCCTCAAGCAGATTCCCCGCGACAAGGTCACCGTCCTCACCAAGACCGACACCCGCAGCCCCCAGGGCGTCCGCGCCGACATCGACCGCTTCCGCCGCGAGCTCGGCGTCGACTACATCGACATTCTGCTCATGCACTGCATGATGGAAGACGACTGGACCACCCGCTACCGCGGCGTCATGGATGTGCTCTCCGAGGCCAAGGAGAAGGGCGTCATCCGCAACCACGGCTGCTCCTGCCACACCATCGGCGCCCTGCGCGCCGCCGCCGCCTCGCCCTGGGTCGAGGTCGACCTCGTCCGCCTCAACCCCATCGGATCGTATATGGATTCCGATCCCGAAACCGTGAAGGGCGTCATCGAACAGATGCGCGCGCAAGGGAAGGGTATTGTCGGCATGAAGATTCTGGGCCAGGGCGATCTGAGTGACCGGCCGGCCGAGGCTGTCCGCTACGCGCTCGGCAGCGGCGTGCTCGATGCCTTCACCATCGGGGCCACCTCGCAGCGCCAGCAGAACAATCTGGTGCAGTACATCGCGGCGGCCTGAGCCGGGCGCGGCTTTCGGAATCAGGGCTCGGCTTTCGGCCGCGGTTGCGGCTTCGGCTTCTTCGCCGGGCTCGACACCCCGATGCTCATCAGGAAGAACCCGAGCCCCTTGCGTAGCGTCTCCATCAGCTTCATCGCCGCCCGTCCTTTCGTCGTTACCGGCCGGAATCCCGCGCAGCCCCCACCTGGGAAGCGGCTACCTGCTCTTTGCCGGCGCCTCAAAAGGAGCCGCGGGCGCTGCCGGCTGCTCGCCCTCGACGAGGCGCACCGCCGCGGGGGGCAGCGGCTTGTTGGCGTTGGCCAGCAGCACGCTCACCTGCCACATCTGCGTATCGGTCAGAGCCTGCATAAACGACGGCATCCCCGTCAGCCGGATCCCGTTGGCCACCTTCCATTCGGTCTCGCCGGCCGGGTCGTCGCTTACGCCCACCACGTCGTTGTTCCTGTGCTTCTCCCAGAGCGGCGGCGCGGGCGGAAACATGTGCGCGCCGAACGCCGAAGGCTTGCCGTGGAACCCGTGGCACACGGCGCAGCGGCTGGCATAAATCTGCGCGCCGGCGGTCAGGTTGGCCTCGTTGACCTCAGTCGGCGAGGACTTCATCTCCCGGTCGATGCGGGCATTCATCGGAACGCTGGTGATCCACTTCTCCATCGGCAGCGGCGGATCGGCGACAGCTACCGGAGGCGTCCCGAACCGGAACCACGCCAGCACACCCGCCGGCATCAGCACTGCACCCAAAATCAGGCCCGCCAGAAATCGCCCCATGCCCGCTGCATCCTCCGCCGCCTTCATCCTACGGCATCGGGGAGCCTTTTCGCCCGCTGCGCGTCTAACCGGGAGTCCCGGCAGCCACAGAGCCCTCCGCTATGTGATTGAATACCTAGTGGGGGCAGCGCGCCGCGCGCGGCGGTGTGCTTCCGCAATCCCGTGGAGGAATTCCGATCAAGATGCGTTCTTTTTGTCGTTTTGCCTTTCTGCTGGCGCTCGCCGTTGCCGGCGTGCAAGCGGTTCCAGCCCAAAGTTCCAGCAGCAGTTCCCAGGCCTCTGCGCAATCCCAGTCTCAGTCCGGGCAGGTCCCGACCCTCAACCAGCAGGAGATGACGGTTCAGGACCGCATCCGCATGAGGCGCGAGCAGCGCCGCCAGCAGGCCATTCACGACACCTACGGGCACCTCTACGAGATCTACACCGCCATGGGTTACCTGCGCTTCACTCCCGGGCCCTCCCTGCAGCGCGTCACCCTTTACGGATGGGACACGGGCCTGACCCGCTATTACAACGTCCACCTCGGCGTCACCGCCGACGCGCGCGCCTACTACGGCACCGCCTACGTGGGCATCAACTCCCTCAATATCACCAAGCCCGCCATCAGCCACTACGACTTTCTCATCGGGCCCACCTACCGCTTCCTGTTGCTGCCCAAGTACTCGGTCGCGGGCCGCGTGATGGGCGGCTATGCGTTCAGCGATTTTTCCGGCGATACCAATGGCTCCGGTTCCACCGCTCTCGGCCTTTATCCCGACGGGGGCACCTACGCCATATCGGCCGACATCCTGGGCGAGTACAACGTGAGCCCGAGCCTTGCCGTGCGCCTGGGCGGCACCGACTACGTGACCGGCTTCGGCTCGACCATGCAGAACAGTGTCGGCTTTACCGGCGGCTTTGTCTTGCGCTTCGGAAAACAGTGAAAAAACAGGGAACAGGGCCAGTGATCGCCTTGCTCGCGGCATAGCCGCCTGCACCAGCTCTCCGATCGCCGGCCCCTGATCCCTGACCACTGTCCACTGTCCACTGTCCACTGTTCACTGCAGGATCGGAATCCCCGCGATCCGCTGCTGCCACTCGGCCGGCCCCGTCTGATGCACACTCGTGCCTTTGGCGTCCACCGCCACCGTTACCGGCATCTCCTTCACGTCGAACTCGTAGATCGCTTCCATCCCCAGGTCCCCAAATGCCATGAGCCGTGACCCCCGGATCGCCTTCGAGACAAGGTAAGCCGCGCCGCCCACCGCCATCAGGTACACCGCTCCGTACTCGCGGATCGCGTCGATCGCCTCCGGTCCCCGCTCCGCTTTGCCCACCATCCCCAACAATCCCGTCTCGGCCAGCATCTGCCGCGTGAACTTGTCCATCCGCGTCGCCGTCGTCGGCCCCGCCGGCCCCACCACCTCGTCCCTCACCGGATCCACAGGACCTACGTAGTAAATGAACCGGTCCTTGAACTCCACCGGCAGCTTTTCGCTCCGATTGAGCATATCGGTCAACCGCTTGTGCGCCGCATCCCGCCCCGTCAGCAGCTTGCCCGTTAGCAGCAGCACCTCGCCCGGCTTCCACGTCGCCGCTTCCGCGCGCGTCACCGTGTCCAGGTTCACCCGTCGCGCCCCGCTCACGTCGTAGGTCAGCTTCGGCCAGTCCTCCAGGCTCGGCGGATCCAGAAACACCGGCCCCGACCCATCCAGCACCACGTGCGCATGACGCGTCGCCGCGCAGTTCGGAATCATCGCCACCGGCAGGTTGGCCGCGTGCGTCGGGTAGTCCAGCACCTTCACGTCCAGCACCGTCGTCAGCCCGCCCAGTCCCTGCGCCCCAATTCCCAGCCGGTTCACCTTGTCGTAAAGCTCGATGCGCAGCTCCTCGGCCCGCGTCTTCGCTCCCCGCGCCTTCAGCTCCTGCATATCGATCGGGTCCATCAGCGAGGCCTTGGCCAGCAGCATCGCCTTCTCCGCCGTGCCCCCAATCCCGATCCCCAGCATCCCCGGCGGGCACCATCCCGCGCCCATCGTCGGCACCGTCTTCAGCACCCAATCCACAACCGAGTCCGACGGGTTCAGCATCGCAAACTTCGACTTCGCCTCCGACCCGCCGCCCTTGGCCGCAACCGTCACCTCCACCGTGTCGCCCTTCACCAGCTCCACCGACACGCACGCCGGCGTGTTGTCTTTGGTATTCTTGCGCGCTCCTGCCGGATCTGCCAGCACTGAAGCGCGCAGCTTGTTTTCCGGGTCCAGGTAAGCCCGCCGCACGCCCTCGTCCACCATCTCCTGCAGGTCCATCCGCGTCTCGCCCGGCCCCGGCTCAAACCGCGCGTCCATCCCCATCTTCACAAACGCCGTCACGATCCCCGTGTCCTGGCAGATGGGCCTGTGCCCCTCGGCGCACATCCGGCTGTTGATCAGGATCTGCGCAATCGCATCCTTCGCTGCCGCTGACTCCTCGATCTCATACGCCTTCGCCAGGTTGGTAATGTAGTCCACCGGGTGGTAGTAGCTGATGTACTGCAGCGCCCCCGCCACGCTCGCAATCAAATCTTCCTGCCGTATCATCGTCATATCGATTGCCCTCGAACTCTCTAGGTTAATGGATGCGCCCTGAACGTTGCAGACCAGGGCGAAGAGTGGGGACAGGGAGCCTTCGAAATTCGCCGTATACTCTAGCTGTAGCCGCGCGGTGTGCGAGAGGCGCGAATTGCCCACGATCAGCAGGTTTTACGGAATCCTGATTCAGATTTATTTCGGCGACCACGCGCCGCCCCACTTTCACGCGCTGTATGCTGAATTCGAGGCAGTCGTCGCTATTCGGACCCTGGAAGTGCTTCGAGGCGAGCTGCCCGCGCGTGCCTTGGCTCTGGTGCTCGAATGGGCTCAGCAGCACCGTATCGAACTGATGGAGGATTGGGAGCTTTGCGTCGCGAACCAGACACCCAACCCGATTCGCCCGCTGCCGTAGCCGACGAGGTCTCGCCGCGCTCGCCTTGGCGCGTAGCCAGGGTCGAGGCTCTTCCCGGCCACCGGCTGCGCGTCGTCTTCCTCGACGGCCTCACGGGAACTGTCGATCTCGCGCGCCTCGTCCATTCGCCGCACGCCGGCGTCTTTGCCGCGCTGATGGATGAAGCGCTTTTCGCCCAAGTCCACCTCGAGCATGGAGCGGTCGCCTGGCCCGGAGAATTGGACTTGGCTCCCGACGTCATGTACGATTCCATCCGCGAGCACGGGGAGTGGCGCCTGTAGCGGAGCTCCCCGCGGATAAACGCGCCGCCTCCATTTGCTCACCCGTGCAGCGACAAAAAAATCCCCGCAATCGTCGCGCTCATCAGGTTCGACAGCGTCCCTGCAATCACCACCCGCACCCCGTACCGCGTAACCTCCGACCGTCTCTCCTGGTCCACCGCCGAGAACCCTCCGATCAAGATCGCGATCGACGAAAAGTTCGCAAACCCGCACAGCGCGAAGGAAAGAATCGCCAGCGTGCGCGGGTCCAGCACCTGCAGCCCCGCCGTCGTCACGCTGGCCGCACCCTTCAGATACGGTGACAGGTTGGCGTACGCCACAAACTCGTTCAGGATCATCTTCTGTCCCAGAAAGTTGCCCGCAATCTGCGCGTGGTTCCACGGCACGCCGATCAGCCACGCCAGCGGCGAAAACATCACTCCCAGCAGGTATTCGAGCGTCCACTGCGGGTGCCCGAACCATCCGCAGATGCCGCCCACAATCCCATCCGCCAGCGCAATCAGCCCGATAAACGCAATCAGCATCGCCCCAACATTGAATGCGATCTGCAACCCCACCGTCACGCCCGATGCGGCCGCATCAATGATGTTTGCCGGCCGGTGCTCGTCGAAGTCCACGTGCTTGAACTCCACCGCGCTCTCTTCCGTCGTCGGGCAAATGATCTTCGCAAACAGCAGCCCGCCCGGTATCGCCATGAACGACGCCGCTAGCAGGTACTCCATCTTCACGCCCAACCCCGCGTACCCCGCCAGCACCGAACCCGCCACGGACGCCATCCCAGACGACATCACCGCGAACAGCTCCGATCCCGTCATTCTCTTAATAAATGGCTTCACCATCGCCGGCATCTCGCTCTGGCCCAGGAAAATCGTCGAAGCCGCCGAGAACGATTCGATCTTCGTCACCCCGATCGCCTTCTGGAACACCGTTCCCAGAATCAGCACCACCCACTTCATCACCCCGATGTAATAGAGCACCGAGATCAGCGAGGTCACAAAGATAATCGCCGGCAGCACGCGGAACGCGAACACAAACCCCGTGTTCCCGAAGATCTCAAACATCTTTGCCGAAACCAGCCCGCCGAACAGGAACGCGATCCCGCTGTTGCCATAGTTGAGCACCTGGTTCACCGCGTTGGCCGCGCCGCCCAGAATATCCTTGCCCAGCGGTACAAACAGCACAAACGCGCCAATGGCGATCTGCGACAGCAGCGCCGCAATCACCGTGCGTGGCCGAATCAGCTTGCGATTGGTGGAAGCGACAAAGGCAATCAGCAGCAGAACCATCATCCCCAGCACGCTGCGCAACACAACCATCGAACTCTCCTCTTCGGGGAAAGGGCGTTGGTCCTCAATTGTTACATAGCGTGTGCGCGGCAACATGCATCGGCGCCCGTCGAACTGCAAGCTTTCTTTTCCCCCGAAGCAATTCAGAGCAATCGCATGAACATTTGTTGTTGGCGATCATGGCTTCATTTTGTGCGCGCCGTAGGCGCAATGTTTGTTAGCCCCGCGCTTCAGCGTGGGGAATGAGAGAGCAAAAAAGCGGATCAGCCCCGTAGGGGCGGCGCGCTCTGCAGAAACTCCTGCGATTGCCATTGAAGTTACCGTTGACTCCCCGCGCGCCGGCAGAGTATCAAGGCAGAGCGATGAAGATTCCCCTTCTTGCTTTCCTCTGCGCATCCGCCCTGGCTCTCTCCTCATCCACACTCAACGCTTCCGCGCGGCCCCAGTCTCCCGCAGGCGCGCACACCAGTCCCGCTCAGGCCGGCCGCATCGCTCTCGACAACTACCTCGACAACATCGCCGCCGGCTACATCGCCCGGCGCGACGCCGCCGTCGCCTCCATCCACACCCGCGCCGCGGCCATCGCCCGCCAGCAGCACGTGCGCGCCACGCTGATGTCGCTTATCGGCGCACTACCCGCGCGCACTCCGCTCGACGCGCGCATCCTTGGCGAAACTCACGCCAATGGCTTCAGCATCCGCAAGCTCCTCTTCTACAGCCAGCCCAACTTTCCCGTAACCGCGCTGCTTTATCTGCCCGACGGCCCGTCCGCGCCCCACAGCCGCCCCGCCATTCTCATCTCGCCCGGCCACGTCCCCTCCGGAAAGCTCAGTGACGCCTCCACGGCCGCACTCTTCGCACTCAACGGCTTCGTCGTTCTCTCTTACGATCCCATTGGCCAGGGCGAGCGCCTGCAATATCCCAATCCCGACAAGCCCGGCACAACCCTCGCCAAGGCGCCCACCGGTGAACACGCTGAAGCGAGCATCCAGCCCATGCTCCTCGGCGACACCTTCGCCCGCTACGAGCTCTGGGA
Source organism: Occallatibacter sp. (assembly GCA_035508555.1). Lineage (GTDB taxonomy): Bacteria > Acidobacteriota > Terriglobia > Terriglobales > Acidobacteriaceae > Telmatobacter. The sequence goes on along the minus strand of DATJMU010000184.1, from coordinate 3,657 downwards.
CGCCATGCGCGGCATCGACTATCTCGCCAGCCTCCCCGCTGTCGATCCCCACCGCATCGGCGCTCTCGGCTGTTCCGGCGGCGGCACCATCACCGCGCTCCTCGGCGCTCTCGATCCCCAAGTCGCCGCCGTGGGCACTGCCTGCTACATCACGTCATTCGATGCCCTCTTGCCCACACTCGGACCCCAGGACGCCGAGCAGTCCACCCCGCGTTTCATCTCCTCGGGCCTCGATTTCCCCGACTGGATCGAACTCGCCGCGCCGCGTCCCTACGCCGTCATCTCCACTTACTCCGACATGTTCCCCTTCGCCGGCGCCCGCGCCACTGTGATTGAAGCCCGCCGCTTCTACTCGCTCTTCAACCCCGCGGCTGCTGGCACGCCCACAGGTAGCGCTCCGCCCTCCGTTCCACCCACGCCTACCGAGCCCGCGCTGAACGCCGACACCACCAACCACGTCCCGCTCGATGCACCTCTCCAGTTCATCACCGGTCCCGGCCATCACGGAGCCCTTCGCCCCATCATGGGCAACATCGTCGCCTTCTTCATGCGCCGGCTTGAGCCCGGCTCGGACGCCGATCATCCCAAGATCCCGCCCGCCTATCTCCAACCCGGTCCGCAAAACGCCCTCGCCCAACTCCCCAAAAGCGCCTTTCAGGTCACCGCTACAGGCCAGGTCTCATCGAGCTATCCCGGCTGCGCCACGGTGCACTCGCTCAACCTGGCGCGCGCGGAGCGCATCCTTCCCGCGCACCGCCCGTTCCTGAGCGCCCCGGCCCTCGCCCGCGCCATCCGCTCTGAAACCGGCGCAGACGCCCGCCCCGGCGCCGCAACCTACATGCCCGCCGCGTTAGCCGCGCCGTCCGGCCCCTTCGTAGTCTCCGCCGATGGATTCGATCTCCACGGCAACCTCGCCGTCCCAAGCGCGCCAGGCCGGCATCCCGCCGTCCTTTTCCTTGTTCCTTTTTCCATCGACGAGGACAACCCCATCGCCCGCGCCAACAAGGCGCGCTTCGATGCGCTCGCCGCCGCCGGCAACGTGGTCCTTGCCCTTAGGCCCCGCCCCTCGCCTCCGGGCTGGGACGATATGAAGACCCCGCTCGTCGGTCCCTTCTATCTGCTGAGTCTCCGCGCCGATCTCGTCGGCCGCACCCTCATCGGCCTGCGCGTCGATGACGCCATCCGCGCCGCCGATTATCTCGCCGCCCGCGCCGACGTCGATCCCCGCAGCATCTCCGCCGTAGGCAGCGGCCACATGGGGCTCGTTCTCATGCACGCCGCGGTGCTCGATCCGCGCCTCAGCCACATCGCCGTCGACCACGTGCTCTCAAGCTACCGCAGCCTGCTTCAGGCGCTCATGCCCATCGGCGAGCCGGAAGACCTGATCCCCGGCGTCCTGCGCGTCTACGACATTCCCGATCTCACCCACGTCCTGGGAAGCCGCCTCACCGAAACCGACCCGCTCCCCGGCGCCGCCGACCTCAGCCAGACCTCCACGCCCCTCGCCACACTCGAACGTGGGCCGCGATGATTCGCCTTAAACGCGCTGCGTCTACCGCCCGGCGGGGTCGCTGCCCTTGTCGGTCTTGAGCAGCGTCTCCGTCAGGCCCGTGTCGTGAGGATTGCCCGGCTTCACGTGCTCGCCGGCTTCCATCTCCGTGCTCGCCAGCAAAAACGCGCCAATCCCCTTCGGATCATTGTTCACCGTCTTCTCGCCGACGTAGTACGCGTAGCTCCCATCGCGATACGGCTTGCCGCCCAGCCCCGCGCTCTTCACCGTGCCCGTCAGCGAAACCTCGCCATCCGCCCCGGTGGTCACAAAGCGGCTCAGAACTCCCGCGTATCCCCGCTTCGCATTGTCCATATAGCTCGCGGGCAGATACCCCAGCCGCACCGCGCGCACAAACGCGTAGACAAACATGCACGACGCCGAGGCCTCCAGGTAATTGCCCTCGGCGTCCGGCTTGTTTAGCACCTCGTACCAAAGCCCCGTCTTCGGGTCCTGGTAGCGCGCCACTGCCGCCGCCAGCTCCGTCAATTGCGCCTTCAGCGTGGCGCGTCCCGCGTCCTCCGCGGGGAAGTCCGGCAGCGTATCCACCAGCGCCATCATGTACCACCCCACGCCGCGCGCCCAGAATGCAGAAGAATCCCCCGTCTTCGGGTTCGCCCACCGTTCCTTCTTCGACTCATCCCATCCGTGATACAGGAGCCCCGTCCGCTCGTCGTGCACATGGGTGTAGATCAGATTGAACTGCAGCGCGATATCGTTGAACGCCTCCGGATGCGGAAACGACGACGCATACTCCGCGTAGAACGGCTCCGCCATATACAGCCCGTCCAGCCACATCTGGTTGGGGTACCGTTCCTTGTGCCAGAACCCGCCTCCCGGCGTCCGCGGCTGCTGCTGCAGCTGCTCGAACAAAAACGTCGCCGCCTTCGCGTAGCGCTTGTCCAGCGTCACCCGGTAGAGCAGCAGAAGCTGCCGCCCCAGAAGGATATTGTCCAGTTGATGCTCCGCCGGCACGTAGGTTGAGATCGTCCCGTCCGCGTTCACAAACTGGTCCACCGAGCTCCTGATGTAGTTCAGGTAGCGCGGATTCTCGGTCGCGGTCCACACCGCGTCCATGCCTTCGAGTAGCGTTCCCAGCTCGTAGTTCCACGACCACTTCGCGCCCGCCGGCGCAAACCGTCCATCCGGCCAGCGCCTGATGGCCGCATTCGCCATCCGCTGCGACCAGGGCAGGGGAGCGGTCTGTGCCTGAACAGCAAGGGCAGCGGCAACCAAAGGGAAGATCGCAAACTTCAAAAGGCTTTTCGGTTTTCTCATCCGGGCTCCGAAGACTCCAGGGCGCAACTTCGCTGAGCCCGCCGAGGCCGCGCTCTGGTGAGCGCTGCCTTCACTCTATCCCCCGTACCCCTTGCGCTACCAACTCAACTTTCACGCCGCCGGCCCGCGATTTGGGTTCCCGCCGCGCAGCCTTCTCTCGACAGGCGCGATTGACACGCGCCCGCCCAGCCCCTATTGTGGACTGAAGCTTGAAAGCGCGGCTTCCCCGCATTCGCTTCCACAGCACATCCGCAAAAGACTGAGAGGCAATCCGATGCGAGTCCTGACCCGAGTTCTGTCTGCATGCGCCTTCACCGCCCTGGCCGTGGCGCCGGCCCTCTTTGCCCAGGCGCCCTCCGCCGCGCTGCCACCCGCCGCCACGGCAAACCCGGTGGTCTGGAGCGCCCAGATGTATTACGCCCGCGAGTCGAAATACATCGTGGCTGCGGCCGATGAGATGCCCGCTGACAAATACGGCTACCACCCCACGCCCGATCAGTGGACCTTCGGAAAGATCGTCTCGCACATCGCCCAGTCCAATGGCGGCCTGTGCAGCGCCATCTCGGGCACGCCCGCCCCCGCCGCATTGCACGTGAGCGAATCCGCCTCCAAGCCCGACCTCATCGCCGCGCTCAAGGCCTCATTCGATTTCTGCGGTTCAGCCCTCGACGGCGCCACGGACGCCAGGCTCGGCGACACGATTACCCTCTTCCGCGGCAGGCAATTGCCGCGCGCGGCGGCGCTGCTCGCGCTCACCGCCGACCTTCCCGACCACTACTCGCAGATGGCCAGCTACCTCCGCCTCAACGGGATGCTGCCTCCGTCCGCGC
>DATJMU010000183.1:0-17006 GCA_035508555.1 Occallatibacter sp. | reverse complement strand
CCCTGCGCCGGCAGGGCATAGAGATGGAGCCAGCCATCGCCCTCCCAGGGAAAGATCAGATGATCGTCGGCGGTCCAGAAGAGCTGCTGATTGGCGTCAAGCGCGCGGAACACGCTTCCCTGGCCCGGGCCCGCGCGCCAGACTTCATGGCCCTCGCCGGTAGCGGCATCGGCAACGCGGATCGACCAGGGCCGCCCGGTGCGCTGCGGCCCGGCGAAACCCTCGTCTTTGAAGTAGGGGACCCGAATGAAAGCAATCTGGCCGCCGTCAGGCGACCACGCGGGAAAGCTGTCGTGATCGGCGCCCGGATCGATGAACGTGAGTGAGCCAGCGGCCGGAGCAAAGACAACAATAAAGCTGTGGCTGTCGCGGTCGCTGACAAAGGCCAGCTTGCTGCCGTCCGGCGACCACGTGAACGACTTGGAGTCGCCAAAGACATGGATCGACTGCGGCGGTTTGACGCCGATCTCCGCGGGTTTCTCATACCAGATCTGGCCCGTCGAGAACCAGGTGACCCAATCGCCCGAAGGTGAGAATGTGGGCGAATTTCCCGGGCCTGCTTCGCGCACCGCGCCGTTGAGCGAGACGATCCACACATCCTGCTCCGCGCCGCCGGGGAAGTGCGCGGGATTCGGCGCGGCCTTTTCCGGATTGTCTGAGGTGCCGCCGCGCACATAGAGAATGGACTGTCCGTCGGGCGACCAGGTCAGGCCCCCGATCTGCTGGCCGTCATCGTTCCCGTAGCCGGTGAGCTGGCGCGACACGTACGCTTTACCGTCGGCTGCCGGCCGCGCCACCCAGATATTCCGCTTGCCCTCTGCATTCGAAACCCAGGCAAACGCATCGCCTGCCGGAGCGGCCGTCAGGTCTGAATTGAAGGGCGCGCTCATCACCTGGCGCAGAGTGAAGGGCTCATGGACGCCTGGCTGAGCCGAAGCTCCAGCGCAAAGACCTGGAAGAAGAACGCACAGCGACAGGGCATTTTTCATCGTGGACATGGGAGGGCGATTCTCCTGGAATTCAAGCATTGTAGCGCAGGCCCGCTCAAGGCGCCGAAGCCGCGAGAGTTGTGGCACAAAGCCAATCGGCAGGAGTGTTTGTTCGTGTCTGCACGGCTGTCCGGCGCGAAAAACAGGTGGAGGGTGATTTTTCTTATACGATTTTCATTGACATTCACCCAAGACCGAGATAATTTCTCATTCATCCAGTCGTCTATATGACCTGATTACTGGAACTTTTACCGGGCGGCATGTCAAGTGAGCAATTGTGCCGTTTCTGAAAGTTCGGGTATCTCTCCGCGCGGCGCGCTCCCGGGGCGTCCTCAGTTTGGAGCGCAGGTCAACGAAACCGAAATCAACGGGCACAGCTCAGGGGACGAAGATCTTCCGACCCTCAAGTGGGGTTGTATCGGAAGGCAAACCATGCGCCGCAGTACTCTTCCAGGTCTGGGACGCTGGTGGGCGCGGGGGGCGAGAAGAAGACGAGCGGGCATCTATCTATCGCCGACGCCTGTCCAGCGGCGCGCGCAATCGGTTGAAAGCGCGAGACAGATGGCAGATATCAACGAAACAAGCAAACTCAGGAGGCAACCACCATGTCGCACAAAATCACAAAACGCGTTGTTGCACTGTTGATTGCAGTGGGGCTAACGTTTGCGGGCGGCTACGCGGCCGCGCAGACGATTACCGGTACCATCCGCGGCTCTGTAACCGATCCGAGCGGCGCGGCTGTGGCCAAGGCCGCCGTAACCGTGACGAATATCGCCACGGGCGTACAGACGAGCACGAGGTCCGATCCAAGCGGCCTCTACAACTTCCAGTTCCTGCCCATCGGCTCTTATCAGGTCACCGCAACCGCTTCGGGCTTTAAGACAGCCTCAGTGGGTCCGATGACCCTGGAAATTGACGAGATTGCTCAGGTCAACATCAGGCTCGAGGTCGGCGCCGTCTCCACCACGGTGAACGTCTCCTCAGAGGCCGGTGTGGTCTTGCAGACGCAGAACGCCACGATGGGAACCACCGTGACTACCAATACGATCGAGAACCTCCCGCTCAGCGGCCTCAATTTCCAGGTGGCCGGCGTGTTTGTGCCGGGCGCCGTGCTCCCCCGCTATGACCTGGAGGGCGGCTCGAACGGGTTCGAGCGCGATACGACCTCTGCCACCCTCCCCTCGTTTAACGGCAACCGGCAGCAAGGCAACAACTACGTTCTGGACGGGGTGGAGATCAACGAGCCCACCAACAACGATGTGGGTTACAACCCTGCACCGGAGGCGATCCAGGAGATGCGCACCATTACAGGGAATGCCGATGCCGAGTACGGAAACGTAAACGGCGGCGAGTTTGTGATGGTGACCAAGGGAGGAACCAACCAGTTCCACGGCAGTGCCTACTGGTACTACGAGAATCAGGATCTGACTGCGAACCTGTGGAGCAACAATGATCATACGACGCCCATTCCCAAAGGTGTTTTCCATCAAGACCAGTTTGGCGCTACGATGGGCGGGCCGGCGATGAAGAACAAGCTATTCTTCTTCGGCGATTATCTGGGTACGCGGAACATCTCGGCCGGCACGGGCACGGCAACCGTCGCCACGGCCAAGATGCGCGCCTGCACGCCCAACGGCGGTGTGACCACGTGCGATTTTTCCGAGTTGCTGACCACCCCGGGCATCCAGCTCTACAACCTGGCGGTATCGGCAACGAATCCGACCGGCGGCTACACGCACGCCACTCCCTATTCGAATAACCAGATCCCGCTCAACAACCCGGTCGCAGCCTATCTGTTCGCCAACCCTTCGATTTATCCGATGCCGAACCGCTCTGCGGATGCCGGGACGGCGGATCGAAATAACTACGGAGCGCCCACCGCAGGCGTCATTCGGAATAATCAGGGCGACCTGCGCGTGGACTGGACGGTCAGTTCGAAAGACTCGCTGATGTTCCGTTACTCCGACGGCGATGCCTACGACTTCAGCCCGAAGGTGGTTCTGCCCATCACGTTCCCGGCCCAGAACGACTATCCGTTCCACAGCGGCGTGGTGAACTGGGTGCGCACGTTCTCGCCTTCGCTCGTCAATCAGGCCCGGGCGGGAATCTCGCGCGTCCAGTGGTTCAACGGCTCTCCCACAGACCCGACGGGAAAATTCGGCTTGTCGGGCAATGCAACCGTGGGCATTCCCGCCCCCCAGGCATACCCGGGTTTCAGCCAGATCAACCTCTCCAGCTCAGAGTCAAATGTTGGGACTGCGGGCATCGTACAAAACTTCCTGGACAACATCTTTAATTACGGCGACGACCTGATCTGGCAGCATGGGAAACACGTTACAAAGTTCGGCGTGCAAGTTGCCCGCTATCAGGAGAACTATTACTACGCGGGCAACTACGGTGCGCTGGGTCAATTCATCTACGGAGGCTATTACACCGCAAACCCATCCGCACCAGTGAAGGGCTCGGCGCCGGGCTACGGCTTCGCCGACTTTGTCCTGGATCAGGCGTCTACGGTGGACGTGGGCGGAGTGGCCGGACCCGTAGGCCAGCGCCAGTACCACGACGCCTACTACGTCCAGGACGACTGGAAAGTGCGCCCCAACGTGACTCTGAACCTTGGCCTCCGCTACGGCTACGACCAGCCCTGGTACGAGGTGAACAACAAAGAGGTCAACGTCGATGTCAGCAAGGCCTCGCAATGCACGGCCGCGAATAACACCTCGAACCCATGTCTGCTGTTTGCGGGGCAGAACGGCGCCAGCCGTGCTCTTTACGATGCGTATTATGACGAGTGGATGCCGCGTTTCGGCTTTGCCTGGCAGTTGGATCCCAAGACCGTGCTACGCGGCGGATACGGGATTAGCGACTACATGGAAGGGAGCGGCGTAAACCTGCGCCCGACGCTGAACCCGCCGTTCTTTCCTCAGTTTGTGAATGCGCCGGCCACGCCAAGCAATACCTCCGCCGGTAATCCGCTCAGCATCAAGAACGGATTCAGCAACGGCAAACAGGCCGCAATCACCCAATACAACGCGTGGGCCAAGAACCTGCGGCCCACCGCGGTGCAGCAGTTCAACCTGACAGCGCAGTACCTTGTCGACAACAACACAACGGCTCAGGTCAGCTACGTGGGAGAGATTGGCCAGCGCCTCATCGTGCCGGCGTCTCCCAACCAATGGACGCAGGCGAACGTGGGCACTTCGGCGCCCTTCTATAACCTGGTGGGGTCGGGCGGCTATGTGGTTCTCACCGTGACTGAGGGCGTGGAGAACTACAATGCGTTGCAGGCGACCGTCCGCCACCAGCAGAGCAACGGATTGGAGTACACGCTGAATTACACCTGGTCCCGATCCATGACCAACAATCCCGGGTTTTTTGGCATCTCCGGCGTGAATACCGCCAGCGCCTATTGGCAGAACTACTACAATCCGGCGTCCGACTACGGCCCCTCGGGCTTCGACGTGCGGGAGTCGTTAAACGGCACCGCCGTCTGGCAACTACCGTTCGGCCAGGGAAGGAAGTTTGGAAGCAACTGGAATCGCGCATTGGATGAGACGTTGGGCGGATGGAAGCTCTCCGGCGATACCATTCTGCACACCGGATTTCCGACCAACATGACCGGCGCCAACAACGGCGGCTTCCACGCCCGCACCGCTCGCGCCAATCAATACCGTGCACTGCATGTCGTCAACCGGTCGGTGCAACACTGGTTCGGCACCGATCTCTCGGCCAACCCCTGCGCGGGAGCTGACAACGGCACCTGCGCTTACGGCAGCGACTCACTGGGCCAGTTTGGATCGGCGCATGTCAACAACGGTCCGCGCGCCCCGGGCTACCGGATCATCGACCTTTCACTGTTTAAGGCGTTTCCGATCGTGGAGTCTCAGACGCTTACGTTCCGGTGCGACGCCTTTAACGTGGGCAACATTGCGAGCTATGCGGCGCCCGCTTACGTTTCGGCCGCCAATGGAGTTTCTGCGGCGAACTGGCCGAATAACTCCGTCGAGGGCGAGATCACAAGCACGCTCTCTCCGGCGCGGCAACTGCAGTTGTCGTTGATCTATCGTTTCTGAGGTGTGGAACCGCATGGCCGGGGCTGCGCATTCCAACTCTCCAGCCATGCGCATTCAAAGAACTGTCCGGGGCAGGAAAACGCCCCGGACAGTGTTTCCGTCTCCAGCGTCAGCGTCCGCCTTTGCAGGAGGACGAGCCGGAATTCATTGTTGTACACGGCTCTCTGTTTTGCCGATTGCAGACGGAATAGATGGCGCAATCGATGATACTGTGCCTGTAGACCTAATCCTTTCGCTTTTGGCAGTAAAGATAGGGCATCCGCGGGGAGATACAAGGTGGGTCTGAGCGCGCTGGATCTGGGAGTGATTGGGTTGTACCTGGCCGGCGTGACCCTGTTCGGTCTGCGCTTCCGCGGCGACCAGCGCACGCTGAAAGGGTATTTTCTGGCCGATAGCGCCATTCCCTGGTGGGCGATCTCGCTTTCGATCGTGGCGGCGGAGACCAGTACCCTCACCGTCATCAGCGTGCCCGGCCTGGCGTACGACAAGAACTTCTGCTTTCTGCAGCTGGCGATGGGATATCTGATCGGCCGCGTGGTGGTGAGTTTCGTGATGATCCCCCAGTACTTTCGCGGAGAGCTGGTGACGGCCTATCAGTTGATCGAGCGGCGGTTCGGCCAGAATCTGCGCGCGCTCACGGCCGGGATGTTTCTTGCCACGCGCGCCGCGGCGGAGGGTGTACGCGTTTTTGCCGTAGCGATTGTGGTGCGTGTGGCGCTGGGCGGCCTGCTCGCCGGCATGAGCGACTTCGAGCGCGACCTGGCGGCGATCTCCATCGTAACCGCGCTGACTCTCGTCTATACCGTCAAGGGCGGCATGAGAGCGGCGATCTGGACGGACGTGATGCAGCAGACCGTCTACGTTGCCGGAACGCTCGTTGCATTCTTCACCATCCTGCATCTGGCGCCCGGGGGCTGGAGCACGGTGCGCGCGGTGGCGGGGCAGGCGGGCAAGTTCCGCGTATTCGATCTCTCGCTGAACTGGACGGACAAATATACACTGTGGTCAGGGCTGATTGGCGGCGCCTTCCTTACCACGGCAAGCCATGGCACCGATCAACTCATCGTCCAGCGGCTGCTCTCGGCTCGGAGCGAGAAGCAGGCAAAGATCGCGCTGCTTACAAGCTGGGTGGTCATTTTCTTTCAATTCTCACTGTTTCTGATGATCGGTGCGATGCTGTTCGTCTTTTACCGGATTTTTCCGCCGCAACACGCGTTTACCCGCACCGACACCATCTTTCCCGCTTTCATTGTCGCCCACATGCCGCAGGGCGTGAGTGGACTGCTGATCGCGGCCATCCTCGCAGCGGCCATGTCGAATCTGAGCGCGGCGCTCAATTCTCTCTCGTCCACGGCCGTCGTCGATTTCTACGTGCGGCTCCGGCCCCGTTCGACCGAGAAGCGGCGGGTGCAACTCTCGCGGCTTGCCATGGTGGGCTGGGCGCTGGTGCTCTTCGCGCTGGCCCTGATCGCGCGTCACGGAGGCAGGGTGATCGAAGTGGGGCTGTCGATTGCATCGGTTGCTTATGGTGCGATGCTCGGTGTCTTTCTGCTCGGCGTGCTCACCGACACGGCAACCGAGCGGGGCGCCATGGCCGGCATGGTGTGCGGTCTGGCGCTGAATCTCTATCTCTGGCTATTCTCCGGAGTCTCATTTACCTGGTATGTCGCGTTGGGTAGCTTGGTGACGTTTGCCGTTGGATATGCCGCGAGCCTGCCCGCGCGGCAGAAGGCTTTGAATCTGTCATAGACAAGGAAGGACAATGCGAGTACGGGAGTTGATGACTGAGCGCCGCAATCCGGCCACGGAAAACATGGATACCATGAGCGCGCTCGAGCTGGTGACCGCCATGAACCGCGAAGATGCGATTGTGCCGCGCGCCATCCACCGGGTGCTGCCGCAGATCGCGAGAGCAGTTGACCGGATTGCGCAGCAGCTGGCAAAAGGCGGACGGCTCATCTATGTCGGCAGCGGGACCAGCGGGCGCATCGGCGCTCTGGATGCTTCGGAATGCTCCCCAACGTTCGGTGTGGACGCGGAAACGGTGCAATTCATGATTGCCGGGGGCGAGCGGGCGCTGGTGATTGCCTCGGAGGCCAGCGAGGATTCGACGGATTCAGGGCGCACTGACATTGCGGCGAGAAAACCGGGCAAGCGCGATGTGGTGGTGGGGATCGCAGCCAGCGGCTCTACGCCCTACACGGTCAGCGCCGTCCAATATGCGCGCAGCAGAGGGGCGGCCACCATCGGCATCGCCTGCAACCGTAACTCGGAGCTGGGAAGAACTGCGGAGATCGCGATCGAAGTCGAAGTTGGCCCTGAAGTGCTGACCGGTTCTTCGCGGCTCAAGGCCGGAAGCGCGGAAAAGATGGTCTGTAATATGTTGACGACCGGCGCCCTGACCCGGCTGGGGTATGTTTACAGCAATTTGATGGTGAACATGCACCTGAAGAACAACAAAGTGCTGCAGCGCGGCATCACGATTCTGGAGCTGCTGACGGACGCCGACCGGGAGATTGCCACCAAGACGCTCGAGAAGGCCGGGATGAGTGCCTCACTTGCACTGGTGATGCTGAAGAAAGGCGTGAGCAAGGCCGAGGCGGCGCGCCGGCTTCGAAAAGCAAAAGGAAATGTGCGGAAGGCAATCGAAGACTGATATGCGGAGCGCGTCGCTTCAAACTCGGGTGAATCGGGCCTTCATGCCGGAAGCGGTACTGGTTGCGGCTGATCGGGAAGCCAGTTTGGGCCCCCTGGCGGCGTTCGAAATCGTCGATGGACGGCTCCATCGGTGGGTCGGTAAGCTAGACGCGCAGGATTGTGGGATCTGAGGGCCCGAACGCCGCGCCGGCTGCGCTTCAATGCGAGGTTGATATTGCCGTGGATACTTCGGAAATGCTGATCAACGGGAGAAAGAAACACCATGCGACACCGCTGGACCGCCGAAGCGGTATCCCGCTTTACCATCAGATTCAGCAGCGCCTTCTTGACCAGATAAGGTCGGGGAAACTCAAAGCGGGGACACCGCTACCATCCATTCAGCAGATCGCCGCCCAGATGGGCGTGAGCCAGATGACGGTGCGGCAGGCGGTCCGCGCTCTGTGCGAACTGGGCGTGATCTACAGCCGCCAGGGCAAGGGCACATTCATATCGGGGATCAAACTGGAGCGGGACTTCCGGCAGGTGCTGTCATTCAGCGAGGAAACGCTGGCTCGCGGGGCTGTGCCCAGTTCCCGGGTATTGTCGTTTCGGACTCAGGCGCCGAACCAGGAGGTGAGAGAGGCGCTGCATTTGCGCAGTGATGACAGAGTCTTTTGTCTTCGGCGGGTTCGCTACGGAGACTCCATTCCCATGGGTATCGAATGCAGCTGCCTGCCGGTACAACTCTGTCCCGGTCTTATGGAGACGTTCGACCCCCAAGCGTCGCTCTACAACGAACTCGCCGAGCAGTACGGAATTCAGTTGATGGTGACCGATGAGGTGGTGGAAGTGGGGAAGGCCAACGCGGAAGATGCGCGTCTGCTGGAAATTGGCCGGCACAGTCCCGTCTTCCTGTTCACCCGTCTCTCCTACCTCGAAAATGGCACGCCGGTGGAGCATGTGAAATCGGTCTATCCTGGCGATCGCTATAAGGTTGTCAACCGGTTGATGCGCCTCAAGCGCGACCTGCTCGCAACGCCTCTGACCGCGTTGTAAGGGCCACCGCAGTCGCGGCAGACCGTCTCGATTGCAAGCGGAATCTTTCGCCGAAGGGCACGCCGCCCCTGCGCCTTCATCCCCTTCGCACACGCGTTCACAAATCCGCATCATTTTGCGCGAACGCGGAAGCTCAACGAAGATGAAAGGGCGAATTGATGGGTCGGAGGCCTGGGCCTCGGCTTGGGGCGTGACGGCCAAGGACGAGAAATACCCGCCACCTTTGGGGCGGTCAAAGAGGATCAAACCAAAAACGTAATACTGCCAGGGGTGCCGACTGGCGTGTACTGGCCCGTGAAGGTGAGCAGGCCTGTGCCGCGATGGATGCGAAACGAAGTGATGCTGTCGCCGCGCTGGTTGCAGACGAAGAGAAAGTTGCCGCTGGGGTCGATGCGGCACTGTGCGGGATAGTCACCCAACGTAGGTGCGTCGGCGATGCGCTCGAGCCGGCCGCTGGAGCCGATCGAGAAGACAGCAATCGTATCGTGCAGGCGGTTGGCCGCGTAGAGCGTCTTTCCATCCGGGGCCATGAGAATCTCAGACGCGAAGCTGGTGCCGGCAAAGCCGCGAGGTAGCGCGGAGACGGTTTGCTGCGCACGAAGCGCGCCGGTTTCGGGGGCGTAATGGAAGAACGCAACGGTGGAAGACTCTTCCTGAATGGAGTAGAGCCAGTGTCCATTGGGATGAAAGACGAAGTGGCGCGGGCCGTCGCCCGTGGGCAACGAAACGTAGGGTGCGCCTGCGGGAGCGGTTAACTTGCCGGTGGCGCGATCGAAGCGGTAGGTGTAGATCCTGTCCTGGCCGAGATCGGTGGCGAGGACGAAGCGATTGGCTGGATCGGGCGCGATCATGTGCGCGTGCGGCGCGTCGTGGCCGCTGATGGCAAAGCTGCCCGGAGGCGCATCGGTTGCGTGAGTGCTGCCGACCGAGCCGAGATCGCGATGGACGTCGGCGGCGGAGCCCAGCGAGCCATCCGGGCCGATGGGAAGCACAGCGATGCTGCCGCCGGCGTAGTTGGCAACGAATGCAAACTTTCCGGCAACGTCAAGGCTGAGATATGCGGGACCTGCGCCTTCGGAGTTAACCGTGTTGAGCGGCGTGAGGGCGCCGGTTGCGACATCAATGGAAAACGCACTCACGGAGCCGCTGCCGCCTTCGTAGTTCGAGATCTCATTGACTGCGTAAAGAAACTTCTTCGATGGATGGATCGCGATCCAGGATGGATTGGGCGTTTGGGCCGCCCGCGAGCGGCGCTTCAGTTCGCCCGATTGCAAATCCAATTCAAACAGCTCAATGCCGTCTCCGTGGCCGGTGGGCTTGTGGTCGTAGGTGCCGACATACGCGAGCACGCGGTCGGTCTTGAGCGAAGCGGCGAAGGAGGCGGATGAGACCATCCGCGAGACCGCAAGCGCCGATGCGGCTTTGAGAAAGTTGCGACGGGAGATTGCTTTCTGTGAAGCTCTGGAGATCATTGCACTCTTCCTGCGAGCCATGAACTGGCCGAATTTGCGGGTGAACGAACAATCGTTCTAATGGACGTACGAAACAACAACCGTGAGCCCCAGCGCAACGACGGAGATGATGGTTTCGCAGATCGACCAGGACCTGATGGTCTGTGGAACACTCATGTTCAGATACTCTTTAACCAGCCAGAAGCCTCCGTCGTTGACATGGGAGAAGATCAGGGAGCCGGCGCCGGTGGCGATGGCGAGCAGTTCGGGATGCGGATAGCCGTTGTGGAGGGCAATGGGCGCGACAATGCCCGCCGCAGTGGTCATGGCCACAGTGGCCGAACCCGTGGCGAGGCGCATGAGTGCAGCCAGCAACCAGGCCAGCAGCAGGAGCGGGATGTGGCTTTGGAGGGCGACTCCCACAATGGCGCGGGAGACGCCGCTATCCTGCAACACGCGGCCAAAGCCGCCGCCGGCGCCGACGAGCAGAGTGATTGTGGCGGTCGGAGCGAGGCACTCCTGGCTGAAGCGGAGGATGGTGTCGCGCGTGAATCCGCGCATGGAGCCGAGGGTGAAGAAACTCACCAGAGCGCCGATGAGCAGAGCCATGTCGTCGTTGCCGAAGAATTGCAGAATCTCATTGAGCATGTTCCCTTTGGCTGAGATCGAATCCGCCCAGCTGCCAGCGAGCATAAGGAACACCGGCAGGAGGATGGTGAGCACCGTCAGCCGAAACCCGGGCAGGCTCCGCTCCGCGCCATGGTCGACAAACTCGGCGGCCATGGGGTTCTCGGCCGGAAGCTCGATGTGCGGCGCAATGAGGGTTGCATACACAGGCCCGGCAAGCATGGCGGTGGGAATGCCGATCAGCAGCGCATAGAAGATCATGCGGCCGACGTCGGCATGAAAGATTGTCGCCGCCAGCATGGCGGCGGGATGAGGCGGCACCAGTCCGTGGACTACCGACAGTCCCGCGACCAAAGGCAGAGCCACCAGCACAAGGGATTTGCCGGTGCGGCGCGCCACCGTGAAGGCGATCGGAATGAGCAGGACGAAGCCGACCTCAAAGAAGCAGGGCAGGCCGACGATGAGGCCGATGACCATCATGGCCCATGCAATCCGCTTTTCGCCGAAGAGACGGATCAACGTATACGCGATCTGGTCCGCCCCGCCAGACTCGGCCATCATCTTTCCCATCATGGTGCCGAGGGCGACGATGACGGCGATGTGTCCGAGCGTTCCGCCCAGCCCCGCCTCGAAGGAATGGATGCCGGCGGAGAAGGGCATTCCGGCCGCGATCGCCAGTGCCAGCGACGCAAGAAACAGGGTGATAAAGGGGTTGAGCTTGAAGACGGCAATGAGCACAATGAGGCCGACCACGGCCACCAGCGCGGCGCTCAATAGATAGATAACGTGAGGATCGATCATCGGTTGAGTATCGTCCTGGAGATGGGGTGGATCTTGCCGTCTGTCAACGAATGGGGAAGCGGAGACCGGAGTTCACTGGCCTGGAGATTTGTATGCGACGCAGTCGATCTCAACCTTGCAGTCGACCACCATGCTGGAGACGACACAGGAGCGCGCCGGAGGATGCTCGCAGAAGAAATGCCGGAAGACTACGTTGAAGGCCTGAAAGTCGCGGGGATCGTCGAGCCATACGCCGCAGCGTACCACATGTTCAGGGCCATAGCCGGCTTCGGCCAGCACTGCCAGAAGGTTGCGGATGGCCTGTTCGGATTGCGCGGAGATGTTGCCTGCCACGACTTCGCCGTTCGACATAGGGACCTGCCCGGAGACGTAGAGCCAGCCGTTGGCCTCAACCGATCGCGCGAAGGGTAGATGCTGCCCTCCCGCACCTTTGCCTCCTTCGGCTCCGTACCGCGTAATGCTCATCTCGGGTCCTCTCATTGGGCTATTGGATCCATTCCGTCTTGCTACGCGCGAGAAAACGTCCCGCGCGCTCGCTGGTTGCGCGCTGGGCCGTATAGGACAGAGCCCCGTTGACCCACACCGCATCAATGCCCTCTGCCGGGCGAATGGGATCGGCGAAGGTGGCAGTGTCGATAATCTTTCCGGGATCGAACAGGACCAGATCGGCGTAACAGCCCTCTCGAATCATGCCACGTCCGGCCAGGCCGAATCGTTGCGCCGGCAGCGCGGTCATCTTGTGAATTGCCTCCGGCAATGAGAAGAGTTTCTCTTCGCGGCAGTACTTGCCGAGGACGCGGGGGAAGGTTCCCCACAACCGGGGGTGGGGCCTGGGGTCGTTGGGCAAGCCGTCAGAACCGATCATGGTGGCGGGGTGCGCGAGGATGCGGCGCATGTCCTCTTCAGAGATGCTGTGGTAGATGGCGCCGGCGGGCTGCAGCCGGCGTGCGGCGTCGAGCTGCGGGAGACTCCAGTCCCCGGCGATGGTTTCGAGGGTCTTGCCGGCCTGTTCCGGATGTGGGGTGCTCCAGGTGATCGTGATCGTGACGCGCGGGTCGACCTGGCGGAGATCGAGCGTGCTGGAGCCGGCGGCGTAGGGATAGCAGTCGCAGCCGGCGGGCTGGGATTCGCGCGCCTGATCGAGGGCATGCAGGACTTCTGTGCTCCGGCCCCAGTTGGCGATGCCGGCGCACTTGAGATGCGAGACGACCACCGGCACTCGGGCTGCGCGGCCGATGGTGAAAGTCTCGTCCAGGGCGTCGAGGATGGCTTCCGCTTCAGTACGCATGTGGGTGACGTAGAGGCCGCCGGCCGCGGCAAGAGGTTGCGCGAGGGCCAGCACTTCATCCGTTGAGGCTGAGTTGGCGGAGGCGTAGGCAAGGCCGGTGCTGAGCCCGAGTGCGCCACCGTCGAGGGCTTCGTCCAACTGCGCGCGCATGGCGGCGATTTCAGACTCTTCCGCCACGCGATTGAGGCGATCCATGTGGTTGTTGCGCAGGGCGGTGTGCCCCACCAGCGCGGCGACGTTGATGGAGGGCTGCGCGGCGCGAATGGCGTCCACATACGAGGCGAACGTGGGATAGCGGAAGTCGCCGGCTTCGCCCAGGAGATTCATGGGATCGGGCACGCCGTTGCGCAGGCGGACGGGCGAGGCGCTGATGCCGCAGTTGCCTACGATCACGGTGGTCACGCCCTGCGAGAGCTTCGGCTCCATCGCCGGAGTGCGAAGGACGGCCATATCGTCATGCGTATGCGTGTCGATGAAGCCCGGTGCGAGCGCGAGGCCCTCTGCGTCAACGATGCGGGTTGCGGCGTGCTTGAGGGACGGACCGATTTCCTGGATGCGGTCCCCGGAGAGCGCTACGTCAAGAATCTCTGGGGAGCTGCCGGTGCCATCGAGGACGCTCGCATTCCGGATCAAAGTGTCGCAACGCAACATCACGGTGGTTCAAAGTATAGACTACGGTTGCTGCGCATTTATGGGACAAATGTGCAAGGATTCTCGCATTTCGGGAGGTTCGCGGTGAGCACAGATGCGATCAAGACGTCACGGATCGAAGTTTGCCCTTCGATCGGCGCGCTGAACAAAGGTCTTGCATTCCTGGAACGCGCGATGTCGCCCGAAGAGGCCGTGGATGCGGACTGGAACCTGCTGCGCGAGGACGTGACCTTGCCGGCCGCGGTGCTCTACGAGGACCGGCTCAAACATAATCTCGAGTGGATGCGGGAGTTTATTGGCGCCTACGGTGTGCGCCTGGCGCCGCATGGAAAAACGACGATGGCGCCTAAGCTGTTCGAGATGCAGTTGCGGTCGGGGGCATGGGGGATTACGCTCGCCACTGCACATCAGACCATGGTGGCTTATGCGCACGGGGTGCGCCGCGTGCTGATGGCGAACCAACTGGTCGGCAGGCAGAACATGGCGGTGATCGGGCAGCTTCTGGAGGATCCCGAGTTCGACTATTACTGCCTGGTTGACTCGGCCGCTCAGATCGATCACCTCGGGGCGTATTTTTCGAAGCGCGGGCAGCGGCTGCAGGTGCTGCTGGAGCTGGGCCCGATGGGTGGACGGACGGGCGTGCGCGACGAAGGGCAGTTGCATTCGGTTCTGGAAAGCCTTTCTCGCTGGAAGGATGCGATTGCGCTGTGCGGCGTCGAGGTGTACGAGGGGGTGCTCGACGACGAGGCTGCGATTCGCTCGTTCCTGCGGCGCGCGGTCGATGTTGCGGCGAAGCTTGCGGCCGAGGGCCGTTTTCAGCGGACTGCTGCCCTCCTTTCGGGCGCTGGTTCGTCGTGGTACGACGTGGTGGCCGAGGAGTTTTCCGCGGCTGCGGCTGACGGGGCGGTCGAAGTGGTTCTGCGGCCAGGGTGCTACCTGACGCACGACGTGGGCTCATATCGCAAGGCGCAGGCGCGGATTTGCGAGTCGAATCCGGTGGCGCGCCGGATGAGCTCGAGCCTGCAGCCGGCGCTGCAGGTGTGGGCTTACGTGCAGTCGATTCCGGAGGCGGAGAAGGCGATTATCGCCATGGGCAAGCGGGATGCGGCGTTCGACTCGGGACTGCCGGTGCCGGCGCTGCATTATCGGCCGGGCGATGCGGCTCCGGCAGCCGCTCCGGCGCACTGGGAGCTGACGAGGATGATGGACCAGCACGCCTACATGTCGATTGGCGCGGGAGACGATCTGCGCGTGGGCGACATGATCGGATTCGACATTTGCCATCCCTGCCTGACCTTCGACAAGTGGCGGACGCTCCTGGTTGTGGATTCCGAGTATCGGGTGGTCGAGGTGGTGCAGACGTTCTTCTGATTGCGGTTGGGAGCTTGCCCAAAGACGCTCATTGCGCGGCCAATCCTGACTCATCGTGCGGTTCCTTTAAGGCGGTTCTCCAATTACTATGTGGCGTTTCTGGCGGCTTTCGAGGTGGCCTTTCCTTGAGGGAGGAGCCACTTAGCAATTGCGCTTCGCTCTACACCAATCGGTGAACCGCTACAGAACGATTCCAGTGCGGTTTTTGCTCCGGTCTGGAGCGTCATCTTTCTGCCCAAAAAGCAACGTAACCTGCTGAAAACAAGCTAGAAATAGGCGAATCGAGACCAGCACCTCAATTGTTAAAGCCATGTTAATCAGGTAACCACTTGGTTACTGAATTCCGCACATAAAATCGTTTATTTTCAATTACTTAGAAAAATGAATTGCACCGGATCCGGTGCAGACTGTGAAGGGGGGTATATGGGGGGGTGGAATAAGCCTCTCTTCCCACGATGCAGTGCCCATTTTCTTCGCCATTCCTTCGTTTTGAGTGGCCGGTTCATGGCTCAGGTCTCCCAAGAAGGATTATGCGCTGAAGAGGGGAAATTATCGGCAAAAGGCGGTTCGCAGTTTGCGGTTCACAGTTCGTAGTGCTGGCTACATTCGAATGGCCCCACTGCGTACAACGTTATGCCGCCACTTGTACGATTAACAATTCACTTTTATCCCGCCGCCCAGTACAATCCAATCCCGCCACCCCGAAAGAGTGGTGCTGGATATATCGGTTTGCTGCAGGCCAGCCCAAGATCGAGCCGCCAGACTTCGACCCGGCGAAACTCTGGCAAAGTTCCGAATTGGCGGTGACACGCCCAGAACGCTGTGGGCCAGACTTCACACCACTTTGGCACAATGTGTGAATGCCGATTTCCACTCGCGACCTGTCGCAGATGCCCACCATCGTGAACCTAGAGAGGCTCTGTCAATCCATCGCAATGCTTGATGCGATTCTGTCTCCAGAATGGGAATACCGCTATTTTTCCTTCAATGCAGCTTGGGATACTTCTTCGAGCGAGAGGATGGCCTCGATGCGGAACGGCGCAGGAGACGACTACTTCTTGGTGTTCAGCCCTCACGGCGCAATTCTCAAGGGATTCGATCACGAGGCACCCATGAATCCTCGGACAAATACCATTGCGGCGGTTTGGCCCGGAGTTCTAGATCACGTACCGGCCGCGTTCGGTTCGTTTCTGTCGGAACCGGCGTTCAGCATGGCGGACTGTACGTTTTGCATCTGGAGAGAGGCAGACGACGAACAGTGGCATCGTGGTCCTATCGCATTCCCACGTGGCGACGACCCAGACGGATCAGAAGGATTACTGTGGATGTTTGATGGGGAACCCGAAACTTACGCTGATTATGCGTATCAGTATTTCGAGAAGACGGTAGACGTCGATCTAGTCCGCAGAATATACGCTCACGAGCCTCTTACTCGGCTCTTGATGACCGGACTGAATGCTCAAGCGAGTTGGGAAGATACTGCCAAAGATGCTGGAGAGATTCACTACCCTCTTCAGTCGTAATTCGGGTGTATTGTCGCCGATTCGGAAGTTTCGAGTGAGCCCGGTCACCGGGGCTGAGCCGAACCCGCCGGAGGTTTCAGGCTGGTGGCGGTCTGCCGCACACTTTCGGCGTGGATGATATCGAGCACACTCGTCAGCGTTCCTGTTGGGGGCATAACTTTGTATCAGGTGGGGGCATAATGTTGTAACGAGTGGGGAGATTGATTGTAAACGACACGTAGTTCGTAGTTCACAGTTCACAGCTTTCAGCTCTAAGCCGCCGACCCGCATCCGAGGCCGAGCTTCTGCGGGTCGGATCAGTTGGAGGGAGTGAAGGGCAGGGGCAAGTGGTTCGTTATCAGTGGGGTGGGGCACAAGGCTCGGGACGCCTCGTGCCGGGTACTGAAGGGCGGCCGGATGCGGTCAGTTGGAGCGGAGGGCGGTCATGGGGTCGATGTGGGAGGCGCGTCGGGCGGGGAGATAGCCGGCGAGGGCGGCGACTCCGACGACGGCCAGGGCCACGGAGAAGTAGGTGGGGCTGTCCCATGGGGAGGTGTCGA
>DATJMU010000182.1:0-4683 GCA_035508555.1 Occallatibacter sp. | reverse complement strand
TCTCCCGTCCTCCCTCGCCGTCTGGATGAGCCACGGCGACGAAGCCCTCGAGCTTCCCGCCGGCTTTCACCGCACCGCGGTCACCTCCAACGCCCTGGCCAGCATCGCCAACGAAGACCGCCGCATCTGGGCCGTCCAGTTCCATCCCGAGGTCCACCACACCCCGCTCGGCCCGCAACTGCTCAAGAACTTCCTCTTCTCCATCTGCGGCGCCCGCGGCGACTGGACCCCCGCCCACTTCATCGAGACCACCGTCAACTCCATTCGCGACAAGGTCGGCGCCGGCCACGTCATCTGCGCGCTCTCCGGCGGCGTCGACTCCTCGGTGGCCGCCATGCTCGTCCACAAAGCCATCGGCGCCCAGCTCACCTGCATCTTCGTCAATAACGGCGTCCTGCGCAAAAATGAGTTCCACACCGTTCAGCGGAACCTTCGTGACAAGCTCGGCCTCAACATCGTCGCCGTCGACGCCACCGCCCGCTTCCTCACCCAGCTCGCGGGCGTCACCGATCCCGAGATCAAGCGCAAGCGCATCGGCCAGGAGTTCATCGCCGTCTTCGATGAAGAAGCCGACCGCATCGCGGGGCAGACTGGCGGTGTCGACTGGCTGGTGCAGGGGACGCTTTACCCCGACGTTATCGAGTCCAGCAGCGTCAAAGGCCCCAGCCAGACCATCAAGAGCCATCACAACGTCGGCGGCCTGCCCGAGCGCATGAAGCTCAAGCTCATTGAGCCCCTGCGTGACCTCTTCAAAGACGAGGTCCGCCGCATCGGCCGCGACCTCGGTATGCCCGAGGAGATTCTCGGCCGCCAGCCGTTTCCCGGCCCCGGCCTCGCCGTCCGCATCCTCGGCGAAGTCACTCCCGAGCGCGTCCTCCTGCTCCAGGAGGCTGACGACATCGTCGTCTCCGAGATCAAAGCCGCCGGCCTTTACTCCCAAATCTGGCAGAGCTTCGCCGTCCTGCTCCCCGTCATGAGCGTCGGCGTCATGGGCGACCAGCGCACCTACGCTTATACTGCCGCCCTGCGCGCAGTGCACTCAGAAGATGGCATGACCGCCGACTGGGTTGACCTGCCCCACGACCTGCTCAAGCGCATCTCCAACCGCATCGTCAACGAGGTCCGCGGCATCAACCGAGTCGTCTACGACATCACATCGAAGCCCCCCGGAACCATCGAGTGGGAGTAGGTCCGGCAGCCTACCCGGCAGACTGTCCTCGCAGCGTTGCCAGCTCCCGGCTCAGCGCGTCCAGCCGCGCCAGCAGCTCACCATGCCGCTTGTCCTCAATCGACGGGTCGAACGGCTCCAGGTAAAACGTTCCGTTTGGCTCCAGTTCGCACTTGCGCACGTGGTGAAAGCCCTCGAACCCCTGTCGGTGCACAACGGCCAACAGTTCCTCCCGGCTCAGGCCCTCGCGCCGCAGCGCCTTCACGTCCACCTGGCCGTGGCGGATCAGCACCACCGAGCGGCCCTCCAGCAGATAGTCCAGCTTGCGCGAGCGGAACGCCGTCCGCACCACCAGCCAGTTCACGGCCAGCAGCGCAAAGGCTCCGATCAAGCCGCCGGTCACCGAGTTATCGTCGCCGATGATCGCGTTCTGGACGGTGTTCGACAACGACAGCAGCACCACGAGGTCGAATGGATTCAGTTGCGCCAGTTCCCGCTTCCCGAACACGCGCAAGAGCACCACCAGCGCAAGGTAGACAATGACCGGCCGCGCCAACTTCTCAACAAGCGGAAGCGGCAGTTGAAACATGTGCGCAAGAACGATCGAGTGTGACATGGAAACGAGCATACGGGCACCGGAGCGGCGTTTCCAGCCGGGGATTGGGGCTGCGTTATGAAATTCGCCTCGGCCGGCCGCTCTGTAGCCACCGGCTGGCGCCGCCGTATCAGGCCGCGGCGCCCACCTTGCTCATGAAGTACGCGAGCGACCGCTTCAGTCCCTCACGCAGCGGCACGCGCGGCGTCCATTCCAGCAGGGCGCGCGCTTTCGCAATATCCGGGCAACGCCGCGTCGGATCGTCGATCGGCAGCGACTCGAAGGTCAGCTCGCTCTTCGAGCCTGTCACCTCCAGCACGGCCTGCGCGCACTCCAGGATGGTGAACTCATCGGGATTGCCCAGGTTCACCGGCCCATGTTCGTCCGACCGCGCCAGCCGCACCAGCCCTTCGATGAGGTCGTCCACGTAGCAGAAGCTGCGCGTCTGGCTCCCGTCCCCGTAGATCGAGAGCGGCTTGCCGGTGAGCGCCTGCATCATGAAGTTCGAAACCACCCGACCGTCGGTCGGCGTGAGCCGCGGCCCGTAGGTGTTGAAGATCCTGGCCAGGTGCGTATTTACCCCGCGCGCGCGATGGTAAGCCATCGTCAGCGCCTCGGCGTACCGCTTGGACTCGTCGTAGACCGACCGCGGCCCGACCGGGTTGACATTTCCCCAGTACTCTTCTTTTTGCGGATGCTCGAGCGGATCGCCGTAGCACTCCGATGTGGAAGCCTGCAGAAAGCCCGCACCGCATTGCGCCGCCAGTTCCAGCATGTTTTCCGTGCCCGCCGACCCGGCCCGCAGCGTCTCGATGGGCAGCCGCTGATAATCGGGCGGGCTGGCCGGCGAGGCGAGATTGAAGATGTACCCCACTCCGCCGGCTTGAGCTGCTTTCTCCAGATCCCCCGCGGGCAGCCGGCTGATGTCCCAATCCTCAAACTGGAACCGCGCTTCGTGCTTGAGATGGGCCAGGTTGTCCGCGTCGCCCGTCGCCAGGTTGTCGACGCCGAGCACCGTATGCCCTTCGCCCAGCATGCGGTCTGTCAAGTGAGACCCGAGGAAACCGGCAGCGCCGGTAACAAGTATGCGCATAACAATATCGCTCGTGCCCGCAAGCCGGTTCCCCCGGTCCGGCTCCAGGTGCGGACGTCTTTGTCCGCCGGCCGCCGTCCACTCCTACAGGACCAGGCTCCGCGGCTTGCCCTGTTGAGCATGATAGCTTGCCGGCCGTCCCATACTTACGTAAGTAAAGCCGAAATCTGTCATCTGTTGCGGCTTGTAAAGGTTCCGTCCATCCACGACGATCGGGAACCGCACGGCCCGGTTCAGCTTTGCCAGGTCCATCCGCCCGAACTCCTTCCAGTCGGTCAGGATCAGAACCGCGTCCGCATCTTCGGCCGCAGCGTAGAGATCGGCCGCGTAATGCATGGTGTCGTCGGGCGGCAGAACCGCTTTGGCCCGCTCCATTGCCGCCGGGTCGTACGCCGTCACCACCGCCCCGGCCTTCAGCAGCTTCCTGATGATCTCCAGGGCCGGCGACTCGCGAATGTCGTCCGTGTCGCCTTTGTACGCCAGTCCCAGCGCCGCCAGCCGCTTGCCGCGCAGCGTCCACAGGGCTCCGAGCACCTTGTTGAAGAACACTTCGCGCTGGGTGTCGTTGATCTTTCGGATCTCGTCGAGAAGCTGAAAATCCACTCCCCGCTGCTGTGCCACCCAGTGGAATGCCGCCACGTCCTTGGGGAAGCACGACCCGCCGTACCCGAGACCGGCGCGCAGAAACTTCGGCCCGATGCGGCTGTCGGTCCCCATCCCCGCGGCGATGTCCTCGATATCCGCATCGACCGACTCGGCCAGGTTCGACACCGCGTTGATGAACGAGATCTTCAGCGCCAGGAATGCATTGGAGGCGTGCTTGATGATCTCCGCGCTCTGCGCCGAGGTCACCAGCAGCGGTGCGGGATTCTCCACGCTGCACGGGCCCGCGATCGCTCCTTCCCGCCCGTAATAGGTTCCGGCCGTGAGCGGCGCATAGATCCGCCGCATCACTTCGGCAGCCTGTTCGCTGTTCGCCCCCACCACAATGCGGTCCGGGTGCAGGAAGTCCCCGACCGCCGTTCCCTCGCGCAGAAACTCCGGGTTCGACACCACCTCAAATGACTGCGGATCCACGCCGTGCCGGTGCAGCACGCGCCGGATCCAGTCGTTGGTGTACACCGGAACCGTGCTTTTCTCGACAATCACCTTGTACCCGCCGATCGACCGCGCAATCTCGGAGACCACCGCCTCCACATACGACAGATCCGCCGCGCCGTTATCGCCCTGGGGCGTTCCCACGGCGATAAAGATGGCTTCGCTTCTTTCCACGGCCGCGCCCAGTTCGCCGGTGAACACCACGCCGCGTCCCCGGTGCCGGTCCAGCAGCTCGGGCAGATGCTCCTCGTAGATTGGTATGCCGCCCTCCTGCAGCACCTTGACCCGCGTCTCATCGTTGTCCACACAAATCACACGGTGCCCCATCTCGGCAAAGCATGCCGCCGCGACAAGGCCCACGTAGCCCGAACCGATCACACAAATGGACACTGGATTCGACATCTGCTCGCGCTGTCTCCTTCGTTGCCTGTTTATCCGATGGCGTGGGTGGGCGAGCCGCTTCGATCCCCCTGGGTTCGAGGGCCCTCCACATCGTCATGAAGCCTTGAAAAGGCCCGGCATTTCGACGGCTCCCGGGCGGCTGCGGTTGCGATCCGATGCGGCTTCCGCAGGAAACCGGACCTGCTGGAGCCTGTTATTAACTTTCGCGTGTGCGGCGTTGCGAGCGAAAATCGGGCCAGACGAGGCGGAGGACGACGGCTGTGGCGGGTCCACCGCCTAGGACGACAACGAAGTATGGCCCGATTTGCGCCGCAACCCAGGGTTCCC
>DATJMU010000181.1:0-38865 GCA_035508555.1 Occallatibacter sp. | reverse complement strand
GCCGGCACGTTGAGCTCGTAGAGGATGGCCGCCTGCAGGGCCAGAAGGATCGGCCCGAACTGCGTGCCGGTGATGGGATAGGCGGCGCTGCCGGATGAGAGCACTGCGAGTTGGGCGAGTGTTTCGGACCCGATGGCGGAGTTGTAGACGCCGAGGAAGGAGCTGTCGGATGCGCTGCCTGTCTGAAGAAACTCATAGGGAACGCCGAGCCACGATCCTCCGGAAACGGTGGAGAGGGCTTTGACCTGGCCTAACATGCTGGCGCTGTTAAAGGTGAGATAGCTAAGCGCCTGCAGCTCGCCCATGCCGGCGGTGAGGGCGCGGGAGCCGCCTCCGGACAGACAGACTCCGATGGAGCCCGGAGGCGCCTGGCCAGCTGGGTAGAACTGTTCGACGGAGAGTGGTGGAGTGGAAGTGGTGGTTGCGGTGAAATTTCCGGAAGGCATGTGGTTCCTCTCAATCTGAAACAGCGCTGAAAGGGGCTAAAGAGAGGCGGGACGCAACGTTCTTAGGCCGATACGTACTTAGGCCGACGCGTATTTCGGGCCATCGGAGAGCCGTGGTCCGAATGGGGCTGCGATTGTGACGTTGACACCCAGTCGAGGAAGCGCGGCGATACCGCGCGAAACAAGCATACACCGGTTCGGGGGAATTTCTGGACACGCAGCGCAATTTACCTCGGATTCAAGTTCGAGGCGATTGGGAGGATGGTGGTCCGGGGCGGTGCGGAAGCGGGATTCGACGACGAGTGTGTTGAAGACATCCGGTTCCGTGACCGAGACTACGGAGGGAGGGGTTGGGTTATGGGTTTGTTCTCGCGCAGGCGATTTTTGCAGACGGCATCGACGGTGGCCGGGGCGCTTCCTCTGGCACGGCGGTTCGGACTGGCGCAGGGGGCGCCGAGCGAGTCCGAGGATTTGACGCTCTGGTATACGTATCCAGCAGGTGAGTGGGTGGACGCGCTGCCCATCGGGAACGGGCGGCTGGGGGCGATGGTGTATGGGGGCGGGCCGGTGGACGCGTCGCTGGATCCGATCGACGCGGCGAATCCAAAAGAGGAGCGCGGGGGTGGCGCGATTGCGCGGGACGCGGCGAAGGAGACGCTGCAATTGAATGAGGACACGCTATGGTCGGGGATGCCGGTGGACGGCAATAACCTGGACGCGCCGAAGTGGCTCGGTCCCGTCCGGGAGGCGGTGCTCGAAAAGCAGAACTACCACCTGGCGGACGAGTTGTGCCACAAGATGCAGGGGCTGTTCGCCGAGGCGTATCAGCCGCTGGGGAATCTGCACGTGGACTGCGTGCACGCGGGCGAGGTTTCGAACTACCGGCGGGAGCTGAACCTGCGGACGGCGCTGACGCGGGTGAGCTACACGGTGGATGGGGTGGAGTTTGAGCGGACGGCGTTCGCGTCGGCGCCGGACCAGGCGATTGTGCTGCGGATCAAAGCGAGCAAGCCGGGAGCGCTGAACGCGACGGTGTGGATGGATGGGCCGCTGATGAGGCAGGTGAAGGCCGTGGGCGGGAACCGGCTGGTGCTGGAGGGCAAGGCGGCGAAACATATTGCGGGCGCGGGGCATCCGGGCAGTGAGACGCCGGTGGTGTTGTCGGACACGCCGGGCGAGGGGATGTTTTTTGCGGCGGTCGTGGAGGCGCGGACCGTGGGCGGACACGTGGAAGCCGTTGGCAACAAGCTGGACCTGCGCGGGGCGACGGAGTGCCTGTTTGTGGTGACGGGGGCGACGGGCTTTCGCGGGTACGACCAGAAGCCCGATACGCTGCAGGAAGCGGTGAGCGGGCGGGCAGTGAAGCAGATCGGGGCGGTGACGGCGGGATTCGCAGAACTACGGGAGCGGCACGTGGCCGATCACGCGCGGCTGTTCGACCGGGTGAGCCTGAAGCTGGGCGGGGATGAAGCGGCGGGGAAGCCGACGGACCAGCGGGTGAAGGAGTTTCCGGCGTCGCCCGATCCGTCGCTGCTGGCCTTGTACTTCCAGTTTGGACGGTACTTGTTGATCGCGAGCTCGCGGCCGGGGACGCAGCCGGCGAATTTGCAGGGGATATGGAACTACGAGGTGCAGCCGCCTTGGAGCTCGAACTGGACTTCGAATATCAACATCGAGATGAACTACTGGCCGGCGGAGACGTGCA
The DNA here is from genome assembly GCA_035508555.1 of Occallatibacter sp. GTDB lineage: Bacteria > Acidobacteriota > Terriglobia > Terriglobales > Acidobacteriaceae > Telmatobacter. The sequence goes on along the minus strand of DATJMU010000181.1, from coordinate 36,714 downwards.
ACCTGAGCGAGTGCACGGAGGCGCTGTTCGGGCTGATCGAGGGGCTGAGCCGCACGGGAGCGCGGGCGGCGCGTGAGACCTATAACCTGCCGGGATGGGTGACGCACCACAACATCGACCTGTGGCGGGCGGCAAATCCGGTGGGGATGGGCGTGGGCAAGCCGACCTGGGCGAACTGGGGCATGAGCGGGCCGTGGCTGTGCGCGCATCTCTACGAGCACTACCGGTTTACGCGGGACCGCGAGTTTCTGCGCACGCGTGCCTACCCGCTGATGAGGGGGTCGGCGGAGTTCTGCCTGGCGTGGCTGATCCCCGACGGGAAGGGAAGGCTGACGACGTGCCCTTCGGAGTCGACGGAGAACAACTTTATGGCTCCGGATGGGAAGCCGGCGATGACCAGCGCGGGCTGCACGATGGATATGGCGCTGATCCGGGAGCTGTTTGGGAATTGCATGGAAGCGGCGAAGGAGCTGGGGGTGGACGCGGAGTTTGCCGCGAAGCTCGGCGCGGCGCGGGAGAAGCTGATTCCTTACCAGATCGGGCGTTGGGGGCAGCTGCAGGAGTGGTCGGTGGACTTCGAGGAGGCGACTCCGGGCCAGCGGCATATGTCGCATCTCTATGCGCTGTATCCCGGAGGCGAGATTACGCCGCGGGGTACGCCGGTGCTGGCAAAGGGCGCGCAAGCATCGCTGGAGCGGCGGCTGGCGCACGGGGGCGCGTACACGGGCTGGAGCCGGGCGTGGGCGATCGCGTTCTGGGCGCGGCTGGGCAAGGGCGACGAGGCGGCCGAGAGCCTGAACATGCTTATGAAGGTGAGCACCAACGGGAACCTGATGGATATTTACGAGGGTCGGTCGCACATCTTCCAGATCGACGGGAACTTTGGCGGGACGGCGGCGCTGGCGGAGCTGCTGCTGCAGAGCCATGCGGGATCGATTGACCTGCTGCCGGCGCTGCCGAAGGCGTGGAGTTCAGGCGAGGTGCGCGGGCTGCGGGCGCGGGGCGCGGTGGAGGTGGGGATCCGCTGGGAGGACGGGAAGGCCACCTTGGCGACGCTGCGGCCGGAGTTCGCAGGCGATTACCGGGTGCGGGCGCCGGAGGGACAGAAGATTGCGAGCGTAGGAGCGGCGGCGGTTCATGCGGAGACGGATGGGAGCTTGAGCGTGCGGCTCGCGGCGGGACGCAGCTACCGGGTGAGGTTTGCGTAGAGGCGGGAAACAGGGAGTTGTCTCTCGCGTATGCGGCTGACGCTTGAAGGATGAGACGCTTGTTTTCAGGTCATTTCGCGAGCTGGCGTCCACTTCGCGGACGTGGCAGGTTCGCGGGTTCGCGGCCTGCTCATTAAAGGCTGCCGAGGTCGATGCCGAGCTGCTGGCATTTTTTGTAGAAGTGGCTGCGCTCGAGGCCGAGGGCTTTGGCGGTCTGCGTGACATTGCGGCCGTGTTTTTCAAGCTCGGCGAGGACGGTGGCGCGCTCGAAAGAGTGGACGCGCTCGGCGAGTGGGCCTTCGAGCGTGGGAACGGAAGCTGCAGAGGGCTTTGCCGAGGCGCTTGCCGCGGGGAGGGCCAGGCGGACGTCGGAGGCGGTGACTTCGGCGCCGGCCAGGAGCAGGAGGCGTTCGACCACGTTGCGGAGCTCGCGGATGTTGCCGGGCCAGGGGTACTCTTTCAGAGCCTCGATGGCTTCAGGGGCGAAGGCCGCTGGCTTCCAGCCGTTTTGCGCGCTGACCTGGCGGACGAAGTGATCGACGAGGGCGGGGAGGTCTTCACAGCGGTTGCGGAGGGGCGGGAGCTCGACGGGGAATACGACGACGCGGTGGTAGAGATCGCGGCGGAAGGCGCCTGATTCGACGAGTTGCTCAAGGTTGCGGTGGGTGGCGACGATGACGCGAACGTCGACGGCGGTGGGCTTGCTGGCGCCGATGCGCTCGACCTCGCCCTCTTCGAGGACGCGTAGGAGCTTGGCCTGCATGGCGGCCGGCATGTCGCCGATTTCGTCGAGGAAGAGGGTGCCGCGATGGGCCTGCTCGAATTTGCCGGTGTGGCGCTGGGTGGCGCCGGTAAAGGAACCTTTCTCATGGCCGAAGAGCTCGCTTTCAATGAGCTCGGCGGGGACGGCGGCGCAGTTGAGGGTGACGAAGGGGCCGGAGGTGCGGTTGCTCTTCTCGTGCAGAGTGCGGGCGACGAGTTCCTTGCCGGTGCCGGTTTCTCCGTAGATGCAGACGCGGGTTTCGCTCTGGGCGACGCGCTCGATCTGGGCCATGACGCGGCGCATGGTTTCGCCGGAGAAGACGAGGGTGTGTTTGCCGACGCGGGCGCGGAGGTCGCGGTTTTCGGTTTCGAGGCGGGTGAGTTTGAGGGCGTTTTCGAGGGTGACGAGGAGCTTTTCGGTGGTGAGGGGCTTCTCGAGGAAGTCGAGGGCGCCGAGGCGGGTAGCGCGGACGGCCATCTCGATGTGGGCCTGGCCGCTCATCATGACGACGGGGGCGGCGACGCCTGCGTTCTTGAGGTCTTCCAGGAGGGCGAGGCCGTCGCGGCCAGGCATGACGACGTCGGAGAGGATCAGGTCGTAGGGCTGGGCGCGGGCGAGCTCGAGGGCGCGGGCGGCGTTGTCGCAGACGGTGGCCTCGTGGCCGGAGAGACGAAAGGCGCGGGAGAGCGAGGCCAGGGTGTTGGCTTCGTCGTCAACGATGAGGATGTTGGCTTTGGCGGACATAACGCAGTGAACAGTGAACAGTGGTCAGTGAAGCAGTGGACGGTGGTCAGTGAAGCAGTGGACGGTGGTCAGTGTCATGCCGCGGGCAGAGTGATGATAAATGCTGCGCCGGCGTTGGGGCGGCTTTCTACGGCGATGGCGCCGGCGTGGTCGGCGACGATGGACTGGACGATGGCGAGGCCGAGGCCGGTGCCGTGTTGTTTGGTGGTGTAGTAGGGCGTGAAGAGGCGCTCGCACTCTTCGGGCGTCAGGCCTTCACCGGTGTCGGCAACCCGGAGTTCCACTCCCTTGACCGTTCGATGAGCGGAGAGGGTCAATGAGCCTCCATTCGGCATAGCGTCCATGGCGTTGAGAACGAGGTTGGAGAGGGCGCGGTGGAGGAGCTCGGGGTCGGCCATCAGCGGCATGGGCCGTGAGTCGACGTCGAGGGTGAGTTTGATCTGCTGGCCAGATTTCGGTTGTGCGATGCCTTCGCCAACCGGGCGGATGGCGGTGGGAAAGAAAAGGAGAGCCGCACGCTCGACGACGGCCGCGGCGTCGATGCGTTCGAGCTCCGGCTTGGGCATCTTACTGAAGTCGGCGAAGCGGGCCACGATGGTCTTGAGGTTCTGAATCTCGGCGGTGAGAGTGGCCGTGCTCTCGCGGAAGACCTCGTCGAATTCTTCCGGCGGAAGCTGACGGGCGCGGGTGAGGTTTTCGACGGTGAGCTGGAGGGGGAAGAGCGGGTTCTTGAGCTCGTGGGCCAGGCGGCGGGCCAGTTCGCGCCAGGCGGCGACGCGCTCGGTCTGGACGAGACGCTCGCGCTGGCTGACCAATTCGGCGGTCATGCGGTTGAAGCTGCGGGCGAGAAGGTTGACCTCGTCGCGGCCGCGGCCCAGCTTACGCTCGGGGACGCGGACATCCCAGTGGCCGGTGGCGACTTCTCCGGCGGCGCGGGCCAGCCGCTCGATGGGGCGGGAGACGCGGGCGGCGATCCAGAGGCTGAAGATGATGGCCAGGAGAATGCCGCCGGCGGCGACTCCGTAGGCGATAGCGCGGATGTGCTCCTGGGCCTGGATCATGCCGCTGCGGGAGAGAGCGACGGTGAGCACGGCCAGGACGTCGCCGGACTGATTCTTGAGGGGAATGGCCGTGGCGTTGACGCTGTCCTGGCGCTGGGGGGTGAGGTAGAGGATCTGGTTGACGGGCTGGCCGGATCTGCGGGCGGAGTCGATGAGGGACTGGTAACGGCCGGCGCCGGGAACGGGGCCGGAGGCGGTGACGAGGCGGGCCGGGTCAAAAGATGCTGCTGAGGGGGATGCGGGGCTTGTGGTACCGGATGGGCTGACGGTTGGGCCCGGAGCCGTATAGAGCCCGATGGTCATGCCGGGTGCGACGGGAAGCTCGCCGAGGAAGCTCTGGTCGAGACGTTCGCCCCCGATGAGGTGAACAGCAGGAGACGACCCGCCGATGGCGCGCACGGCGAAGAGGCCGAGGACGGAGGCGCCGTCGGCGAGGTCTTCGCGCTTGAGAAACGGGGTCTGGGCGGCGCTGTTGACGGCCGGTTCAGGGTAACCGAACCGTGCGGGCCACTGTGCGGAGCTGACGATGTTGCCGTCAGGGCCGACGATCTCGAGGAAATCGAGCTGGGCCTGCTGGGCCATGGTTTGGGCGGTGGTGAGATAGGGGGCGGAGTCGCCGGACTGATCGATCTGGAAGGCCATGGTGCGGGCCTGGTCACTGGCGGCGAGGCGATCGACAGCGGCGGCGACCTCGTTGGAGCGGTGCTGGAACTCGCGCTGGAACTGGCTGACGAAGAGGGCGGTTTCCTGGCGGTCGCGTTGTTCGAAGACCTGGCGAATGCGGAGGAGGACGGTCCAGGCAACGGCCGCGACGGCGGCCGTGACGGTGAGTGCGAAGAGGAGAAGGAGCTTCTGGCGAAGGGTCATGGCGCGTTCCCGGGCACACTTTGGGGCGCATTCCCTGGTGCATTCTCGGGCGCGTCCCGGGACGAGTCTTCGAGAGAGGCGTCGGCAAGATCGGGCGAGCCGTCGGTGCGGAGGGTGAGGTCGCGGACGCGGCCGGAGACGGCCCAGGCGCGGGGCAGGTCGAGGAGGGGGACGAGGGTGTGCAAGTCGAGGAATTCGCGCTCGGCCTGGTAGAGCCCCGCGAGCCGGTCGTCGCTGACCGGGATGGGCTGGCCGTCGGCGCGGAGGAGGGTTTCAAGCGCGGCAGAGGGTTCGGCGGGGAGCAGCGGGAGGGTGCGGAGGGCGAGCGCAGCGGTGGGCGCGGACGATGCCGGGACCACCTGGACGTTGAAGCCGTCTTCCCGGAGGTTGAGCGAGAGCCGCTGGGCGACTAACTGCATGGCGGCGCCGCCCGTGTAGCTGAGTTGTAGAGGTGGGGGTGTGACGCCGCCGCGGAGGGCCTGGGCTTTGGCCAGATCGCGGCTGGAGGGAAAGAGAAAAGCGTAGCCGGTGAGAGATTGCGGAAGGAGGCTGGCGGAGACGGCTCCCTGCTTTTGGAAGATGACGTTGAGCAGGGGAGCGCGGTCGACGGCCTGGGCGATGGAGGCGCGAAGCGAGGCGCTGGAGAGCGGTCCGGCGCTCGCGATCTGTAGGGTGAGGAGATCGACCGGGGGCGAAGCGACGACGGTGAACTGCTGCAGACGGGCCTCGCGGATCATCTCCGGGGGGACCTGGACGACATCGGCGCGGCCGACGCTGAGGTCGAGCCACTGGTCGCGGATGGAGCGGTTGGCGAGGATCTGCAGGGAATCGACGAAGGGGCGACCCTGCCAGCAGGTGACGTTGGCGGTGAGGGTGAGGACTCCATTCGTGTTTGAAGTGAGCTGGAAGGGCCCTGTGCCGGTAGGGGTGGTAGGAATCTGGCCGTTGGCGTCGACGGTAAGAGAGATGAGGAAGCGGTCGCCGGCGAGAAGGACGGGGAGATTGGGGATGGGCGAGTCGCCGGTGAAGACGACGGAGGAGCCGACGGCGGCAGCGGAGGACCAGGGACAGTCCGACGTGCAGGAGGCGTTGAGGGAGCGGACGACCGCGTCGGCGGTGAGGGGAGTGCCGTCCTGAAAGCGGACGCCGGGACGAAGCTGAAACTCCCAGCGGTGGAAGTTATCGCCGGATTCCCAGTTGAGGGCGAGCGCGGGGTGGAGAGAGCCGTCGGCGGCGAGCGAGGCCAGGCCGTCGAAGATGAGACCGCGCGCGAGGCCGCCCGGAGATTGCATGGGGTCGCCCGCGACCTCGACGTGGAGGACACCCCCGTAGTGGGGACGGGTGCGCGGGAGGGCCGGGAGGGCCAGGGCGGCGACAAGACAGCTAATTGCAACTGGCCGTAACACGGTCTACCTCGTATTGGTCGGGTGCATTGCGAACAACTGCGATGAGGCTCTTGCTGTCACTGGCCGTCCAGAGGGCCATCACGGTTCCGTTCACGGGAAGGGGCGCGCTGGCGGGGACGGCTTCGAGGTCGGGCAGGTTGTAAGCGCGGAGGCTGTCACTGAGGGCCTGGCCGGAACCGGAGGCGACGATCTGGGCGCCGGGACCGCAGCCGGAGCCGAAGACGGCGAAGTCGCTGCCCCAGTCGCGGGCGCCGTCGACGGGGCTGAGAGCGCCGTTTTCAAGGACCTGGACCTTGCCGTCGATGCCGCCGATGAGGAGGGCGTCGCCGCCGGAGGGGCGGGGAACGAAGGCGGCGGAGTAGAAGGGAGGGAGCTCGACGGCGGGGCTGGGCACGACGAGACCGGTGAAGTAGTCGCGTGAGGCGTTGTAGAAGGCACGGAGAGTGGCGACGGGCTGGGCGGGCGGGACGGGTGCAGGTGTGGGCGCGGCCTGGGGGGAGGATGGCATGGCAGGAGTTACCTGGACGGGAGACGGCAGGGCGGGCAATTGGTTGAGGGGCGGCCGCTGAGGTTGCGGGATCTCCCGGGCTATGAGCCAGGGGTCGTCACTCTGGCGGCAGGAGATGGTCCACTGGCCGGAGGCGAGGGCGTTGGCGTAACTGCCGGTACAGGCGGCGCCGGCGAGCCAGGCCTCAAAGCCTTCGCCATCCGCGGAGGGCCAGAGGATGCCGCGGGGGTCGCGCGGGAGGGGGCGGGTTTGGCCGATGGCGACACGCTGGTCGATACGCCAGCCATTGGGGATCTGGCCATAGACAACGACCTGCTCCGGTTCGAGGGCAACGATGCCGGCGGGGGTTTCGAGGGCGGCGAGAATAGGGGTGCTGGCGGTGAGAATGGGCTGAGTGTGGAGAACGATGCCGGCGGCGGGCGCGGTCTGGGGTTCGATGATGGGGCCGGCGTCAACCATGGCGACCTGGGTCTGGTCGCCTTCAATAATCTCGGCGACCCAGAGGCGCTCGTGAGCGCTCTGGCTGAGCGTGACGCGAACGGTGCTGGCGCTGGAGGGACCGGCGGGGACGACGCCGCGGGCCTGAAGCTCCTGCGCCAGAAGATTGCGGATTGCAGGGATCTGGCCGGTGGGGATGGACGAGAGATTGACGACGGTGAGCTGGGCCTGGCCGGGGCCGAGAAGATTGGCGACCTGGGAGGCGAGGTCGGCGGCGGGCCGCTGCCAGGCGTCGGGGGCGGCGCCGGCGGCGATCGCCAACAGGCCGAAGATTCCTAATGCAAGCAGATGCCTCAGCTTGATAGCCCTCATCTCTTCGCTCAACTCTTCGTATGGCTCAATTCTTCGTTTGGGCGGATTATATCGTCTGGCGGGGCAGCCCCATTCAGATGGCCCTAAGCTTGGACGGAATGGGGCGGCGTTGCGGTTGGTTGGTGACGGCGGGCTTCAGGAAGCTACTGGATCAGGGCCGAGTTTCGGAAAACCGGTTCTTCGGGGACTCAAGTCCCATTGTTTTTGGGGCGCTTTACGGAACGGCTGAAGCCGTGCCGTAAAGCGCCTAACGTCATCAGAGCGTCCTGAGCAGCCTGTGGCGAAAGTCAAAGTCCGGTAAAAACCATCCCTCGGCGGCTAAAGCCGCATTGATTTTAGGTACTTTGCGGCACGACTCAAGTCGCGCCCTTTCAAAACCGGGCTTTCGACCCAGGCTGCTAGTGGCTGCTCGGCGTATCGGGGTCCTGGGTGTTGCCCATCTGCTGCTGGGCGGCGGGGCTGGCTTCAAGGCCCTTGAAGATGTCGTCGGCGAAGAAGTACTTGCCGTCGTTGGGGACCATGACGAGACGAATCTTGTCCGACAGCTTTTCGGCGATGATTTTGTCGATGAGCAGGGGGGATTTGTTGAGGAGGGCGCCTTCGCTGGCCATCTGGGTGGCGTCGGCGGCGGCCAGCAGCTTGATGCGGTTGGCTTCGGCCTGGGCGAGCATGTCGCGGCGCTGTTCCTCGGCCTGGCTGTCGATGACCTTTGCCTGAGCGTCGGCCTGGGCATTTTCGATGGTGGCTTCTTTGCGGGCCTCGGCTTCGAGCTTACTCTGCTCGATCTGCTTTTCCTTGAGGGGCAGGGTGTACTGCATGGCGTCGGACTCGCCTTTGGCTTCGACGACGCGGGCCTGGGCGTCGCCTTCGGCTTGCTTTACCTTTTGAGCGGCTTCAGCTTCGGCCTGGAGTTCGGCGATCCTGACCTGCTTCTGCTGGATGTCGGTGAGGACTCCCATCTGGTCGTACTGCTGCTCCTTGAGCAGGAGGCCTTCGAGGCCCTGGGCGTACTGGGGCGGAAGCTGGATATCGGAGAGCATGACCTCCTCGACGTCGATGCCGTCGGCGGCGAGTTTGCGGGTGATGATGGCAGCGGCGAGGGAGCGAATCTCTTCGCGCTTGGTGGAGAAGATCTCGCGGACCGTGTACTCGGGGGCGAGCTGGCGCCAGGCGCTGGCGACGACCGGGGGCACGAGCTGCTGGTCGGCGGGCTGAGGCAGATGGGCCTGGATGGAGGAGAGCTGGTTGGGGTCGAGGCGGTAGCGGACCGTGACGCCGAGGCCGATGTCGAGGCCCTCGCGGGATTGGACGTCGAGGACGTGCTTGTTGGCCTGGTTCTTGACGCCTTCGTCGAGGATGCCGGCGTTGAAGACGTGGTCGCGGAGATCGAAGGTCTGGACGCTGTCGACGAGCGGGGTGACGAAGTGGAGGCCGGGGCAGAGGGTTCCGGGGACGGTGCCCGAGATCTGGCTGACGAGTACGCCTCCCATGCCGGCGGGAACCACTACGATGCTGGCGGCGACGAGCATGGGCAGGCAGGCGACCATTACAAGAGCGACGGAGCCGCGCCAGTCGAGATCGTCGGGCACGGCGAGGGGGTGGAGGGTTGCGGTTTCATCGCCAGGCAGTTGGGCGCGGCGGGCTTTCTCACGCAGGTAGAGGATGCGCTTGACGAGCCAGTAGAGCGGGATGGCAGCGGCGGCGGCCAGGAAGAGGATTCCCGTGAGGTTGAGGAGCAGCTTCAGTGCGAGCATGGGTTGTCTCCTGAGGGGTGGGTGGGCTCATTGCGGCTCCCCCTGCCGCGGGGATGGGCCGCGGGCGGGGGAGCCGGGTTTCGAGGTTTCCGGCCGAGTAGCCAGCGTCAGCCGGACCAGGACTCCGAGGGTTAACTCTTCGAGCAGGAGGCCTGCGGCGAGCGAGAGCAGCAACGCGCCGAGAGCCGAGATTGCTTCCAAAAGCAGATTCATGGGGGATCTCCGTTACATGGAACCGGCGACGGGCTGAGCGGCCGGGGCTGGGGAGGGTTGGGCCGAGACGTTGAGAACGCGGGCCGGGAGTTGGGCTGCCGGGGTTGTCGGGGCTGCCGCAGGAATCTGGGGCGCGGCGGGCGGGTTGGCTTTGGCCGTCAGCATGGGCCGGGGTGCAGGAGCGGGGGCATTGCCGAAGAAGGCTTCGGTTTCAGCGTTGCGCTGACCGACGATCTCGACCTTGTCGCCGGCGGAGACGAGCGGGAAGAGCTGGTCGAGGTCGGCGCGGGCCATGCGGATGCAGCCGTGGGAGGCGGCTTTGCCGATGGAATGGGGAGCGTTGGTGCCGTGGATACCGTAGCCGTGAACGCTGAGGCCCATCCAGCGGTTGCCGACGGGGTTCGAAGGGCCGGGCGGGATAACGCGGCCGCCGTGGTAGTAGGTGGGGTTGACGACGTGACTCTCAATCGTGAAGGTGCCCACGGGACTGGGGGTGGAAGGCTTGCCGATGGCGATGGGATAGATGCGGACGGCGCGGCCGTCTTCGACGAGGGCGAGTTTGCGGTCCTGAAGGCTGACGACGAGGAGGCGGGCGGGCGCGGGGGCCTGCTTGGCCGGGGCGGGGTTCTGGGCGACTGCCTGGGCGGCGACGATGGCTGCCGCGGCCGCGATGGCTGCTGCGGCGAAGTTTGCCAGTCTGCCGAGCTTCGATGCCGTCTTCAATGCCTTCATGGGGTTCCTCCGTGGAGCTGTGGTCAACCGCGTACGCAGGGAGAGAGTGCAAGGAATTGGCCAATCTTTAGGGATTGAAAACAGAGGAGTTAGTCTCGGTATTGGACAGGGAGGGATGTGTCAGCGAGGGGACAGTGTGGTTGCGGTGACACAGGGGGTGAGGGCCAAACCGCAATGGGGCGGCTGCTCTCCGGGGTGCGGCGGCTTGACTTCGGGGTGTAGTGATTGCGAGACCGCTTCAGGCGCGCATGGGAATGACCTTGGGGCGGCGGGGGGCACGGGCTTTTTCGAGGATCCGGGCCGTGACGGAATCGATCTCGGCGGGCAGGACGGGCGGGGAGAAGTAATAGCCCTGGGCGGCGTCGCAGTCCATCTCGAAGAGGATCCGGGCCTGCTCGGGGGTTTCGACGCCCTCGGCGATGACGCTCATGCGGAGATTGTGGGCGAGGCTGACGATGGTGCGGACGATGCTGAGGCTGCGCTCGTCGGCGGTCATGTTGCCGACGAAGGACTGGTCGATTTTGAGGGTGTCGACGGAGAAGCGGTGGAGGTAGTTGAGGGAGGAGTAGCCGGTGCCGAAGTCGTCGATGCTGAGGCGGACGCCGAGGCGCTGCAACTGGCTGAGCATGGTGGCGGCCTGGCGAGGATCCTGCATGGTGACGGTCTCGGTAAGCTCGAGGCGAATGTTATTGCCGGCGACGGCGGCCGAGCGCATGGCGCTCTCGACGGTGTAGACGAGATCGGGCTGAAGGAACTGGCGGGCGGAGATGTTGACGCTGACGGTTTTGCGGAAATCGGGACCGAACTGCTGTCTCCAGGCGCTCATCTGGCGGCAGGCTTCTTCCAGGGCCCAGGCGCCGAGGGGGACGATGAGGCCGGTCTCTTCGCTGACGGGGATGAAGTCGGCGGGGCTGACCAGGCCGCGGGTCGGGGATTGCCAGCGCAGAAGAGCCTCGAAGCCCTCGACGTCTCCGGCGGGGAGGGAGACGATGGGCTGATAGACGAGGAAGAACTCGCCGCGCTCAAGGGCCTGGCGAATCTCGGACTCCTTGTGAAGTTTCTCGACGCTGGTGCGGTGCATGGAGTCGTCGTAGAGGGTGTGAACGCCGCCGCCGGCGGCCTTGGCGCGGTACATGGCGGTATCGGCGTCGCGCATCATGATGTCGGGGTCGGTGTAGGGTGCGTCGCTGGTGACGATGCCGATGCTGACCGAGCTGCAAAGGTCGCGGCCGCAGAGGGGGAACGGCGCACTCAGGGCCGTGCGGATCCGTTCGGAGACCTGGATGGCGTCTTCGGCCGTGTGGATGCCGTCGAGAAGGATGGCGAACTCGTCGCCGCCGAAGCGGGCGATGAGGTCGTCGATCGCCCCGGCAGACGGGGCGCCAGGATGGGCAACCGCTTCGCGGACCGACGAGCGCAGACGCCGGGCGATCTCGATGAGGAGGTCGTCGCCGGCCAGATGGCCGAGGCTGTCGTTGACGATCTTGAAGCGGTCCACGTCGAGGAACAGGACGGCGCAGAGGTAGCCGGGCATGGCGTTGGCGCGCTCGAGGGCGCCGGCCAGGCGGCGCAGGAACAGACGACGGTTGGGTAGTCGGGTAAGCGGGTCCTCGAGCGAGCGCAACTCGGCCTGCATGCGGGCCTCTTCAAGCTGCTTGACGGTGGAGAGAAGCTCGGAGGTGCGCTCTTCGACCAGGCGATCGAGCTTGTCCATCTGGAGGGAGACCTGTCGGGCCGCCTGCCACTTGGCCGTAAGCGCGTGGGCGAGCTGGGTGACCTCGATGGGATCGAAGGGCTTTTTGAGGATGACGAGGTTGTGGGAGAGGCCGAGGCGGCGCTCGATGTCGGCCCAATTGTAGTCAGAGTAGGCGGTGCAGATGACGACCTGCAGATGAGCGTCGACGGCCCAGAGGTGAGAGATAGTCTCGATGCCGTCCCAGCCGGGCGGCATGCGCACGTCGACGAAGGCGAGGGCGTAGGGGTGGTCGGCGGCGAGGGACTCCTGGAGCATCTCCAGGCCCTCCTGGCCCTGGAAGGCGGAGTCGATGAAGAACTCGACTTCGGGAGCGGGCCTGGCGCCGAAGAGGAGGGCCTCGTCTTCGAGCAGATCGAGGTCCTGCTTCGGGGGCGCGAGAATCTTCTTCAGGTCGCTGTGAATGGACTCGTTGTCGTCGACGATCAAAATGCGGAATGCGGGGTTAGCCTTCTCGTTCAAGGCGTCCTCCTGTGTCGGTGCGGATGCTGGTCTGCAGGGGGAGTTCGAGAGTGAAGAGCGCGCCCGAGCCCAGGCCCTCGCTGAAGGCGCGGAGGGCCCCACCAAGCTCGGTGGCGGCGAGGGCGCCGGAGTGCAGGCCGAAGCCGTGACCGGACTTTTTGGTAGTGAAGCCGTGGGAAAAGATGCGGGCCAGGTTCTCCGGGGCGATGCCAATGCCGTTGTCCTCAACTTCAAACGAGACGCGGGAATCGGCGGCGCTGCGGATGCGGACCTGGACGGTACGCGGCAGCCTGCCGCCGGCTTTGACTGCGTCTTTGGCGTTCTGGATGAGGTTGAGGAGAATCTGGAGGACCTTGTGCCGGTCGGTGACCATGGTGCCGATGGGCTCGTAGGCGCGCGCGATCACGATGCCGTGGCGCTCGATGGCCGGAGCAGAGATGCGCAGCGCATTCTCCATCAGTTCGGCGGCAGGAACCTTCTCAAGGAGGCCGCAGTTGCGGGCGTAGCCCTGCTGCATGGCAACTACCTCTTTGACATGGGCGACGTGCCGCACCAGGGTTTCGGACTCTTTGCCGATCTCGTCGCGTTCGGCGAGGAGATGGTCGGAGAGCTTGCCGAGGTAGGGAATGATGCGCTGGCCGCGCGGATCGGCGGCGAGGAACTCGGCGATGTGGCCGTTGTGGCCGGCCAGCAGCTGGGAGAGGTCGCGCAACTGCGCGAGGCGCGAAGAGCGCACGCGGTCGGAGATGAGGGTGGCGCTGACATTGATGCTGTTGAGGACGTTGCCGACGTTGTGGAGGACGCCGGTGGCGACCTCGGCCATGCCCGACATGCGCGAGAGCTCGATGAGCTTTTGCTGGGCCTGCTGGAGCTCGGCGAGGGCGTTGTCCTTGGCGGCCATCTGGTCGCGCAGCTCGAGAGTGCGCTCCTCGACGCGCTGCTCGAGCTGGTCGCGGGCGGCCACGAGGGCGCGCTGGGCGCCCTGGCGCAGGATGGAGGCCCCGAGCATATCGGCGATGGCGCGGGCCGAATGCTGCTCGACATCACGCCACTCGCGGTCTTCGCGGCACTCATGGAGGGCGAGTGCTCCCCAGAAGCGGTCAGCGAGAAAGACGGGAGCGGCGAGGATGGAGAGTGGGTGAGGGACGGCACAGACCATGCCGTCGGCCTCGAGCTCGGCTCTATGCCGTGTGACGACGAGGCCGTCGGCGAGGAGGGAGTAACGGGCGGCGATGCCCAATTCCTCGGCGGTCTTTCCCTGCCAGAGACAGGCGCAAGGTTCGATATCCCCGGCGCACCACTCGAGGCGGACCATGGGAAAGACGGCGCCGTCCGGGCGGGAGGAGAACTCGACCAGCAGAGCGCGGGAGGCACGGGCAGCCTGGCCGAAACGGGCGACCACGCCGTCCATCACCGCGTCCCATTCGTCGGAGCTTTGCAGGGTCTGGGCGGCATAGCGCACACTTTCGACAATGCGGTCCCGCTGCAGGATGGCCTCGGCCATCTCATTGAAGGCGCCGGCAAGCTGCTCGATCTCGTCGCGGGTGTGGATGCGGGCGCGGGCATCGAGATCGCCGTGGGCGACTCTATCGACGGTCTCGCGAAGGCTGAGGATGGGGCGGACGAACCGTTTGGCGAAGAGGGCTGAGGCGGCCAGGCCGATGCAGATGCAGACGATACCGATGAAGCAGGTGCGGATGTAGACGGCGTCGACGCTCTTGTCGTAGGAGTTGAGCGAGAGGCCGATGTGGATCCAGCCCCAGGGAATGCCGAGGCAGTCGAGGGGTGCGTGGTAGTGGAACAGGCGCTTGCCGACGAGGGGCACGATGCCGATTTCACCGCCGGGAACGCGGGGCCCGCTGTGCCAGGAGGCCTGGAGGTTGGGGAGGATGCGCCAGCCGGTGCGGTCGACGAGCACCGCGTAGCCGGAGGATTTGGCGATGACGATGAACTCGACGGAGGGGTCGCCGGCCAGGACCTGCATGGCGTGCTCGATGACCGAGGAGTAGTCCTCGGTGACGGCGGCGCTGGCGACTTCGCCCTGAAGGGCGGCGGCGATGCCCTGTGCCTTGGACTGAAGGCCGAACTCAAGGTCGCGCTTCTGCTCGGGGATGATGAAGGCGACGAACAGGCACACGGTGGCCAGGGTGATCATCCACGCCAGCTGCGTGGTCCTGGCCGCGATGCTCGAACTGACCTTCATAGCCTGACCTGAACCGATGTGGTGCGGCGGTTGGTGGTCATCGTCTTCATCCCTCCGCCCTTCCCTCTCCGTAAGTTGAGGCCCGCGGTGCGCGGCGGACGTCTTTGCATTCCGCGGTCAACGTCGGGCGCCGCGGCTCCGCAGCTTGTTGTATTGGCCGATGAGTTCGAGGGTCGGCCTCATGATCGAGCAGGGCCGCTCGCAAAATCCGGTGGACTGGTAGAGAGCCAGGACCTGCCGGCCGGCGGGGACGGAGTTGAGCCGGAGAACAGACTCCTGAAAGGCAAGTTTGTCGGCGGGGTCGCAACCCTTGCGGAACCAGAAGCCGGCAGGAATCAGGCTTGGCGAGGTGGCGAGGACGCGGAGCTGCCGTCCGAGCTGAGGGTTGAGCTCGACCGCTGTTGCGAAGGAGCGCTGCGTGAGCGCGGCGGCCTGAATGCTGCCAAAGAAGAGCGGCAGGATGACCTCGGAGACTTTGTCGCGCGTCTCCGGCGCGCCGAAGAACCCGTCGAAGGGTCCCAGGCCCTCGGCGGCGAGACGGATGGTGATCCAGGGCTCGAGGAGGCAGGTATCACGGTGATGATGGACGAGCAGCTTGGTGTTCCTGAGGTCCTTGAGAGAGTGGAAGGGGCTGTCGTCCCGGACCAGGAGGAGATATTCGAGGCCGGGGACGGCGTAGTCTTCGACGACCATCCAGGCGGGATCGAGGTAATCGAGGATGCGGGCGTATTCGAGGGCGGTGAGGGCGAAGCAGTCGACGCGGCCCTCGCGGATCATCTGCAGCAGCTCGGCCGAGGGGATGAAGACCTGGGACAACATCTCGGAGTGACGCATGGCCAGGGTGCGGGCGATCTCGTCGCCCCAGACGCGGTAGGCGGCGCGGGCGTCGTTGACGTTGACGCCGGCCAGGGTGTCCATGCTGACGGCGACGCGGATGGGCGGGCCTTCAGGGCGCGCTTTCGCGGGGCGAATGGAGACGCCGGCCGCCAGTGCGGCGATCCTGGTCATGAATTGGCGTCGAGTGATCATCTCGTTCTCGCTTTTTGGTGTTGCCGGCCGCCCGTCAGCGGGCGGTGTTGAGGGCGTCCTCGACCTCGCGGCCGACGGTCTGGTCGATCTGGGATTCGAGGGCGCGGTGTTCGTAGACAGCGCGGTAGTAGGCCGAGGAGACCAGGGCCTGCTGAATCTGGGCGCGGATGACCTTCTCGGTGGTAAGCAGGCCCTGGCCGTAGCCGCGGGTGGTGAGGTCGCTGTCATCCTGGGCGGCCTGCATGGCGTCGCGGGTAGCGGTGTAAGCCTCTTCGGAGGCCTTGAGCTGGAGGAAGAGCTCGCGGAGCTGAAGACCGATGCCTTCCTTGAGCACGAGCTTCTGCTGCTCGAGGCGATTGATCCGGGCCTGGGCCTCGGCGACCTTGGCGCGGGTGAGGAAGCCGTCAAAGATGGGAATCTCGACGCCGGCCCCGACCTTCCAGCCCTGCAGGTTGGGCGAGACGGCGAGTCCCGCTCCGTAGCTGTTCCAGTAGCGGTGCAAGGCGCCGGTGAGCGCCAGGCGGGGCGCATAGCCGCTCTCGGCCTCGGTGCGCTGGCCTTCGAGGGCGCGCAGGCTGGCCTTGAGCTGTTCCCAGTCCGGGTTGAACTGGTAGGCCGTGGAGACCAGATCGTCGAGGCTGGCGGTGGATGGCGCGTAGGGAACCTCGGCGTCGGCGGGCTCGACGCTGGCATTCCACGAGAGGCCCATGGTGTAGGCCAGCGCGGCCTGGGCGGCGGCCTCATTTTGGGCCAGCGAGGCGACCATGGCGCGGATGCTCTCAACCATGACCTTGTTGTCGAGGTAGTCGGCCTTGGTGACGGTGCCAGTGCCGTCTTTGTAGAGGCTTTCGGTGAGTCGCAGCGTGACCTCCATGCGCGCCAGGGTGTCATCGCCGAGGGCATGAAGCTGGCGGGCCAGGACGGCGCCGTAGTAGAGGCGGGTGACGCTGCCGGCGACCTCGAGGTCGGTGCGGCGGGCGTCGGCCTGGGCGGCGTTGACGGCGCCCAGGGCCTGCTCGCTCAAGCCGCGGCGCATCCCGCCGTCCCAGAGCAGCCACTTGAGGTCGCCTTCAAGAGACTCCGTGGTGGTGTCCATCAGCTTGACGTTCTGGGCGGGCACGGGAAAGAGCTGGGCCTGCGTGTTGATGGTCTGGCCGGGAAAGGAGACGGGCAACTGCACGTTGACGGGCGGCGCGCCGGGACCGAAGGCGTTGGCGGGGATGGTGACGGTGGCCTGACCGGCAGGGGTGGTGATGGTCTGGGCCGGGATGTACATCTGGGTGGCCGGATAGACGAAGAGGGGCGCGTGCTCCATCTGCTCGACGCCGCCCTGGGCGGTGATCTGGGGCCAGTAGGCGGCCAGGGCCTGGCGATGCTCGGCCTCGGCGACAGCCACGGCGAACTGGCTGGCCGGGCGCGTATGGTTGCGCTGCATGGCAATGTGCAGGCACTGGTCGAGGGTGAGGCTCTGGCGGGCGGGGTAGGCCGGCGGTGCCTGTGCGGGGCCGCGAACGGCGGCGTCAAGGCACAGGACGGCAGTGAACAAGGGCAGCGCTCGAACAAGCTTCGGTCGGCGCATTTTAAGGCCAGATAAGAGCGTACTCATGCATAACTCATCGGCGGGAAAGGGTATTCCATGAGGCGAGCGGCGATGCGCGGTGGCGCGGCACGGTAACGTTGCTGCGCGGCGGGGCCGGCCGCGCGGGGCGGCGAGGGGACGCGAAAGAACCGGGCGGCAGGCGTTATGCTATTTGGCATTACGCTATTTAGCATAATCAACTTGATGGATTACGCTGAAAAGCGTTACGCTATTTAGCGTATGGATGCGATTCACGAAAACCCGTTCGTCTTCGGCGAAATTGTCGACGACGTCAACTTCGTCAACCGGATCGAGGAGACGGGCCAGATGGTCCGGGACCTGGCGGACGGGCAAAAGGTCTTCCTGCTGTCTCCGCGGCGGTTTGGGAAGAGCTCGCTGGTGGCGGTGGTCTTGCTCCGGCTGAAGAAGCGGCACATCCGCACCGTGAGCCTGACCGTGAGCAGCTATTCGAGCTACACGCAGTTCCTGGAGAAGTTCGCCGAGAAGGTGCTGCGCGCGGCCGGCCCATGGGACCGCGTGAAGGACTGGGTGACGCGATTCGGGCGGCAGGTGCGGCCGGAGATCAACTACGACATGAACACCGGGGAGGTGAGCGTATCGCTGGGGCGGGGATCGGGGTACGATCCGGGGCCGGTGGCGGCCGAAGTATTCGCGCTGCCCGGCGAGCTGACCAGGAGCGGGGGAATCCGGATGGCGATCTGCCTGGACGAGTTCCAGCAGATTGCGCAGTTCAACGGTGGTTCGGTGGAAAACGTGTTGCGCAACCAGGTGCAGAAGCAGCGGGAGGTGGGGTACGTCTTTGCGGGCTCGCAGCCGTCGCTGATGCAGGAGATGCTTTCCGCGCGGAGGCCGTTTCACAAGGCGGGTCCGCAGATATTTCTGGACAAGATCGAGGCCAAGGACTGGAAGGAGTTCATCGGCGGGCGATTCCGCAGGCGGGGCAGGACGTTGAGCGACGGGGGGATGGGAGCCTTGCTGCAGGCCGCCGATCTGATTCCATACGACGTGCAGCGGATTGCGCACGAGCTATGGGACTATGCGGAGCTGAAGGATAAGCGCCAGCTCGACGGATCGGACGTGCAGGCGGTGATTGCCGCCCTGGTGTCGGGCCAGGCGACCTACTACGAGCTTTTGTGGGAGCAGCTCCCGGCCCGGCAGCGGGCGGCGCTGGAGGTGCTTGCCCATCGCGGAGCCGCGGAGATCTACGCGGAGAGCGTGCGCGCGGAATATCGGCTGGGGCCGGCGTCGACGGTTCAAAAGGCGCTTCAGTCGCTCGACTCGAGAGACGTGCTCGACCGCTACAAGGGGAAGTATTTCTTTCTCGACCCGCTTTTCCCTTACTGGATCCGGAAAAAGGGGGCGTAGACCGGCCGCGGAGACCAGGCCGGCTGCACGGCGGGGCCGAGGCGGGCAGGCGGGGCGGTGCGTGATAGGCTGGCACGTGGTTCGAGGAGAACCACCCTGGGGGCGAGTCCAATGCATGGGAATCATGCTGCGCATTTCAATCTGGTGAAGGCGGCACACGCCGCGATGATCGAGCACGGGTTTGCGCCGGACTTTCCGGAGGCGGCGAAAGCGGAATTGGTGGCTATCGAGGCTGCGGACGGGCCGTCGGCCGCGGCAGGTGTGCGGGACCTGCGCGGGCTGTTGTGGTCGTCGATCGACAACGATACGTCGCGGGATCTGGACCAGATCGAGTGGGCGGAGCGGCTGCCGGACGGGCGCACCCGGGTGATTGTGGGCGTGGCGGACGTGGACGCGCGGGTGCGCGAGGGGAGCGCGATCGACGGTCATGCGCAGAGCGAGACGACGTCTGTGTATACCGGGGTCAAGGTCTTTCCGATGCTGCCGGCGGCGCTTTCGGAGGGCGCGACCTCGCTGAACGAGAACCAGGACCGGGCGGCGGTGGCGATCGAGTTCTGCGTGGACGCGGCGGGCGCGGCGAGCGACGGGAAGGCGTACCGGGCGCTGGTGCGGAACCGGGCGCAACTGGCCTACCCGAGCGTGGGAGCGTGGCTCGAAGACAAGGGGCCGGCGCCGGAGAAGGTGGCGGCCGACGGGGAGCTGGCCGCGCAATTGAAGTTACAGGATGAAGCAGCGCGGCGGATGGTGGACAGCCGGTTCCAGCACGGGGCGCTCAATCTGGAGACGATCGAGACGCGGCCGGTGATGCTGGCTGAGGAGGCGGTGGAGATTGCGCGGCTCGAAAAGAACCGGGCCACGTCGCTGATCGAGGAGTTTATGGTGGCGGCCAACGGGGTGGTGGCGCGGACGCTCGAGAACGCGGGCATGGCGTCGATCCGGCGGGTGGTGCGGACGCCCAAGCGGTGGGACCGGATTGTGGAGGTGGCGGGGCGGCTGGGCACCGCGCTGCCGGCCGAGCCGGACTCGAAGGCGCTGAACGACTTTCTGCTGGCGCAGAAGAAGAAAGATCCGGACCATTTTCCGGACCTGTCCTTGACGGTGGTGAAGCTGATGGGGCCGGGGGAGTACGTGCTGGTGCGTCCGCACGTGGAGTCGCCGGGGCACTTTGGACTGGCCGTCCAGGACTATACGCACTCGACGGCGCCCAACCGGCGGTTTGCGGACGTGGTGACGCAGAGGCTGCTGAAGGCGATGTTTGGGGACGGCGGGCAACCCTATACGGAAGAGCAGCTCGATGCAATTGCGACGCGGTGCACGCTGATGGAGGATGCGGCGCGAAAGGTGGAGCGGGAGATGCAGAAGCGGATCGCGGCGGTGGTGCTGGCCAAGCACATCGGGCAGAGCTACGCGGCGATTGTGACGGGCGTGAATAAGTACGGGATGTTTGTGCGGACGCTGGAGCCGCACGTGGACGGGATGCTGGTGCGCGGGGGCAAGGGGCTGGACGTGGGCGACAAGGTGACGGTGAAGCTTGTCTCGACTGATCCGGAGCGGGGTTTTGTTGATTTTGCGGGGTGAAGGGGGGCGGTGCGTTGCCTCCAGTAGTGGCGCCGCTTGGGTGATACCACCCCTCAGGGGCTAAAGCCCATTGATTTGAATGGACTTATGGCACGGCTGAAGGCGTGCCCCCTCGCAGCCCTAAGCTCTTCCGCTGACTATAAAGCCGTGCCTTTTCGAAAACCGCACGTTTCCGTGACGAACGGGATCGTAGCGCACACGAGCGATCCGGACGTCCTTTTCAGCTCAGCGAATAACTCTCCTACGATTTTTCTTGACACTTATTACAGATTGCGATATTAATATTGCATATTGCAATGGGCGAGCAAACGGAAAGCGATGCCATTGCGGCAAACCTATGAAGCTGGGCGAAAAGATCCGCTATCTGCGCGAGGTGGAGGGAAGCCTCCGGGGGCTGGAGCGCGCCATGAGCCAGCAGGAGCTGGTGCGGGCGATCGAGGCGGAGACGGGCTCGAAGCTGAGCCAGAGCTACCTATCGCAGATTGAGAGCGGGGCGCGGCCGCACCTGACCAACACCACGCGGCAGATATTGGCCAAATTCTTCAAGGTGCATCCGGGCTACCTGGTGGACGACCCGGAGGGGTACTCGCCGGAGCTGCAGAGCGAGGTGCGGCACCTGGAAGACAAGCTGGACCTGTGGCTGGTGTCGGGGGCGGAGCGGTTCCGGCGGGACCCGGAGCTGAAGCAGGCGCTGCTGACGCTGGCGCGGCACGAGCACACGCGGGATTGCCTGCTGCTAATGGAGGCGATTCTGGAGACGCCGGGACTGACGCCGAGGCTGACCGAGGTGCTGAGACCGAAAAAGCAGGGGTCAGGGAACAGAGATCAGAGATCAGAGAACAGAGATCAGGCGGCAGGTGGCAGGGGGCAGGGAACGAACGGAGCGGAGCGGGGAGCTACGACCGGGGATCGACAACACGGGCGCGGCCGGTAAGAGGGGGCGCAGAGATGAACTGGGCGACGTTTTATCTGGTGTGTTTTCTGGTGGGGCTGCTGCTGAGCGCGGTGTCGCTGCTGGGGGGCATGGGGCACTTTGGCGGGCACGTGCATCTGCCCCATGCGGCGCACATTCCGCATGTGGGGCACATGGGGCATGTGGCGCATCTGCCCCATGCTGGCGCGGCCGTGCGGGGCGTTGGCGTGAAGGGCGGCGCAGTGCTGGGGGCGCGCGGCGCGGCCACGGTGCCGTGGTGGAACGCATTCTCCATCATGATCTTTCTCTGCTGGTTTGGCGCGTCGGGGTACCTGCTGACGCGTTTTGGGGCGCTGGTGGCGGGCATTGTGCTGCTGGTGGCGACGATCTGCGGGCTAATCGGCGGCGCGATCGTCTTTTTGTTCCTTGCCAAGGTGCTGTTGCCCCACGAGCGGGAGTTGGGCGCCGACGAGACGGCGGTCGTCGGCGTGGTGGGCCGGGTGGCGTCCGCAATACGGGCAGGCGGCACCGGCGAGATCGTGTACGAGCAGATGGGAGCGTGGCGGTCGGCGCCCGCGCGCGCAGAGGACGGCGAGCCGATTCAGAAACAGGAAGAGGTGTTCGTGGTCCGGTACGAGAAGGGGATTGCGTATGTGCGGCGGTGGGAGGAAGACAGTGTTCAGTGATCGGTGTTCAGCGGTCTGTTTGTTGTCCGCGGCCGACGCTGGACTCGCCGGCGACTGGAGTGTTCAAGTGCCTGCCGCTGAACGATGCCGGTTATCGGCTGGTTTTCCTGACCACTGACCACTCAAAACTGAAAACTGACAACCGAGGTTTGTCATGACGAGCACGGCATTATTGATAACGGATATGAGCATCCTGGTGGGGATCTTTCTGCTGGGACTGCTGGCGAAGCTGTTTCCGCGGGGCGGGCGCAAGGCCGGCCCCAAGCACTGAACCATCCACTCTAACCTTTCCCGGACGAAAGGACCGGGATTGCAATGACGAATGACATTGTTCTGTTCGTTGGGCTGGGCGTACTGGCGCTGATTCTGATCATGGGCCTGTTGGCGCGGATGTACCGCAAGGCCGGGCCCAATGAAGCGCTGATCGTGTACGGGTTTCGGGGACCGCGGGTGATCTCGGGCGGGGGCACGGTGATCTTTCCCATGGTGGAGAACTGCCGGGAGCTGAGCCTGGAGCTGATGAGCTTCGACGTGGCGCCGCAACAGGATCTCTATACCAAGCAGGGCGTGGCGGTGACGGTGGAAGCGGTGGCGCAGATCAAGGTGCGCAGCGACCGGGCGTCGATCCTGACCGCGGCCGAACAGTTTCTGTCGAAGGCGCCGCCGCAGCGCGAGGGGCTGATCCGGCTGGTGATGGAGGGGCATCTGCGGGGGATCATCGGGCAGTTGACGGTGGAGCAGATTGTGAAGGAGCCGGAGATGGTGGGGGACCGGATGCGGGCCACCTGCGCCGATGATATGAGCAAGATGGGGCTGGAGGTGGTGTCGTTCACGATCAAGGAAGTGCGGGACAAGAACGAGTACATCACCAACATGGGACGGCCGGACATTGCGCGGATCCGGCGCGACGCGGACGTGGCCACGGCCGAGGCCGAACGGGATACGGCCATCCAGCGGGCCATCGCGCAAAGAGAAGCAGCCGTGGCCAAGGCGCAGGCCGACCAGGACCGGGTGATCGCGGAGACGGCGTCGCAGACGCGGCAGGCCGAGGCGCAGCGGGATCTGGACATCAAGAAGGCGCAGTACACCGAGCTGAGCCGGCGCCAGGAGGCGCAGGCGGACAAGGCGTACGAGCTGCAGACCAACGTGATGCAGCAGCAGGTGATGGCCGAGCAGGTAAAGATTCAACAGGTGGAGAAGGAAGGCCAGATCAAGGTGCAGGAGGCCGAGATCCAGCGGCATGAGAAGGAGCTGATCGCGACGGTGCTGAAGGCTGCCGAGATCGAGCGGCAGCGGATCGAGACGCTGGCCGGCGCGCAGCGGACGAAATTGACGACCGAGGCCGACGGCACGGCGGCGGCGATCCGGGCGCAGGGCGAGGCGGAGGCCGCGGTGATCTTCCAGAAGGGCGAGGCCGAAGCCAAGGCGATGAACGTGAAGGCCGAGGCGTATCTGCAGTGGAACCAGGCTGCGGTGGTCGATCGGCTGCTGACCAACATGGCCGACGTGGTGCGCGCCATGTCCGAGCCGTTATCGAAGGTCGATAAGATCACGATCGTATCGACCGGCGACGGCGAGGCGGCCGGGGTGAACAAGATCACCGGCGACATGACCAAGATTGCCGCGCAGGTGCCGGCGCTGTTCGAGGCGTTGAGCGGCATGGACCTGAAACAACTGATCGGGAACGTGAAGGCCATGAACCCGAAGGAAGAAAAGTGAAAGGCAGCTTTCAGCCGTCGGCTTTCAGCTCTCAGCCCAGATGCTGGGAGCTGGAGGCGCGGCGGCGGAGGTTGAGAGCTAACGGCTGAAGGATGGGAAGAAGGACAAAGGAGGAAACCCCATGGCACTGCTGGAAAGAGTGAGCACGCTGCTGAAGGCGAATTTGAACGACCTGATCGAGAAGGCCGAGGACCCGGAGCGGCTGTTGAAGCAGATCGTTCTGGACATGGAGAACCAACTGCTGCAGGTGAAGACGCAGGTGGCGATTGCGATCGCCGACGAGCACCTGCTGGAGAAGAAGCGCGCCGAGCACGAGGAGCAAGCGGCGGAGTGGCGGCGGAAGGCGGAGCTGGCCGTGGAGAAGGGCAAGGACGATATGGCGCGGTCGGCGCTGGAGCGGGCGCTGAGCCACGACCAACTGGTGGAGGGGTTCCGGACGCAGGCCGAGGACCAGAAGCACGAGGCCGACAACCTGCGGCAGGCGCTGCGCAAGCTGGAGCAGAAACTGAACGAGACGCGGGCGCGGAGCGAGATGCTGGTGGCTGAGCACCGGCGGGCCAAGGTGGTGGGCCGGGCCACGCACGCGCAGCAGGTGGTGGGCAACGGGCAGGAGGCGGCCTTCAACCGCATGAAGAGCAAGGTGCGGGTGAAGTCGGCTGAGAACGCGGCGGCCAGCGAGGTGTTGGCGCCGGAGACGCTGGAAGACCGCTTCCAGGCCCTGGAGAGTGAAGACAAGGTTGAAGTGATGTTAAAGGAAATTAAGGACCGGCAGGCGGCGCGTTAGCCGGCGATGAACGAGAGGGCCCATGGGCGCCGCGCATCCGCGCCCCGGGCTGCGGGCTCGAAAATTACTGTGTCCGAGAGAAGGGGTTCCGCGTCTAACGGTGAGAGAAGTATTAGCCACGGACTCCCTCGGGAGAGAGGGTTTTGAGGTCGCTCTCCGGTGAGGGAAGACTCACATGCATTGGCGGAGTCGACTCTTCGTCTTGTGCTGCGGGCAGTCCGGATAACTGGGAAAATCTGTTACCGGTGGATGGATGCGCGTAAAGTCATACTATATCCCTGTCTTATTGCTTTGCGGGGCAAGCTATTGTGCGATGCCCCCCCAGCTTTCCTCGCAGACTGCGGGAGCGAACGGTGCTTCGTTCAGCGCGGCGGGCAGCAAATCGGCCGTCGATCCGGCGGCTGGGCAAAAGGCTGCCACGGGGCCAGCGGTAGTCGCCGCCAACCCGGAGATGGGAAGCCTGAGCGCCACTGTGACGGACACCAACGGCGATCTGGTCTCGGGCGCCTCGGTATCCATCCATGCCGAGAACGGGACGGACGGTCAGAACACGGTGGCGGACGATAATGGCGGATTCGAGTTCAAGAATCTCAAGCCCGGGACTCCCTACATCATCGCTATCAAGGCGGAGGGTTTTGTCGACTGGAGCTCCTCGCCGATTGTGCTGCAGCCTGGCCAGTACGATTTTTTGCCCGCCATCAAGCTGACGTTGACGGCGGCGGGCACCTCGGTAACGGTCTCAGCCGCCACCGAGCATGAAATCGCGGTTCAGCAGGTGCAGGCAGAGGAGAAGCAGCGAGTTCTGGGGATTATTCCCAACTTCTACGTGGTGTACGACTCGAAGAATGCCGTTCCGCTGACACCCCGGCTGAAGTTCCAGATGGCGTTCCGGGTTTCAATCGATCCGGTGGCCTTTGCGGGTTCGGCTTTTCTGGGCGCGGTGAACCAGGCGGCGGACACGCCGAATTACCCGCAGGGCTGGGGAGGTTACGGGAAGAGAGTGGGCGCGGTGTACACCGACGGACTGACCGACATCATGTTCGGCGGAGCCATCCTGCCGACGCTGCTGCGCCAGGACCCGCGCTACTTCTACCAGGGCACGGGCACCATCCGGTCGCGCACGTTCCACGCGCTGGAGGCTCCGTTTGTCTGCAAGGGCGACGACGGCAAATGGCAGCCGAACTATTCGAGCGTGGGGGGCGACCTGGCGTCGAGCGCCATCTCGAACCTCTACTATCCGAAGTCCAACCGCGGGGTGGGGCTGGTGTTCGCGAACACCGGGATCAATACCGGCGAGCGGATGGTGAGCACGCTGATCCAGGAGTTTGTGCTGCGCCGCCTCACGCCCAGCGCCCGGCAATAAGGCTGTCTTCCAGGCCGCGCGGGGTTTCAAGGGAGAGATCAAACGAGCTTTCCTGATGGAAAGTGCCGCCGAACCCGCGACGCTCTGGCCGGCACCGGTTCAAGAAAAATTAAAGCTTTGCACCGGCCGATTCTGAGGCGGACTGCAGTCCGGCGGGCGGCATTCTACGTCTAATCACCAAGAACTGTCCTCAAGTAAGCGGAAGCGGCTGACAAACAGATGCGTCGTGCAGGCGCTTCAAAGGCCGAATTGTACGATGGTGGAAGGTCACCTTTGAGCTGCCTTGGGAAACGGGTTCGGCGCATGACGCCGGCGGGCAGCCGGGGATTGAACTTCTGGTGATTGGATGCGTTTAAAGAAGTACTCCCTCTCTGTGGGGCTCATGTGCGGCGTAGTGCTGATTACAGGGGCGTGTCTGCTGATCTCCCAAGCCGCCGCCCAAGATACGGAAGCGTCGGAAAATTCATCGCCAACGCTGCCGGATGCACCCACACCGCTGACAGAGGCCGCGGCTTTAGACCCGGGCGGTCTATCGGCTGTGGCAAGCGGGGCGGCGGCGCAGAACGGGGCGCCGACAGATGCCGCGAATGGCTCGCCGAGCGGGGCTGGACAGAGCAGTTCCAGCACGCAAAGCACGGCCCAGCAGCCCAGCGACAAGCAGACGCAGCGGGAAAAGGCCGCCGAACAGATCAAGCAGCAGGAGACCCAAAGGGTTGCGGGGATCGTGCCTTCGTTCAACGTCTCCTACGTGAGCAATGCCGCATCGATGAGTCCCGGGCAGAAGATGAGCCTGGCGTTCCGGTCCACGATTGATCCTTACGCTTTTGGATTGGCGTTTGTGGTCGCCGGCATCAATGAAGCGGACGACGACGATCCGGGCTTTGGCTGGGGCGCCGAGGGGTACTTCAAGCGGTCGGGTGCGGCCTATCTGGACGCCTTCGATGGCGAGATAATCGGCAACGGAATCCTTCCGGTGATCTTGCATCAGGATCCAAGGTATTTCCGGCTGGGCTACGGCAGCGCGATCCACCGCATTCTTTACTCGGCGATGACCAGCTACATGTGCAAACACGACAATACGGGCAAGTGGCAGCCAAACTACTCGAATGTGGGCGGCAACATCATCGCGGGTGCGATCTCGAACCTCTACTATCCGGACCAGAACTCAGGCTGGGGCCAGACCATCACGAACGGGTTCATCGTAACATCCGAAGGAATGGTGGGGGCGGAGATCCAGGAGTTCTGGCCGGACTTTTCGCGGAGGTTCCTGCACCGGGACCCGACGCATGGGCTGGATGCGCAGGCGCGGGCCCGGTACGCGGCGCAGAAGGCAGCCAAAATGCAGGCGAAGAAGGACGCCAGGGAAGAAAAGAAAAGCCAGCAGTAGGGTCGGCCAGGCCCATGGGTCGGCACGGGCGCGCCATTGTTTACACTCGGGTGTATGGAGACCGCGAGTTCTTCTATCCCCCCCAGGGCGATCAAGTTCGGCACCGACGGCTGGCGAGGCGTGATCGGAGACGACTTCAACTTTGCCAATGTGCGGCTGGCCGCGGAAGCAATTTCCGTCTACGTTCATGCGCAGGAGGATCCGGCGAAGGGACTGTGCATCGGCTACGACACGCGGTTCGGATCAAGAGCCTTTGCGCGGACCTGCGCGGAGGTGGCGGCGGCGACGGGGATTCCGGTGATGCTGGCGCGGGGCATAACGCCTACGCCGGCGCTGAGCTACGCGGTACGCGACCGGGGCGCGGCGGGCGGCATCATGATCACCTCGTCGCACAACCCGCCGCAGTGGAACGGCGTGAAGTACAAGGCGTGGTACGGGGGATCGGGCAAGCCGTCGATCATCGCGGCCATCGAGTCGTACCTGGGCAAGCCGGCGCCAAAGTCCGCGCAGGCGGCGGCCATTACCGAGGTGGACTTTTTGCCGCCTTATCTCAAAGCCATTGAGAGCTTTGCGGATCTGGAGATGATCGCGCGGTCGGGGATGAAGTTCGGCATCGACTCGATGTATGGGGCGGGCGGGACGATCCTGGCGAACATCTTTGCGCGCATCGGCGTGGAACATGTGCAGATTCGCGCTAATCCCGATCCGCTGTTTCCGGGCATCAATCCGGAGCCGATCGAGCCGCACATCCGGGCGCTGGGCGAGGCGGTGGTGGCGACGGGCTGCCAAGCGGGGTTGTGCACGGACGGGGACGCGGATCGTATTGGCGCGACGGACGAGCACGGGAACTTTGTCGATCCGCACAAGATTTACTCGGTGCTGCTGAGCTGGGTGCTGCGGCGCAAGGGCTGGCCGGGCGCGGTGACGCGGGCCTTCAACACGACGAAGATGCTGGACCGGATCTGCGCCAAGCACGGGCGGGAGCTGATCGAGCACGGGATCGGGTTCAAGTATGTGTGCGACCTTATGCTGGAGCGCGAGATCGTGATGGGTGGCGAGGAGTCGGGCGGCATCGGCTTCCAGCGGCACCTGCCGGAGCGGGACGGGCTGCTGAACGCGCTGCTGCTGGCCAACGTGATGGCCGAGGAGGGCAAGACGCTGGGCCAGCTTGTGGCCGACCTGCAGGCCGAGTACGGCGAGCATCAGTACGGGCGCATCGATCTGCACATCCCGGACGACGTGAAGAATGGGGCGATTGCCCGGGCCCGGGCCTTGAAGCCGGGCGACGCGGTGTTTGCCGCAATGCCGATCCTGCGCGTGGAGACGCTGGACGGGGTGAAGTTTTATCTCGATAACCCGGAGGCGGCGACGAAGCCGAACGCGGCCGAGACCTGGCTGCTGCTCAGGGCCAGCGGGACGGAGCCGCTGATGCGGATCTATACGGAGTCTTGCTCGAAGGAGTCGGTGGTGCGGCTACTCGAGGCGGCGCGGGGGTTTGCGCTGGGCGGGTGAGTGCGATCACTAAGGCTGCTCGAACGTCGGCTCTGCGCAGGGGACCATGCGATACCAGGCGGCGTGCAGGGCGCCGGAGCGCAGCTCGAGGCAAACGACTTCACCAGGCGAGATGTTCCGGTACATAGATTGAGAGACGGAGAGCTGATTCCTGTGCTGAACCGGTCCCCAAGGAGCAAGGTCGAGATAGTAGGTGGTGGATTTGCCTCTCGATATGTGTTTGCCGGCGATGGTCGCGGCATAGTTGACGGCAGGTGAGCGATCGGCGAGGGTATCGGCGGTCATGGCGAGACCGATGCCGTACATGCCGGCGAAGATCGTCAGGAGAGTCAGTGAGCCCCAGGATAGGGGGTTTCCGCGCAAGGCGGGCAGGAGCGCCCAGACAAACACAAGAACGATGAAAATCGTCAGGAGGGCCAGCGGGATGCGAGAGACGAACGCCACTCCCCGACCGCCCAGCAGCAGCGCCGCCCCAGCCGCCAAGGGAAGGCTGATGTCTGTGCGCGGATCGTGTTTGGGCTTGAAGACCGTATAGAGCAGCGGCTGGCTGCGTACAAGATACAACATCGCGGCTGGGACAAGGACCAGAGCGACCGCGGAAAGCTGCCGCATGGGCAGCGAGCCGAAGTATAGTCCCACGGCCGCGGCAATGGCGACGGCGCTGAGAATCACGTTCCAGTCTTTGGCACGCTTCAGAGCGTACAGCCGTTCTTCCGGGGTTGCGCCCAGGTCCTGCTGCTGCGCTATTTCGTCGAGGAGCTTTTTGCGGTCTACCTCATCGAGGTCAGTGAGTTGCTGGAACCACGCGCGCAGATCGTCATCTTGCTGAAACGAGTTTATGATCGAGATCGACTTGCGGCCGTCCTTGAGCCGAAGCTGCCTAAAAGAACTATTGCGTGTCCTGACGGTACGAAGGCCTTCAATCTCACTTAGATCAGCCGAGCGCTCGCGGAAGGCATAGCGGATCACAATGCGGTTTCCGTCAATTTCGAGACGGGAATTGATAGCGTACGCCGTTAGATAGCCGCCAATTCCCAATGGGAGCAAGCCGATGAATAATATGGACGGGTCTTGGGCAGCTTGGAAAAACCCGATCGAGACAGCTGCGCAGCCCATTCCGCCCACCAAGAGGCCAAGCACCAGATAAAGCCCACGCTGCCAGCCTTTGAGACGATACACGTGCCGCGTTCCGCCTGAGACCGCTAAATCATTCATTCTGTGCTCCGGTTCCAGCCTTTGTACCACAGGAAGGCGAGGATTTCCAAAGGGAGACAGAGAGATATTCCTGACGCTTCTGCGAGCGGTGCCACTGTTAACGGGGCCGGATATGGAGGCGGCCTAGGTAGCTAAGCGACGACGGCGACCTTTGCGCGCTTGCCGAGGCGGACGACGAGGCGTGCTGGAAGCGTCGGTGCGGAGACCAGCGGATTCTCCGCCAGTTCTCCATCGAGTTTGACGGCCTTCTCGGCGATTTTGCGATTGGCTTCGGCACCCGAGGCGGCAAGGCCGAGTTGAACGAGCAGCTTGGATAGGCGGATTTGTGAGGTTCCGTTCGGTCCGGCGACATCGGCAAAGGCCACGGCTACCTCTTCAAGGTTTTCCGGGATACCTTTCTGCTGAAACATCCAGGACCAGCTCTCCTCCGCAGCCGTAGCAGCCCTATCGCCGTGGAACCCCGCGGTGATCGTGCCCGCCAACCTTCTCTTGATCCACATCGGATGCTGTAGTCCCGACGCAGCGTCTTTGCGCAGGACGTCGATCTCGCTCTGCTTGAGGTCGGTGAGCAGCGTCCAGTAACTCCACATCAACTCGTCGGAGATGCTCATCAGCTTGCCGTACATCTCGGCGGGGGGCTCGTTGATGCCGATGGCGTTGCCCAGCGATTTGGACATCTTCTGCACGCCGTCGAGGCCCTCGAGGATGGGGGTCATGAGGATGATCTGCGGCTTCTGGCCGTAGTGGCGCTGGAGCTCGCGGCCGCAGCCGAGGTTGAAGCGCTGATCGGTGCCGCCGAGCTCGACGTCGCACTGGAGGGCCACCGAGTCATAGCCCTGCATGACGGGGTAGAGCAGTTCGTGAAGACTGATGGGCTGCTCGGCCTGGAAGCGCTTGTGAAACTCGTCGCGCTCGAGCATCTGCGAGACGGTGAAGTGGGCAGTGAGCCGGATGGTCTGCTCGTAGTCGAGCTTGCCGAGCCACTCGGAGTTGTAGCGGACCTCGGTGGCCTCGGGGTCGAGGATCTTGAAGACCTGTTGCTTGTAGGTCTCGGCGTTCGCGTCAATTTGCTCCCGAGTCAGCGGCTTGCGGGTAACGTTGCGGCCGGTGGGGTCGCCGATCAGCGAGGTGAAGTCGCCGACCAGAAAGATGACGGTGTGGCCGAGCTGCTGAAAGTGGCGGAGCTTGCGCATGAGCACGGTGTGGCCAAGGTGCAGATCGGGCGCGGTGGGGTCAAAACCGGCTTTCACGCGCAGCGGGCGGCCGGCTTTGCGGCTTTCTTCCAGGCGCTCGCGGAGGTCGGCGAGGCGGATGATCTCGGCGGCGCCTTTCTCAAGCAGGTCCAGTTGTTCGTCTACGGGCAAAAACTCGGGCATGTCAGATCAAGTATAAAGTTCGCGCGACCAGAGGGGCTGCGAGCCTTACACCAATGAGCGGAACATCACATAGGCATCCACGTAGCCGCGCTCGGGATGCAGGAAGGCGGCGGGCAGGCGGCCGGCGATCTCGAAGCCCAGGCTCTGCCACAGGCGCAGGGCGCGATCGTTGGTGCTGACCACGAAGTTGAACTGCATGGCGCGGAAGCCGCGGCTGCGGGCGCGGTCGAGGGAGTGGGCACACATGGCGCGGGCCACGCCGCGGCCGGCGGCACAGGGAGCGGTGACGTAGCCGCAATTGGCCACGTGGGCACCGCCGCCCTGCTGGTTGGCGCGCAGATAATAGGTCCCGACCACCCGGCCGTCTTCCTCGGCGGCGAAGACCTCGTGCACGGGGCCGAACCAGTAGGCGAGCGCTGCGTCGCGGTCCATGTCGCGGGGCAGGGTATAGGTGTCGCCGGCGCGGATCATGGGCTCGAGGACCTGCCAGATTGCCTCGCGGTCGCCG
The DNA here is from genome assembly GCA_035508555.1 of Occallatibacter sp. GTDB lineage: Bacteria > Acidobacteriota > Terriglobia > Terriglobales > Acidobacteriaceae > Telmatobacter. The sequence goes on along the minus strand of DATJMU010000181.1, from coordinate 5,195 downwards.
GGGCCGGCCGGCCGAACGATGAACATGGTCCGATGGTAGCCCGCCAAGGCGTCTGGGAGCCGATCACGGCCAGCGGCGAATGCGGAACTTTCACAAACTCCTTGCACCGCAAAGCCAGCGGGCCCATCTAAGCTAATCGACAGGAGCGTCGTCCGCTATGCCATCTGTAACCGGTCGTGCCGTGCAGGTTCCCGCCGCGGGCGGGGAGTTTCAACTGGTCGAAAAGGAGTTTCCGGAGCCGGGGCCGGGCCATGTGCGCATTCGCGTGGAGGCCTGCGGCATCTGCCACAGCGACACGATTACGAAGTTCGGGGTCTTCCTGCCCATTCAGTTTCCGCGGGTGCCGGGGCACGAGGTGGCCGGTGTGGTGGACGCGGTGGGGCCGGACGTGCCGCTGTTCAAGCCGGGGCAGCGGGTGGGGCTGGGCTGGCACGGGGGCCATTGCAACTATTGCAATCCCTGCCGGCGCGGGGACTTCATCCTGTGCGAGAACCAACTGGTCTCGGGCGCGAGCTTCGATGGGGGCTATGCAGATTACGTGATTGCCCCGGCGAATGTGCTGGCCTTTGTACCCGATGAGCTGACGGCCGAGGACGCAGCGCCGCTATTGTGCGCGGGGATCACCACCTACAACGCCCTGCGCAACAGTGGAGCGCGGCCCGGCGACACCGTGGCGATCCTGGGCATTGGCGGCCTCGGCCACCTGGCCGTGCAGTACGCAGCAAAGAGCGGCTACCGGACCGTGGCGATCGCGCGCGGTCAGGACAAGGCGCCGCTGGCGCAGCAGCTTGGCGCGCATCTTTACATCGACAGCACCCTGCAGGACCCGGCCGTGCAGTTGCAGAAGATGGGCGGAGCAGCGGTGATCCTGTCCACGCTGACCAGCGCCGAGGCGATTTCAGGTGCAGTGGATGCGCTGGCTCCCGGCGGCAAGCTGATTGTCATCGGCGTGCCGGAGAAGCCGTTCGGGGTGGATGCGGGGGCGCTGATCCTGCCGCGGCGATCGATTGTGGGCTGGCCCTCGGGCACGGGAATGGATTCGGAAGACACGCTGAAGTTCAGCGCGCTGATGGGGATCAAGCCGATGATCGAGACGTATCCCCTGGAGCGCGCCGCGGAGGCCTTCGACCGGATGATGAGCGGCAAGGCGCGGTTCCGGGTGGTGGTGACGACGAGACGCTGACACCAGTGATCGTCGCCCGGAATGACATCCGGGGATGACATCCGGGGCGGATGATGGGTGGGGCAGCCGTCTTGTGCTGCGGGATCTTTCCAGTGGAAATCTCCGTCATTCTTGGCGGGAATGCCGTCGTGTTCACGTTAGCGTAATGCCAATGTAACAACAGGTTCATGTGCGGCACGCATACTGGTGCTGCCTGCCGCGATCGTGCACCTCTCCCCGGTGCCGCGGTCTTCCTGTGATGCGCCTTCCGCAGCAAAACCACCGAAGAGTCTCACTGCTTGCTTTAGGCGGGCTGGCGCTGAGCCTCTCTGTCGTGCTATGGGGCGAAAGCTACAAGATGGCGCTGTATCCGGAGAACGGCCAGGCCTTCCGGATGATGACGCCGGCCAAGCTGCTCACGGAGAGAGAGCGACCCAGGCAGGCGGGCGGCCTGCGGAGCATACACACTCGCGCCGTGGGTCGCCGGCCGCTCCCGAAGCATCTGCCTCCGCGGATCGAGTGCGTTCGCCGTTCAGCGCCGCAGATCGCTCAGGCTGGATCGCCCGTCACGGCCGCGCGCCGTGCCAGGATCATCCATCCCCAGCTCACCTACTTTTCCTTCCGTCCGCCTCCTCCATACATTTTCCCCTGATGCGATCTCTCATGCGGCGCAGGCGCTGCCGCGCCCTGGATGGCGCGGCCTCTTTCCGCCGCTTCCGCTGACCGGGCGGACCCGCGCACCGAGATCGCCGCGAATACCGGGGTATGCGATTTCACCGCGTTGCGCGATCGATAGTGCGGGCCTGTGAATCCGTTCTCCGGTCCGGCTCTGCGCGGGTGATGGAGTGCCGTGCAGAGTACGTCAGCAGCCCATGACAAAAGGATTTGGAGAGTATGATGCGAAGGTTTTTTGCTCTATGCTTTCTTGCGCTGGTGGGGTTTGCCGTGGCGCACGCCGCGGGCGCCGCAAGCACCCAGGTTGAGGGAAAAGTAGTGGATTCTGCCGGAGCGGCAATCCCCAATGCGGTGGTTACCTTAACGGACTTGACCACGGCCACAACGATCAACACGACAACGGGCGCGGACGGTCAGTTTGTCTTCAGCCATGTGTTTGCCGGGCCGCAGCTTATCAGCGTCCAGAGGTCTGGATTCGAGTCGTTCAGCGAGCGGGTGACGCCGACGGCGCAGCAGACAACCACTGTTACGGCCGCATTGCAGGTGGCCAAGTTGGATGAGAGCGTGATTGTGCGCGGCACCATCGACCCCGAGGCCACGCCCGTGCCCACCCGCGAAGACGTGATGCTGACGCCGGACACGGTTCGGGTGCTCGACCGCAAACAGTTGGACGCTGCCGGCCCGCTGGCCGGTGGAGCGCAGATGCTTTCCTACACTCCCGGCACAAACGTGGTGGGCTATGGAGAGACCGGCGCAACAAAATATACGGTCATTATGAACGGACTACAGCAGGGGTGGGCCGGCGAAGCGACGAGCTTCATCGGAGCCGGCTCGCTGGGCGTCACGTATGACGGCATCCCCGTCGCCGACCCCGCCACCGGCTTGTGGCAATCGGCCACCATGCCGCAGAACCTTGTGATCCAGGATGTGGAGACCACCTACGGCCCTGGCGAAGCGGCGGACCGCGGGTACTTCGACATCGGCGGACGGGTGGAGTTCACGCCCATTCAGCCGACCGTGGACCGTCACTTGAGCGTTGCGGTCACAGACGGCCCCTACGGCCAGCAGAACTTCGCATTCGTGGGCAATACCGGCGGCTTTAAAGGGTGGTCCACGGTACTCGGCGGCGGATTGGGACGCGGCGACGATTACCGCGTGGCTCCGGACGGATTCGGCAACCACAGCCAGAGCGGCTCGGTGTACGGCAAGACGGTCAAGACATTCTCGGCGGGCAGCCTTGGTTTCGGCGTCCTTTACGCGAAGGGCGGCGGCTATCGCCCCACGGTGATTCCGACCACGGACGTGGGTCTGATCGAACCCACAAGCGGCATCCACTTCAGCGAGGCGACCAGCGGATTTTATAGCTCGCTGCCCTACGCCGACTACAACAAGTACGACACCAACGAAATGGCCTTGATCTACGCGCGCCAGAGGCTGTTTTTGAGCCGCACCAGCACGCTTGAGAATTCGACCTGGTACAACCATATTCGCCGCTTTCACAGGCGCAACGAGGACGCTCTTGCCGGGGGCGACCAGGTGGACGAGTGGAACAACCCGCACAGCGACATCTTCGGCGACCAGATCTCCTTCTCCCAGGTTCTGCCCTACAACACGGTCAGTTTCGGCGGCTACCTGATTGCCGAGTCCTACAACCCACACAACCTTTTCTACAACCCTGCCAATGGCGGCAGCGGCGCGCTGCAGATCGTCGGCCAGGGCTCAAAGTTCCGTTCGGGCTACTTCCAGCAGGACAACGTAACGTTCTTTGCCCAGGACGACATTCACCCCATTGCCCGCATTCACGTGATTCCCAGCGTGCGCGTGGACGGTTTCCGTACCAGCTACAGCGACCAGGCGGCGCGCGACTTCACCTTCGCTTCCAGCACCTACTTCTACCAGAACTCGAGCGGCGCGGTCGTCGCGTCGAACTCGCCTGTCTATGAGACCCACTGCTCGCTCTTCCCGCAAACGGGAAGCAGCGCCAGCGATCCGTATTACAACGTGTTCGGAGATCCGGTGGCCACCACGGACGGCGGCGACAAAGCCAAAGACCAGGGTTCTCTCTGCGGAGCGCATGAGAGCCGCTCAGCCGTCGAGCCTGGCATCGACGTTTCGGTAATGCCCAAAGACTGGCTGACGATCTACGGCGGCTATGACACCACCTATCGCTCGCCCGAGCTGGGCGGCGGCGGCGGTCAGTTCCAATCCGTAAACCCGGCCTACTACCAATTGGCGGAGGGGGCTTACGGCCAAATCGGCGCCAAGATTCACTTCACCAATGCACCCGGACTCAGAAACTTCATTGTAGGCGTGGACTACTTCCACAACGATTACACCAACCAGGAGATTGACGTGGAAACCGCCACCGGCGTCGAGGAGACCAGCGGCGGCAGCTCCACATACCACGGCGTGGACGCCTTTTTCGACGCCGATCCCCGCAGCAATATCCACTTCTTCCTGAATGTGGCAGGAGAAGCGTCGGACTTCTCAACCTTCGTTACGGGGGGTCCCCTGGCCGAGTGCGGCTCGAGTTCGAATGCTGCCGGCCTCGCCGCGGGATGCGCGTATTACAACGGCCTCCCGGTGTCCTACGTCCCCAACTACACCCTGAATACCGGTATCTACTACGGGATCCAGTACCACAACCGGACCATCGTCGAGCCTCGCTTCTGGGTCGAGTCGACCGGGTCGCAACACCTCTGGTCGAACAATACCGGCGCCCCAACCACGCAGACGATGCCGGCCTACACGATCGCGAATCTCTCGTTCAATGCCCCGATCGAATTCGAAAAGCAGTCGTTCAATCTGCGGCTTGACATGTTGAACATCGGGGATTCGGAGTACAACGAATATGAGTACATCTCCAGCGGCGGCTACTTTTCGGCGCTGAACCCGAACGTGAGCGGCTACATCAACGCGTATCCCGGGGCTCCGCGCGCGATCTACGGCACGCTCACGTACCAGTTCTGATCGCGGTGCGAAGCGGCACTTTCATGGCCGCTCGGGGCGCACCGGTTGCTCGAAAAGCAAGGTTGAAGCAGGAAGGCCCGCCGATGAGGCGGGCCTTTGTGTCACGGAGGGATTTGGCGGTGCTCAGATGCCCATGCCGTATTCGCTGGCGGTCTGCTCGCCTGAACTCGAATAGAAGTCGTAGGGAGTGCGGTGGTTGAAGCGGTAGCGGCTGCGCAGCTCCGTGCCGACGTAGATGCCGAGGGCAGCCACCGCCATGCCCATGGAAAACCAGCCGATCACCTGCAGGGCCTTGCGGCCTTTCGATTCGCCAACTTCGTTCTCGGTTACGTCGCTCACCGGTACGTGCACGAGGGGAGCGGGATCGGTGGACATGGGAGCCTGCCTC
>DATJMU010000180.1:0-7931 GCA_035508555.1 Occallatibacter sp. | reverse complement strand
GCGGCGGAGATGCAGTCCTATTCACAAGACTTGCGGGATCGTGTGCTTTGGGCGTTGGAGCGGGGGGAAAAACCGACGCATATTGCTCGGCGGCTGGAGATCAGCAGGGGCTGGGTGTACCAGGTGCGCGATCGGGTCCAGGAGACGGGCGAACGCACCAGTTTTCAGATCGGTGGCCATCGGCGCTCTCGTATCGCCGGCCTGGAGTCGGAAGTGCGCTCCTGGATCAAAGCCGAGCCCGGTCTGTCGTTGGCAGAAATCTGTGGCCGGCTGACCGAACGAGGGGTTTCGATCAAAGTGGGGGCGCTGTGGCATCAGCTGAACAAATGGAATCTAACCTTCAAAAAAAACGCTGCACGCCAGCGAGCAAGATCGGCCGGACGTGCAGTTGGCGCGCAAGGCGTGGCTGGAGGCGCTGCCCACGATGAACGTAGAAAAGCTCGTGTTCATCGATGAAACGTGGACTTCCACCAATATGACCCGCGCCTGCGGCCGATCTCCGAAGGGCAGCCGCTGTATCGGTTCTGCCCCTTACGGTCACTGGCAAACAACCACCTTCGTGGGCGCGCTGCGGCACAAGAAGATCTCCGCACCGATGGTAATCGAAGCCCCAATGGACGGAGAGGTCTTTCTGGAATATGTGCGTCCCGTCCTGTGTCCCACGCTCACGCCGGGAGATATCGTCATCCTCGACAATCGCGGCAGTCATAAGGTAGACGGGATCGAAGAGGCCATCCTCGCCGCCCGGGCAACCGTCCTCTATCTGCCCCCGTACTCTCCCGATCTAAACCCCATCGAAAAACTCTTCTCCAAGCTCAAAGCACTGCTCCGCAAAGCCGCCAAGCGGAGTGTCGAGGCCCTCTGGCAGGAAATCGGAAAACTGCTTGACTCGATCTCTACAGAAGAGTGTAAGAACTACTTCGAGTCATGTGGATATGCCAATACCTAAATTAGAAATGCACTAGCAGCTGAGGGATGTCCTTATATCGCTCACGCGAATTTCTCCAAACGCTAAACCGCCCCCACTCGCTCGCCAACCGGAAACATGCACGCTCCGCACACCTTCGCCTGGGGCGTCCGCAGCGGTTTACCGCAGCACTTGCAGGGTGGCCCGTATTGCGAGAGCCGGTGGTGCATCACCGCATTGGGATTAGTCTCTCTCATGCCAGTCATCTGTTCATAACGGTCGAGCATGGGCTTGAACTGCAATTCCCTATGAATCCCTCCCGCTGGGATATTCCACTTCTGCCGAAACTCCTTCGTCGCCTTAAATCCTTCGCGATGAAGCTCGTCGATTTCGGCGAACTCGACTTCGTCGAGCATCGGCATCTCGACTTTGCATCGCCAGCACCAGAGCATTCGCATCCTACTCTCCCTTCGCCCACCCCAGCCCGTCCGTTCCTTTGCCGGTTGCGATGCTCCGCGTCACCTTCCAGGTGCCCAGGTCGATCTGGTCCACCTGGTTCGCTTTCGCGCACGAGACATACGCCGTCTTGCCGTCGGGCGTGACCAGCACTTCCTGCGGGCTGGCGCCAACCGGAATGGACCGCGTCACCTTCATCGATCCGATATCGACAACGTCTACCTTGTTCGCCGATGGAATTGCGATGAGGAACGAGCGGCCGTCGGGCGTGACGGATCCGCCGTAGCCCAGGCCGCTGAGCGCGATGCCCCGCACAACGGTGTTGCTTGCCGTTGAGATCACATCGAGCTCTGGCTTAGTCTCGTCGGAGGTAAACACCCACGCATCGTCTGTCGAGATGGCGATGCGCTGCACAATTTTGGCGACGGGAATCACGGCGAGGGTCTTGCGGGCCTTCATGTCGAGCACTGAGACCGTGCCGGGGCCGACGTTGGCGGTGTATCCGCGCAGGCCGTTGTGAGCGATGGCCAGCATATGGCTTTGGGGCTGGCCGGTGGGGATGGCGCCTACGATCTTCTGCGTTTTCGGATCGATGACTGTAACCGTTCCGTCGAGTTCGGTGGTGACGTAGAGCAGGCCGTCGGGACCGAAGACGGCGCAATGCGGGCGCACACCGTGAGTGAATGCGATATTGCCCGCCAGTTTGCGCGCAGCCAAGTCGACGACAACGATCTTTGCGCCGTCGGTGCCCGGCTGGCCAACGCCGGAGTCGCCGTAGATGGGGACGTAGGCAAAACGGCCGTCGGGCGAGGCGGCAACTTCGTGGCCGGTGACGCCGTTCTCGGCCACGGATGCGATCACCTTGCCGCTGGCGGCGTCGACGATGGCCAGGGAGGCATCGCCCTTCTGGTCGACGAGCAGAAGGTTTTGCGCGAGGAGCGAAACGCCGCTTGCGGCGATGACGGAAACGACGATGGCCCGGATGTGTTGTCGTGGAGACAGGGAAAGTTTCACGATTGGCGGCCTCGGTTGGATTTCCCCATCAATATACAGCAGGCACGATACAGCAGGCACGCAGCCTACGCTTGCCTCAAATAAGTGAAACGCATGCGAAGACGCCCGCATTACAGCCGGTCCGGAGACCGCATATACAACCGTGCCGAATTGCGGCGCTCCCGTCCGATCAATGCCCCGGTTGCCATGGGTCGTAGGTTCCGCAGCTCCATGAATGACCCTCGGGATCGAGAACGCTGAACTCGCGGCTGCCGTAGTCAGTGTTTTGAATCGGGCGGATGACTGTTGCGCCGGCGGCCTGGGCGCGCGCGTAAACCGCATCGGCATCGGGGACGACGATGTAGGAGCTGCGCGTCTCGACATTGCCGATTTCCTTCGGCGACTTGAAACGGCGGCCGTGCTCGTCGTCGCGCTGCGAGCCGAGCATGATCATACCGCCATTGAGCGTTAGCTCGGCATGAGCGATCAAGCCATCGGGCATTTCGTACACAGCATGGCGCTCGAATCCAAATACCTTGGCGAGCCACTCGATGGCGGCTTCGGCGTCGTGATAACGGAACGAGGGGATGATGGTGGATTTGGTGTGGGTCATAGTCTCGGGCATGTGAACCTCCTGATGTACCGGACCGAATTTCCCGGCCATGCAATCAAGGTAGCGGGACCGGGTGGAATCGATCTTGGAAAAAACGGAAATGGGACAGAATGTGCTGCGTGGGTGGGGATCGTGGTTTCCCGCCCATTCGCAAAAGCCGCGAATGGACGGGGCACGGAGGTTTGGCACGGAACCTTTGCGATGCAACTACCCAGCCGCGATGTGATTGGCCCAGCGGGTGCGGTTGGCGGAGTAGGTTGTGGCATCCACTCCCGAGAAGGCGCGGAACTCGTTGGCAAAGTGCGACTGGTCGTAAAAGCCGCAGTCGAGAGCCAGCTCAGCCCAGGGAACGTCGCCGCCTGCATGGAGCATGCGCACAGCACGCTGGAAACGCTGAATGCGGCACCAGACTTTGGGCGAATGGCCGACCTCTTCGCGGAAAATCTGCGAAAAGCGGCGCTCGCTGAAGCCCGAGGAGCGGGCAACCTCGCGCACCGTTGAGAGGGCCGGGGCCGAGTCAAAGCTCGAGAGGGCAAACCCGACGAGCCGCTGCCGCGCCGCGTACTGCGGATTTGCACAGGCCGCGAGCCGCTCCAGCAGAAAAGCCTCGATGATGCGGAAGCGGGTGCGGATGTCGTCAGTCTCGCGCAAGCGGCTGCGAAGCGTAAGCGATGCCGCGCCCCAGGCTGCGTCGAGCGGGATGCCCAGGTTGCTGAAGCGGTCGACCGCGTCTCCTGCGAAGGCTGCAAAGCCGCCCGGCTTGAACGAGATGCCGATGAGTGAGGCCAGATCGCTGGCGTCAATGATTTCGTAATTCGATCGGCCGCCAACCACGAGTGCCGGATCGACGCGCAGGTCGGGCAAGCCTTCATGGCAGTCGCAAATGTAGTCGCGCCCCAGGCTGAGGATGATCTCAGTGCAGCCGGTTGGCAGAATGCGCTCGTAGCGGTGCTCACTCACAGGCATCTGCGAGTACCACAGCACCTTCACATAGCGGTTGAGCGGGGCGTCGGGGATGCGCTCGAGAAAGAGCACGGGTGACCTCGTGGTTTTTATAGCACGAAACGGGCCCCGAAGGCGCTTGAAACCGCCACGGCAGGCGGGGAAAGTTTCCTGTTGCTTTCCCAAAGGAAGCGCGCTATTCTCCTGTTGGAAACCAAAAGAACAGAGAACAAGGGAAAAGAGATTAGGGTTGAGAATCCTTGGGAGATCGAAATGAAGGGCAAGAAGGATGTTCAGCAGGGTACGCTGGCGCTGATGGTGTTGAAGACGCTCGAGGCGCTCGGGCCACTGCACGGCTATGGGATTGCGCGGCGCATCGAGCGCATCAGCGGCGACCTGCTTGAAGTGAACCAGGGAACGCTTTATCCGGTACTGCTGCGTCTTGAGCAGGAGGGCGCAGTCGAATCAGATTGGGGCCCTTCGGAAAACAATCGCAGGGCGCGGTTTTATCGGCTCACGCGGCTCGGCCGCAAGCAGCTTGAGGCCGAAAAGCGCGAGTGGGAAGCGACAACGGCGATTATCGAGCGGTTCTTTGCGTTTAAAGCGGAGGACTGGGCATGAGAGCGCTCAACAGGCTGCTGGCGAAATTCAAGAACCTGGTCACCGGTCGCAGTGCCGACGCCCGGCTCCGCGAAGAGATTGAAGAACATCTTGCGATGCAAACCGAAGAAAACATGCGCGCTGGGATGACTGCGGAAGAGGCGCGCCGCCGCGCGGTGCTGAAGCTCGGCACCGCAGGCGCAATCAGGGAGCAGTATCACGCCGAAGAGGTACTGCCGTGGATCGAAAATGTGGGTCAGGATACGCGCTATGCACTCCGCCAATTGCGGCGTTCGCCGGGCTATGCAGCCACGGCGATTGTCACGCTGGCGCTGGGCATCGGCGCCAATACGGCCATCTTTCTCCTTACCTGGTCGATCGTTCTCAAGAGCCTGCCGGTGCCGCATCCCGAGCAGCTGGTGCGCTACACATTTCGCAAGGGTGAGAGCGAGATCGGCCTTTCGTATCCGCAGTTCGAGGCGATTGAAAAGCACCAGGGAACCGCAAGCGGCATCTTCGCGTGGGAAAAGAGCGAAGCTACGCTGCGACGCAGGAATCAGACCACCAAGATTCCCATCGGGCTGGCTACCGGCGCAATCTTCAACGTGCTTGAACTAAGGCCTGCCACGGGGCGAGGATTTGAAGCGCGCGCAGGCGAGCAGGGTGTGCCCATGGCGCCTGAGGCGCTGCTCACCTATGACTATTGGCAGAGTGAATTTCACGGCGACCAGGCGGTGATAGGCCAGGCGCTGAATTTGGAAAACATAAGCGCGACCGTTGTGGGCGTGTTGCCGCGGGGATTCGAGGGAGTTGGTGCGGATGAACATATCGACATGCTGCTGCCGCTGTCGTTTGAGCGCGCGATGCATCCCAAGGGCGCAATGATTGATACCTCAGGCTCGTTCTGGCTCACTGTGATGGGCCGATTGCGTGACGGCGCAACACTGAAGCAAGCGCAGGCAAACATTGCCGTGATCGCCGGGCAGGTGAACGACGACGCGGATCCGAAACATTTCTTCTTTGGAAAAGGATTCTTCGGCAGCTACAAGATCGGCGTGGAGGCGGGCCGAGGCGGCAGATCGTGGCTGCGGTGGAAATATGAAAAACCGTTGCTGGCGCTGGAAGCGTTGTGCGGGTTGATGATGCTTCTATGCGCGGTAAACGTGGCCCTGCTGATTGCCTCGCGCGTGAGCGGACGGCTGCACGAGTTTGCCATGCGCAACGCGCTGGGCGCGAGCCGCGGGCGGCTGGTTGCGCAGGTGCTCACCGAGACAATGATTCTGGGTGCGTGCGGATTAGCTGGCGGAGCTTCGCTGGGATGGGAACTGGCGCGGGCTTTGGTGGGCATGATTACCCGGCCCGGCGAGCCCGCGGCTCTGGATCTTGAAGCCGGCGTTGTGGTGTTTGCATTTACCGCCAGCATCAGTCTTGGAACGGCGCTGGCAGCGGGGTTGTGGCCGGCGTGGAGAGCTTCGCGAACTGCACCGGCAAAGGATCTGAAGCAGACCAGCGCCGCCGCATCGGCACGACAGCTGGGAAGGTGGATCATACCGGCCCAGGTGGCGCTCGGGTTGGTGCTGCTGAACGCCGCACTGCTGATGGCCGGAACACTGATGGCGTACCTCAGACAGAACTCCGGATTCAATGCGGACAATGCGGTGCTGGCCGATCTCGACCTGTCGAATGCCGGCGTGACGGAGAAGGATCAGGCGACAAGAGCCTTGGATTATCTGCACCAGGTTGAAAGCGCGCCTGGAGTAGAAGCGGCGGCGCTTACGACCATGGCGCCGCTGAATGGCGGATTTTCAGTCGGCGATTATTACACTCGCGATTCGGCCGGCAACCTGCATGTGAACCGGCAGCTTTGGCCTGAATCGGCTTCGCGGAACTACTTCAAAGTGATGGGGACACGCATCATGGAGGGCCGCGGATTTGAGCCCGCTGACGCGTCGGGCGACAGGGTGTGCATTTTAAGTGCGGAAGCGGTGAAGTTTTTCTTCCCCGGACAGGATGCGATCGGCAGGTATTTGAACGCGGGCGACGGGACCGAGAAGCCGAGCGAGAAAGAAAGCTACCGCGTAATTGGCGTGGCTGAGGACGCGCATCTCTCGAGTCTGCTGGATGCGGCGCCGTTAGCGGCATATTTCCCGATTGAGCGGGATAGCGGGAGCAGCTTTAACTACGCGTCGATCGTGATTCGCGCAGCCAACTCGGGGCTGGCTGCCCAGACTTTGCGCGGAGTTTATGTCCGCGACTTTCCTGGAGCGCCCAGCCCCCGCACATGGCGATTCAGCGACGCCATCGACTACGATCTGAGCCGGCAGCGGCTGCTCTCGAGTGTCTCGGGAGGGTTCGCGCTGCTGGCGCTCACGCTGGTGGGCACAGGGCTATACGGCATTCTGGGCCGGATGGTGACCGAGCAACGCCGCGAGATCGGAATCAGGATGGCGCTGGGCGCGAGGCGCGGCCAGATAGTGACGGCGCTGGCCAGATCGGCGGCGCTGCGCGTATTAATCGGCGTGGGGTTTGGGGTCGCGCTGGCGGCGGCGGGCGGCAGGTTCGTCGCGTCGCTGTTGTATGGCGTGACGCCGGGCAATCCGTGGGTGGTGCTGGATACCGTGGCGCTGCTCGTCGCGGTGCTGGCAGCCGCGTTCGTATTTCCGGCGGGACGGGCCGCATCGGTGAATCCGATGGAGGCGATTCGGGAAGAGTAGCGGCCAGTTGTCGCACCTCACCCGCGGAAACCCGCTGCTCATCGGCTCCAGCAGGCTCTGAGTGGTTGGCCAGAGCCGGAATCGGAGCTGCCTTATTCGGCTGGCTTTTGCGACTCCGGCCAAACCGGGCTCACTAACTGGATCGTCATCATCGGGCCGTCGGGATAGAGAGGCCCTTGTTCTCTGATGAAGACTGGAGCCTGCCCGCCAACGGTCCATATCTGAATATTCGGGGGCTCCTTGCCGATGAGCGGCGCCACTACGCCCGCCACTCCCCCAAGTTCGATCTTGATTTCATAGTGGACCGCCTTGCGAGGAGAGCCGCCTAACGAAAACTCGTCTTCGCCACTTTTCGAGATGACGAGTTTCACCACGCGCGGCTTGGGCATAGCCACCAGCATTGAAACTGTTGTCTCCGGCGCATCGGACCTCATGTTTTCAACCACCAGGGGAACCATTCCGTTCACCATGTCCGGCGGCAGGTCAATATGGTCGGTTTTGACCTCCTCCTTTCCGTCTTTTCCGATGGAACGCACCGTGACCTGACCGCTATGGGCGTCGATCATGACATCCATCGGATGAGGGAAGGAGGGCCCCTTTTGAATACGGCGGTCGGTGATGAGCTGGAAGTTGCGGCGTTGCGAAAAGACCGTAGTTTCATCGTCAATGGAGCCATCTTTGAAACGGAAGTCCATTTGTGCCGTAA
>DATJMU010000179.1:0-19670 GCA_035508555.1 Occallatibacter sp. | reverse complement strand
GCGTCGCGCTGCGTGACGATGCGGCTGCGCTCGCGCTGCGTGGAATCGCGATGGCGCAGCTCGGCGAGTTCGCCCGGGCAAAGGAGTTGCTGCGGCGTGCGGTGCGCGGTTTCAGTGCAAACGAGTCCCTGGCGCGCGCGCGGTGCGTTGTCGCTGAAGCCGAGATTGCGCTGGCCTCGCGCGATCTGGGCTGGCCCGCGAAGGCGCTCGACGCGGCACGCGCTACGCTCGAAAAGCAGGGCGACCGGGTGAATGCCGCACATGCGCGATACCTTGAAATCCGGCGTCTCGTCCTTGTCGGTCGCCTCGACGATGCGGAGCGCCTGCTTGCCGGCTTCGACCCGGACCCATTTCCTCCGGCGTTGCGGACCGTCCACGAACTCGTAGAGGCTGGGATCGCGATGCGCCGCATTCGGACAGAACAGGCGCGCGATTCTCTGGCGCGGGCTCAGAAGGCCTCGCGGCAGGCAGGAATTCCCGCTTTGACAGCGGAAGTTGAAAGCGCACTCCACCTGTTGAAGATTCCTGCGGCGCGCCTGATTGCTCGCGGCGAAGAGAGGCCGCTGCTGCTCGCAGAGGTGGAGAAGTTACTCAAGTCAAAGGCGCTCGTGGTGGACGCGTGCCGGAACGTCATCCGCGATTCTGGTGCCGTTGTCTCGCTCCTGACTCGCCCCGTGTTGTTTGCGCTCGCACGCGCGCTGGGCGAAGCCTGGCCCGGCGACGTTGCGCGAGATGTGCTCCTCGCCCGGGCATTCGGTGCGCGGTTCGTCGACGAATCGCATCGCATGCGTCTGCGCGTCGAAATCGGAAGGTTGCGCAGGATACTGAGGCCGCTGGCGGATGTGACTGCGACGAAGCGGGGGTTTACGCTTGTACCGCGCAGTCAGCGCGAAGTGCTAGTTCTGGCGCAGCCCCTTGAAGACGAGAACAGCGCCGTGCTCGCATTTCTCGCCGACGGCGAGTCGTGGTCAAGTTCGGCGCTGGCGATCGCTCTCGGCACCAGCCAGCGCACCGTCCAGCGTGCGCTTGATACACTCGCAGCAGCGGGAAAGGTGCAGTCCTACGGGCGCGCCCGGGCTCGCCGCTGGATCACGCCACCCGTACCGGGATTCACAACGACGTTGTTGCTCCCGGTTCCACTGACAATTGATTGAAGGTGGAGAGATGAAACGATCGGCAGCCGAGATTATCCGCGAGTATGGCCCCTTCCCAGGCTCGGACCGCGTGCACGGAGTCACCTACGACGGCGAGAAGGTCTGGTTCGCGTCGGGAGACAGATTGAATGCGATCGATCCCGCAAACGGGCGGGCGGTACGCTCGATTGATGTCGCCGCGCACGCGGGTACGGCCTTCGATGGCCATCACCTCTTTCAGATCGCCGACCAGAGCATCCACAAGATCGATCCTGAAACCGGAACGGTCCTCTCCACGATCCCGGCGCCCGGCGGCGGTCATGACTCGGGACTGGCGTGGGCCGAGGGATCGCTCTGGGTCGGACAATATCGCGACCGCAAGATTCATCAGATCGACCCCGACACCGGAACGATACTCCGCACCATCGAGTCCAACCGTTTTGTAACTGGCGTCACCTGGGCCGACGGCGAACTCTGGCACGCGACTTCTGAAGGTGAAGAGAGTGAAGTGCGGCGCGTCGATCCCCAAACAGGCGAGGTTTTTGAGACCCTTGAGATGCCGCGCGGTTTTAACATCTCAGGACTCGAGTCCGATGGAGGCGAACGGTTCTTTTGCGGCGGACAAAAGGGCGGCAAGGTAAGAGTCATCCGCCGCCCACAGCGCAGCTCAACCGCGAACAGCCGTGCGACACCGAATCGATAACCGGGGCGCGGAGGTGAACACATGAACACGCTCCAATACATCGAGCGCACAGGGCGTATCGTTGGTTGGCATCGGGGCAAAGTTGGCCCCCACGGGATGCGTGACGAACTGGAATCTCCCCAACGGGTGGCGCGGCAGGTTGCCCGAATCCTGATTCCGGCAAGGGCCCGGACCACCGGCGCACAGGCCTTTGAAGAGTCCTCGCCCGGAATCCGGCCTTCTTCCACGGATCGCGTGGCATTCTTTCCGGCTTCGGCGACGGCGATAGCCGTTTGACCGTCGCCATCCGCCCAATTGCCTCCCCCTTCGGTTCGCGAAGAAGAGGGCTCACAGAGCAGGGCGGCACGGTGTCAGAGCCCGAGCAGATGGTTGCGCACGTCGGCCACGTAGTCCAGGTAACTCGTGTACGTTCCCGGGAAGACGGGGTTGGCGACGTGCTCCACGCCGGGCAGGTTCTCGTCCTGCCTGGCCTTCAGCATCTCGGCAAGAAAGGTCTTGCTTAAATACCGGTCGCCTTTCGACGTGTTGCAGGTGCGGCAGGCGGGGATGAGATTGGTTGGATCGTTGTAGGCGGTGGCGTTGTCGGCGCGCCGCGAGGCGGGGTTGATGTGATCGATGTGAAAGGCCTGCTTCTTGAAGAGGCCCAGACAGTAGAAACACAGCCGCCCCTCTTCGTCCGTGAATTGCCGCGTTGGCTGAAAGGGCACCAGCAGACCGGCCGTGATCGACCACGCGGGGCGCCCCCTTACGAGCTTGTCGACCACCGTGTTGTGGATGATGGAGAGCTTGCCGAGCATCTTGAAAGGGTTGGTGGCCGGAGAGGTCGACTGCCGGGTGTCCCGGGGACTGGTGTTCCAACTGGCGCCTTTGTGAATGAAAGTCCACAGGTCGACGCGGACCCCCTGGTCCTTGATGGGCCGAAGGCGGCGGATGTCCTGGAGGATGGGGATGAGGTTGAGGAGCCGGGTCTGCAGCACCGTGCCCTGCACACGGGCGGCGGCGCCGCGCAACCCGTCCTCGGTGGGCATGGTGTTGCCCTCGCCGGAGTTGCACTTTACGCAGCAGAGGAGCAGGTTCTTGGTGTCGCTGTAGAGGACCTTCAAAAGGATGCGCAGGTCCTTCTCCAGGCTCAGCATGCTTTGGCGGTTGTCCTGGTTTTTCAGGCTATAGTGCAGCAGCTTGTAGCGGCAGTACTGCTGGATGGGGATGATGTGATCGATCTGCATGGAGCGGCTGTCCTTTTCCTTGCCGCACCAGGGGCAAAGGATATAGGTCCCGGACGGGATGACCATCCGGGGAATCCGCTCCAGGTGGAAGTTGCGCACGTCGGTGGGGAAGCTTCCGGCGACGAACTGGCTGCGGACGTTGATGGGCACCTGGGCCAGCGTGGGGAGGGTGAAATTCTCGATGGTAAGGGGCATCTTTCTCTCTTTCTGGCGCTGCCTCCCGCATGGCCGCGAACCGGAGGGCAATCGTGCGCGCCTGAAGAAGCGCGGACTGGCCGGCGCGGGGAGGGCGCGGTTGGACCCAGGGCGATTGCAGGTTTGACTGCCGGTCAGCAAAGACCCCGCAGGGTGGACATTCCCAGGGGAATCTGCCACCGGAATCGATCGGGAAGATCTGACCGGGGACAATGAACTTGAGATGGCTCGCACCGGCCGTCTGGGGAAGGAAGAAAGGCCGACTCGAATGTATCACGGACCGGTTTCTCCGCGTCAAGACGGGACTGCCGGCGGGCGCGCCCGTGCCATCGCGTACATTGGGAGCAGGCAAATGGAGGAGGGATATTGATGACAATACGGACGCTGATGGCTGCGGCGGTGCTGGGGCTGGGGTTGCAGGCGGCCATTGGACTGGGCGCGGGCCAGGAGCCGGGTACGCAGACGGTCTTCGGGTACAGGGACTTTGGGCCCGAGGCCAAGCTGGAGAGCGCGTTTCTGGCGGTGCCGAATCCGCAGGCCGCGGGCCAGGACCTGAAGATACTGACCGAGGCCCCGCACGTGGCCGCCACGCCCGAGGACCACAAGACCGCCTTGTTCGTGGCCGAGAAGTTTCGCGCGGCCGGCCTCGACACCGAGATTGTCCCGTATCGCGTGCTCATCAACTACCCGAAGACGGTGAGCGTGACGGCCTACGCGCCCGACGGACATCAGCTGATGAGCGGGCCGAATCCGGAGCGGGTGAAGGGCGACCCGTACGACACCGACCCGCGCATCATCATGCCCTTCAACGGGTCGTCGGGGTCGGGCGATGTGACCGCGGAGGTGGTTTACGCGAACTACGGACGCCTGCAGGACTATAACGAGCTGGCGGCGCGGCACATCGATCTGCACGGCAAGATCGTGATCTGCCGCTACGGGGCGAACTTTCGCGGGGTGAAGGTCTATCTGGCCGAGCAGCGCGGCGCCGCGGGTGTGCTGATCTACTCCGACCCGGAGGACGATGGGTACTACCGGGGCGACCCGTGGCCGGATGGCCCGTGGCGGCCGGACACGGGCGTGCAGCGGGGATCGGTGCAGTACCTGTTCAAATATCCCGGCGATCCGGAGACCCCGGGGTTTGCCTCGACGCTGGACCTGCCGGACTCGGCGCGCAAGTCGCCCTATGGGAACCAGCCGCATATCATCTCAATTCCGCTGAGCTACAAGGATGCGGCGCCGATCCTGGAGGCGCTGGGGGGGCCGAGCGTGCCGCAGGGCTGGCAGGGAGCGCTGCCGTTCCGCTACCACATCGGGCCGGGCGGGGTAAAAGTGCACCTGGTCTCGGACCAGGACTACCAGCGGCGGATCATCTGGGACGTGATCGGGACGGTGAAGGGGACCGAGTATCCGAACGATCCGGTGATCCTGGGCAATCACCGGGATGCGTGGACGTTTGGCGCGGTGGACCCGAACAGCGGCACGGCGGCGATGCTGGAGGCCGTGCGCGGGATCGGGACGCTGCTCAAGACCGGCTGGCGGCCCAGGCGGACCATCGTGTTCTGCAGCTGGGACGCCGAGGAATATGGGCTGATCGGGTCGACGGAGTGGGTGGAGCAGCACGACCAGATGCTCCAGAACGCCGTGGCCTACTTCAACGTGGACGTGGGCGTCTCGGGGCCGAACTTTACGGCCTCGGCGGTGCCCTCGCTCAAGGACTTTGTGCGCGGGGTGACGAAGTCGGTGGAGAGCCCGGCGGGACCGACGGTCTACGACCAGTGGCTGGCCAGCCTTCCCGAGGAAAGTGAGCACACCGCGCCGGGCGCGGACGTTGCGGAGGCGCACGTGGGCGACCTGGGTTCGGGGTCCGACTATACGTCCTTCCTGCAGCACGCGGGCGTGCCTTCGACGGATGTGGGATCGGACGGGCCGTACGGGGTGTATCACTCGGCCTTCGATGACTTTGCATGGTTTACGCATAACGCCGATCCGCACTTCCTCTACCTGCAGGAGATGGCGCGGGTCTTTGGGCTGGAAGGGCTGCGAATGGCTGACGCGGAGGTCTTGCCTTACGACTACGTGGCCTATGCGAAGGCCGTCGAGCACTATCTCGACGCCGCCCGGCGGAAGGCGGCCGACGACGGCCTCGGGCTGGACTTTGGCCCGGCGCAGGCGGCAGCGAAGAGGATGGAAGAGGCGGCGCGCAAGGCCTACGCGGCGCAGTCCGCGGAGGCGGGGAACCTGGCGGAGCTGAACCAGACGCTGCGGGCCGTGGAAGCGGCGTTCCTTACGCCGGCTGGGCTGCCCGGCCGGCCCTGGTACAAGCACACGATCTATGCACCGGGCGAGTACACCGGGTATGCCGCGGTGGTCATTCCGGGAGTGAACGAGGCGATCGACGCAAACCGCCCGGAGGTAGCCCAGCAGCAGTTGACGGTGCTGACCGAAGCCCTCGACCGGGGGGCGGCGACGCTTGGCCGCGCGCAATAGACGGGCCGTGCCTGGGCCGAGGCAGTCCGGGCGATGGTTGTGGTGTGCGCGGTCCAGTGCACACGCGGTTGCCGGAGCTCGATCTCCCGGTCCGATCGGGATGGCTTTGAGCTGGTCTTACCGTTGGGGGAGTTGCGCCCCAGCGGAGTTGGAGACGGCACATGGCGCCGTTCCCGCATCGGGCCCTCGGATGCATACATCCCATTTCGTTACCAAAGCGGCAATTGGATCAGACAGAAGAGTTATTTCCTTTCCGTCTTCATCGCGATAATTTCTGCAGGTGGCCGTAGTTCGTGGCGGCCTGGATATGAGCTCTGAGACTGGGGTTCGGGGATAGAGGCGTTGGACTTGGGATTGGGCGCGGGGGGCCGGGACGTAAGCCCGGGCGCGGCCAGGTGGGGTAATTCCATGTTGGATTTTCTGGTTGCGCTGGCATTCGTGGCGATGATGGTCTCGCCGGCGATCGTGGCGACCATCAGTCACTCGAAGTCGGATCGTCGCGACCTCTAAGCGCGGCTCCTTAGGCAGCGCGGGCGACCGGCGTTGTCAGGCAAGCGGGCCCTTCGCGAGACGGCGGACGCGTGCGCGGCGATTTTGCGATTCAGCGGTTGACCCCGGAGACGCAGGCTCGTATCGTTAGAAATTGACGATGAAAATCTCCGGGACAACGTGGCGCATCGGGATTGCCGTAGTCATCATCCTGGGCACAATCGGCTGGCTGGCGTATACCGGTTACGGTGCGGGCAAAAGCTACTTTGTGACGATTCCCCAACTGGCCAACATGGGGCCGAAGGTCTATCGCGATCAGCTCCGCGTCGAGGGGTTCGTGCAGCCGGGGTCGATCGTGCGCGACGGGCCGAACGTAACGTTCGTGATGAACCAGTACGAAAGCCACACCGCCAATGCCGCTTCCGGACGGCTTCTGAAGGTGGTTTATAAGGGCTCCGAGCCGCCTCCGGACACGTTTAAAGACGACGCGATGGCGGTGGCCGACGGTATGTACGGGCGCGACGGGGTCTTTCATGCGACCGGCTTGCAGGCCAAGTGCGCCAGCAAGTACGCGCCGGGCAAACCGCTGCATCCGGGTGAACCGGCTACGCCCGCACCCACGCCGCATCCCGCCACGGCTTCGGAGTCTGTGACCGCCCCTAGACCGGCCGCCTGAGAATGAACGAGCCCGTCTCTGCACAAGGCGCAGGTATATCCGCTTGCGTCCGCCTGGACAATGTCTCCAAACTCTTTGGAACCTTTGCCGCACTGCGGCAGGTGACGGCGGAGTTCGCGTCCGGCAAGTGCTACGTGCTGATCGGTGAAAACGGGGCGGGCAAATCGACATTGCTGCGGATACTTGCCGGACTGCTCCGGCCCAGCCAGGGCAAGGTGCGGGTTTTCGGCGACCTCGAGCCGCATGAGGCGCGGGCGCGGATCGGCTACATGAGCCACGCGCCGATGCTCTACGACGAGCTGACGGGGGTTGAAAACCTGCTCTACTTCAGCCGGCTGTATCCGGATCAGAAGTGCCTGGCGCCGCACGAGGCGCTGCGGCAGGTAGGGCTCGACCCGGAGCTGAAGCGGACGTTGGGACAGTATTCGCAGGGGATGCGGCAGAGAACCTCGCTGGCGCGGGTCCTCTTGCCGGTCCCGGAGCTGCTCCTGCTCGACGAGCCCTTCTCGAACATGGATATGGAGAGCGCGCGGCAGATGGTGGAGCTGCTGGCCGGCTTCCGGCAGAGCAACCGCACGATTGTGATTACGACCCATCAGCGGGAGCTGGCGGCGCCGATTGCCGACTGGGTGCTGCAACTGCACGCGGGGCGGGTGCAGCGCTTTGAAGAGGGCTCCCCGACGGCGGGACTTGACCGGCGTGGTGCTGAACCGGGGAGGCCGGCGCTATGAAGACCAACGGGGCGCGGTTTCTGGAGTCGCTGGGGATCGCATTTGAGCTGCGCGAGTACGAGGTGGACCCCAACGATCTGGCGGCGACAACCGTGGCGCGGAAGATCGGCATGCCAGCCGAGCAGGTGTTCAAGACGCTGTTGACCACCGGGGGCCCGGGCGCGTATGCGTTCGCCGTGATTCCAGGCGATGCGGAGCTGGACTTCAAGAAGCTGGCGCGGGCGGCCGGCCTGCGCAAGGCGGAGATGGTTCCGCTGAAGGACGTGCAGCCTCTGACGGGCTATATCCGCGGAGGCGTGACGGTGTTCGGCGCAAAGAAGGCCTTCCCGGTCTTTGTGGACGAGACGGCCATTCTCTTTGACCGGATCAGCGTCTCGGCCGGGGCGCGCGGAACGCAACTGGTACTGCTCCCCGAGGATTATCTGCGCGCGGCGCAGGCGCTGGATGCGCCGGTGGAGACGGCGGACCTGATCAAAGATGCGGCGAAGCGCGGCGCGGAGGCGCATCCGGCATGATGAGCGCGCTGTGGATCCACCTCCAGAAGGACCTGCGCATCGAGTGGCGCTCGAAAGAGGCCATCAACTCGATGCTGTTCTTTGCGCTGCTGGTGGTGGTGCTGTTTTCGCTGGCCTTCGATCCGGAGGGGGAGTTCGCGCGCAAGATCGCCGGCGGTGTGCTGACGGTGGCCATCATGTTCGCGGCGGTGAGCTCGCTGAACCAGGCGTGGGCGCGGGAGATCCGGCACCAGGTGCTGGACGCGCAGCGGATGGCTCCGTCGCCCGGCGCCGAGATGTTCCTCGCCAAGGTGATCGCGAACTTTCTGTTCGTGACCGTGGTGCAGGCGGTGCTAGCCCCGGTCTTCGTGGTGATGTATAACCTGCGCATCATCGGGCAGGCGTGGGAGCTGGCGGTGGTGCTGGTGCTGGGGACGTGGGCGCTGGTGGCCAACGGAACCTTCTTCGCGGCGCTCTCGATCCGCAGCCGCAACCGGGAGCTGCTGCTGCCGCTGATCCTCTTCCCCATCTTCATTCCGGCGCTGCTGGCCATGGTGCAGTCGGCGACGTCGATTATCACCGGCGAGAGCGACCCCACGCTCTGGATCAAACTGCTGGTCGGGTACGACATCATCTTTACGACGGTGAGCCTGCTGCTGTTCGAGGTGGTGCTGCACGCGGAGTAGCTGCAGGTGCGTCGAGTGATTCAAATCACATTCATCCACGATTCGCGGCGTACACTGAAGGTGTTTGCCAGGGTTCCCCGATGAAAAAAAATGCCATCGGCCTCTACGCCGCCGTCACCGTCGCTCTCATGGTCTGGGGTTTTTACCTGGCCGTCTTCGTAGCTCCGAACGATGCGATGCAGGGCGAAATCTTTCGCATCTTCTACTACCACGTACCGTCGTGGGCTGTGGCGTTTACTTTTTTCGCAGTCAGCTTTATCGGTTCCGTTGGTTACCTGGCAACGCGGCACAATCACCCCGGCCGCGCGCAGATATTCGATGCACTGGCGTTGTCGGGGGCCGAAGTCGCGGTGGTTTTTTGCACGGTGGGTCTGACCACGGGGCCGATTTGGGGACGGCGTGCCTGGGGCATCTGGTGGACCTGGGACCCGCGGCTGACGACGACCCTGGTGCTCTGGCTGATCTATGTCAGTTATCTGCTGCTGCGCCGATTTGCGGCGGGGCCGCAGATGCAGACTTTGGCCGCGGTGCTGGGCATCTTTGGCGCGCTCGATGTGCCTATCGTCTACATGTCGACCCGCTGGTGGGCGACGCAGCATCCGGCGCCGGTGTTTTTCGGGGCGCCCGGGTCAGGGATGGCCTGGCCCATGCTGCGCGTCTTTTTCTGGAATTTGGGGGCGTGGTTTGCCTGGGGTTTGATGGTTCTTGTAATTCGCTATCGTGTGGAGCGGCATCGGCAGAAGATTGCGGAGTGCGAGGCCGAAGCGGCGCTGCACGAGGCCTGAGCCTGCAAGCTCGGTGAACGGGAGACGGGAAGCGATGACGAAGAAATGGATTCTTATTTGCGCACTTGCCGCGGCGGCTGCTCTCGCGGGCGGAGCCTGGTTCTGGGCCACACACCCGCCCGCTTACGTTACCGACACCGCGAAGCTGATTGACCATCATTTCGTTGTGGCTGCCTATACGGTGACCTGGGTGATCCAGTTGAGTTATCTGACCTGGGTGGGGCTGAAGTGGTGCGCGCAGAAGCAGGACGCCGCCCGGTTGAAGCACGAAGGCCATTCGATCGATTAATCCGGCGCGGCGCGGCCGCCGGCATGATAACGAGCCTGCCGCAATCGGCTCATGCCATGACACCTTTGTGTGATTCCCTCCTACCACGGCCATCCCGAGCAACAAGGTCTTAGTGGTATTTAAGTCCAGCGGCATAAGCGTAATCATGGCTAAGTGGGCAGGATACGTCAGGCCTGCCTGGGAGACTTAGATATGCACGACCTATTGATCGCACTTGCTTTTATTGGTATGGTGATTGCCCCGGCTATCGTGGCGACCGCCTCGGGCTCCGAGTCGACGGACGAATCGGAATAGAGGCGCTCAGGGAAAGCCAAAGCGCCCCGGATTTGCGTTGTTACATATTGAGCCGGCAGGGACAACTGCCACACCGCTTTCTTGAGACCGGAGTGCAGGTCAGGGTAAGACACGTCGAACTGGCGATGCTGCTCCGTAGATAGACTTCCTCCCCCGCCAAGCCCGCTTTTGGGCTCATTCTCTTGCAAGAGGACCACGCCCCCGCGGCCGGTGCGGGGATGAGGCCTGTTCTGCGCCCCGCCGGAAATTGCCCTTCGCCCTTCAACCCGATAGACTGAGGGATCGAGGGCACCCGCATGTTAGTGGTGATGAAAGCGCAGGCGACGCCGGAGCAGGTCGAGGCGGTCTGCGAGGCGATCGCGCGGCTGGGCTACCGGGCTCACCCGCTGCCGGGGGCGCAGCGCACCGCTATCGGCATCACGGGCAACCGGGACGCCGTGGAGCAGGGCAACCTGGAGGCGCTGCCGGGCGTGGCCGAGGTGATCCGGGTCTCCAAGGCCTACAAGCTGGCCAGCCGCGACGTAAAGGAAGAAAACACGGTCATCCGCTTTGAGGGGACCGATGCGGCCATGGGCGGCGGCGGCCTGGCCGTGATCGCGGGACCATGCTCGGTGGAGAGCCGCGAGCAGGCCTTCGCCATCGCCGAACAGGTGGCCGCGGCGGGGGCGCAGTTCTTCCGGGGCGGCGCGTACAAGCCGCGCACTTCGCCCTACGCCTTCCAGGGGCTGGGCGTCGAGGCGCTGCGCATCATGGCCGAAATCCGCGAACGGTTCGGGCTGCGCATCGTCACCGAGGCCATCGACGCCGAGACGCTGGAACTGGTGGCCGAGTGGGCCGACGTGATCCAGATCGGCGCGCGCAACATGCAGAACTTCTCGCTGCTCAAGCGCGCCGGCCGGCTGCGCAAGCCGGTGCTGCTCAAGCGCGGCCTGAGCGCCACCCTCGAAGAGTTCCTGATGGCGGCCGAGTACGTGATGAGCGAGGGCAACTACCAGGTGATCCTGTGCGAGCGCGGGGTGCGCACCTTCTCAGACCACGCGCGCAACACGCTGGACCTGAGCGTGGTGCCGGCGGTGCAGCGGGTAAGCCATCTGCCCATCCTGGTGGATCCGAGCCACGGCACGGGCCGGCGGGACAGCGTGCTGCCCATGGCGCGGGCGGCTGCGGCGGCGGGCGCGGACGGCATTCTGGTCGAGGTCCATCACCATCCCGAAGCGGCGCTGTCGGACGGCCCGCAGTCGATCTATCCGGAACAGTTTGCGCGCATGATGGACGACCTGGAGCAGATTGCGCCGGTGGTCGGGCGGCGGCTGGTGCGCGGTGTCCGCGTGGAAGCCGCAGCAAAGAGCGCATGAGCGACGCGGGCGGCGGCGGTCGGCTTGCGGAGGGGCAGCGGGGGCTGCTGGCCGGCCTTTTGCTGGCCATGCTCGCCCTGGGCGGCTGCACCCAGAGCGATTTTCCGGTGTATCCGGCCAACTATCGCGAATACATCTACGTAACCAACCACCAGAGCGGCACCGTGACGGTGATCGACGTGGTGAACGTGCGCCTGGACCGCGACCTGGCGGTGGGCCAGAACCCGGCGGCCGTGGCCGCAAGCCCCACGCGCAACGAGGTCTACGTGGTCAACGAAGGCACGCCGTGGAGCAGCGGGTCGATCTCGGTCATCGATGCGGAAAGAAACGCCGTCGCGGCGACGATTCCGCTGCACCGCCAGCCCACTTCGATCAGCGTAAGCGCGGACGGGAAGCTGGCGTACGTGGCGAACTCGGGGTCGAACACGGTCTCCGTCATCGATTTGCCGGCGCGGCGGGAGGTCGCTCAAATTGCGGCGGGTACGGACCCGGTGGCGGCCCGAATCTCTCCCGACGGCGATTCCCTGGTGGTGGGTGACCGCGCCGGCGACGCCGTGACGGTGATCGACGCCAGGACCGGGCGCACGCGGGCGGTCTTTGACGGGTGCCCGGGCGCGGGAAGGCCGGTCATCCTGCCCGATTCTTCCAAGGCCTTCGTTCCCTGCACGGAGGGCCACGCGGTGATGGCGATTGCACTGGCCCAGGAGCACCCGGCGCAGTCCGACCGGCTGGAGGCGCTGATCGACGTGGGACGCAACCCGGCCAACCTGGCGCTGAAGCCCGACGGCGGCGAGGTCTTCGTGTCGAACTCGCTGTCGGACTCGACCTCGGAGCTGGAGACGGATGCGGACGACGTGATCGGCGCGACGCTGATGGGCGCGGGGCCGGTCTTCGGGCTGGTTTCACGCGACAACTCGACGCTCTACGTGGCCAACGACCGCTCGCAATACGTGAGCGAGTACTCGATCGACGACGGGCAGCGCATGGCCTCGGTAGGCGTGGGCGACGGGCCTTCCGCGCTGGCTTTTTCGGCCTACGGGCATCTGCTGTTCGCCACCGATTCGCGCTCCGGCGACGTGGCTGTGATCCGGCTGTCGTCGTTCTCGCTCTTCACGCTGATTCCGGCCGGGCGCGATCCGGATGCCATCGCGGACAAGGCGTTCCGGGTGCGGTGAACGCATCCGTCGGATGGTATAGAGAAGATCTGGTCGCCACCGTTCTTGTCCTGGCAGAAACCTGCACGTCGCTCCATCACAAGATCAATGCCAAAGCAGCAGAGGCTTTCCGGGAGGGTCTGCGGGCGGGGGCAGCCGCCATTGAACCGGTGGGGCCGGCGGACCTTGAGGCAGCCTGGCAACTCGGACGCTCGTGGGGTGACCAGGACTACTCGATCGCACCAGTTTTGCCGTCATGCTGCGGCTGGGAATCGAACGGGTTGCCTCTCTGGACGAACATTTCGCGATCTTCCGCTTCGGTCCCAAACGCCGTCTATCGTTCACCGTGGTTTGGCAGAAGACCTGAGCCTGTTCAGGTCGTCTTCTGATTCCACCGCGCCACGCTGAACTGCGCGCCGGCGAACAGGATGAGCCCTGAGATATAGGCCCAGAAGAGCACGCCCACCGAGACAAAAAACGGGCCGTAGAACGAATTCAGGTTGAGGTGCGGCAGGGCGGCGGCGTAGATCATGCGCGCCGTGAGCCACACGATCCCCGTGATAATGGCCGTGCGCAGCACCGGGCGCCATGGAACTTTGCGGTTGGGCAGCAGCCAGTAGATGAAAAAGAAGAAGACGATGGCGGCGATGCCCGTGGTGGTGGAGAGCCACACGTAACTGACGCCCCGGAAGATGAAGTTGTCGGTGTGGTGGAAGAAGAGAATCGTCAACAGTGTCTGCGCGCTTTCGTTGACGAAGATGCTGGCCATGGCCAGGGCGACCATCAGAAGCGCCAGCCCGAAGGCGATGAGCTGATTGAAGAGATAGTTGCGGCTCTTGTGGATGCCCCAGGCCTGGTTGAGCGCCACCTCCAGCGGCAGAAAGATGCCCGTGCAGGAGATCAGGATCATGACCAGCGAAAAGATCTGGACGCCATGGTGGGTAACCAGCGGGCGCACCGTCTCGCGGAGGATATTGTCGACCAGCCAGTTAGGGTCTTTGGTGGCCGAAGGCAGGTAGTAGTTGACCATGTCGTTGACCACTTTGACCATGCCCTGGGAGTGAAAGACGGAGATGGAGAGCGCGTAGAGCAGGACGGCGAAGGGGATGAAGGAGATGATGGCGTTGGCGGCCACGCTGAAGGCGAAGGTGTGCACCTCGCTGTCGAGCAGGTAGGCGGCGAGGGCCTTGCCGTCCCGGCGCCAGCGGTACCACTTGGACTTGTGCACCGGCTCGGCGACGTCGACAGTGGCGGCGACCTGAATGGTTGCGCCTTCGAAGGTGCCGGGTTCTGAGACGTTGGGCACGGGGGCTCCTGCCCGGGTAGACGAATCTCCGGCGCGAAGGGCGCGCCGGCTCGCCGGATCGGGGCTCTGGCCCTAGGATAACCGGCGCCGCGAAAGGTTGCGACTGGCTGCAGTTCAGGGCGGTTTGGCGGCCGGCCGGCTCTCATTTTCCACTTGCATCCTGGCGGGATTTTTGCCATAACAGGAACACGGCGCGCCAGAATTGGGCGCCGCGGGTCACACAGGCCGGCTATCCGGCCCTGGCCCCGAGCGCGGATCAGGTACGACATCGAGCTGCCGCAGCGCACCCCGTAACCGTGCGCCGGCGGCTCGCGGCGTCTCTGCTGACACCCAACCTGGTAAACAGCCCTGTTGCCTGGCTGCCAGGCACAAGACTCCGGGAAAGCATAGGTCTGACAAGGAGAGAACGAGTGAAGGAACAGGGAATCGTAAAGTGGTTCAACGGCGCCAAGGGCTACGGTTTCATCCAGCGGTCCAACGGGGAGGATGTGTTCGTGCACTTCTCCGCGATCCAGGCCAGCGGCTATAAAACGCTGAACGAGGGCGAAGCCGTGGAGTTCGAGTGCCAGGAAGGGCCGAAGGGATTGAACGCGGCCGGAGTGGTGCGTATCTCATAAAGACCGCCTATCGCCGGGCTTCCCCAGAGAGCCGCGTTCAGCGGCCTTTCGGCGCATTCACTTGACCATGGAGCTTTCCGAGCGCCCAGCTTGCCGCGGCGCGCAGGCCTTTGTCTGCGCTCAGCGCCCAGGCCAGCAGGGCGTTGCGGAGCCGGTCGCGGACGGGCGCGGTGAGCTGTGCCCAATCGGAGTTGCCGGTAGCCACGGCGACGTTGCGGCGTAGGCCGTTGAAGCCTGCGCGGCGCACCGGCGAGCCGTTGAACCGGCGCTCGAACTCCGCCTCGTCGAGCTGGGCGAGCCAGTCGAGGGCGGGGTTCACGAGCTCGGGGCGCGGGGCGAGATCCGGGTCCGGCGCGGGACCAGCGCCGGCCAGCGCCTTGCGATTCCAGGGGCAGACGTCCTGGCAGATATCGCAGCCGAATACCTGGCGCCCCATGCCGTCCATCAGCTCCTCGGTGATGGGGCCCTTGTGCTCGATGGTCAGATAGGCGATGCAGCGCGTGGCGTCCATCTGGTAGGGCGCGACGAAGGCGTTGGTGGGGCAGGCATCGAGGCACCGGCGGCAGGTTCCGCAGCGGTCCGGCAGTACCGTGGGCACTTTCTCGTCCCGGACCGGCAATGACGTGAGCAAAACGGCCAGAAATCCAAACGAGCCAAGCCTGGGATGGATGAGGCAGGTGTTCTTGCCGGTCCAGCCAAGCCCGGCGGCGACGGCCAGCGAGCGCTCAACCAGCGGGCCGGTGTCGACGTAGGCGCGGGACTCGAAAGGGTCTAGCTCGGCGTGGAGACGGGCTTCCAGGGCGCGCAGGCGCTTGAGCAGGACTTTGTGGTAGTCGCTGGGGCGGCGGACGCCGGCGGCATCTGTGTGAGACGACCATGCGTAGCGGGCGATCCAGGCCGCGCCGGCGCCAGCCGGGTCGGTGGAGCGAGGCTGGCTGCTCGCGTAGCTGGCGAGGCAGACGATGGCCGACCGCGCCCAGGGGAACGGCGTCCGGGGCCGCGCCCGGAGCAGACGGCCGTCATCCCCTCTCCGCTCGAGATACTGCATGGAGCCGGCGCGGCCAGCCTGCACCCACTCCTCGAAGCGGTCGGCGTCCCGGAGTTCGGCGGCGTGGGGCAAGACAACCACGCCAGCCTCGGAGAATCCAGCTTCCAGGGCGAGCGCGCGGGCGTAGGCCGGGCTAAGCCACAGATTTTGCGGCTGCGTAGGCGTCGGACCGGCTGCCGGGCTGGCTTGCGAGCCCAAAATCGCCGTGGGCCCGGGCTGCATATTTTGGCGTGGTTCGTGCATCTAAAGGGAACCGGTAAGGTGCGCCCTGCGTAAAGGCAATCAGTGTTCATTTGCGGACGCCAGGATTGGAAAACGCACACCCTGGGGCCACACAGGGGCGCGGAGAACAGGCCGCTTCCCCTGTAATTTCAGCATATTCCTCGAGTAGTGCTTTGGCGGTCCGCGTGCAGATTCTCTTGCGACAGAAGATTCAGGGTCAGACAGGTCTGGGATGTGAGGGAACGGGTGTTCCCGGAGGAGGAGTTATGACCGGCGCGATGGTGTTTGATCGGGCCGCGGTTGCGGTTGAGGACGGGATGACGGAGCTGGTGCGTGGAAGCGAGACGCGGCTGTTGGATCGGCTGGCGCCCATGGTGCGCCGGCGCTCGCTCGCGCTCGACCTTGGCCGCGTGGAGCGGATCGACGCCGCTGGCATCACCGCGCTGATCCAGCTCTACCGCGTGGCCTGCGAGGCCGGGAACCGGTTCCGGGTGACCAACCCGTCGCCGCACGTGGGGGAGATTCTGGCGCTGGTGGGGCTGGACCGCATCCTGCTGACGCCGGATACGGAAGACGACGAGCCCTGCTGCGCTGAGCTGGCGCAGAGCGCTGCGTAAGCTGTGCTCAGTCGGATGGCTCCGCCAGTGGAGGAGATTTCTTCCGGCTTCCGGTTGGCCGGCGATGCTTCAGCTACAAGGCGAACCACCCCTCACCGCGAGCCCCAGGTCTAGAGCCTGTTAATCACTTTCGCGCGGTCGCGGGAAAGCTAGGGCCTGTTAGCAGCCTCTAGCTTTTGAGACCTGACACCGGCTACGGCGTTTTCGCTTCAGGTGTTGACGGACCCGTCTCGCCGAGAGGCTCTTTCCCTAAGAAAGAACCACCTGGGAAGATGCGGCAACGTCAATAAAGTGAAGCGAAAATGCTCGAAGGCCGGATTCGAATTCGCAGCGGACCGGGATCTACGCCGCCGCCGCCGGCACCGGCTGCGCGCAGTGCGCGCACCGCTTGGCCGCCAGCGGTATCTCGCTCAGGCACTCGGGGCAGGTCTTGGTGGTTGGAGCGGCGGCCGGCGCGGGCTTGTTGACCTTCTCCAGAAACTTGTGCACGGGCATCACAATCGCAAAGTACACCACGCATGCCACAATCAAAAACGAGATCACGGCGTTGAGAAAATCCCCGATCTCGATCTTGCCCCCGTGCACATACAGAATGATGTAGCCGAAGTTGGGCTTGCCCACCGTCGCTGCAATCAGCGGGTTGATCACATTGGTCACCAGCGAGTTGACGATTGCATTGAAGGCCGCGCCGATAATCACCGCCACGGCCAGGTCCACCACGTTTCCCCGCAGAATGAAATCACGGAATCCCTTCAGCATCGTTCCTCCTTCCGCGTCCGGCCCGTTGCACTCGCGAACCCGGCAGGCCCGCACGCTGGCCCCATCCTACATGGCGGCCCCATGCGGCAGAAGCCCCGCCCACATAACCACGCGTCCATCCGCCCTGAGAACACGCCCGGACCTGCAAGCCTGGTGCGGAGAGCTGAGGACTGAAGGTTGATCGCCACTTCCCGCTACAATCTCCCCAATGGCCAACTGGTACAGGCGAGTCTTCGCGCTGGCGATCCCGCTCATCCTCTCGAACCTGACCCAGCCGCTGCTCTCCACCGTGGACACGGTCCTCTCCGGCCATCTCCCCGGCGCGGCGGCCCTGGGTGGCGTGGCCATGGGCGGCATCTTCTTCAACGCCGTCTTCTGGACCTTCGGCTTCCTGCGCATGGGCACCACCGGCCTGGTCGCGCAGTCCCACGGCGCGGAAGACCCCCACGCCATCCGCCTGCATTTCTGGCGCGGCCTGGCCTCGGCGCTCGCCATCGGCGTGCTGGTCTGGGCTGTCCGCGCTCCCCTCATCGCCCTGGCGCTCACCCTGCTCGGCGGAGCCGGCGATGTTCGCCAGAACGCCGCGCTTTACTGCCACGTCCGCATCTGGTCGGCCCCGGCCGCGCTCGCCAACTTTGTCGTCCTCGGCTTTCTGCTGGGCCGCCAGCGGGCCCGCACCGCGCTTGCCCTGCAGGCCTCCATCAACGTCGTCAACGTCGCCGTCGCCCTCTGGCTGGTCGTCCGCCTCCACTGGGGCGTCGCGGGCATCGCCACGGCCACCATGACCGCCGATTATGCCGGCCTCCTCACCGGCCTGGTTCTTACCTGGGTCGCGTGGCCCCGCGCCGCCGCGCAGCCCGTCCGCCTCAGTGAACTGCTCCACGCCGCCAGCCTCCGCCGCCTCTTCGCGCTCAACCGCGACCTCTTTCTGCGCACCCTCAGCCTGGTAGCGGCCTACGGCTGGTTCACACGCGCGGGCGCCCGCGAGGGCGACGCCATCCTCGCCGCCAACGCCGTTCTCCTCAACCTCCACTGGATCGCCACCTACGCCCTGGACGGCTTTGCCAACGCCACCGAGGCCCTGGTGGGCGAGGCCGTGGGCGCAGGCCGCCGCGGAGACTACCGCTCCATTCTCCGCGCTTCCACGGTCTCGGCCGCCGTCGTCGCCGTACTGCTCTCGCTCGGCTACCTGGTCGCCGGCGCGCCCCTTGTCGCCCTCTTCACCAACGTCGCCCCCGTCCGCGCCCTGGCTCTGCGTTTCCTGCCATGGGCCATCCTGCTCCCGCTGGTCTCCGTCTGGGGCTACCAGCTCGACGGCATCTTCATTGGCGCCACCCGCGCCCGCGAGCTTCGCGACAGCATGGTCTTCGCCTTCGCCGGTTTCCTTGTCCTCGCCATCGCTCTCGAGCGCGCGATCGGCAATCACGGCCTCTGGTGCGCCTTCTGCTGCTTCATGATCCTCCGCGGCCTGCTCCTGGGCGCCAAGCTTCCGCGCATTGGCCGCGCCTTCCCCGATCCCGCGCCATTGGCCGCGTAATAGACAGCGGTGCGTCCTATATCCTCGAAAAGGAGGAAGCCGGGTTCGCGGGGGTCGACGATCATGCGCAAGCACGCGCCAACGCGCCAACTTGCTGACTCGCTGACTCGCTAACTTGCAGACTTGCCAACCATGCGCTACACCACCCAGTTCCTGCTCTCCGCCCTCGCCGCCGCGCAGTTCCCCTCGCCGTCCGTGCCGGAGATCGCCTTCCTGGGCCGCTCCAACGTGGGCAAATCCAGCCTCCTGAACTCGCTCGTGGGCGAAAAAGCCGCCAAAGTTTCGTCAACGCCAGGCCGCACCCGCGCCATCAACTTTTTCGCCCTGCTCGACGAGCGCCAGCGCCAGAAACTCCTCTTCGCCGATCTCCCCGGCTACGGCTACGCCAAAGTCTCCAGATCCATCTCCGCCGAGTGGCCCAAATTCATCGAGCCCTACCTGGCCGAGCGCCCAACGTTGGCCCTTTGTGTCTGCCTCGTCGACTCGAACGTTCCGCCCCGCCCCAACGACCGCCAGCTCCTCGACTGGCTACGGGCCGCCGGCCGCAACTTCGCAGTCGTCGCCACCAAGGCCGACCGTCTCAGCGGCAACCAGCGCACCCGCAGCCTCGCCGCCCTCAAAAAGGGGCTCGAGGTCGAAGAGATCCTGCCCCTCTCGGCGAAGACGGGCTACGGAGTCAAAGAGCTGTGGGCAAGAATCGAAGGAACAGTGAACAGTGATCAGTGATCATTACCGTCCGGTTAACTGGTGCGTTTCTTTTTGCAAGCTGCTGATGTGCGGCAGGTTGCCGGGTTTTTGGGGTGGTGTCGATTTGAAATTGCCGCGATGCTGATTCCAGAGATCGTCTCTGGAGGCAGCGATGAACGC
>DATJMU010000178.1:0-26670 GCA_035508555.1 Occallatibacter sp. | reverse complement strand
TCATCCGGCAGTACCACATGCGGTGCTCCACATCGCCGCGCCGGAAGATCACCAATCCTGGCTTGAGTTCCGATTTGTCGGTGACGAATGCCATATCCGGCTCCATGTACTAAGACGCATTCCGTGCAGATTCTGTGCAGGTTTTTTCTGCAAGTCATTGAATCCTCGTATCCGTGTAGGACTCGTATAGATAATATCAAAATACTAAGTTGCTTATTTATATTTATTTACGTTATATCTGTCATCCTGAGCGCAGCAAAGAATCTGCGGCTGTTCTTAGCGATGCCTCTTCGCCCGAAGACTTGCTCTGTCCCGATTGCCGGTCGTACGCCCGCGCCGCGGTTTTGTAACCGGGCACGACTTCGCCGGGGTCCCCAACAAGCCGATTTTGCTTGTTGGGGTGGCTTCAGTCGTGCCGAAAACGCCGCAAACAGAAGCGTGGGCTTTAGCTCCTGAGGGCTGTCTTGGGGGGTAGTCTCCGTTTAGCCGGTGATCCGGAACCAAGCCGCTGCCACTAGCAACGTTCCTAGTTCCGAAAAGAGCTACCGTCTCCCCCGTTTGGTCCCCGCCTCCAGAATGGTCTGCCCAGTCGAATCGCCCTAATCGATTGCCACGTCTTCACCATTCATGCCAGCATCCGACGTGGAGCTTGCGGCGACGACGGTCGCGGGTTGTTCCACTCCGCCGAGCAACTTTGCCAGCTCGTGAATCTGATCTACTGCATTCTGAATAATCTGATATTTCTCGACCTCGGTCTTTAGAAAAATCGGCACCATCACGACCCGACCGTTTTGAGATTCGAAGCAACGTCGCGGCGAGCCCCTTCGAAATGGGGTTAGCTTTTCGCGAATTTCATCCATCTGAGCGCGTGAAAGGAATGCTACCCATATTGGAGAAATGCCTTTGCGGTGCCACGCCAAGGCATCGAACCCCACCCATGCACGGTAGTTTGCAATATCTAAGTAAGCACCGGATCCGTATTTGAGATGCGATCGAGTGTACGACTGCGTACCCGTGGCCTGATCCACGATGGCATGCGCGAGATCGTTGAAATTCACGATCCTGAGCGCCATTTGCTGATCGCCTATTTCATTTTCCTTAAGGGGCAATATCGGTTCTTGGTCCATCATGTCGCACAGCCCTCGAAGCTGAGTCATGTCGTTTCGACAATCGATCTCACCGGGTAGTGGAACCTCTGAGTACAGCGCATCCAGCAGAGCCCTCCACGATGTCATTGCCATGAAATGCTCTCCGCCGATTCGAGCGGAATTCATCGCAGGAATAGATTGAACGTCCTCGACTGAGATGTCGTTCTCCGCGCAGCGCCGAAGTACCTCTTTCCAGACCCAGGGCAATCGGGCTTCTGGAACTACAAACAGCAAGGCAGCGGGCCATCCACCTTGAAACTCACGAAGGTAAGTTACTGGCTGGTTTTTGGTCAGCTCCGCCCAAAACTTGCTCTCGACGGTTACTCGGAGCCTACCCTGAGCGTCGTAACACTTCATGTCCGGGATGCAATCTTCCAATCCGCCGCGCTGTGTTTCAAAGCGCAGGTCTCCCGGACAGGAAAAACCGATCTGGCAGATAAATTCTGTGAATGCGCGCGATGCAGCAGAGGAGTTTGCAAGGATAAAGCCCAACGCCTCTGTGGCAACGTTCTCTTGCTGAACGCCAATGCGATGCACCAGATGTCCAAGCACCGTTTTGGACTTCATTGGGTTTTCCTCTACCAGTCACGACGGATTATACCCGCCGGATTGAATCGCAGACGCTCGGTGAGCTTCGTTAATCAAGATAGGACTGCACATTGCGGTCGTATTGGCCGGCTACTCGTCAGTTACAACTCCATAAACACTTGGCCGCGCCCTTGATGCCGATGGCGCTCCTCTTCGCATCAATCCGCCGCCGGCAGCATTCGATTGTAGAGGGCGACAGCATTGCACTACGTGCCCTGCAGGATTGAGTGCATCCGACAATGGGAGAGCCCCTTCGTGTATCCGCCCGCTGTTTGACGCATCCGTGTGCGTCCTTACAACGTCAACTTCTGCTTGGGCATCGATCCTATCCCCGTCTCGATCAGCCATTCTTTGATGTGCGCCCCAATCACGTCGGGATGATCCTCCTGCAGATAGTGAAGGCCCGAGCTGAGCTGCACTACCCTGCAGTTGTTCAGCCCCCGCGCAAACTGCGCCGCCAGGGCCGGCGAGATCAGCGCCCCGGGATCTCCCACAAAAAGCAGCTTGGGATAACTCGACTGCGCCAGGGCCCGATGCGCTTCCTCCATCGCCTTGTACACATCCGCCGGCTCTCCCGCGATCGGCAGTTCGTTCGGGAATCGCCACGTGGGACGCCGCGACTCGGGCGTCGGAAACGGCGCTCGATACACCGCCATCTCTTCGTCCGTCAGCCTTCGCGCGGTCGCTGCGGGAATCACCCTCTCCACAAATGCATTGCCTTCGAGAATCATCTCCTCGCCCACCCCGGGCGTCCTGAACTTCTTGAAGGTCTCCGTCTGATCCGGGTGAAAGTCGCTCCACGTCCGCATCGGCCGGATAAACTCCATAAACGCCAGACCGCGCACAAACTCCGGCCTCCGCGCCGCCAGATCAAACGCCAGCGCCGATCCCCAGTCCTGCGCCACCACGTAGGCCGACGTAACCCCCGTCCGTTCGAGAAACGCATCGAAGTAGCGCACGTGATCCGCAAAACGGTACTCGATCGCGGGCTTTCCCGACTGCCCGAATCCGATCAGGTCCGGCGCGATGCAGTGCGCCACCGGCGCCACCAGGGGAAGGATCTTGCGCCAGATGTATGACGAAGTTGGGTTGCCGTGCAGAAACAGCACCACCGGGGCTTCCACGTCTCCCGCTTCCCGGTAGGCCATCGCGGACCCCAGAATCTCAACCTGGGGCAGGGAAATATCGGTCAAAACAGTCATTTCAGCTCCTGATAGCCGCTCCACAGTGAGTGCACCCCGAAGCCCGAACGTCAGGCGGCTTTTTCATCAGGAAATGCCACCTGGCCCAATGCCGGAAGGGCCTACGTCAACTGTGGAACCGCTCGAAATACGGTTTGGAAGATGATCTTCTTGAAGCGCTCCAGCGCCGCCGGCCCGCGATCGACCTTCATCCGCAGAATTGCCCCCTCCCACGAAGCCAGCAGAAACTCCGCCAGATCCATCGCATCGAAGGTCCTGTCGATCTCGCCCGCGCTCTGCGCCTCCGCAATGCACTCGGCAAACGGTGCCCGCCACTCCGCAAAGATCGCCTCCAGTTGCTTCCGCAGAACCGCGCTCAGCGAGGCGGTCTCGATACTGAAGTCGCCAATCAGGCACCCGCGGTTCCACTTCTCGTCCGCCAATATGCCGCTGATCAGGTCGAGATAACGCTGCAGACGCTGCCGCGGCGTCAGCGACCGGTCGCCCAGAGCCTCCCGCACCGTCCCGCGCAGGTTGGCAAAATACCGCTCCAGAACCTCCTGCGCAAACGCCTCCTTCGAGCGGAAGTGATTGGTGAAGGAGCCTTGCGGAGCCCCGGCCGCCGCGCAGATATCGCGCACGCTCGCCCCCGTGTAGCCGGCCTGAAACATCACCCGCAGGCCGGCCTTGAGAAGTTCCTCGCGATGGGAAGGTTTGCTCACATAGACATAATACGTACGGACGTATTAATTGTCAAACCCACTTCCATCCCCGTCCCGGATGAACGATACTTTCTACGTGGCCCCTGAGCCCAAACCCGCCGGCGCCGTGCGCGGCGCCCTCCGTATCCTTCCCGGACCCCGCATGAAGGCCGCCCTGGCCATCGCCCTCGCCGCCGACATCCTCCAGATGGTCGTCTTCCCCTTCTTCGTCGAAGGCGCCCCGGAGCCCGCCGACGACCTCCTCGACCTCCTCGTCGCCGGCCTCCTCACCTGGCTCCTCGGCTGGCACTGGGAGTTCCTCCCCTCCTTCGCCGCCAAGCTCATCCCCGGCGTCGACCTCGTCCCCCTCTGGACCCTCGCCGTCGTCACCGTCTACCGCCGCCACAAGCCCCTCGCCGCCGCAACCCCCGCCACGGCTGACACCGATCGCGGCCCCACCCCTGGCCCGACCCCTGGCCCGACCCCTGGCCCGACCATTGACGCGCACATCCCCGGCCGCTGAACGTCCGCGGACCAGCAGCGTGCCGCCGCGAAGCAATCGCCGCGGAGTGGTCACAAGCAGCTTGCAATCCGAACGAGCGGACTACGGCGCCGTCTCGCCCGGCGCCAGCACATTCACCGTCAGGTAGAGGCTCTGGCTCACCGCCGTAGTGTTCACATACGACGACGCCACAATCTTCAGCGTCGCCACCCCGAGCGGCGTCCCCGGCTGCGCCGTTCCGCTCCCTCCCCCGCATCCCAGCCCCGCTCCGCCCAACCCGGTCAGCAGCAGCGCCAGCGCCAGCAACGTCCGCGTCCGCCGCCCGGCCAGCAGCCGCACCCGCCGCCCGAATGGAACCAGGAAGAACGCCAGCACCGCCAGCGCCGCGCCGCCCGCTTGCGGCCACAGCGGTTTCGGCCCGTCGCGCCGCATCGTCGCAGTCGCCGGCCCGCCCGGCGCGAACGTCGTCACCGTGAACGTCACCGTCGCCGTCGGCACCACCTGTTGCGGCGTCGCCGTGCAGGTCATATCGTCCTGCTGCGGCACCTGGCACAGCACCTGCACCTCGTCGTTGAACCCGCCCAGCCCCGTCACCACATACGACGCCGTCCCCGAACTCCCCTGCACAATGTTCAGGTTCGTCGCCGGGTTCGTCGAAGCCGGCGCGATCGAGAAACTCTCGACGCCGAGCGTAACGGTGTTCGAGGTCTCCTGGTCGTAGTAGAGGTCGCCCTGGTACACCGCCGTCAGCGTATCCTGCCCGCCCGGCAGGCTCGCCGTCGTCAGCGTCGCTGTCGACGCGTCGCTCGACGCCACCGCCGCCAGCAGTGCCGTCCCGATCGCCGTCGTCCCGTCGTAGAAGATCACCGTCCCCGTCGGATTCTGCTCCGCGCTCGCCGCTGGCGTCGTCAGCGGCGTCACCGTAGCCGTCAGCACCACCGCCTGCCCCGGCCCCACCGACGTGTAGTTCGCCGTCAGCACCACCGTGTCCGGCATCGTCGTCGCCGCCAGCACCAGCGGCGCCGAAGTGCTCGTCTGCCAGTTCGTATCCCCCGAGTACACCGCCGTGATCGAGTGCGACGCCGTATTCGACAGCGTCACCCCCGTCAGCGTGGCCGCGTTGCTGCTCACCGTCACCGTGCCCAGCTGCGTCTTCCCGTCGTAGAAGCTCACCGTCCCGGTAATCGTGTACGACGTCCCCGTTGATGCCGTGCTCGCCGGCGCGATCGTCGCCGTCAGCACCTCCGGCGTGCCCGCCGACAGCACCGCGGGCGTCGCCGTCACCGTCGTCACCGTCGCCCCCTTCGCCGCCGTGATGTCCACCGTCGTCGAGGTCGACGTGCCGTAGATCGCGTCGCCGCTGTACGTCCCCTGCAGCACATGCGTGCCCGCGCCCACCAGCGGGATCGTGATCGTCGCCGTCGACGGAGAGCCTGGCGTCAGCGTCCCGTTCCCCGCCGCCGCTCCATCCATCGAAAGGCTCACCGTCCCCGAGGGCTGCGATGCTCCGTAGGTGCTCGCCGCTACCGTTGCCGACACCTGCAGCGAGCTGCCCGCCGTCGGTGTCGTCGTCGCCGGCGTGATCGTCAGCGTCGTCGCCAGCTTGTTCACCGTAATTGAAACCTGCGGCGACGTCGATTCCGCGTAGTTCCCATCCCCCGAGTACACCGCCTGCAGGGTGTGCGTCAGCATCGTGCTGCCCGAAGGCAGCGTCACCGAGAACGTCGCTGTCGTCGCCCCGTTCGACGTCGACGGCGACTGGGACTGCGCCGGCAGCCCATCCAGGTTCAGCGTGATGCTTCCCGACGGACTCGCGCTCCCCGCCGGCGGCGCACCTACCGCAATCGTCACCGTCACCGTGATCGTCGCCCCCGGCGCCGGATTGTAGTTCGACGGCACAACCGTCAGGCTCGTCGTACTCGGCTGGACATTGATGGTCACCGCCGGCGTGGAGTTCGCCGCCGCATACGTCGAGTCGCCGCTGTACTCGGCCACGATCTCGTTGCCGCCGTCCGGAAATACCCCCTCGACTGTCAATGAAGCCTGCCCGTTCGCCCCCACCGTCGAGGGCGATGACGAGACCGGCGCTCCTGTCGTCGTATTCAGGAACGTCACCGTCCCCGTCGGCGTCCCTCCGCCCGTCTCCGAGATCACCGTGGCCGTCAGCGTCACCGTCGCCGACGGATTGTAAGTCGAATTCTCCTCCGTCGGCAGCACCGAGAGCGTCACGGAGACCGCGCCCGTCCCGGTCGCCTCCGCCGTGGCCCACTTCTGCACCAGGGCCTCCGCATTCGGCGCGCCCAGCCCCGTCGCCAGGTCGTACCCCGTTGCCGCCGCATAGCCGATCTCGCCGCTCGCGCCGCACCCCGGGCTCGCCGCCGCGCAGGGCAACTCCGCATTGCCCTGCTCCACGTCGGTGAACACGCCCGATTGCCTACTCAGGGCATACAGCCCGGGCGCCATATTCCCCTGCGCACCATGCCTCTGGTCGATCAGCGCAGCCATTCCCGCAAACAGCGCCGCCGCGCCCGCGCTGCCGCCCGCCCGCATCAGCGTGCAGCCTCCGGACCCACCGCCGGATGCCTCAGCCCCGCTCAGGCAGAAGGCCAGCCCTGGATTCCCGCTCGCTTCCATCGCCGTCGGCAGCGACACATCCGGCATCAGCCGGTCATGCACTCCAGTGCCGCCCGCGCCTTGCGACAGCGCAACAGGGATCGGCTGCCACGCTGGTCCCGCATACAGCGTGCTGCTGCCCCCGCCGCCCGCATACGCCGGATCGGAGGCGCTCAAAGGCGACCACGCCGCCAGCGCCGTGCCGCCCGGCGACGAATCCGCGGTGCTGAACCCCGCGACGCCCACAGCCGTGTCCCACGGCGTCGACGCGAACCCATTCACAGCCAGCCCCGTGCTTACCGGCGCCGTGCTGCCCGCCGCATGGCAGGCCGCTGCCCCGCTGTCGCCCGCGGCAGCGATCACCGTGATCCCCTCGGCCGCCGCCTGCCTGTACAGCGCAGGGTAAAACTCCTGATGCGCCGCACTCATCGCCGCTTCGCACTCGGAATTACCCACCACGGCAATCTGCGCCAGGTCCTGGTCCACAATTTCCGCAAGCGAGAGATCCGCGCCGTCGGTAGCCGCAGTGGTGCCAGCCGGAACCACAAGGATCTGCGCCCCGGGCGCCGCGGCCCCGGCCCATGACGCCATCACTGTCGTTTCCGCCTGGCCGCCCGTCACTCCCGGATCTGCACCGTTCGCAACGATCTCCACTGCCGAAGCCGGCAGGCCGAATGCCGCGCGAAAGGCAGCCACATCCGTGCGATTCACATCGCTGGTCGCGGCAATCGCGATGCTCTCGCCCGCGCCATCTTCACCTTCGGCTCGAAGCGCATTGAGATGCAGCATCTGCGCCGCAAGCTGCGGAGTCATCGCCTGCGCGCCATTCAAAGATTGCTCGGCCGCAAGCGTCGCTGCGGAGACCGGCACAACCGACGGCGTCGTAAGCGACGGACGCGAAACCGCGCCATCGAGCGAAACCAGTCCACTGATCAGCGGAGCAAACGCCCCGGGGACCGAGATGCCCTGGGCAAGCGCCGCCCGCGCTCCCTCCGCAGTCGCATACAAATCGATCTGCGTGTGAAACGACTGCTCGACCTGCGCGACCGTTCCTGAGAATTCGATCCAGCCGCGGCCGGCCGGAAGCGCCGCCACGGCAAATCCCTCGCTCTCAAGCCACGCTGCCAGTGCAGCCACATCGGACGCAGAGTTCGCATAGCTGCTGGCAAACTCGGAAGGCGTCAGCCAGTGGTGATACTCCGGCGACGACGGATCTTCCAGCTCGGCCAGCTCTGCGGCCAGCGCCTTCTCCTGCGCAGGCGCGGGCCTGAGCAGAAGCAGCATCCTTTCCATCCGCGCATTCGCCGGAGCCGCGCCCAAATCCGCTCTCGACAAATCCAATGGGGGCCTGCTGGAAGGAATTGCCACTGCCGGCATGCTGCGCCAATCCCCAGCCAGCCGCGATGAACTGGCCGTCTGAGCCGTGGCCGATCCCAGGCAGAGCATAAGAAAAGTTGCCAGCGGCAGGCAGAAGCTTGATTTAAGTGCCATGATCGTCTCTCTACGCCGCTTCCCCGAACTCGCGCCTGGCTCTGCGCCGGCAGACGCCATAATCACCATCTCCGCGCGAAATAATCTTGCCCATTCTTTCGACAGCGCTTCTCAAGATATTTTGGCTTCGCCCTGATTGTATAGCGGCGTTAACCGGGCAGATAGCAGATTCTTCCGGCGCGGAAGACAGGGGGATAACCGAGAAAGGATGACCACTCGATCGGAAAGAATCGGGTCCGATGGCCGGCCCGCCGCCGGACCCGAATCGCGTGGCCCGTTTCTATTGAATACCGAGGAACGAGAGCACTTTAGGCTTCGGCTCATCCACCGCCAGCAGGTTGTGGCAAACCGAGCAGTCCTGCGGAATCGATGAACCATCTTTCGCCACATGATTGCCGTCGTGACACCGGAAGCAGCCCGGGTAATCCATGTGCCCAATGTTGTTCGGATGCGTGCCCCACGTTACCTTCATGAACGGGAACACGTTCTGGGAGTAAAGCGTGTAAAGAGTCTCGCCCGCTGTTTTGATCAGCGCGGTCTTGGACGCGAAGACGTCGGGATAGCCTTTGCTGTAGAAGGCGGTCAGTTCCTCAGGGATCTTTACCTTCGCTTCGGCCTGGCTTGAATACTTCGCGTTCAATAACTGCAGGCCCTCCTTGTGAACCCACGGCAGGCTGGGACTGATCACACCATCCGCCATGGCGCGGTCAACGGCCTGTTCGGCGGTCACGAACTGATGGGCTGCGCGGTTGTGGCAGTCGATGCAGTCCATCACGCGCCGCTCGCCCTTGGGCAGAGGGCTGCCGGGCGGCAGAGCGCTGTACACCGTCTTGGTTCCATCGGGATTGGTCCGTTCCACCCACGGAATATTCGTCAGCCCGGAGTCGGTTGCGATGTACTCGATATGTCCCAGGTGCACGCCATGAATGCCGGTGCGGTGCGAAAACGAATCCTCGCCGCCCAGGTGCAGGATAAGCACGGTCTGCGTCTCACTGTTCTGCGCATCGTCCGCGAAACTCGACAGCACCAGGAGCTTGTCGCCGTCGAACCTCTGCGGTGTGTGGCAGCTCTCGCAGATCACCCGCGCCGGGCGCAGGTTCGTTACCGGCGACGGAATCGGCGTCGGATAGTTGGGAATGAGCTTGGGCGCATAATGCGCAAAGGGATGAAAGCTCACTTCCAGCACCTGCTTGGTGCCGTTCACCTTCGCCGCAAAGTACGACTGGACTCCCGGACCGATGTGGCACTCCACGCAGGGAAC
This sequence comes from Occallatibacter sp., assembly GCA_035508555.1. Lineage (GTDB taxonomy): Bacteria > Acidobacteriota > Terriglobia > Terriglobales > Acidobacteriaceae > Telmatobacter. Next base: position 17,185 of record DATJMU010000178.1, on the reverse strand, counting down.
GTGCGAGTGGGGACCGACCTGGTAGGCCGTGTACTCGGGTAGCATCACATGGCAGGACTTGCCGCAGAACTGCGGCGAGTCCATGTAGGCCGCCCCGCGGTAACTGGCTACCGACACCACCAGTAGATTGACAATCGTCGCCACCAGCACAATGTCAAGCCCGTGACGAAACACCCGGTCGTTCAGATCGACACGGGGAAACTCCGCGGGAATCTGGCCCGCCCTTTGCAGCCTGCCCCGCCGCACAAACAGGCCGATCGGGATCAGGATCAGTCCCGCGACGAAAAGGGCCGGCAGGATCAGAAAGAAAATGATGCCCAGATATGGGTTCGGCGTGCGCAGACCCAGCAGCTCGACGACCCAATAGGCAATTACGGTGATGCCGGACGCAGTGGTAATGGCCCCGCCGGCAAGGCTGATCGGATTGTTGCCAAAAAACAGCGCCGGCCTTAGCCAGTGTTCTCTGAATCTTTGAAAGAGTGACACTTCGACCCCCGCTCCCTAACATGACCGGCCCGCCGGGAGAGGCGGGCCGCTTGCTTTCCGGGTTTGCTCCACCCGGAGCCCTGACTTTCGTTCTGGCGCACAGCCAGGCGCGCAATCACTCATAGCGTGCAGGAGCCGCACGATTCGCCCGGCTGTGCGCCGAAGACAATAGACCTCGGTTGAAGCGCTACTTCAGGCTGCGGAAGTACTGCACCGCATCCTTGATCTGCGCGTCGGTGAGCCCATGGACCGGCTTCATCTTGCCCTTGCCGTCCTTCACGGCCGCGATCATCGCGGCCTCGGGTTCACCCTTGTAGTCCGGCGCGGGCTTCACGCCCAGCAGCTTGGCAATACCCGGATTCGGCGTGCCCGTCGCCCCATGGCAGCTCTGGCAGTGCGCTTTGTAAACCGCTTCGCCCGATTGCGCGAAGCTCATAGTGCCGGCGAAACTTGCGATTGCCGCCAGCACCAACAGGGAGCGAGTCGTCTTCTTCATTACAGTCTCCTTCTGTTCCCCCGGCCGGCATGCCGGGCGAATTGTCTTGCCATGTCTTGCCGGCCGGAGCTTGCTGGCCGTTCGGACTTCAATCAAGGTGGACGAAACCATTTTAGACACCTCCCGATCGGCTTCCGTCAAGTAAAAAGCCATGCGGTGTCAGCGTTCCGCTCCCTCTCGTCTCCGTCCCTTCACCACTACTTGATGAACGAACGGAAATAGGTCACTGCATCCTTGATCTGCGCATCCGTCAGCTTGCCCTTGAACGGCTGCATCTTCCCCATCCCGTCCTCGGTCGCCTTGATCATCTGCGCTTCCGTCGCGCTCTTCACCGCCGGATCCGTCACCGGCTTGACGCCCATCAGCTTGGCAATCCCCGCATTGGGAATGCCGGCCGCCCCGTGACAACTCTGGCACTTCGCCTTATACGTCGCTTCGCCCGACTGCGCGAAGCTCATTGCGCCGGCCAGCGACAACGCCAGCACCAGCACCGCCTGCGATCGAATCGTCTTGCTCATTGCTCTTTTCCCTTGCCAGTCCTGCTCGGCTTGCCAGACCTTGATCGCCCGTCACTCTCATGACCGTGCGAGCTTGCATGTTTCGGCCCTGGCAAATCCTGGTTCTCAATTCATCCGGCAGCCAAATTCCTTGCCGGCCCTTCAAAAAGCGGGGCGGTCCGCTTAAATCCCCGATCTCAGGCCGCCCCTTCTAGCGTGTTCAACGTTCTGGGGTTAAAACTCGTAGTGCACTCCCAGCGTCACGATGTTGGCGTGGTAGTTCCGCGCAGCCGTCTCACCCGCGGGCGAGATGTTCATGCCCGTCTGATAATGCAGAGTGGAACAGGCCACCGGCGTAGCGGGAGCCGTCGGCGTGGGGTTCGTGGTGCTGCACAGCGCCGCACCGGAAGGACCGCCCTCGCCGTAGCCGTAAAAGTTGTACTCGGCCTTCCAGATCAATCCCGGATGCGAGGTCCATGCAAAGTTCACAAAGGGCGACTGGTAGGTCGACACCAGGGAACCCGCCACATCGCGCGGATCGTTATAGAAGCGGCTGCCGTTCACCGAGTTGATGTTGTAGCCGATATTCGATTTCACGCTCTTCACCGGCGACAAACTCAACGCCGCCGAAGCCGACTGCGTGGGAGCGTGCATAAAATCCAGTACCGGCCCGAAATCGTACCCCGACCGGCCCGCCGACGTCGCCGGGCACGCCGTACCGCTGGGAGTCGAGGCCGCAACAGGCAAAGCAGTCGAGGCGCCTCCCAGGTAGCAGATATTGTCCGCCATGTACACATCGCTGTAGGCGTAGTTGAAGTCGATGCCGTAGTGATCGTTCGGGAACAGCTCCGCGCCTACTCCCACCACGCGGCTGTAGTCAACGTGAGCCAGCGGGCCGGCGTAGGCCACGTCACCTGCCGCCACCGCCGCCTGGTCGTTGTTGGTGTTGTTGTGGTGCTCAATATCGTTGAATGCGCCCGAGATCACCGCCCAGGATTTAGGCCTGTACATGGTGTGGATCCGGTACTGCTTGGTCTGCCGCGGCGTCATCGGCGTGAAGGCATTATCGTTGTAGAGCATCTCGACGCTGCCGTTGATGTTCCAGTTCTCGGTGGGCCGGAATGCGGCGTTGAAGATCCCGCCCGTCTCGTTGATCGTCACCGTCCCGTCATTCGTCGCGTTCACAGCCAGCGGAACGTTGCCCGGATTGCCGCCGAAGTCAGCGGGAGCGGTAGCGGTCGCCGCGACGTACGCATTCTCCGCGATCACGTGCTGGCCATAGCGATAGGTGAGAGAAAGCGTGGTGCGCGGCGTGGCGTCCCAGGAGACCGTGAAGTCGTTGTTCGCCCTCCGCTGGCCGAAGTACGCCGGCCACGGTGTCCCGATCGTGCCGCTTCCTTCAAAGGTGGAGGCGCCCGCAGCCGCCGCCGTCGTGGTCAGGTTCGTGGTGTTAATTGTCTCATTGTTGGCAGTCGCGGGCGTCGCCACGGTGGTGAGGCTCGTCATCGTCGTGGTTCCGGGCTGATGGACGTTCGAGAACGTGAACTGGTCCTCAAAAGCAATCGTCTTCGTGACCTGCCAGACGATCCCATAGTCGGCGGCCATCACCTCCCGCTTGGCGCTGGCCGTAGCCGTATAGATAAGCCCGCGCGTGGTCTTGCTCAAACCCGCGAAGCTATCGACGTAGCTGGGCAGGTTCATATTCGCGTTGGTGTAGCGCACATCGCCATTCATCGAGACGTTCTTGATGCTGGTGCTCTGCAGCCGGAAGATTTCGGTTGGATAAAGGATGCGCGTCGGCGCTGTGCGCGAGTAGCTGGACAGCACGGCGCAAGCCGCGTTGATCACCGGCAGGCCGCCCGGAGTGTTCGGCGCCAGGAGGGCAGCGCTGCCGCCCATGCTGTTCGCGTTGCAGGCGCTGGCGGTGCTGTAAGGTGTCAGCGCGTCGTAGTCGGAAAGCAGTGCAACCCTGGTCCCGTCCGCCTCCTGCACGTTGAAGTAAGTCGGATCCATGCGGAAGTAGGAGTCTTCCTTGTAGTGGTCGATCTCCTCTTCAAAGGTCAGCTTGGTGCCCAGCACCGGCTTCCAGTCGATCCCGCCCGTGAAATCGTCGGTGCTGTTGCGCTGCATCTCCTGGAGCAGAATGTCGTAGGAGCTTGCCACCTGGTAGCCGCTCGGCGTCAGGCTCGGCCCCTGAAAGATATTCTGCGAGTACCCCGCGCGGAAGGTAACCTTCGACAGCGGCAGCAGGGTGATGTGGGTGTCCGTCATGCGCCGCACCGTGTTGTACATGAACGCCGAGTCGTTGAGCTGTGGCCATGCATACGATCCCGACGGAGACTCGGCAATCGACTGCCCCGAAGGAATATTCGGATTGCCCAGCAGGTCGTAATCGAAGTACTGGCGGTCGCGGCGGAACATGCCTGAAAACTCGTAATACTTGCCCTTCGAGAAATCGAGCTTGGCAAAGTTGTTGGGGTCGCCGCCGAACCCGTTGGTGAAGGCCGACAGTTCGTCAAAATACGGATGCTTGTTGCCGGGCAGCGCGCGCATCTCGAAGGTCTCGCCCAGCATGCGCGGTCCGGAATGCATATTGACCATGGTGTCGTACATCGATCCGCTGCCGGAGCGCCCGATCATGTGCCCGCCCAGGTCCACGCTCTCGTGAACCGAGTACCCGTTGGGAGCAACGGGCGCGGCCGCTTCCGGCGCCGGCGTCGGCGTCCCCGGAGTCGCCATCTGGGCGCCAGCGATTCCCGTCGTCATCAACAAAACGGCGATTCCAATACCCCCGGCAAGCCGCTGGACCGTTGCGGGAGAGAGAGAAAACCAACCGAACTTCTTCATATGAAGCCTCACTTGAAAAACTTTGCTCACTGCAAAACCTGCACCCTCGTGCGAAATCCATCTCCGAACCGCGCCGCACCCGCCTGTCTGCGCGGAGGATGCGGCACGGCCCTGTCACTCCTACCGGAGAAACGCCGCGTTGATGTTCGAGCCGTGAATGTAGGTATGGCAGCTCGTGCAAGGCACTAACTCGTCCGATCCTGCGCCCATCCCGTGAACCGTTGCGTTCGCCACGCGGCTATGGCACTGGTTGCATAGCGTATTGATGCTCGGCATATTCAGCATCCGCGCGTTCTGCGATCCGTGCGGGCTGTGGCAGCCCAGGCACCCTTCCGCCTTCACCGGCGCGTGCTCGTAGACGAACGGCCCGCGCACATCCGTGTGGCACTTGGTGCAGATCTTGCTCTGGTCGACCGCCGACCGCAGGTTGTTGGGTCCGAAGGTCCCGTGCACGTCGTGGCAGTCGCTGCACTGCACCACGCCTTCCTCCACCGGGTGATGGAACGGCATCCCGAACGCCGGCTTGGTGTCGCCGTGGCACTGGAAGCACAGCGTCGGCTGCGAGGCCTTCAGCAGCTGCTCCTTGGTCTTGGCGTCGTGAATGCTGTGACACGAGATGCAGCTCACCCCGGCCTTGGCGTGCGGAGAACGCTCGAAATCCGGATGCGCTCCCGCATGGCAGCTCAGGCACTTCGCATCTGCGTCCTTGGCCGACGCCTTGCTGAATTGGAAGATCTTGGTCTTGTCGCCGCCCCCCTCCACGTGCGCCTTGCCCGGCCCGTGGCAGTTCTCGCAGGTCATGCCGGCAGCCCCTCCGTGCATCAGAACCATCTTCTGGTGGGGGTTGTTGGCAAACTTGTCCACCTGCGCCTGGTGACAGGCCGCGCACACGTCCGATCCAACAAAGTCCGAGGAAGCGGGTGCGCCCGCCTGGGCCTTCGCGCCGGCCGCCTTGTTGGCCCCCGCCGGACCCGCGTGCGCCGTGGCGCATATCATCGCTGCACCCAGCAGCACCATCAGGAAAGCTCGCAGGCCCGGCCGCCTGCCCGGGGCTGCACCAGTCTGCATCTGCGTTACCGGCACTTCGTCATGCATGAAATTACCGCCTTCAAAAAATCTCCCGCCGCATCTCTCTACAAGCCGTTCAACCAGGGGCTCCCGTTCAATCCATCCACTCCCATCGGAGTGATCCGGATCAGAATCGGCGCATCCAAAGCGGCTTAAGCAGGGTGCGCTCAGTGCGGAGCATCACTACCTGCCGTGAAGATTACGTTTTTGTCACTGCGATGAGCGGTGATGATCATCACACACGGTGGCACGATCCATCACACCCGTGATCCCCTACCTTTTGAAGGAATTAGGAGCCTCCGCAACTCCGCCGGAAACCGGTTCCGTCACAACCGGCAACACGACCTCACGGGCGTGAGTCCCATCACATCTCTCCGCCCTGCCCATGAGCGAAACTCTCTCCAAGACAACGGCCACTCGTGCGGTAATCGGCGCGAAGGTTCGCTTCGCCGTGGTCTTTGCGGCGATTCACGGGGGCCTGGAGAAGGCGGCAGAGGCAACGAAGCTGCATTGGTTGCGGGCAGGCTAGACCATGGTGGACGCACATATCCCGGCGGACGGATCGGCAAGGCAAAGGAGTACAGTCCGGCCGGTACCGGCCGGTTGTGCGGCCTGTGCAAGCCGACGCCCCGGCTGGTTCTGTTCTCTGGGCAGCGCCGTTCTCGCCGATCTCGAACTCGCCACCAGCACCATCTCTCTTCCCGCCCAGGCCTCGCTCTTCACGCAGGGCGAAGAGGCACGCTGCCTCTACCTCATCTGCGGCGGCTATCTCAAGCTCACCGCCGGCCGCCCCGATGAGCGCGAGATGATCGTCCGCGTCGCCGGGCCCGGCTCCATGCTCGGCCTCTACGCCGTCCTCTCCCACGGCGTCTATGAGGTCTCCGCGGAATCCCTCACCCCCGCGCAGCTCCGTCCCGTCGAGCGGGAGCGTTTTCTCAACTTCCTCCGCAGTCACAAGGAAGCCCAGCTCCGCGCCGTCCAGTGCATCTGTCAGGAGTATCGCTTCGCCCTTCAGGATGCCTGCCGCATCGCCCTCGCCGAAACCGTCGCCGCCCGCCTCGGCCGCCTCCTCCTCGAGCTCGGCCACCAGATCGGCGAACATGAGGAGAACGGCCAGTCCCGCTTCCCCCTCCTGCTCACCCACGAAGAGCTCGCCTCGATGACCTGCACCACCCGCGAGACCGTCACCCGCACCCTCGGCCAGTTCCGCAAGGATGGCTGGATCTCGATCGAGGAATCCGTCGTCACCATCCACCACCCCGAGCGCCTGCAAGCCCTGCTCTGAGACGAACTCCCCTTCTTTCGCTGCCCTCCGTCCCCTCCCGTCCGTCCAACACCCGTGCCCTGGGACGCCTTATCCTATCTACAGGAGTTTCGTTCGCGTATGACCCGTCTTCTTGCTCTCTGTTCTGCTGCCCTGATCGCCTGCTCGTTCGCTGCCGCCCAGAATTCCCCCCCACCCCCGGCGGCGATCCAGACAGACGCCACCTCGACCGGAAGCCCTGAAATCCGTCAATTTCAGCAGATCGAAGACAAGTGGTCGCTGGCCATCAACCAGCACGATCAGTACGGCCTCGAGCTCGTTCTCTCGCCCCTGCTGGTCAACGTGGCCGCCGACGGCGACATCAGCACCCGCGACCAGCAGGTGGTCCAGACCATCACCAACGACGACAAGCTCCACTACCTCGCCCAGAAGGTCATCGCCGTGCGCATGTTGGGTGACATCGCCGTCGTCAACGGTACCTACACCCTCCGCCACCGCGTCAACTCATCTGAAGTTGTCGACAAGGGCGTATTCACGCACGTCTTTCAGCAGACCCGCGGCGGATGGATGTGCGTCAACTCCCAGCGCACGCTGGTGCGTGAGGACTCGAATGCAAAGAACGCAAAGAACAAGTCTAAGAAGTCGTCCTCCGCTGCCCTCCCGTTCCACATCCCGATTTTCATGAAGGGCGGCAATGATTCAAACCAGTAGCCGCCTTGGCGCGTGGCTGTCCCTCGGCCGATCGACGCTCGTTCCCTAGACCTTCTGCGTCCGCTGCACCGTCCGCACCCCGGGAACCCGCCGCAGCCCCAGCACCATCCGGTTCAGGTGCCGCAGGTCTTCGGCCTCCACCAGGAACTCGATGATCGCCTCTCCCTCGTCGTCGTGGCGAATATCCACCCCGCGGATATTCGTGTTCTCGTCCGAGATCACCGCGGTCAGTTCCTTCAGCATGCCCGTCCGGTCGTCGCAAAACACCGTGATCTTCACCGGGTAGCGCTGCGCCGCCCCCTGGTTCCCCACCCGCGCCCACTCCACGTTGATGCGCCGGTCGCTCTCGTAGAGCAGGTTCTGCACGTTGGGGCAGCTGCGCGCATGAACCGCCACGCCCTTGCCCCGCGTCACGTAGCCCACAATCTCTTCGCCGCGGATCGGGTTGCAACATCGCGCGCGATAGACCAGCAGGTCGTTCTGGCCCTCTACCTCAAGCGAGTCGGACCCCGTCAGGTGCAGCTTGCGCACCGCGTCCGACATCCCCGCTTCCCCGCCGCCCGGCTTGCTCTCCGTCTCCGGCCCGCCCTCCGGCTGCTCGGCATATCCCGGCGCCAGCTTGTTCAGCACCTGGTGCGCCGAGTGCTTCCCCTGTCCCAGCGCGGCCAGCAGGTCCGCCGCCGTCGCCACGCCGTACTCGCCCGCGATCCGCCCCAGGTCCTGATCATCGATCTGGCTCATCGGCACTTTGAACCGCCGCGCTTCCTTCTCCAGCAGCTTGCGCCCGATCTCCACCGCGCGCCGCCGCTGGTCCTCGTTCAGCCAGTGCTTGATCTTGTTCCGCGCCCGCGGGCTCTTGACGAACGTCAGCCAGTCCCGGCTCGGGTGGTGATCCTTCTGCGTCACAATCTCCACGATGTCCCCGGTCCTGAGCTTGGTGCGCAGCGGCACCATCCGCCCGTTCACCTTGGCGCCCACGCACGTGTGCCCCACTTCGGTGTGAATCGTGTACGCAAAGTCCACCGGCGTCCCTCCCGCCGGAACCACCACCACCTTCCCCTTCGGCGTGAAGGTATACACCTCGTCCGGGTAGAGGTCCATCTTCAGGCTGGAGAGGAACTCGTTCGGGTCCGTCATCTCCTTCTGCCACTCGACCAGTTGCCGGATCCAGTTCAGCCGCTCCTCGTCCCGCGCCGTCACCGCGCTGTCCCCGGCCTTGTACTTCCAGTGCGCCGCAATCCCCTCCTCGGCAATGCGGTGCATCTCCTCCGTGCGGATCTGCACCTCGAACTGGTGCCCGCCCTCGCCGATCACCGTCGTGTGCAGCGACTGGTAACGGTTCGCCCGCGGAATCGCGATAAAGTCCTTGATCCGCCCCGGAACCGGCCGCCACAGCGTGTGGATCAATCCAAACACCGCGTAGCACGACGCCACGTCCTGCGTGATCACCCGGATCGCCAGAAGGTCGTACACCTGGTCGAACGTGATCTTCGCGCGCTCGATCTTCTGGTAGATCGAGTACAGCCGCTTGATCCGCCACTCCACCCGCGCCTGGATGCCGTTCTCGCGGAGCTGCTCCCCCAGCGTGTCTTCCACGTTGCGCAGGAACTGCTCCCCCTCGATCCGCCGCGCTTCCACCGCCGCTGAAACCCGCTCGTAGCTCACCGGGTCGGTGTACCGGAAGGCCAGGTCCTCCAGTTCGCCCCGCACCTTGCCCATCCCCAGCCGGTGCGCCAGCGGCGCATAGATGTCCAGCGTCTCCCGCGCAATCGCCTCCTGCCGGTCCGGCCGCAAATGTTCCAGCGTCCGCATGTTGTTCAGCCGGTCCGCCAGCTTGATCAGCACCACCCGCACGTCCGACACCATCGCCAGCAGCATCTTGCGCACGTTCTCGGCCTGCCGGTCCTCGCGGTTGGCAAACTGGATCTTGTCGATCTTGGTCACGCCCTCCACAATGTGCGCAACCTGGTCGCCAAACTCCGCGGCGATCTCCTCATTGGTCGCCGGCGTGTCCTCCACCGAGTCGTGCAGCAGGCCCGCCGCGATCGCCGTCGAATCCAGCTTCATCTCCGCCAGCACTTCGGCCACTTCCAGAGGATGAATAATGTAAGGCTCGCCCGAAGCCCGCAGTTGCCCCTCGTGGTGCTTCACGCAGAACTCCCACGCCCGCCGGATCAACGCAATGTCATCGTGGGGCCGGTTCGCGCGAACCCGCTTCAGAAGCGCTTCAAAACGTTCGGAGATCGATCGCTGGTCCGGTTTGTGCGCCGTCGCGCGCGCCTCCGCTCCGGAATGCGAATGCGCTCCCGCACTTCCTGCCTCGACGGGATTCCGGACTGTCGCCATGCTTTATTATAGGCCGCTTGCGCTCGGCCGCCATGAGCACCCTTGCTGGCATTGGCTTCACAAGCTGCGGAGAGACCCCTGGCCAGGCCCGCTTGGATCTGGTCACAACTTCAGCCGTGCCGCAAACGCAACCCAATAATAAGGGGGCATTAGCCCCTGATGAACCCGCTTCGGATTCAAATGGACCCGCTGCCCGATCCGGCCTACGAGAAAGTCTGTCCCGTGCCGATCACCTTCGCCGTGCTCAGCGTGCCCGCCCAGCGGCTGTTGATCGCCTGCAGCTCCTGCTTGAAGCCGTTGATCTCGGCCTCCGTATAGCCCCAGTGGTCCTTGGTGCTCTTGCGCCCCTCGATCGTCCTCTTGATGATGCGCGCCGCGTCCTCTTCCGGCACGCACGGATAATTCTTCGCAATGTACACCCGCAGGATGGTCTGGTCGTCGTGGCTGAAGTTCGCGTCCGCCTTCGACGACGCCACGTAAGTCGGCATAAACCCGTTGATCGCCGCCGTGGTCGTGCGGATGCTGCCCAGCTGCGGCGAGCCCACCGTCGACGGAGTCAGGATCTTCAGCGCATTGTTCAGGTCGGCGTCCTTCACCGCCTTCCCGTGCTGGTTGAAGTAGATCTTGGCCACCGCCCAGTTGATCATCAGCGAGGCCAGCGCCTGCGTCTGGTTGATCCAGGTGGGACTGATCTTCGCCATGATCTCTTTCATGAACTTGAGGCAGCGGATGAACTTCTTCAGGTCCTTGTCCGCAACCATCGTGTTCACGGGCTGCAGCAGGAAATCGTAGCCGTACGTCAGAAGATCCTGGTTCCAGGTCACAAGCTTCTTCTGAAGCTCCTCGATGGTGCCCTCCAGTTGCTGCAGATAGGTGTGGTCGAGGGTGTTGTCTGCATTGATCAGCACCTGCCGCGCCACCGCACCCACCACTTCGAACCCCTGCGTCCGGCTCGTCCCCTTCAGCTGGAATCCCTCTACCGACTCGAACGCCTGCCCGTGCCGCTGGTTGATGTCGTAGATCGGTTCCAGCCGCGCGAGCAGGCTGGGAGAGAGAAAGGAGACAGCCTTTTTATCGTCCTGGCCGACGCCCCACACATAGTGGTCGGCCTCCAGCTTCTGCCCGCTGTCCAGGGTCACACTGATCTTCTTGCCGACCACCTTGATCTCCTTGGGGTCGGTCGTCTTCCGGTTCAGCGCATAAATCCGCGACTCGCCATTCCCGGCGGCCACGGCGCGCGCAGACACCTGGTGCGGCGTCGCCAGCAGCGCGGGCGGCCCGGTCAGCCAGTACACCGTGCACCTGTTGTAATACGCAGTATCCACGCTGTCCACCGCCGCGTTCGGCCCCTGCACGATGATCTTCTTGCCCGGCTGCCGCAGCGCCGGCTTGCGCGCAAATGCATCCATGTCCATGAAAAGGTCGGGATAATTCCCCGCCAGGTTCTCCAGCCGCTTGTCCGGATACTTGTGCGAGCCGGCGCCCGTCGCCACCACCACCTTCGCCGCCAGCAGCTCCGCCGTGCTTCCCGAGCTCCGCCGCACGTCGATCTGGTAGCACTTCTCCGCTCCGTTCAGCGGCTTCGCGTACTGCGACGGCGTCTTGATCTCCGACACGTTGAGGATCTGCCCGCGCACCCGTGTCACCGAGACACGATCAAGAATCTTGCGGTTCGACTCCGCCCACTCCTTGCGCGGATAGAGGCTGGTGCTCATCCCCGGCACACTGTCGCCATAGTGCTCGATCATCTGCGCAGTCTGGTTCACAAAATTCACCGGATCGTTCGCATCCGAGGGATTCAACCCCCGCTGTCCGCTCCAGGGATCATCCTGGCCCACCACCAGAATCTTCGGAAACTGGTTGGGATCGACGGTGTTCAGGTAATAAGCGGCCGCGCTGCCGGCCCCAAGGATCGCCAGGTGCCAGGGCATAACCCCTCCTCGCGCCATTATGTCACGCGTACATCGCCGCGCGAATGACCATTTTTCCCGCGAAAACGCCCGTGACCGGCCCGCTTTCCGCCACACTCCGGGTGCCCCACCCTCGCGGCGTCTTTGTCTTTGCCGCGAGGGGGGTGAACCCAAAGCGCGTGCCCCATCCCTTCCGTGCTTTATTGCGAAAAGGATGTGCCTGACCCAAAGCCCCAGCGCCCCGCTCTCCGCCACACTCCGGGTGCCCCACCCTCGCGGCGTCTTTGTCTTTGCCGCGAGGGTGGGGTGAACCAAAGCGCGTGCCCCAAACCCAGCCACCCTCGGTTTTTCGACCCCGCCACAACACCCATCCAATCTCCACAACCTCCATCACCAGGGGACTCCCTCCACCCTCCTCTCGTTCCCGGGGAGTATCCTGTTTAGCAGTCTTCAACGCCGCGGCAAAAGCAGCGCAACCGCCACCGTCGCGGTCATCCCGGAGGGTGTCTATGGCCACCACCGCGGTTCCCATCGTACGCGCGCCGCGCGGCACGCAACTGCGCTGCAGGGGCTGGCAGCAGGAAGCCGCGCTGCGCTGCCTCATGAACAACCTCGATCCTGAAAACGCCGAGCGCCCCGCCGACCTCGTCGTCTACGGCGGCATCGGCAAGGCCGCGCGCAACTGGGAGTGCTACCACGCCATCGTGCGCGAGCTCGAACGCCTCGGCGGCGACGAAACCCTGCTCGTGCAGTCGGGCAAGCCCGTCGCCGTCTTTCCGACCCACGAGATGGCCCCCCGCGTCCTCATCGCCAACTCCAACCTGGTGGGCAAATGGGCCACCTGGGAGCACTTCAACGAGCTCGACCGCAAGGGCCTGATGATGTTCGGCCAGATGACTGCCGGAAGCTGGATCTACATCGGCACCCAGGGCATCCTGCAAGGTACCTTCCAGACCTTCGCCGCCCTCGCCGAGCGCCACTTCGCCGCGTCGGGCGAGTCCGGTTCGCTGAAGGGCAGACTGGTGGTCACCGGCGGCATGGGCGGCATGGGCGGCGCGCAGCCCCTCGCCGTCACCCTCAACGGCGGCGTCGCGCTCGTCGTCGAAGTGGATCGCGCCCGCATCGAGCGCCGCGTCGCCGCACGCTACTGCGACCGCATCGCCGAAGACCTCGACGAAGCGCTGCGCCTCTGCGACCAGGCACGCCACGATGGCCGACCCCTCTCCGTCGGCCTCGTCGGCAACTGCGCCGACGTGCTCCCCGAGATCGCCCGCCGCGGCCTCCCGGTCGACGCAGTCACTGACCAGACCAGTGCCCACGATCCCCTCAACGGCTACATCCCGCAGGGCCTCTCCCTCGATCAGGCCGCCGAGCTCCGCCGCCGCGACCCCGAAGAGTACGTGCGCCGTTCGACCGCCACCATGGTCCTTCACGTCGACGCCATGCTTGCCCTCCGGCGCTCCGGCGCCGTCGCCTTCGACTACGGCAACAACATCCGCCGCTTCGCCTTCGATGCCGGCTGCGCCGACGCCTTTCTCATCCCCGGATTCGTGCCCGAGTACATCCGTCCCCTCTTCTGCACCGGCCAGGGCCCCTTTCGCTGGATCGCGCTCTCGGGCGACCCCAAAGACATCGACCGCACCGACCAGCTCGCCCTCGAGCTCTTCCCGGACAACGAAATTCTCACACGCTGGCTGCGCCTCGCCCGCGGCCGCTTCGCCTTCCAGGGACTGCCCGCCCGCATCTGCTGGCTTGGCTGCGGCGAGCGCGCACGCATGGGAGCTGCCATCAACGACCTCGTGCGCAGGGGCGAGATCTCCGCGCCCATCGCCATGGGCCGCGACCATCTCGACACCGGCTCCGTCGCCAGCCCCTACCGCGAGACCGAAAAGATGCTCGACGGCTCGGACGCGGTCGCCGACTGGCCCATCCTCAACGCCCTGCTCAACACCGCATCGGGAGCCACCTGGGTCAGCTTCCACCACGGCGGCGGCGTAGGCATGGGCTACTCCCTCCACGCCGGGCAGGTCACGGTCGCCGACGGCACTAGGATGGCCCAGTACAAGATCGAGCGCGTCCTGAATAACGACCCAGGCCTGGGCGTAGCGCGCCACGCCGACGCCGGCTATGACCTTGCGCGTCAGACGGCGCGCGAGCGCGGCATTCGCATCCCCATGGCGGAAGAGCCGCTGTGACCGCCTCGTTCGCCATCGTCAACATCGGCCAGCTCGTCACCCTGGCCGGCCCGCCGCGCCCCCGCGTGGGTCCGGAACTCAAGCACCTGGCCCTTATTCCCGATGCGGCGCTTGTGGTGGAAGACGGCCGCATCCAGGCCGCCGGGCCCTGGCGCGAAATCAAATCCCAGAGCCTGCCCCACGCCGTCGTCGATGCCCAGGGCCGCTGTGTCACCCCTGGCTTCGTCGACGCCCACACCCACCTGGTCTTCGCCGGCAACCGCGCCGCCGAGTTCGAGCAGCGCCTCGCCGGCGCCACCTATCAGCAGATCGCCGCCACTGGCGGCGGCATCCTCAGCACCGTCCGCGCCACCCGCGCCGCTGCCGAAGACGAGCTCCTCGCCGAGTCGCGCCGTCACCGCGACTGGATGCTCCGCACCGGCGCCACCACCGCCGAAGCCAAGTCCGGCTATGGCCTCGACCGCGCAACCGAGCTGCGCCTCTTGCGCGTCATCGCCCGCCTCCACGCCGACGGCCCCATGCGCATCGTGCCCACGCTGCTCGCCGCGCACACCGTCCCCCCCGAATTTGCCGCCCGCCGCGCAGACTATGTGCGCTGGATCGTGGACGAGCTGATCCCCGAGGTCGCCGCCCTCAACCTCGCTCAGTTCTGTGACGCCTTCTGCGACGACCACGCCTTTACGGTGGAAGAAACGCGGCAAGTGCTCACAGCAGCGCGCGCCCATGGACTTGATCTGCGTATTCACGCCGAGCAGTTTCGTCCCGGCACCGGAGCCGCCCTCGCCGCCGAGCTGCACGCCCGCACCGCGGACCATCTCGAGACCGCAACCGCCGGGACGCTCGACGCCCTCCGCGCCGCCGGCGTGCAGCCCGTCCTGCTTCCCGGCTCCGTCTTTGCGTTGGCCCGCACCGCCTATCCGCCCGCCCGCGCAATGATCGAGCATCGTCTGGCCATCGTCCTGGCCACCGACTTCAACCCCGGCTCCTCGCCCATCGCCTCCATGCCCTTCATCCTCTCGCTCGCCTGTCTCCAGATGAAGCTCACGCCCGCCGAAGCCCTCTCCGCCGCCACCGTCAACGCCGCCTGGAGTCTCGGCCTCGGCAACACCATCGGCTCGCTCGAGGCCGGCAAGCAAGCCGACTTCCTCATCCACGACTTCGCCGACTACCGCGAGCTGGCCTACTTCATCGCCGCCCCCGCCCGCCCCCGCGTCTTCATCGCCGGCCGCGAAATCTCCCTCAGCCCATGAATCGATGAGGTCATTCAATCCGTCAACAACCCCGCGAGAGTCCGTATCGCAGGGGAATCTGGCTTTTCAGTTTCCCGCAGAGATCTCCGTCTTGGCAGTTTTCGTATCAGGGCACGACTTCAGTCGCGCCGCAAAGCTCGGAAAAGCCAGGGGGCTTTAGCCCCTGAGGTAAGCGTCTGCCTCTATAACATCAAGAGAAATGCTTTAGAAGCTACAGCGAAACCAGAGGGACTGTATCCCGAAGCCACGTCAGTCAAGTCGACGCGACCTTCAGCGAGCGGCGACCTTGCCCGAAACTCAACAGGCCCCACCCACTCTGGTTTCGCTCTGGCCGCTGGAAGTTGTTCTTTACTCCGCCCACCGCCGCATGATCAGCGTCGCGTTGATCCCGCCGAACCCGAACGAGTTCGACAGCCCCACTTCGAAGCTGTGCGCCATGGCCTTGTTCGGCACATAGTCCAGCCGGCACTCGGCGTCCGGATTGTCCAGGTTGGTCGTCGGCGGCAGCATCTGGTTTTCGAGCGCCAGCACCGTAATGCCCGCTTCCAATCCGCCCGCGCCACCCAGCAGATGCCCGGTCATCGACTTCGTCCCGCTGATCTTGAGCTTGTGGCTCAGCGCGTGCTCGCCAAACACCAGCTCGATGGCCCGCGATTCGTTGCCGTCGCCCGCCGGCGTTGAAGTGGCGTGCGCGTTCACGTAGCCCACCGCTTCCGGTGCAATCCCCGCATCTTTCAGCGCCGCCCTCATGCTCCGCTGCGCACCCGCGCCATCGGGCGCAATCCCCGTCATGTGGTAGGCATCCGCGCTCATCCCGTACCCGATCACCTCGGCCAGGATCTTCGCTCCGCGCGCCCGCGCAAACCCGAGCTCCTCGAGAATCAGGATTCCCGCGCCCTCGCCGATCACAAACCCGTCGCGGTCCTTGTCGAACGGCCGGCTCGCCCGCGTCGGATCGTCGTTGCGCGTCGAGAGCGCCCGCATCGAGGCGAATCCGCCCACCGAAAGCGGCGTCACCGCGGCCTCGGAGCCACCCGCGATCATCGCGTCCGCGTCGCCGTGCAGGATCATCCGCACCGAGTCGCCAATCGAGTTGGCGCTGGTCGCGCACGCCGTGGCCGTGGCCGAGATCGGTCCGCGCGCGCCGTACCGGATGCTCAACTGGCCGGCCGCCATATTCACGATCGCCGCCGGAATAAAGAAGGGCGAGATCTTGCGCGGGCCTCCCTGCATCAGGTTGTTGTGCTCGCGCTCGATGATCTCGAAGCCGCCGATCCCCGACCCGATGAACACGCCCACACGATCCGCATTCTCCGGCGTGATCGTCAGGCCGGACTGCGCCATCGCCTCCGCGGCCGCCGCGAAAGCAAAATGGATGAAGCGCCCCATCTTGCGCGCTTCCTTCTTGTCCACAAAGTTGAGCGGGTCGAAGTTTTTCACCTCGGCGGCAAAGGTCACCGGGAACCCGGCGACATCGAAGCCCGCGATCGGGGCCACGCCGCTCACCCCGTCCAACAACTGCCGCCACACGGCGGGCGCCGTGTTACCCACACCGCAGATGAGACCCAGACCGGTGACGACAACTCTTCTGCTCGATTTCTCGGTTCTCGTCTCGGTCAAGGGGTTACTTGGTTCCTTTCGCGCTCTTCTCGTTCTTCTCGATATATTCGATGGCGTCCTTCACGGTCTTGATCTTCTCGGCATCCTCGTCCGGAATCTCAAGGTCGAAGGCCTCCTCGAACTGCATCACCAGCTCCACCACGTCCAGCGAGTCGGCGCCCAGGTCCTCTTGGAAGCTCGCCCCCGGCGTCACTTCCGCCTCGTCCACCTGCAGCTGCTCGACGATGATCTGCTTCACTTTCTCTTCTACGGCCATGCGCTTCTCCTCGTATGCTCGGGAACCTCCGGAACCCCTTCCGGTAATCCTTCCGCCTGCCTAAGATACCCGCCCGCGGCAGGGGAACACAACCGTTGCGCGAAAAAAACGCGCTGGCCCCGAAACTCCAAGTCTACCGGCCCGCCCTATGCGTGTAAAGGCGGGGAAAGACAGGGACTAAGGGACTCGGGAGCAGGGACCGACGGTGCGCGTAATTTTGAAGGTAAATCCGCCGCGCG
>DATJMU010000177.1:0-54177 GCA_035508555.1 Occallatibacter sp. | reverse complement strand
GAGATGCTGCTCGGCTGGCACTACATGGGCTACTACTCCAACGCCTACGCGCTCAACCAGTACCTCGCCAGCCGCGGATATGTCGTGCTCGCCATCAACTATCGCGGCGGCATCGGTTATGGACTGGACTTTCGCGAGGCCTTGCAGTACGGAGCCACCGGCGCGAGCGAGTTTCGCGATGTGGAGGGCGCGGGATTGTATCTACGCAGCCGCTGTGACGTGCAACCCGACCACATCGGCATCTGGGGCGGCAGTTGGGGCGGCTACCTCACCGCACTGGCCCTGGCTCGCGCCTCGGACCTGTTCTCCGCTGGCGTCGATATGTCCGGAGTGCACGACTGGAACATCGATCATCCTGAAAACTTCCAGATCTCCGACACAGCCCCCGACATAAACGCACGCTGGAGACTGGCGTGGGAGTCTTCGCCGCTGGCATCAGTTCAGTATTGGCGCTCGCCGGTCCTGCTCATCCAGGGCGACGATGACGATGAGGTCCCGTTTTTGCAAACGGCGCAATTGGCGGCAGCTCTGCGGCAGCGGAATGTCGAGACAAAGGTGCTCGTCTTCCCGGACGAGGTACACGACTTCCTCTTGCACCGGGACTGGATGGCTGCCTATAGCGCCACCGCGGAGTTCTTCGACCATCATTTGCATTCCGCGCAGGCTTCGCCGCATCCGTAGCCGCGGAAACGGAATTTATCGATCGGGATAAAGCAATGCGGACTGGCGCCGCTGTTCGAAGGCTTCGACGGCCGCTCGCCATCCTTCCGCGATGTACTCGGGATCGTCTCCGCCCGCGATGGCATTGAGTACCGATTGGTTGGCAAGGAGCCTGTTCATCTTTTCGAGTTCGAACTGGTTGGCATAGAAGCGATGCAGCGCTGAAGCGATCTCCACTCCAAGCTCCGGCGTATCTACTACGTTGCGGTCGGTGATGAGAATACGAACGCCGTGGCATAACTGGCCCGCGTAGGGGTAGGGCTTATCCGGCGTAAACTCCACGGCGTAGAAGCGCAGGCCCGGCAGATCGCGGCGATTGAGAAACTCCGCCAGGGCGCGCCCATTGACCCAGGGCGCGCCGAACTGCTCGAAGGGCGTGTCCGTTCCCCGGCCCACGGAGATGTTGGTCGCTTCGATCAGACCGAGAGCCGGGTAGAGCGTGGCCTCCTCGATGTCGCGGAGGTTAGGCGATGGGTTCACCCAGGACAGGCCGGTGGAATCGTACCAGTCGCCGCGCTGCCATCCCTTCATCGCGATCACGGTCAAAGGCGCATGAAGATGAAGCTGTTCATTGTCATAGCGCGCCAGCTCGCCTAGCGTCATCCCGTCCCGTACCGGGATGGGCATTGAGTCCACATAACTCTCCGCACCCTCATCGGAAACGGGGCCCTGCACAAAGGCGCCGTTGATGGGATCGGGGCGATCCAGCACCACGATCTCTGTCCCGGTCTTCGCCGCCGCCTCAAGGAAATAGCGAAGCACTGCTTCATAGGTGTAGAAGCGCACGCCTGCGTCCTGCAGGTCGATGACGACAGCATCGAGGCCGCGCAGGGTTTCAAGTGAGGGATGCCTTTCTGCGGCCGTGGTCCCGTAAAGGCTGACGACCGGCAAACCTGTTGCCGGATCGGTTGAGTTGGGCACGCCGGGGCGGTCGTAGGAGCCGCTGATCCCGTGCTCAGGGCTGAAGAGCGTCGTCAGCGCCAGCCCCGGAACGGCAGCCGCGGCATCGTGAAAGAGCACGTCGATGGTGCGCCGTCCCTGTGCATCGACGCCGGTCTGATTGGTCAAGAGCCCCAGCCTCAGCCGGCCATCGCGCTTCTGGGCCAGGGCGGCAAGCTCCGCAAAGTGGTCGCTCTCCAGCACATCGATGCCGGTCTCAACCTCTCCATTGCGCGCCGCCCAGCGGCGCATTCCGCTCAGCGACTCGTTGTAGCCCGTGATGTGGGCAGCCAGCCCGCCGCCGTCCGCGTGCACGCCAATCGCCACGGCCGCCGCATCGGCGATCTTGCCGCGCAGCGCGATAATGTGCTTGGTGCCATCCGGATGAACTGCGTTGGCCAGCACGATCACATAGGAATCGCTAGTCGGATCGATCCACAACGAAGTGCCCGTGAACCCAGTATGCCCGAACGATCCCACGGGAAACAGCGTGCCCCGGTTGCTCGAGTAGGGCGAATCGATGTCCCACCCAAACCCGCGCAGCGCAGTGCCGGTGACGGGCTGTTCGGGAGCCACCATCTTTTCGAGCACCGTGCGCGAAAGCGGAAATTTGCTCGGACGCCCTGCCAGCCGGTCCAGCAGATTCTGGGCATAGACGGCCATATCGTCACCGTCGCTGAACAGCCCTGCGTGGCCGGCCACCCCGCCCATGCGCCGCGACGTGGGATCGTGGACCACTCCGCGCAGCATCACGTCGCCAGGGAAGGTCTTCGAGCCCGGGATCCCGGAAGCCGCTGCGCCATGCTCCCACTGCGTCGGAGCGATGAAGGGAACCCACGACTTCGGCGGCAGAAAGCGCGTGTGCGTCAGCCCCAGCGGCTCGATGATATTCCGAAATGCATACTCGTCCAGCGTCATGCCGGAGATCCGCTCTACCAGCGCTCCCAGCACGATAAAGTTGATGTCGCTGTACTGGAAGCGCACGCCCGGAGGCCGCAGAGGCGCGATATTGAACGCAAGGCTGTACCCTTCTGTTTTTCCCTGCCAGGGAGAAGCAAGCGGCAGGTCGGGCGGCAGACCCGAGTAGTGGGTCAGCAGATCCCGGATGGTGATGTCGCCCTTGCCATTTGCCGCGAACTCCGGCAGGTACTTGGCCACGGGATCGTTGACGCTGATCTTTCCTTCCTGGTAGAGCTGCATGACTGCCGTAGCCGTCATCAGGGGCTTGGTCAGCGACGCCATGTCGAACACGGTGCCGAGCGTCATCTTTTCCCGGGTAGGCTCCAGCGAGCGCATGCCGAAGGCGCGTCGATACACCACTTGGCCGTCGTGACCCACGATCACCACCGCGCCAGGAAGCTCGTGCTCCGCCAAGGCTTGATTCATGATTGCGTCGATCGCAGAGAATTGGCTTTGTGCCGCGGCCGGCATGGCGCACACAGCAGCGGCCATCAGCGCAATCGAGATGCCGAGCTGCATCCTGACATGCCGCAATCGCGCCTGAATAGCCTCGATGCAGGCTGTTGAAAGGCAACTCATCTCAGGGACCCCTTTCAAAAAGATACTTCGCATGCAGCGACTATCGACTATCTCGATTGCCGGCTGGACAGGCTCCGGTCTATCTCTCCACTGGTCCGCTCCGGGCACGGCCTTCCCACTCAATTCGGCAAATATACTATACATCTAGCAGACTTGATGTATATTTCAATCAACACGAACCGCCATAGCTGGCGTGCGCGAGTTCGTTTCTTTGATTTGCGGCAGGTCTCCAGTTCCAGCGCCCGGTTCCGATTCTATCCGGCCGCGCCGGCGTGTATTGGGGTTTATCGTTACAAGCGAGAGCAGGTCACGGGGAGAAGATAATATGACGATGGCTCGCGATAAGCAGAGAGGGACGCGGCAGGCGGCCAAAATCGTCCCCCGAATCCGGCTGGTGGGCGTGCGCCGGCTTCTCGCGTCTCTCCACGTCACGGCCGCGCTGTTGCTGACTTCGGCCGCGGCCAGCGCCCAGATGTCCGTTCCCGGCGCCGATCTGGTTGTCGCCAGACCGGTCGTCAATATGTACCGGAACCCCACCACCAGCAGCGATGTGGTGTCGCAGGCAATCTACGGTACCGACGTCCTTTCGTTCCAGAAGCAGCCAGGCTGGTACGACATTCATACCGCGGACGGCTATGCGGGCTGGGTGCAGGCCTCCGACGTACTGGCTCTCGATTCAACCCCTTATGCACCCAAAGGGGAGGCAGTGCGCGTCACCGGTCTCAGCGCCAACGTTTATCGCGAGCCTGACGTCACGCGGCACGCAGCCCTCTTGCGCCTGCCGTGGGAAGCGCGCCTGGAAACGCTGACCGCCGCGCCGCCGGACAGTGCAACCGCCGGGCGCTGGCTCGAGGTGCGCCTGGTCGATGGGCAGACCGCATGGGTGCAGAACGGCGATGTCAGCGCCAACTCTGCTCCCTTGAGCATCGATGAAACGCTCCTACTGGCGCGGCGATTCCTGGGCATTACCTATACCTGGGGAGGGGTCTCGAGCTTTGGCTTCGACTGCTCGGGATTCACGCAGATGCTGGTGCGCCAGCGCGGCATTGAAATGCCCCGCGACGCCGATCTGCAGGCCGCCTGGACCGGCGTGGTGCCGGTCAAACGCGAAGACCTCGAGCCCGGCGACCTGCTCTACTTTGGATCCAGCCCCACCAAAATAACCCATACCGGCATGTACATCGGCGACGGCCAGTTCATTCACGACACGACTCACGGCCACCCCGGCGTCCAGATCAGCAAGCTCGACGACATGCCCTGGACCAAACTGCTCGTGGCCGCACGGAGGGTTCAATGATCACTCGTCGAGATTGGCTGAAGCTTGCTGGCGCGGCGTGCGCCGGCGCAGCCGCGCCACGCGGGGCTTCGGCAGCAGCGCCGGACCCCCCGGCAGACGATTGCGAGGTCCATTGCAGCCTCAAACGTCTTGTACTCCGTCACACGTGGACAACCACAATGTCATCCAGCGCCTATCGCGACACGGTTCACGTCCAATATCGGCGCGACGGTGTCACCGGCTACGGCGAAGGCGCTCCCATCATTCGCTACAAGGAGTATCCGGAGCAGGCGATGCAGGCGATCGATGGCATCGGTAGCCAGATCGCAGCGGTCGACCCACGGATGTACGAGAAGACGATAACGCAGGTCCGCCGCGCCCTCGGCGAGCATCAGCGGGCGGCGATGGCTGCGGTGGATATCGCGTTCTTCGACTGGCTGGGCAAGAAGCTGGATGTGCCGCTGTACCGATTCCTCGGGCTCGATCCAGCCGACGCGCCCATCACGGATTTCTCGATTGGCATCGATACGTCCGAGATTACCCGCCAGAAGACCCGCGAAGCAAAAGACTTTCCCGTGCTCAAGGTCAAGGTTGGACTCAAGACCGATGAAGAGACCATCGAGGCCGTGCGCAGCGTAACCAGCAAGCCGATCCGTGTGGACGCCAACGAAGGCTGGACCGATCCGGAAGAGGCCATCCGCAAGATTAACTGGCTTGAAACCCAGGGCGTCGAGTACGTCGAGCAGCCCATGCCGGCGCACATGCTCGAAGAGACAAAGTACGTGCGCAGCAAGGTGCACTTGCCTCTCTTCGCCGACGAGGCCTGTACCGAAGCGGCCATGATTCCCCGGCTTACCGATGCCTACGACGGGATCAACGTAAAGCTCGACAAGGCAGGAGGCATCCTAGAAGCCCGCCGCTGGATCGAAATTGCACGCGCGGTCAATTTGAAGGTCATGCTCGGCTGCATGGTTTCAAGCTCCTGCTCGGTAACCGCCGCAGCGCATCTCTCACCACTTGTCGATTATGCCGACCTCGACGGCAATCTGCTGGTCGCCAACGATCCCTATCGCGGCGTCACGGTCGATAAGGGGAAACTCATCTTGCCCAGCGGCCCAGGCCTCGGTCTCACCGCCCTGCCTGCGAGCGGATCCGCCGTATGAAGCGCTCTCCCCAGTTCGCAAAGTCACGGTGCAGCGCTCCTGTAGCGCGGCTGTTGCGCTTCTGCCCTGTTCTTTTCATCGCTGCTTGCGCTCTGCTCGCACCGGCAGCGCGGGCGCAGAACGACCCCGCGCTCACTGCAAAGCTTCAATCGATGATCACCGGGTTCCAGGGG
Source organism: Occallatibacter sp. (assembly GCA_035508555.1). Taxonomy (GTDB): domain Bacteria; phylum Acidobacteriota; class Terriglobia; order Terriglobales; family Acidobacteriaceae; genus Telmatobacter. The sequence continues at coordinate 48,367 of DATJMU010000177.1, read as the reverse complement.
CATGTGTCCTTCTATGCGCACGATCTGGCCACCGGCAAGACCGTTGCCATCGACGCCGACGAGCCCGTTCCGACCGCGTCCGTCATCAAGCTGGCGATACTCTACGAGGCCCTCCAGCAGATTCGCGCGGGCCGCCTACATTTGGATGATCGCCTTACCTTTGCTCACGCAGATCAGGTACCAGGCTCAGGTGTCCTGCTGTTCTTTGACACCCCCATGACCATCACCTTCAAGGACGCGCTGACGCTGATGATCGCCCTCAGCGACAACACCGCGGCCAACCTGTCCATGGAGCATGTCGGGATCAAGAATGTCGATGACCGGCTCATGGCGCTCGGCATGAAGGACACCTGGCTCTATAAGAAGGTCTTTCAACCCGCCGAGGGTCCCATGCCTGCGGATCAGAAAGAGTTCGGCCTGGGAAAAACCACCGCGCGCGAGATGGCCGGACTGATGGAACGCTTCGCTACGTGCAACCTCGGCCCCGCGCCCGCGCCTCCAGCCGCCGGCGGATCCCCGATTCCCACCGATCAGGTGCTCTGCGACGATGCGCTGCACATGCTCAAGGTTCAGTTCTATCGCGATGGCATTCCTCGCTATCTCGAGGGTGCGGACGCGCCCAAGAACATCACCGCCATGGCCAACAAGACCGGCTCTCTCAACCAGGTGCGGAACGACGTCGGCGCGGTCTTCACCAAACAGGGAACCATCGTCATCTCCGTGTTTACGCACGGCAATGCCGACACAAGCTGGACCGCGGATAACCAGGCCGAAGTCCTCACCGCCCGGCTCGCTCAGGCCGTCGTCGCGGCGTGGGCTCCGGCGCCCTGAGCGCTTTCCGCCTTCTGCTATTCTCACAACACATGAACGCTTCCCCGCCCGCGCCTGGTGATCAGTCCCTGCCCGACCTGCCGCGCGTTCTGGGCGCGCAGCAAGCCATCGCCATCGTCGTCGGCACCATCATCGGCAGCGGCATATTTCTCATCCCCAGCGAAATGATGCGCGACGCGGGCTCCTCTTCGCTGGTCTATCTGGCATGGATCGCGGGCGGCATACTCTCGCTCTTCGGAGCCATGACCTACGCCGAATTAGGCGCCATGCTTCCCTACGCGGGCGGCGAGTATGTCTACCTTCGCGGCGCCTACGGTGACACCACCGCCTTTCTCTATATGTGGACGTGGTTCACCCTGGCCAAGCCCGGATCGATCGCGACCATATCAATCGGACTCGCCCGCACACTCGAGGTCTTTCCTGCGCTCCATTGGCTGGCCGATCCTATTCCGGGCTTGCCTGTGCCCTTCCACGGCTCCCAGGTATTTGCCATCGCCGTCACCTGGCTCATCACCGGGCTCAACTATCTGGGCATCAAGAAGGCAGGCGATTTTCAGTTCGTCTTTACCCTGCTGAAGGCAGTTCTCATCCTCGTAGTGGTCCTATTCTGCTTTGCCTCCGCCTCCGGCTCCTGGAGCAACCTGTCCACCATGCTCCCGGGCGCCACCGGAGGATTCAACGGCTTCATGCTTGCTCTCATCGCCACACTCTGGGCCTATGACGGCTGGAACGACCTGAGCATGGTGGCCGGCGAGGTGCGCAACCCCGAGCGCAACCTGCCCATCGCCCTGATCGGCGGCCTCATCGCGGTGGGCGTGCTCTACATGGCCACAAATGCGGGGATTCAATATATCCTCCCGGCCGCGAAGATTGCGGCCTCACCGCAGCCCGCAGTCAGCGCGCTCATGGTCGTCGCCGGATCCGGCGGCGCCATGCTGGTTGCTGCGGCCATGGCCCTCAGCATCCTGGTCACCCTCAACGGATCTGCGATGTCGGGCGCGCGCGTTCCCTTTGCCGCCGCTCGCGATGGCCTCTTCTTCCGCTGGTTTGCCCACGTTCACCCTCGTTTTCAGTCGCCGTCCACTTCGCTCGTTGCCCAGGGGTTGATCTCCACGGTGCTGCTCTGTTTCCTCAGCCGCTTCCAGCAGATGTTTGAATTGACCATCTTTGCCGAGTGGCTCTTCTACATGCTGGCGGCTTCCACTGTGTTCGTGTTTCGCCGCACCAGGCCAGATCTGCCGCGCCCCTACAAGGTCTGGGGATACCCCTGGATTCCAGCCCTCTTCGTGCTCTGCGCCGCCGCCGTGCTGGTCTCAAGCTACGCCGGCAACCTCAAGGGCTCGTTGATCGGCACTGCCTTCATTCTTTGCGGCCTGCCCGTGCTGGCTCTAATGCGGAAACTGCACTCGCAACCCTGAGATGCTTCTCACACGGCTGCACGAACTCACTTGGCCCCGAAGCACGATTCGCGCCGAACCGCAGATTGACAATTCAAGCAGCGGAAATTAGCTTGCTAATCATTCAGTCATATATATGACCTGGTAGATTGCAGGATGCCGGGTCGTAAGAGCGCATTGCGGCCTGCCGCACCAAGGGGTGAATCCAAAATGCCTAAGCTATGTATCGGTCTGGTTCTATTTCTGGCGTTCTCTTTGCGCGCCGCGCGGGCGCAAGGCACGGCGCCAGTTTTTCAATATCGCAGCAGCGGCCACTCCTACTGGTTGGCGGGCCACGATCCGGCACAGGGCGGGACAACGATCATCCCAACCGTGCTCGTTCCCATCACGCTTTCCTTCGACGCGCGCAGGATCGACGGCAAACCGTTCGTGCTCGATGCCGCTGCCGATGTGCCGCGCATCCTTCACTCGCCGGTCTTTTCGAAGTTCTCCTTCGGGCCCGGCGACGACACCCAATATACAGACGCCATGCTGCGGGCGACCTTTCCCGATGCCAAAGGCTGGCACACGCTGCTGGGCAAGCCGGAGGTCAAGCCGCTCGAAATCCATGTGCCCGCCGGCAACGGCTATGTGCTCAGCTCAAAGAAGACCGGAACCTACCTCGCCATGGTGGACGCCGAGTTTATCGAGCGCGAGATCTTCAAGCAAATCCCGCGGCAGGAGGGAAAGCTGGTCATCGCTCTCACGCACAACACAGGGTTCTATGCCTACGGCGACGCAACGGTCTGCTGCTCGTGGGGCGCCTACGGCGTCGACCCGGCCACCGGAAACTCCTTTGTGCTGAGCACCTATCTCGGCGCAGCGCCGGCCATTGTGCTCGACAAAGACGTTCAACCGCTTACCCAGCAACTCGCAGAATTTTTCGTCGATCCCCTGCACGATCCGGTCTACCATGGGCGCGGCCCATCCCCTTCAGAGAATGTCTTTCCCGCGTGGATGCGGCCGGCCGCTGCCGGCAGCTTAGGAGGCGGATGCGGAGGCACGGACGCCGGCGCCAAATACACACTTCTTGAACCCACCGATACAAACCCCCGCAGCGATCTGCCTGTCTCGAAACCATGGGTCACCGCTGCGGGCAACGTCTCCTGGCATCTTCAGAATGTAGCTCTGCTGCCCTGGTATCTCGGCGCATCCGAGGGCCTGGGAAGCACCTACAGTTTTCCCGGCGCGCACGCGCTCACGGCTGCGCCCGTGCCCTGTCCGGCTTTTCCCAGGTTTCCAATGCAGGCCACCACGTTAAAGCCGGCGCCCGAACCGAAGACGGCCGCACTCCCTCTCACGGGTCCGCCCAACGGCCATCAACTCATCGGATACTGGACCGGCCGCGGCCCGCAAAACACCTTCTTTCGTCTGCGCGATGTCTCTCCGCAGTGGGACGTCGTAATCGTGGCCTTCGCCGCTCCGGACACCGCCGGACCTGAGGGCAGCCTGGTGCTGCGCGTCCGGCCCGGGCTCGACCTCGCCCAGCTCAAAGACGACATCGCGTGGCTGAAGAGCCATGGCAGAAAGGTGATGATCTCGCTCGGCGGAGGCGGCAAATTCTTCACCCTCGACAACTCTGCGAGCATCCCGAACTTCGTCTCTTCGGTCACGCAGATCGTCAGCGAGTACGGCTTCGACGGCATCGATCTCGACTTCGAGAGCCCCTCGCTCGTGCTCGACTCCGGCGATACCGATTTCAGGCATCCCACTACGCCGTCGGTTGTGAATCTGATCGCCGGGCTGCACCTGTTGCGCGATCATTTCGGCAAGAGTTTCATGATCAGCCTTGTGCCGGAAGGCACCCAGATTCCGGCCGGTTACTCGACCTATGGCGGTCAGTTCGGCTCGTATCTGCCGCTCCTCTGGGGTATCCGCGACATCCTTACCTTCGTCGATGTACAGGACTACAACACGCCTCCGCTCGAGGGGCTGGATGGCGAACCCTATGAACTCGGCTCCGTGGATTATCACGACGCGATGACGGAGCTCCTATTGCACGGCTTCGATGTCGGCCATAACCCCAGTCAGTTCTTCCCGCCCCTGCCCGCCGATAAGGTTGCGGTCGGCTTCCTCGTAGGCACCGTCACTCCCGAAATTGTGAGCGAATCGATGAGCGCCATCATTACCGGCAAACTGCCTCCCGACGCGGAATACCAGCTGCGCAAGCCGTCGGGCTATCCCGGCATGATCGGCGCGATGTTCTGGACCATCGATGCCGACCGCATGGAGGACTACCGGTTCTCGAACAGAATCGGCCCGCAGCTTCACAGCTACCCACGCGAGGGCTCACCGGCAAATTGAGCCGCTGACCAGTGCTGCCTTGACCGATCCGAAACAGCACACACTGATCCTGGTCGTGGTTTAATGAGCGACCGTCGAGACGCAGCGCAAGCTGCTGAGGCCGCCGGGGATGAGCAGGTTGGCGTCCGGCCCGGACAGTTCGAGATAGACGACCAGCGGGGTGCCGTTGACGACGATGGGCGTATTGGAGATTTCCAGAGGATAGGCGAGGCGTCCCGGGTTGGATGGGTCCGTCCGGCCTTTATCCATTAAGTGGAAGACCGCCCAGGGCCCGTTGAACTGGAGCAGCGGCAAAGTGCCCGAGCCGTAGTTGGCGACCAGCTGGGCCTGCTGGCTGCCGGCCAGCGACCAGGTGAACTGCTTGGAGGCGTTGGAACCTGTCAGCGTTTGGGAATCGATGCCGACCGTGACGCTCTGGATCCCCTTGGACGGAAGGATGTGCGTGGTGAAGGTCAGGCCTCCCGAACCCGCGGCAGGATAGAGCGCGGCGGAGAGCGCGGCAGCGCGGTTGAAGAAGCGGACGAAGTCAGGATTGACCTTCATGGGCGCGTTGGGCGCGGCGACATACTGAGAGCCCTCGCGGATGAGCAAGGTCCTTAGGGTGGCGTCGTAAAACTGCGACAGCGAGCCGGAGCCGGGCTGGAGCAGGGCCGCCACCTCCGACGGACTGGCTTCGATGGTCGAGTTGGGTGAGAAGGGGAACTTGGCCATGAGCGGATTGAAACCGGAGCAGAAGGAAGCTCCCGCGCCGTTGGCCTGGGCAGGGCCGCGGCCGCGCACCACTGCATCGACGGAGTCGATGGGGTCCTGAAGCAGTGTGAGGACGGTTTGATCGACGTGGCCCGTGGGATCGAGAGTGAAGGCCTGGGCGGTCTGGCTGGCTGCGGTGTGGGCAGCGGTAGAGGCGGCGACGATGGGAGCGACTGCGTTCGGGTCATTCGCCGCGGCAGGGTTTTGCGCTACCTGGGCCACCGCGGCCTGAAGCGCGAGAAGTCCATTGATATATCCGGTGTTGCCCGCGCCCAGGAGCTTGTCGGCGCTGCCCGGGGCGACCACCGCCTGCGTGGGCTGGAATTCCTTGGAGATATCGGGATCGGCGACGGCGGTGTTGTGGGAGGCGGTGTAGAGCAGCGCCAGCAGCGGCGAGTTGGGATTGGAGATGAGCTGGAGTTTGGCAGCCGCGTCGGCGAGGGATCGGTATCGGACCACGTCGGCGGCGTGGAGGAAGTCGCGCCACTGGGTAGCGAAGTCGGTCGAATAGCGCGTAGTGAGCTGTTGAATCAGCGTGGTCCGGTCAAGAGAGGGCGGAGCCTGATCGCCAAGCACCCAGACCTCGCCGCTGAAGTAGCGGTCGGGGTGGTGCATGGCGTCCTGCATAAAGGTGTAGCCGGTCGCGGTGAAGGCGCCGGGGACCGTGTGAGAGTCAACCACGGTAGCCGAGGAGCCTGGATAGAGCCGGTTGAAGTCGACGGATGGCGAAGTTTTCCCCGCCGCGGTCAGCATCTGCTGATAGATGCGCTCGAAGCCTCCAAAGCCCGCGAGGTAGGTGCGGGCGTGCGTGACCGTGACGCTGTCCGGCTGGATCGAGTAGGGATTGTTGCGGACTAACTCGGCGGCATAGAAGGCGAACTGGTTGTAGGCGAGATCCTTTTGCTGCTCGGTTTCGAGGGCGCGGCCGTTTTGCCAATACTGCATGAGGACGGGGGGCAGGAAATCGACGGTGCTCTTGTCGGGGTTGGAGGTGGTGATGAGGTATGCCTTGAGCGGGTCGTAGGCGGCGGCGTAGTCGGCGCCGGGCTGGGGCGAGCCGGGCAGCGAGCCGAGGTAGCTGACAAGATCGGCCTGGGTGTTCGAGAGCATCATGGTACGGAAGCGGTCGAAGTAGATGCGGCGGGCGGCGGCAAGAACGCTGTCGCCGTGGTAGAGGCCCCAGCGATACATCAGCGGGGCGCCGTTTTGCTGGTAGCCCTCCAGCTGGACGATCGCGGCGCGAAGCTGGTCGAGAGAAGTGAGGTACGGCGTCGAGGCGAGCATCGTAGAGGGGACGGGCGCGGCAGGTAGCGCATTCGCGGCGGCCACGACGCGGTGCTCCAGGGCCGAGTTCCTGGCCCAGGAGATGCCGAAACAAGTGAAGAGCGCGAAAAGGATGACGCAAACGGAGCCGAAGGCGACTCGGCGGACCATGTGAGTGCGGCGGCTGTCGCTGGTGCCGGCAAGGGCGCTGCGGTCGCCGAGAATCACTTCAGGGAAGAGACGCGGAAGGAAACACCACTGTGCCTGCTTGCGCGAGACGACCTGGGGCGCGGGAGCCGCGGCGGCCGCGCGCATCGCTTCGACGGTGAACATGCGGGTGGCGCCGGAGCCGGCCGGCTCCGGCCGGGCCTGCTGCGCGGCGGCGGCCACCATCTGCTCGACCATGTGGGCGCGGACGCCCGTGAAATATAGGCCGCGCAGGTAGGGGTTGGCGTTGAGGTGGCTGGGGCGGGTGAGCTCGACCAGGTAGGACGCGAGATTGTTGCGCAGCTTGCGCATCTCGCGCGGGAACTCGTAGACCGGGTCGACGTTGGCGGCGTCGTTTTCGCGGCTGAGGAGCTCGAGGCGGAACTCGGATAGGTTGAAGAAGATGCGGTCCAGAGCGCCGACCGCCTCGGCCATGGCTTTCTCGGCGTAGATGCCGCTGGAAACGGCATTGCGCGGGAAGGCGTTACCCAGGGGCTGGACGACCTCCTCCTCATTGAGATTGCGGACGTACTCGGCGAAATGGGGAATGCGGTCGAGCTTGGTAAGGATCACGTAGACGGGGACCTCGGTTCCGAGCTGCTGGGCGAGGTCGCGGAGCATCTGGTTGGTGGAGCGCGCGGCGGCGACTGCTGCGTCGGCAGCGGCTGCGCCGAGAAAGACCTCGCTGCTGACGCAGACAACCGCGGCGCGGACAGGCGCCTGCTTGCCCAGGGCGGACCGGGTAGCCTTGGGGCGCGACTTGCGAATGAGCCGGTGCCACAGGGCCGGCGCTTTGCGAACGGCATCGCCGGTCTCGGCGAAGATGCACGAGTGCGCGTACCACAGGTTGATGACCGGAGTGGCGACGATGTCCTGGTCGCGATAAACCTGGCCGGCAAGGAGCTCGGGGTCGAAGCCGGATTTGATGACGGCGGTGGTCTTTGCGGAGTTGGACTCGCCGAGAATGTAGAGCAGAGGCAGGGAATCGATGGTTTTGGGGCCGGTCCGCTGGGCAGTCGAAAGGCGATGGGTGGCGTCGCGCAGGAGCGTGTCGAGGTCGGTACCGCCGGGGAGGCTCTTGGCGGCGGAGTCGAGGCGCTTTTCTTTCAAGTAGAGATAGAGGATGAAGCCGGCAGTGGCGGCTCCGATGAGGATGAGCAGAATGCGCAGGATGAGGAGCGCCATGCCGGCAAGGCCGAGAAGAGGGCCGGCCACCCAGGCCAGCACGATGGAGAGGACCAGTACGAGAATAGCGACAATGATGAGCAGCACGGCAGGCTCCTATTTCACGATCAATCCGGCGTTCTGGGCGCTCTGAACCCGGGAGACTCCGGAGCCAAGAAGAATTTCGCAGGCGCCGAACTCGACGATGATGAGCGCGGCGAGCACGCAGGCGGTGACGAGGAGCGCGCGCGTCCACGGATCGCGGCCGCGGACGGCCGCGACCTCCGGCGCGGCGATGGGCTCGCTGAGGCGGGCAGCCCCGCGGATGCGGTCGATTTTGGCGCGCGCGTGCCGAAGCAACTGGTAGAGCTCGCCGGTGTCGCCGAGGGCGTACCGGCCGCGATAGCCCATTTGCAGGCAGAGGCAGTGGAGCTCCAGGGCGTCGGCCACCTCGGCCGAATCCACCGCGGTCAGCAGTTGCTGCAGGTTGCGGAAGAAGGCTTCGCCCGCCAGGTGGCCGCCGAAAAGCTCCTCCTGAAGCGGGCGGCGGGCCCAGTCGGCGAATGCGGGGCTCTGCAGGTTGAGGACGCTCTCATCCAGAAACGCGACGGTGGCGAAGACGCCCATCTGAACGGTTTCGCTGGAATAGCCGGCGGAGCGGGCGTCCTGCATGGCCGACTGCAGAGAGCGGCGCATCTGCGTGCGAAAGCTCTCGGCATCCTGCACCTGCTGGCGCTGGAAGCGCACCCGCAGAACGGCGGTGAGCACTTCCTGGAAGCTCAGAGCGAGGCTGTTGATGCGGGTCATTGGGAGGTCTCCACGATGATGGTGAGGTCGAATTCGGGATTGGAGATTTCGCCTGGCATGTACACGCCGACACTGCGGGTTTGCAGGATGTGCTCCCAGCAGGGGCCGGCGGTCTCGACGGAAAAATACTGCATGTCGGCCTCGGCGCGGATGGCGGTCGGGGGCACGGGGAGATGCGTGAGCTTCATGCCGGGAAGCGCGCGCTTGACGAGCTCCGGGACGAACTTCAATGAGCAGACCTTGATCAGCTTGGGAGCCAGGCGCAGCAAATCCGACTCACCCAGAGAAGACCGGATGCCGAAGACCCAGCGGGCGCGACGAAGGCAGCGTTCGTCCCGGACCTCGGCGCCGTGAATATAGGGCTCGACGGGCTGAAACTCGAGGGTGACGGTGTTCGAGGGGACGACGATTTCGAGATGACGGCGGATGTGGGCGTCTAGGGCGCGGAATCCGGGACCCGGATTGCGATGATCGTACGCGGGGAGCTGGCGCGGATCGGAGTCGACGGCAAACGTGCAGAGCGCCCCGGCCAGGCGCGCGAGTTCGACGAAGATGGCCTCCGGATGCGCGCGGCGCGTGGAGGAAAGATGCTGCAATGGCGGAATGGCGCTGTGAAGCGCATGCAGGAACCAGTAATTGGCGACGTCCAGCGCGCCTGTGCCGGCCTCGAAGCGGCCATGCCGGCGGGCGCTGCGGGCGACCGTGGCGCTCTTCTCTCCGATGGCGTCCAGGAGGCGTCGCACCAGCAGCATCAGCGGCTCGCTGGCGCTCAGAGTGAGGCAGGGCGGAACGAACTCCTCGTCGCAGACCAGATGCCCCCGGCCGTCGCGAAGGACGCGGGCGATGGGGATGGACAGCAACTCGCCGCTGAGCTCGGCCCCGGTCCCGAGGCGGATGTTCTTCTGGCCGAGGTCGATTTCGCGCTCGTCGATGCCGTTCGTCTCGTCGCGCAGGATGCGTTGCATGGGCGAGAAGCGGCCGCCGTTGCTCGCGCTCAGGTCGCAGTCGAATCCGTTATCGCGCCGGCTGGCGACGGTCAGGTAAAGCATGAGTTCCGCGTCTGTCGACGGAAAGACTTCGAGGAGGTTGCGCAGCGGCGGAGGCGGGTCCGAGTTGGGCATCTCGAAGGGTAGCCCGTCGGGGAAAACTCCCGAGGCGTGGAGGACCGCCGCGGTCCCGTTCCGCATCGCCTTCGCGTCCAGCTCCAGGTGGAGAAGGCCCCAGGGCTCGCGCCACAGGCTGGCGGCGAGAAAAGACATGGAGTCTTCAAAATAGCGGCTTTGAGTCTGGAAGTGATGGGGGCTCAAATACATCCCCTCGGACCAGACGACCCGTGAAAGGAATTTCATAGCGATCGAACCATCAAGTGGACGTGGACTGTTGAGGGGTCCTGGGCCATGTGCAGTCACGGAGATCGCAAGAGTCTCCACGTCCGTTTGTGGCATTGGCCCTAACTGCCGTCGATTGTGTTTGCATCGTAGGATGCCTGACCTTTACTGTCAAGCCAAGTCGATATAGTGTTGGAAACCGGAACCCGGAATTATCATCAGGCAGGTGGCCACGCATGGGAGCGCCCAGAAATCCGTTCGATTCATTTGATCCATCCGATTCCCACACCACCGATCAGCCCTCGAGTGCGACGGGAATCTTCGGACAGGTGCCGGCCGCGCCACGCGACGAGGAAGACTTGCTGGCGTCTCTTTTGACGCAAGCCGCCCCCGAAAAGGCTGCACCCGAGGCTGCATCGCTGGCAAAACCGCCCAACCCTGCCGCGCCGGCCGCGTCGGAGCCGGCAGCCGGAGTTTCAGTCGAACCCGTCAATGAACAGCCCCCCGCAGCCCGGGAGCCAGGCCCCGGAGAATTCACGCGCATGTTGCAGGCGTTGACCACGCCGGGTCCGGGCGGGGTTCCAAGCGCACCGCCGCCCTCGGCGCGGACCGAGGATGTGGCGCGGGTATTTAGCCCCGTGGCGATGGAGATACGGCCGATGGAGCCGGCGCCGGGAACCCCCGGCTCTGCGGGCGGCGCGGCTGAGGCGGAAGGCGCGCCGCCGGGACAGCCGGGATCAACGGGTCCTGGAGCCTTCACGCGGATGTTCAGCTCGATGAGCGCAGGCGCGCCGTCAGAACCGCTGAGGGCTCCCGCCGCTCCTGCACCCGCCGCTCCTGCAGCGGCGCCCGCTTCGGGGCCGGGAGAGTTCACGCGGATGTTTGAGGCGGTACAGGGAAGTGGCGGAGCTCCGGCGACGGTACCCGGAAGTGGCGGACCGCCCGTGTCGGCGCCTCCGGCTGCACCTGAACCCGCTCCGCCCGCGGCGCCGGGCGAATTCACGCGCATGTTTTCGAGACGGGAGGCAAATACGCCGGCGAACTCACCTCCGCCATCGCCTTCTGCGCCCGCGGCTGGACCACAGTCAGAACCAGGCTCCTTTACTAAGATGTTTGCAGGCCGGGGAGCAAGCGGGCCGGCGTACGAGGATCCGCTTCTGTCGCTGAAGCAGGAGCCTCCGGCGGAATCCGGGTTGCGGTTCACATCGGGCCCGGCCGCTGCGGCGGCAGTTCCCTCGTCCCCCGCGGCGGGTGGATTTACGCAGTTGCTGCAGGCGCTGAATCAGGATGTAAAGCCCAAGGAAGCGCCGCCATTGGCGACGGCGTCGTTTTCCCCCATGGGTTCGGGTCCGACAACACCCAGTCAGCCACCTGCGCCGGCTGCGGCGGGCGGATTCACGCAACTGCTGCAAGCATTGTCGGCGCAGCCAGAGGCAGCGCCGCCGCTGCCGTTCAATCCTCCCGCTGTGCCCTCGCCGGCCCCGATTGCCAGTACACCGCCGGCGCCCGTTGCCGCTGCCGCCCCGGCTTCACCCTGGGCTACACCGCCAGTGCTGCCGCCCAGTGCGCCGCCGGCTCCGGCAGCTTCGGGACCGGGCGAATTTACGCGCGTAATCTCGGGCTCGGCGCTCCGCGATCTGCAGGCTCCCGGCGGATCACCAGGCGCTCCGCCCCCTCCGGCTGCCGCTCCGCCTGCCTGGGCGCCTCCACCCATGCCAAAGCCGCCGGCAATACCGGGGACGCCGCCAATGCCCGCTATGCCCGCGGCAAAAGGAGGTGGCGCTCATCTTGGCGCTCCCGCATTCAGTTTTCCTCCACCTCCCGCGCCGCCGCCGCCCGCACCTGCCCCGCCCCAGCAGACCACACTGCAAAAGTACCTGCCGCTGATCCTGGTTCTGAACGTTTTCCTGATGCTGGTGATCGTGTTGATCCTGTTTTTCGTGCTCCGCCACAAGTGAGGAACACGCTTCGGTTCAACCCTGCCCTGCCCGCCCGGTCAAAGACGCCGCGGCCGCACGGTGCGATTCATACTGCTGAATGGAGTAGGAGACAACGCCGAAGCGATAGAATGCCCGGCGTTTCCCCTCCGTCGCCTCAGTCGGGGTTGGCGAAGAGGAAGATCAGCTCCATCTCGGGATTGCGAATATCTCCGGGAACGTAAACGGCGAAGTTGCGGGCGCGGACGACGGCATCCCACACGGCCCCGCTGCGATCGATGCTGAAATACTGGTAGCGCAGCTTGACGGGAATGGCACGGGGCGGCACGGGAATGTGGGTCAGCTTGAGTCCGGGCAGCGCCTGGCGGATGAGCTGCTCGATATGGGTTGCCGAACAGGCTTTGGCGAGCGCGGGCGTGCGCGCGATTAGATCCGCCTCGTTGACGTCCGCAGAGATGGCCAGATACGCGCGCGAGTTTTCGAAGTAGCTGTCCTTGTCGATGGCGGCGGCGTAAATGGAATCGCGGAGGGGCTTGAGGGGCAGCGCCACAAAGTTGCTCGGAACCACGGTGTCGAGCAGCTCGGTGATGGTGGCGTCGAGGGACAGGAAGCACGGGCCGAGACGCTCATGCTCGTACCGGGGCAGGTCGCGCGGCTCGATCTTGGAAGAGAACGTGGTCAGGGCCCCGGCCAGCGAAAGCATGTGCAGGAAGAGTGCTTCAGGATGTATCTGCGCGGCCTCCAGCAGATGGCGCAGCACCGGCAGATGCGAGTTGATGGTGTAAAGCAGCCAGAAATTGGCGATGTCGGAGGCGCTGAAATCGGCCAGCGACTGGTTGCGCTGGCGGCGTGAGCCGGCCAGCTGGCTGCTGCGGGCCACGAGGGTTTCGATTTCGCCGCGCAGGATGCCGGTGAGCACTTCGTTGCCCTTCACGTTGAGCAGAGGCGGCACGTAGTGGGGGTCGAGGCGAAAGCCCCCGGCCTCGGTGCGCTCCACCTGCGCAAGTGGCAGCAGAGACGAACCCTCGATGTTCTCGGTTTCGGCAAGGATCTGGAGGTTCTTCCGGGCCAGCGAGACCGGCTTTTCCACGCCGGAGCTGTTTTCGTCGCGGAGCATCTGGAGTTCGGAGTAGAAACGCGTGGCCACGCCGCCCCGCTGCAGGGCCACGTTGATGCCGCCGGGGCGGTCCTGAGGCACTGCCAGGAAGAAGGTGCAGGAGGCGCCGGTCGGGGGAAAGCAGTCTTCGAGGGTGCGGGAGGCGGGAGGCGCGTCGCAGGCGGGCATGTCGAGCATGAGCCCGTCGGGAAAGATTCCCGAGGCCTGGGCGACGCTCAGGCTACCCTGGGCAAGGCCGGCCGCGTCAATCTGCAAGGTTGAGAATCCCCAGTTGCGAAACGAAAGAGCTCCGGAAAGAAACCGTAGTGTATCTTCAAAGAATCGGTCTTGCGCCTGCAGATGCTGCGGCGATAGCAGGACGCCTTTCGACCAGACGACGGGCTGTAGTTGGGGCATGAACGTCTCTTCCGTTGGCAATTGAGTATACACCGGGCCCCGCCCCGTCCAGGCGCCCGGAGTTGGAGGACGAGAGGCCTGCGGAAGAGCCAAAATCTGTCCGCAAACGTCTTTGCTTGACAGATGGAACGAGTCAGCCAATAATCAAAACGCTCAAGGAAACGGACGCAAAGGCTTCCCCGCAGATATGAGAGCCGATGTGTCCGGGACAATCATGGTCAAAAGTCGAAGCAACACGTCCAGTGAACCGCTCCGATAATTCTCTGCAAACGCTTCGGAGCGGGCCGTGCTGCTTCCCATCTGGGGTCCCGAGGAAAAGCTAATGGCAAAAGAGAGCACGCAGCACAAGCTGGATCGCGTCCGTTCGCCTCGCGTACACATCACCTACGACGTGGAAGTGGGCGACGCGATTGAGATCAAGGAACTGCCCTTTGTGATGGGAGTTCTAGGAGATCTGACAGGTCAGCCCGAGCAGCCGCTCGCGGCGCTGAAAGACCGCAAATTCGTGGAGATCAACCCCGACAACTTCGACACGGTGCTCAAGGGGATGCAGCCTCATCTGGCCTATTCGGTCGCCAACAAGCTCAGTGACGACCCCAACGCCGGCCAGATCGGCGTCAACCTGAAGTTCGAGAGTCTCGACGACTTTTCGCCTGAGAACGTGGCCAAGCAGGTGGGGCCGCTCAAGGAGTTGCTGGACCTGCGCACCCGGCTGAGCGATCTTCGCGGCAGCCTGCAGGGCAACGACAAGCTCGACGAAGCACTGTTCGAGGCAGTGTCGAACACGGAGTCGCGGGAAAAGCTTCGGACTGAACTCGGCAAGACCGGAGGTGAGCAATGAGCGCACAGGAAACGGCGGCAGCGGCCGCGACACAGACGGCGGAACAGGTAGCGGAGCAATCGCTGCTGGAGCAGATTGTCGCCCAGGGGCGGTTTTCCCGTGACGCGGCCACGATGGAGCGAGGCCGCGACATGGTCAAGGAGTTCGTGAGCCAGGTCCTGGAAGGCCAGATGACGCTTACCCGCGACGCCGAGGCCAGCATCCAGGCCCGCATCGCGCAGATCGACCGCCTCATCTCCCTGCAGTTGAACGAAGTCCTGCACTACCCGGCGTTTCAGAAGCTCGAAGCGACCTGGCGGGGCATCAAGTACCTGATCGATCAGTCCGAAACCAGCGACATGCTGAAGATCAAGGTGCTGAATGTCTCCAAGCGGGAGCTGCTCAAGGACCTGCAGCGCGCGCCGGAGTTCGACCAGAGCGCCCTGTTCAAGAAGGTGTACGAAGAGGAGTTTGGGGTCTTCGGCGGAGCGCCGTTTGCGGCTTTGCTCGGGGACTACGAGTTCGGGCGCGGGCCGGAGGACATCGAGTTGCTGGAGCGGATTTCGCAGGTGGCCTCGGCGGCCCATGCGCCCTTCATCTCGTCGGCGAACTCCGATCTGCTGAACCTCAGCAGCTACACCCAGCTCGGCGCACCCCGGGACATCGGCAAGATCTTCGACTCCACGGAATATGCCAAGTGGAAGAGCTTCCGCCAGTCGGACGATTCCCGTTACGTGGCGCTGACGCTTCCCCATATTCTGGTGCGGCTGCCTTACGGCAAAGACACCAAGCAGATCGAGGCGTTCGACTACGAAGAGGCGGTGGACGGCAGCGACCACTCGAAGTATCTGTGGGGCAATGCTGCCTTCGGTCTGGGGGCCCGGCTCACCAACTCCTTCGCCAAGTACGGGTGGTGCGCATCGATCCGCGGTGTCGAGGGCGGCGGCCTGGTCGAGGGGCTGCCGGCGCATACCTTCCGCACCGACGAGGGCGACGTAGCGCTGAAGTGCCCTACCGAAGTAGCGATCACGGACCGGCGCGAAAAGGAGCTGGCCGACCAGGGCCTGGTGCCGCTGGTCCACTGCAAGGGCACCGACTACGCGGCCTTCTTCAGCGTCCAGACCGCCAACAAGCCGAAGCTCTACGACAAGGACGCGGCCAACGCCAACGCACGGCTGTCCGCGCAATTGCCGTATATCCTCGCCATGTCGCGGTTCGCGCACTACCTGAAGGCGATGATGCGCGACAAGATCGGGAGCTTCATGACCCGGCAGGACTGCGAGAAGTTCCTCAACCAGTGGATCATGAACTATGTCTGCGCGGACGACAATGCGTCGCAGGCGGCCAAGGCGAAATTGCCTTTGCGCGAAGCGGCCATCCAGGTCTCCGAGATCCCCGGGAAACCCGGCGCCTATCGCGCCGTTGCGTTCTTGAAGCCGCATTTCCAACTGGACGAGCTCTCCGTTTCCCTTCGTCTGGTGGCCGACCTGCCTGCATCGGCGCGGAAATAGCGAAACAACAACCTGGCTGGCTCGAGCAAATTCAGCAAGGGGCCGGGCGCCTCGCTTGCGAATGAAAGGAACCGACGATGGCGGTTGATTATTTTCTGGAAGTGGAAGGGATTCAGGGAGAATCCCAGGATGAAAATTTCAAGAACCAGATTCAACTTCTGAGCTGGAGCTGGGGCGCGGCGAACCTCTCCTCGGTTTCAGGCACGGGGGGATCGGGCGCGGGCAAATGCGACTGCTCCGACTTCAGTTGCATGACGAATTTCGACAAGTCCACTCCTAAATTGTTCAAGTCGATCACCAAGGGCACTCACATCACAAAGGGGACGCTGTCGGCAGTCAAATCGGGCGCCGAAGGGAAGCCCTACCTGAAGGTGAACTTTGCGGAGATATTCGTCACAGGGCTGCAAATGTCAGCATCCAGTGAAGTTCCCTCCGTGAGTGTGTCGTTCACTTACAACGAGATTGGAATCGAATACTCCGTGCAGGACGAGAAGGGCAACCTCGCGAGCACCGGCGAAGTGAAATTCAACACCAAGCAGAACAAATCGTCGTAAGGCGGCTCGCGTATGGACGCGCTTTCGCTGTACCGGGCCGGCGAGTTGAAGCCCGCCATAGACGCGCTTGGCGACGAGTTGAAGAAACAACCTCTCGACGCCAAGCGCCGTACTTTTCTCTTCGAACTGCTGTGCTTCGCCGGGGAATTCGGACGCGCCGAGAAGCAGCTCGACATCTTGTCCGACGCCAGCCCCGAGGCGGCCGCGGGAGCGATGCTCTATCGCAGCGCGCTGCACGCGGAGCGGGAGCGGCAGGACATGTTCGCGAATAACCGGCTGCCGCTGGGAACAGCGCATCCCTCCCCGGGCGGAGAGCTGAACGGCGCAGCCTTTGCGGGGCTCTCCGATGCAGACCCGCGCATCGGCGCACACCTGGAAGTCTTTATCGCCGGCAGCTATACCTGGATACCCTTCGCCTATCTCGAATCCGTTGAGACGGAGGCGCCCAAGCGCCTGCGGGATCTGTTGTGGCTGCCCGCAATTCTGCGCACCACCTCCGACTTTCGCTTGCAGGATCTCGGCGAGGTCCTGCTCCCCGTGGTTGCGCCGCTCTCCTGGAAGCAGGCCGACGATACCGTGCGGCTGGGCCGCGCCACGGTTTGGGAAGACGATGAGCAGCACGGGGCCATTCCTTACGGTCAGAAGCTGGTGATCGCCGGAGAGGACGAGACGCCGCTGCTGGAGATACGGAAACTCAGTTTCCATCATGCGGAGGAGAGGGCCGAAAGTGCCGCTGCGCGATGATCTGCTCAATCCGATTCCGGGTGACAATCCTTCAGGCGTAAATCTGCGCTACGACCGCGTTTCCGACCAGATCAAGGAAGCGCGCACCGAGGGCGAGCAATCCGTCCTCGGCAATCTGGCCTCTCCCAAGAAAGCGGACTACAAGCTCGTCATCAAGTTGGCGGGCGATGCTCTGGCTGCGCGGAGCAAGGATCTGCAACTGGCCGCCTGGCTGGCCGAGGCGCATGTCAAGCGCGACGGCATCGGCATGGTCGAGCCCTGCCTGAAGCTGATGTTCGACCTGCAGCAGCAGTTCTGGGATACGCTCTATCCGGAGATCGAAGATGGCGACGCGGGGATGCGCGCGGTTCCCATCGAGTGGATCTGCAACCGCATCGCGGATATGCTGCGCGAGGCCCCGATCACCAAAGACGGCTTGAATTACTACCAGTACGGCGAGTCGCGCGCCGTTGGGTACGAGGCGGATGTCGAATATAACGACACCAAAATGGAGACCCGTCAGCGGGCAATCAAAGACGGAAAGGTGACGGGCGAGGACTTCGACAGGTCGTTCGCCGCCACACCGAAGTCCTGGTACGTGGCCATGGAAGAAGCGATTCGGGCTTCGACCGAAACCGTGGACGCGATGCAGCCCTTTTGCGAGGAAAAGTACGGTGACGACGGCCCGGCCTTCGGCAAGCTGCAGACGGCGCTCGAGGAGGTCGGCGTGGTGGTAACCCGCCTGCTGAATGAAAAGCGGAAGACCGAGCCCGATGAGCCGGAGCCCGTCGAAGAGGAAGAAGCAGAACCGGAGGAAGAGCCGGCGGCGGAGCCTCAACCCGAAGCGGCCGCGGAATCGGAAGAGCCGGTTGAGGCTGCCCCTGCGGTGCGGACCAAAGTTTCCAAGCCCGTCTCCGCCGAGCCGGTTGACCGCAACGACGCCATCGCCCGCATCCAGGCCTGTGCCAGGTTTCTGCAGAAGGACAACCCTTCAAGCCCGGTCGCCTACCTGGTGCAGACGGCGCTGCGGCTGGGCGAGTTGCGGGAGCAGGGAGGCTCGCCGGCATGGGACTTCTTACAGCCTCCGGCAACCGAACAGCGGCAGAACCTCAAGAGGTTAACCTCCGAGGGCAACTGGGAAGAACTCTTGAGCCTGGCCACCGCTGCCGCCGGGGAGCCCTGCGGGCGCGGCTGGCTCGACGTCCACCGCTACATCTGGAGGGCCGGCGACGAGGCGGGCTATTCGTCTGTATCCGCGAGCGTAATCGCCACCCTGCGGGCGCTGCTCAACGACATTCCGGAAGTCCCCACCTGGACGATGAGCGACGACACCCCGACCGCTAATCCGGAGACGCAAAGATGGCTGGAGGAGATGGTGATCCCGAAGCCGCCGGAGCCCGTGGTGGAGGCCGCGCCGGAACCCGAACCGGAGCCGGAATATACGCCGCCGCCCAGGGCCGAACGCGAAGCGGAACCGGCAGAGCCCGACGTGTTTGAGGTCGCGCGCGGGTTGATGGGGCGCGGCAAACTGAACCAGGCAGTGCAGCTGCTGATGCGCGACGCGGCGCAGCAGCCCAGTGGGCGGGCGCGCTTCCAGCGCCGCCTGGCGGTGGCGCAGATGTGTGCAAGCTCCGGGCAGGACAGGGTGGCCTACCCGGTGCTCGAAGAACTGGTGAAGGAGATCGACGATCGCCGGCTCGAAGACTGGGAGGCCAGCGACATGATCGCTCCTCCGCTGGCTTTGTTGCTGCGCTGTCTTGACGCGACGGGAGCAAATGCCGAGGCCAAGGAAGCGGTCTTTGCGCGCCTGTGCCGCATCGATCCTATCGCTGCCATGGATGCATCGCACTGAGCTTGAAAGGGGTCTGGAGGGTTGGCACGTTCCGCGACAGAGACGCTGGTCACACAGTCGGTGCTGGACCGGCTGACGCAGGTGGAGGACTGGCCGGCCACCCGCAACCAGTCGGTGCGGTTCTACCGCGATGCCCTCAAGCGCGATCTCGAATGGCTGCTCAACACGCGTAAGCCCCCTCTGCCGGAGCTTGCTTCACGGCCTGTTGCGCGCGACACCGTGATCAACTTCGGACTGCCCGACATCAGCTCGCTGGGTATGAGTTCGGCGTCGGACCAGCGTGCGCTTCGCGCCGCCATCGAAGGCTGTGTGCGCGTATTTGAGCCGCGCCTCACCGATGTGCGCGTGACCCTGGAGAGCGCCGATACCGTCGACCGGCGGCTGCGGTTTCACATCGAAGGGAAGATGAAGCTCGATCCCGCGCCGGAAGAGATTACCTTCGACACGGTTCTGGAGCTTGCCAGCGGCGAATACAAAGTGAAGTGAGCCATGCGCGAAGAACTGCTCGAATACTACGAACGCGAACTGGCCTATCTTCGCCAGTTGGGGAGCAAGTTCGCCGAAAAGTATCCGCGCGTAGCCAGCCGCCTGCTGCTGGAGCCGGACCGGTGCGACGACCCGCACGTGGAGCGCCTGCTCGAGGCATTCGCGTTCATGGCGGCGCGCATCCATCTTCGCGTCGACGACGATTTTCCCGAGGTGACTTCGGCTCTGCTCGGCATCGTGGCGCCGCACTATCTGCGCCCGATTCCGTCGATGACCGTTGTGGAGTGCCAGGTCGACCCGGACCAGGGCAAACAGACCGCCGGGCAGACGATGCCCGCGGGAACTCCGCTCGCCACCCGGCGCCTCGTGGACGGCCAGCCCTGCCGCTTCCGGACGGCGTATGCGGTGGACCTCTGGCCGTTCACGGTAGCCGAATGCGAGTGGCGTCAGCCGGAGCGGCTGAGCGACCCGGTGCGCGTTCCCGGCGCGGCCGGCGTGCTGCGGGTGCAGTTGCAGTGCGCGCGCGACGTGTCCTTCGATCAGCTCAACCCGCATAGAGTGGTCTTTCATCTCGCCGGTGAACCGAATGTCGTTTACACGCTCTACGAGCTGCTATGCCGCAACTGCATTGCGATTCTGGTCCGCAATCCCCAGCAGCGAGGCAGCAAGACCGTGGCCATTCCCCTCGATCGGCTGCGCGCCATGGGGTTCGAAGAGGAAGAGTCCCTGCTGCCCTATCCCAAACGGTCGTTCGACGGATACCGGCTCCTGCAGGAGTACTTCACGTTCTCGGAGAAGTTCCTGTTCTTCGAACTCAGCGGGCTGGATGCAATGGCCGCCGCGGGATGCGCCGGTCAGGCTGAAATCCTCTTTTGCTTCTCGCGATTCGAGCGGCCGGAGCGCAACCAGGATCTCGAGACGGGCGTTTCCGCGCGCAGCCTGCGCCTGGGCTGCACGCCGGTCGTCAATCTGTACTCGCAGGTGGCGGAGCCGATCCTGGTGACGCACACCAAACACGAGTACCAGGTGATTCCCAATGTGCGGCGCCAGGAGATGACTGAGATTCATTCGATTGACGAGGTGATGGCGGCCAACACCTCGCGCCGGGAGAGCATCTGTCTCGATCCCCTGTACGCCTACCGCTATCAGGCGCGAAAAGACAGCACGCGCGTTTACTGGCACGCCATCCGGCGAAGGAACGAAATCGGGGAGCGCGAGCCCTCGACCATGCACCTGGCGCTGGTGGATGTGGATGGAATCGTAACCGAGCCCAACGCCGAAGTGCTCACCGTGCGCTGTTCCTGTTCCGATTTCGATTTGCCTTCGCGCCTCCCCTTCGGCCTCGAAGAAGGCGACTTCACGGCTGAGGATTTTCCCGCGGTCCGGCAGATCACGGCTCTGCGCCGGCCCTCGCCCAGCTACGATCCGCCGCGGGTCAAGGGACAGCTATGGCGGCTGGTCTCGCAGCTTTCGCTCAATTACCTGTCCCTCTCCGAAGAAGGCATGACTTCCCTCCAGGAGATTCTGCGGCTTTACAACTTCACCGATTCCTCCTACCTCGAGAACCAGATCGGCGGCATCGTGCGGCTGGGGTCCAGGCCGCACTTCGCCATCATGCAGTCGGTTTATGGAAACCTGCCCGCGCGGGGCACCCGCGTGGAGATCGAGTTCGACGAGCGGCAGTTTGTGGGCGGCGGGGCCTATCTCTTCGCCAACGTGCTCGACCGTTTCCTGGGCAGCTACACCTCCATTAACAGCTTCTGCCAACTGGCGGCGCGCAGCAGCCAGAGAAAGGAGCCGCTGGGCGAATGGCCGCCGAAAGCGGGATACAAGCCGTTGATCTGAGGTTCGCTCCAGTGCGCGCGATGCTGGAAAAGGAGCCCTATTGCGTGCAGTTTTTCCAGGCCGTGCGCCTCATGGAGCGCCTCTATCCGGAGCGCCGGCCGGTGGGACTGTTCGTCTCGCCGTCAACAGAGGTCGTGCAGTTTTCGTCGCTGCCGACGCTGGCGTTTCCGGCCAGCGAAATTCAGGATCTGCAACCGGGCAAGGACGGCCAGCCGCGGATGCTCGTGAACTTTATGGGGCTCTGTGCCGCCGTGGGCGCCTTGCCGCATACTTATACGGAGTTTCTGCTGGAGCGGGCCCGCGCCAAGGACCGCTCGCCGGCGGAGTTTTTCGATATCTTCAACCACCGCATGATTTCCCTGTTCTATCGCGCCTGGCAGAAGTACCGTTTCTATATTGCGTACGAGCGCACGGGCGCCCACGACGATGTCATCAGCGCGCGGCTGCTGGATCTGGTCGGCCTGGGCTCGGGGGCGCTCACCCATCGCATGGAGATCGCCGACGAGGCTTGCCTCTACTACGAGGGGCTGCTCTCGCAGCGTCGGCCCACGGCGCTGGGACTGAAGCAGCTTCTGGAGGACTATTTTGAGGTTCCGGTAAAGATCGAGCAATTCACGGGAACCTGGCGGCGGCTGCCGCCCGAGAACCGCAGCATCCTCGCCGACAATGGGGCATTCTGCGAGCGGCTGGGAATGGGTACGATTGTGGGTGACGAGGTCTTCGATCAGCACGGTGCGGTGACCATTCGCCTGGGACCGATGAGCTTCGACCGCTACCGGGAGTTTTTGCCGGGAACGCGCGCCAGCGTCGAGTTGCGCGCGTGGCTTCGGCTCTATGCAAACCGCGAGTTCGATTTCGTCATCCGGCTGGTGCTGGACCGCGAGGAAGTGCCGCGCATGAAGCTCGGCGATGAGGGGGCCGAGGCGCCCTGCCTGGGGCTGGTAAGCTGGGTGCGCAACCGGCCCTTCCATCGCGATCCGGATGAAGCGACATACCGTTTGAACTGAGCGCAACCGTTATTTGGGAGTGAGACGATGAGCCTGAATCTGAAGTCCCTGATCGGCAAGGTGGATGAAGCGACCCGCAGCGCGCTGGAGGCCGCAGCGGGCCTCTGTGTGTCGCGCACCCACTACGACATCGAGGTCGAACACTACCTGTTGAAGGCAATCGACAGCTCGGACAACGATGTCGCCTTCATCCTGAAACAGTATGGCGTGGATCGCTCGCGCCTCACTACCGAGCTCGAACGCAGTCTCAACCGCCTCAAGAGCGGCAACGCGCGAAGCCCCGCCTTCAGCCCCCAGCTCGTGAAAATGCTCACTGAAGCGTGGACGATCGCGACCATCGAATACGATGCCGCGCAGGTCCGCACCGGGTTCACCCTGCTGGCCCTGCTCTCCGACGACGAACTGGGCCGGCTGATTCGCGATGTGAGCAAGGAACTGCAGCTGATTCCGCCCGAGGCGCTGCGCAAGGATTTCTACGCCGTGACGGCGAAGTCGCGCGAGGCCGGCGTGGCGGCGTTTGCAACGGCGCCAGGTGAAGCAAGCGGCGGGGCTGCCGGGCCCAGGCCCGGCGGAAAGACCCCGCACCTCGATCAGTACACCGCCAACCTGACCACCAATGCCAAGGCGGGAAAGATCGATCCGGTGCTGGGACGCGACGCGGAGATCCGCCAAGTCGTCGATATATTGATGCGCCGGCGGCAGAACAACCCGATTCTTACCGGCGAGGCCGGCGTGGGAAAGACGGCTGTGGTCGAGGGATTCGCTCTGCGGCTGGCCAGCGGCGACGTGCCTCCGCCCTTGCGCAACGTGCAGCTGCACAGCCTCGATCTGGCCCTGCTGCAGGCCGGCGCCGGCGTCAAGGGTGAGTTTGAAAACCGCCTCAAGGGACTGATCGAGGAGGTCAAGTCGTCGCCGCATCCGATCATCCTGTTTATCGACGAGGCGCATACCATGATCGGCGCGGGCGGCCAGGCGGGACAGAACGACGCCGCCAACCTGCTCAAGCCGGCGTTGGCGCGGGGCGAGCTGCGCACCATCGCCGCCACCACCTGGTCGGAGTACAAGAAATTCTTCGAGAAGGACGCGGCGTTGGCGCGGCGCTTTCAGGTGGTCAAGGTGGAGGAGCCATCGGAGGCGCAGTGCGCAGTCATGATGCGCGGCATCGTGCCGGCGCTCGAAAAGCACCACGACCTGCGCATCCTCGACGAGGCCGTTACCGCGACCGTCAAGCTGTCGCATCGCTACCTGGCGGGGCGGCAACTGCCCGACAAGGCGGTCAGCGTGCTGGACACGGCCTGCGCCCGGCTCTCCCTGGGGCAGAACACGATTCCGCCGCCAATTGAGGATGCGACTCGGCGCATCGACGATCTCAAGGTGCAAAAGCAGATTCTCGAACGCGAGACAACCGTCGGCGAGAACCACGCCGAACGGCTGGCGGCGATCGAGGAGCAGCTTGCCGCCGAAGAAGCCTCTCTCGCCAGGCTCAACGCGCAGTGGGAGCAGGAAAAAGAGCTTGTCGGCGAAATTCGCGCCATGCGCCAGGCGCTTGAGACCGGCGCCACCGAGACCAGGGCGGAAGACAACGGCGCGCCGGCGCAGAAGCCGTCGCTCGAAGCGCTGCGCGGTCTGGAAACAAGACTGGCGGAGGCGCAGGGCGAAAATCCGCTCATTCATGTTTGCGTGGACGAGCGCATTGTGGGCGAGGTGATCTCGGCGTGGACAGGGATTCCTCTGGGCAAGATGGTGAAGGACGAGATTGCCTCGGTACTCGACCTGGATGGCCATCTGCGCAAGCGCGTCATCGGGCAGGATCATGCTCTGGCGGTGATCGCGCAGCGCGTCATCACCTCGCGGGCGCGGCTCGACGATCCGGGCAAGCCGGTGGGCGTCTTCATGCTGGTTGGTCCGAGCGGCGTAGGCAAAACCGAGACCGCCCTGGCGATCGCCGATCTGCTTTACGGCGGCGAGCGCAATCTGATCACGATCAATATGTCGGAGTTCCAGGAGGCGCACACGGTCTCCACCTTGAAGGGCTCGCCTCCGGGGTACGTGGGATATGGCGAGGGCGGCGTGCTCACTGAAGCGGTGCGCAGGCGGCCGTATTCGGTGGTGCTGCTCGACGAAGTGGAGAAGGCGCATAGCGACGTGCTCGAGCTCTTCTACCAGGTCTTCGACAAGGGCAACCTCGAAGACGGCGAGGGGCGCTCCATCGATTTCAAGAACTGCATCATTATCCTCACCAGCAACGCGGGGACCGACACGCTGATGAAGCTGACCGCCGATCCAGAGACCATGCCTGATTCGGACGGGCTGGCGGCGGCCCTCAAGCCGGAGCTGAACAAGATCTTCAAGCCGGCATTCCTGGGGCGTATGATTGTGGTTCCCTATTTCCCGGTGCGCGACGAGGCGCTGAAGAAGATAGTCCTGCTCAAGGTGGGCAAGATTCAGCGGCGGCTCCTCGAAAGCCACAGGATCGCCATGAAGTGCGACGACGCCGTCATCGACGAAGTCGCCAAGCGGTGCACCGAAGTGGAGAGCGGAGCGCGCAACGTGGACAACATCCTGACCAACACCATGCTCCCCGAGATCTCGCGGCAAATCCTCAGCCGCATGGCGGAGCAAACGCTCACTGAGCAGGTGCGCGTGGGCGTGGGCAGCGACGGACGGTTCACCTACGAGTGGGAGTCGCAGACGCCCGCCCAGAACGTGGCGCAGGATGCGATATTGACTTAACTCCAGGACGGGAGAATTCGCTAGAGGAAGGTGCCGGCGCAAGTATATGCCTGCTTTCGCACAGACAAATCGGCTGCTCAAATTCACCAGCCCGCTGGGTTCTGACGTGCTTTTGCCGGAACGGTTCAGCGGCACGGAAGGCGTTTCGGAGCTATACCGCTACGAGATTGAGCTTCTGGCCACTCCGCAGACCACGATCGATCCCAAGAACATTGTGGGTCAAAAGGTATGTCTGGGCATCCTGGTGGACGGCATCAGCAAGATGCGCTACTTCAACGGCATCGTGTCCAGCTTTGAGATGAGCGGCGGCGACGGCGAACTCAACAGCTATCGCGCCATCGTCGTTCCCAGTCTCTGGCTGCTCACGCTCAACACGAATACGCGCGTGTTTCAGGACAAAACCGTCGTCGACGTGGTCAAGGAGGTCCTCAGCACTTACAGCATCAGTCCCTCGCTGGAGACATCGGAGACTTACACGCCGATGGAGTACTGCGTTCAATACCGTGAGACAGACCTGCACTTCATCTCGCGGCTGATGGAGCAGCACGGGATCCTCTACTACTTCAAACACACCGAAAACGATCACACGCTCACTTTGCAGGATACTTCGAGCAAGCTGAGCGCCTGCGCGTTTCAGGACTCGTTCCGGTACGCGCCGGAGCCGGAGAACCAGGAAGGCTTTTACGACTTCGTGGTCAAGGAACTGCTGGCGCGATCGACCCTGGTTTCCGGCAAGTACACATCGTGGGATTACAGCTTTATCCGCTACAAAACCGTTCCCGACGGCGGCGCCAAGCAGCAGACCAAGGGGCCGCTCGGCGCCAACAGCAACGAGCAATACGATTATGCCGACAGTGCCGCAGCCTATCTGAAAAAGGAGGACTCCGACTCGAAGATCGGTGATCTGACCACTTTCTTTACGGGAATCCGTCGCGACGCCGGCGACGCGGCCACCTCCGCGGTGGAAGGATCCTCGAACGCGATTTCGATGCAAACTGGGTACACGTTCACTTTGGAAGAACACCCCCAGTCCAGCCTGAATCAGAAATACCTTCTGCTTCGCGCCCAGCACCAGGCGCAACAACTGCCCTCGTACCGGTCGCGGGTATCGGATTCTCCTGCGCCTTACTCGAACACGTTCACCGCGATCCCTTCCTCGATTCCCTACCGGCCCCCGATCGAGACCCCCAAGCCCGTCGTCCACGGGATGCATACGGGGAAAGTGGTCGCGCCCTCCGGCGAAGAGTCGCACCTCGACAAGTACGGCCGGGTGTGCGTGCAGTTCTGGTGGGACCGCCTGCGCAAGGAAAACACCCTCGACAACACCTGGCTGCGCGTGGCGCAGCCGTGGGCGGGCAAGGGCTGGGGAACCTACTTCTGGCCGCGCGAAGGCGACGAAGTCCTCGTCGATTTCATGGAGGGCGATCCCGATCAGCCCATCGTTGTGGGGTCGATCTACAACGGCGTCAACATGCCCAAGTACGATCCGGCGGGCCAGTACACGCTGGCCGGAGTCCTGACGCGCAGCTCGAAAAATGGCGGCGCGGCCAACGCCAACGAGCTTCGCTTTGAGGATCTCAAAGGCAGCGAGCAGATCTTCATGAACGCCGAGCGCGACTACGACCTGCACGTCGAGCACGACTGGCACTCGCTGGTGGGCAACGAGCAGCACACCAAGATCACCTCTAACCAGTTCGAGGAGGTGGATGGGGATTCTCATCTCCTCGTCAAAGGCAAGCAGCTGCATGAGGTCGATGGCGAGGCCGACCTCAACGTCAAGGGCAACCAGATCGTCCAGGTGGGCGGCGATCGCAGCCACGCCGTGACCGGCAACGTCAAGGAACAGGTGGGCCAGAGCTACGGGATGACGGTGGGCCAGAACCTGGTGCAGCAGATTGGTTCGAATCATTCCCTTCAGGCCGCGCAGAACCAGGATGTGCAGACCGGACAGAACTGCAACATCACAGCTGGCCAAACGATCAATTTGATGGGCGGAATGAGTGTCAACATTACCGGGGGGTCCACGGGAGTCAGCATTGTCGGTCCGGGGGGATTTATCTCGATCACGGACGCCGGCATCGCGATCATGGGCACGATGGTGATGATCAACAGCGGCGGCGGACCGACGCCGGCCAATCCCGCTCAGCCGCAAAGCCCGTCTACGCCGTCGAGTCCTACGGCGCCTACGGCGCCCACTTTCCCTGGCGACGATCCGCCATCAAAACCAAAGAGCTGAGGAGTTCTTCCTGGAGACCAGGCTCACGCCGACCACTGCCCGTCAAGACACTACAAAGCTGAAGACCGAAGGGCAACCAGGAAGGGGTAAGGAGAAAGATCAGGCATGGGAATGCCGGCATGCACCATCACCAGCCAGACCGAGCACGGCGGGATCGTCACCGTCGGCTTTCCCACCGTGCTCATCGGGTTCCTGCCCGCGTCGCGGATCGGCGACCTGCATGTCTGTCCCATGTTCGACGGCCCGGTCCCTCACGTCGGCGGACCGTTCATTCTCGGCTCAACCACAGTGATCGTGGGCGAGATGCCGCAATCGCGCGTCACCGATCAATTGACCTGCGTAGGCCCTCCCGATGCCGCCCTGATGGGCTGTGAAACGGTGCTTGTCGGAATGGCGGGCGGGGGCGGGGCGGCCGCCGCCGTCGTCGGCGCTCAGGTCATGGGCGCTTCCGTGCCCACCAATCCGCCGGCGACCACGACAAATCCCCAGGCGACCTCCGAGATGCAGCAGGACGGTACTGTCAAGACGTCAGCACCGCCCGGCTCGCCTCTGCCTCCGATCCCTCTTCAATCCCCTGGATTTCCCAGTCTGCCGGCGGCGGAAACGCCGAAATTCACCACGGCGCAGCCCGTGGATGTGCCGCCAGGCACCACGCTTTACCGGGTGCTCGGAAATCCGGGCGGCGCGGTCGGCTCCTACTGGACACCCAAACTTCCCACCTCAGAGGCGCAGTGGCGCGCCGACAATGCGGTCGGCGGCTGGAATGCAGGCTTATTGATGGCAGTCGCCCAGGTCCCCGCCGGCGGACTCAAGGCATGGGCAGGCGCGGCTTCGCCCATGGATGGCCAGTCCGGCGGTGGAACCCAGGTCTGGACGCCGCGCGGCGCCCTCGTTCCGAGCCAGCTCACGCCCGCGCCCTGGGCTACACCCGCGCAGCTAACCCAACTGGCCGCGCAACAGTCGGCGCAGGCGGCGGCCGCTCTGAGCAATGCCGCGCAACAGGCCGCGCAACAGGCTAAGCAACAAGCCGAGCAGGCCGCCCAATTGGCCGCACAGGGCGCGACGCAGGCGGCCCAACAGGCGGCGCAGCAGGCGCAGCAGGCCGCTGCCCGCGCCCAACAGGCCGCCCAGCAGGCGGAAAAACAGGGGCAGCAGGCCGTCCAGCAAAGCCAGCAGGCGGCCCAGCAGGCCGAGCAGCAGGCGCAAAACGCCTCGGCGCAGGGCAAAGCCGCTGCCCAGCAGGCCGCCGCCCAGGCCCAGCAGGCGGCAAAACAAATCCAGCAGCAGACCCAGCAGTCCACGCAACAGGCCCAGCAAGCCGCTCAGCAGGCGCAGCAGGCGAGCCAGCAAGCCCAGCAGGCGGCGCAACAGAATCTGCCCAAGAACCTATGACATCCCAGCCCATGACCCCCGTTCCCGATTACTACGCCCAGCGCTTCACCAAGGCGTTCGCCGCGTTTGTCGCCCGGGTGCGCGAGGCGGTGGCCGCCGGTATTCTCGATCCTGCGTACTCCTCCGCTCCGGCTTTTCTGATGTGGCAAACCGAGGCCCTGCCGCGGCTTCAACAGGAGCTTCAGGAGATCGAGGACGCATACACCCGTTTTCAAAGCGGCGATGCCGCCATCCTCGCGCAGCTTGCCCGGGACCAGCTCGGCCTGGCCGGACATCTCGACGGCTTTCCGCTCGACTTTGCCGGGCCCGCGCACGCCGCCGACCTTGATCGTCTCGAGACGGCCGTGGTCCTGGCCGCTTATCAGCTCTGTGCTGTTGCTGGAACTGTCTGACGTGATTCACCCATCGCTGGAGCTCCGGCATCCCCCAGTCTTCGCCGCCGGGCCCCGGAAAAAGGAGAAACTCGAAGCGCGTCGCGTATGAGCGCCAATCCCAGCCAAACCGGAGTCTCCGCCTCTGCCGCCCGCGTCGGACGGTGGATCGTCCCTGCTATTCCCTTCGGGTGGACGTGGATTCCGGAGTTCGGGATTCAGAAGCGGTCCGAGGGCGTGGTCCCAAGCAACGTCTATCTGCGCGAGGACCAGTTGCTGGCAGGCAACCGGCTGGAGCTCTACATCAAGGCGCAGATCACGATGATGAAGCGGACCTTCCTCGACCCGATGATCGCCGGGCCGGCGCCGCTCCAGTTTCCCGGTGCGGACGAGGCGGCCATGCTCATGCTCAAGCACCGGCCCATGCAACAGGTTTCCGTGTTCCAGGTGCAGCACTATATCCGCAGCGGCAACTGGATCGGGATTGCGACGCTGACCACGCTCGAGTCGGAGCTGTTGAAGGTGCGGCCGGACTTCGACCAGTTCATGAAGCTGCTGCGGATCGAGGCATTGCCGGGCTAACTTTGCGTGAAGCTCCGTCGACGAGCATCTCCGGAACCACTCTTCAGGCGGCGGCTCCATCCGGGGATTCTTGCTCTCCTCCCGTTTCAAGAAACTGCACCAGCAGGCAGGTGACATTGTCCACGGCGCCATGGCGCTTGGCTTCGTCGATAAGGTTCTGGCACGCGCCCGTAAGCGTGCCGCCGGCCAGGATCAGAGCGGCGATGGTTTTGGCGTCCGCGTAGCGGGTGAGCCCGTCGCTGGTGAGCAGCAGAATGTCGCCGGGTTCCAGATTCCCGGTGAAAATATCCGGTTCCACCGTCTCCGCCACACCCACCGCGCGGGTGATCAGCGACTGGAACGGCGAGGCTCCGGCTTCTTCGGCGTTCATCGAGCCCATGCGCACCTGTTCGGCGACAAAAGAGTGGTCGTTGGTGATCTGGGCGCATACGCCGCCGCGGAGAAAGTACGCCCGGCTGTCGCCCACGTTGCCGACAATCATGCGCCGCTCTTCCACACAGGCTGAGACCACGGTCGTCCCCATCCCGCGGAGCTCATCCGACTCCTGCGCCAACCGGTAGACCTCGCGGTTGGCATGGACGATCGAGCGATAGAGTCGCTCCTCGCTGGGAAGACTCGCCATCTCCCCGCGGCTGAAGTACTCCACCACCTCTTTGACCGCGGTGGCGCTGGCCGTCTCCCCGGCCGCGCTCCCGCCCATGCCGTCGCATACCACGAAGAGCCGCGATTCCAGGTCGTATCCGAAGCTGTCTTCGTTGTTGCTGCGCTTGCAGCCAATGTCAGTCAACGCTGCGACTTCGAGCTTCAGCGCTGTCTCTCTCTGCATCGCAAATACCTTCTTTCGCCCCACCATCCGGCGCTGCAGCCTGCGGCCCCGCCATCGCGCTGCCGCCAGCGGTCACCGCGGTCCCACGACTACTCTACCCCAGTGCGGAATGACCTGGGAGACGCGGCGGCGAGAAAGCTGCAGGATAGAACCAGTTCAACCAAATCGAGGAAGGGAATGCCTTCTCGGAGTTGACTCAGGTTGCCAGAACATCGCGCCGCTTGTAAAGCCGCCTGCATGAATGCGGAATCCCATGGCGCCGCGAGCGGTCAGTTGGCCGCCTCCCCGGCGTCAGGATGGCTCCGGAGTCGGTTCGCCCGCCGCACTCTCTGTCATGGCGGATAGCTGATCGAGAAACCGTCTCAGGACTTCGGGGCCGCTGCCTGCCACGAAGTCTCCCGGTCTGGCGCCGCTTTCCGCCCACGCGAGCAGAAAGACCAGTGGGATCCAGCCATTGCGATCCTGCTCGATCTGCTGGCCGAAGGCGAACAAGGCGCGCGAGAGCCGCAGGGGAAGCAGCACACCCGAGACATCGTGCACCGACGGATCCCTGCACAGGGCGGGTGGCGACGTCACCAGGTACTCGCGGCAGCTCAGGGGCCGGATGGGGTGAATGCTGCAGCTCTCCTCTTCAAGGAAAGGGCAGGGAACCCCGGCGTGGAAGTAGTCGATCGCCATCTGCGTCGACCGCTCCTCGTCGAGGACCCATCTGCCGTCGAGGATGCTGTCAATCACTCCCGCGTCCCGCAGCGCCGAAAGAGCCCGATGAAAACGCTCGCGCAGCCTTGCCATCCGCTCTTCGGGCAGAGTGGCCAGCCAGGCAGTCAGCGACTCGGCTTCAAAGATGCTGAGCGGAACCATCTGCCGGCAGCAGGCCCCGCAGCCGGCCCGGCATGAGATGGGACGTCCCGCCGCTGCGGCTTCCTGGCTGACCTTGTCGACGATCGCGTTCTCCAGGTTCTGCAGAATGGGAAGAAGCTGGGTGAGCGTAGTGCGGCCGGCCGGTAGCTGGACGGTCGCCCGCACCGCCGCTCCGCCGACGGGAAGAGTGAACGTAGCCTGTACCGCGGAGGAAGCCGGCTCGTGGGATGCGTCTGACGCCATACGGACACCTTGGGCAATTCGGCGCTTCGCCCCGATTGTACGCGGAATGCACGGGGATCCGGCTGGCAGTCGGTCACCGGCGCCGATGCGCGGGCCCGTTTTACCCCCGCTGCCACTCCTCAAGCGTGCAACCGCCTGCGGCCCGCCGGATGGGGGGAAAGGACGCCCGCTGTGGTGCCGGAACGAGCGCGAAATTGCTGGCATTCATGGCATAAACATGCTACCGTGTTTTTGCGGCTCAGCGAGAATTCAGACGGGCATCTGCGTTCCGACCAAGCCGTACTCCTGCGTGCTTCGCTCCCTTTCTTCGAGCAACTCCTGCATGTCTGACGCAGCCTCTGGCGAAAAATCGTGGATGCGACGACCGTAAAAAAGAAGATTGGCAAGTACGAGATCACGGGCATCCTCGGCCGCGGCGGCATGGGAGTGGTCTATCGCGCCGAAGACCGCCGCATCGGCCGCCTGGTTGCCATCAAGACACTTACCGAGGGCTTCTCCGGTCAGCCCGACATGCTCGAGCGCTTCTATCGGGAAGCGCAGGCAGGCATCCTTCAGCACCCCAACATTGTGATCGTCTACGACCTCGGCGATGAGGACGGAGTGCCCTTCATCGTCATGGAATACGTAGACGGCGAGCCGCTCGACAGGCTGATCGCCGCGGGCCGGCAGCTGCCGCTGATCGACAAACTCAGCATCATCGAGCAGGTTTGCGCCGCCCTCGGCTACGCCCATCAGCGCGGCGTGGTCCACCGTGACATCAAGCCGGCCAACGTGATCGTGCAGCCGGATGGTCAGGCCAAGATCGTCGATTTCGGCATTGCCCGCGTGCAGAGCGCGAAGGAAAGCGGATTGACGCGCACCGGCAACGTGATCGGAACGGTGCACTACATCGCCCCCGAACGGCTGAAAGGCCAGCCTTTCGACGGGCGCTCCGACATCTTTTCGACCGGCGTCATGCTCTACCTGCTGCTCGCCGGGCAGTTGCCGTTCACCGGCGAAGACCTGGCGGTGCTGCAGAAGCTGGTCAACGACCCCGCGCCGCCGCTCAAGACCTACCTGACCAACTACCCTCCCGCGCTCGACGGGATTCTGGACCGCGCGCTGGCCAAGGATCCAGCGCAGCGCTACCCGACGGCGGAGGAGTTTGCCGCCGATCTTCATGCCCTGATCGAAGAGCTGAAGAAGGGGCAGGTCGTCGAACTGTTCGGCGACGCGGAGCGGCTCGCCGCCGAGGAGCAGTTTGGCCGCGCGCGCGAAATCCTTCTCCAGCTCGTCAGAATCGATCCGCAGCACACCGGAGCCCGGCAGCTTCTCGGCGTCGTGCAGCAGCACCTGGCCCGTCTGCAGCGCGCCGAACAGGTGCGCCAGCTCATCGCCGAGGCCGACGAAGCTCTGGCCGCCTCGCGGTATGTTGAAGCTCTGGCCGCATTCGATCAGGCCGCCAGGCTCGATCCCGGCAATGATCAACTGAAGGCCCGCATTGAAGACGCCCTGGAGAAAAAGCGGCGCCACGACGAAGTCGACAACCTGATGACCCAGGCGAGTTCGCTGCGTGACCGCGGCGATCTCACCGGGGCCATGAACGCGGTCGAGAAGGCCCTGCGTCTCGATCAGAACAACACCGGCATTCGCTCCATCTACGCCGACCTTGCCCGCCAGGCGAAGATCGCCGCCCAACAGGGACAGATCCGCGAAATGCTGGGCAAGGCCCGCCAGGAGCTCTCCGCCGGCCGCTTCACCGCGGCCATCGAGATTCTGCAGGAAGCCGGCAAGCTGGACCCCTCCCAGCCCGAGGTGGAAACCCTTCTTCAGACCGCTGCCAGCGGCCAGGAACAGGAGCGCCGCCGCCGCCTCCTCGAACAGGTTCATGCCGAGATTGAGAAGTGCCTCGCGGTCGACGACTGCGACCGGGCCGCCGAGCTGGTCGCGCGCGCCGTCGAGCGGCTGCCCAACGAGTCCTCGCTGCTGCAGTTGAAGACCCGCGTGGCCGTGCAGGCGCGGCAGCTCCGCACCCGTCAGCTCATCGAATCCACCACCGCCCGGGCGCAGGAGACCTTTCTCCAGTCTCCCGGCGAGGCCCTGCTCATCGTCCAGAAGGCCCTCCAGGAACTGCCCGGCGAGGAGCGGCTGCTGCTGCTCGAATCCTCCCTCCGGGAACGGCTCAAATCCGCCGAGAAGGAGGAGGTGCGGGGCCGCTATCTGCACGAAGCCCAGGACGCAATCGATCGCAGTCAGTTTGAAAAGGCGGTCGAAATCCTGGAATCCTACCAGCTCGAGTTTGCCGATGCCGCCGGCGTCGAGGAGCTTCTTCAGTTCGCCCGCGGCGAGTTGGCCGGCCAGAAGCGCCGCGCACAGATCGCCGCCTATGTCGCCCAGGCCCGGCCCTTGCTGGAAACCCAGCAGTTCGCCCAGGCCATCCGCCTTCTGGAGCCTGCCTGCGCCGAAACCGGAGATGCCTCCCTGGCGAGACTGCTCGCCGACGCGCGCGAGCAACTGAAAGAGTTCGAACGGAAGGCTGAGGCCCTGCTGGCGCGCATCGCCCGGCTGCGCGAACGCGGAAATCTCGACGAGGCCATCGCGCTCCTTCAGGATCTTCCCGCCGCCTCAAGCGCGGGCACCCCTCTCAACTCCCTCCTGGTTGAGATTCGCACCGAAAAGGACCGGAAGCAGGCCATCGAGAAGGCCCTCGCTGCCGTTGCCCCATCTGTTGAAAAGAACGACTTCACCGCAGCCATCGAATCGTTGCAGAGCGTGCAGCGGGCCTGGGGTGAGTCGGCCGAGCTCACCCGCGCCATAACCGAAATCGAGTCCAAACGCGGCCAGCACGCGAATCAGGTTGTGGCGAAAGCCATTGAAGCCGCGCGTACGGCGCTCGTCGCCAACGACACCACCGAGGCCTTGCGTGAACTCCGCGCCGCCAGCAACATCGTCGGCTTCGCCAGTGCGGCACAGCAGGCCGACTGGAAACGCCTGAGCGCAGAGGCCGCCAAGCCTCAAGCGCGCAAGGTGACTGGCCAGATCGCCATGCCGGAGGCGCCGGCCGAAGCCGCCAAGGGCGCGCGCAAGCTGCCCATTCCGCTGCTTGCAGGCGTCGCCGTCGCGGTGCTGGCGGTGGCCGTCGTGGTGGGATGGTTTACCTTCCATAAACCCCCACCCCCGCCCCCGCCCCATCCGACACCTGTACCGAATCCGATCCCGGTTCCGCCCATCGTGGTGCCGACCGGGACCCTGATGGTTCAGGGGAACGTCGCCGAGGTCAACGTCTTCGTCGATGGAGTCCTCAAGGGATTCACACTGCCCGACGGGAGTCTCAAGCTTCCTCTTGATCCCGGGCAGCATTCAATCCACCTTGAAAAAGCCCACTACGCTCCCCTTCCGGCTTCCACGGTCACGATCGCTCGGAACGCGCAGCAGGTGCTTCGCTTTACCATGACCCCGTCAAGCGGCCCCACGCCTCCTGCGGAAGTCGAGGCCTACCTTTCCATCCAAACCACACCCGGGGCGTCGGTGAGCATCGACAACGCGCCGCAGGGCAAGACCGACGAGCGCGGCAGTCTCATCGTCGAGGTAAAGCCGGGCGCGCATCGGCTCGAGCTGGCTCTCAACGGCTATCAGAGCTACACCCAGTCATTTACCATCAAGGCCGGTCAACGAAACAACACCTCGGTCCAGTTGTCTCCGATCCCGCCGGCGCCCAAGCCCACACCCCCGCCGCCCGTGGAAGCCGACGCCTACCTTTCCGTCCAGTCCAACCCTGGGGCATCGGTGAGCATCGATAATGCGCCGCAGGGGAAAACTGACGAGCGCGGTAGCCTCACCGTAGAGTTGAAACCGGGCTCGCATAACCTGGAACTGGCTCTCAATGGATACCAGAGCTATAACATGCCGTTCACCATCAAAGCCGGTCAAAGAAACAGCACCGCTGTCATACTGACGCCGATTCCGGCCCCGCCTGTTCCGGTGCCACCTCCGCATGTCGACGACGGAGCGCTGATTCAGGCCGCGCTCAACGGCTTCACCGGCGCCTTCAACTCGCACAACGTCCGCGGGATGCAGGCGGCATGGCCCGGTATGACGTCGAAGCAGGCCAGGGACTACGACAGTTTCTTCAAGAGCAACTCGAAGGCCAGGGTGGCGGAGAATTGTCCCGCCGGAGCCCTGAGCATCTCGGGCGATACGGCAAACTGGGATTGTACCGAAGTCACTACCATCGTTGCCGGCGGCGGACCGCAGTCCATTCCGCACGGCGTACACTTCACCTTCAGCAAAAAAGGCGACTCGTGGGTCATTACGCAGAGGCGTTAGACCCCTGCCGGACATGCTGCCCTTTTTCCCTGTTGCTTTGGATTCGTGCTGCTTTCTGTTCGTTTTTGCTCGGCTTGATCGACGTTTCTGTATTTTTTGACCATGCCCTGATTCTCTCGGGCCACGCATAATTCTTTGCCGTAATCCAGATAAGTCCTTCTGATTTTGGTCTGTTGCGCTGCCGCCCCGACCAACGGGCGCACCGGGCACAGGAATCGCTTGAAACGACGGCCCCGGCCGGAACTCCTCTTGCGCGGCCGGCGCCGTTTTCCCTGCCGCGCGGACGAAACGAACTCGCGTAGGAAAACACTATCCAAAGCAGGACCGACAAATCCGGATTCTTTGTGCGGCCGCGCCTGGCACGCTGCGGCCTCCAGACTGAGCTGCGAACTCTTAACCGGGGCAGCACTTTCCGCCGCGCCTGAAAGCTCCATTAAGCGTGCGACTTTTTCCCCGTTTTTAACCTGCTGGACCAACACCTATGGCAAACATGTCATTGCACAAACTCCAACTTTGAAGCATCGAGAATCTGCTTGACAATCGACCGGGGCAGACCTACGATAAGGCGTTTTCACTTCCTGAATTTGGCAAAAGTCGATTTCGTCGACCGGCCGCGTTTTGTTCTTGGACGAAGTTGCAGGACTCACCCCTGCCCGGTTTCCTCGTGAACGTTGTAATCGCCCGGGTTGAGGGTTGGCGGCAGCCGCTGGGCTCCTGGGGTTTTTGAAACATATATTGTGGACGGCGCAACGGCATTTTGACCGGACGCTGAACCAACCGTTCCGGGGTCGATGAGGATCGGGAACGGCAGCACCGCGAGATGAGCGGCGCGTAGATTTCGGGTAAGTCGCCCGAACGGAACTCGGTGTGCGGGTATGGCTCGGCGGACACCCTGGAGACAGGTGCCGCCGCCGCAGATTTGAACCTGAATCGGCTTCGCTTTTCAACTTTTGATCGAGTTCCCAACCTAAATCTGTTCTGGAGATTTGATATGGCGCGGCGAGTTCGTGTTCCTTCGTGGAATTGGATGTTCTTATATGTGCTTGGCCTCTCAATGTGTCTGGGCGCGGCGAGCGCCCGGGCGGCCACGCTGCACGTGGACACCTTGTCCGACACGACGCACGGAACCAACGACTGCAGCACGGGCGCGGCCAGCAGTTGCTCCCTGCGCGACGCCATCACGCAGGCCACCACAGACGGCAACGGCGACACCATCAGCTTCAACAGCAGCCTCAACGGCGGCACGATCATCCTGGGTAGCGCCCTGCCGGCGATCAGTGTAACCGTGACCATCTCGGGACCCGGCGCGAACAATCTCACCATCTCCGGCGCCGGTTCCTATCAGGTCTTCACGATCGGGACCAGCGGCACGCCCAACGTCATCATCTCCGGGCTCACCGTCGCCGATGGCAAGACTGGCAACAGCGGCGGCGCCATCGCCTTCTATGGCGACACGCTGACGGTCACAGACTGTGCCTTCTCGGGCAACTCCGTCTCGTCCGCGTCGTCGGGAGGCGGCGGGGCCATTTACAGCAACAGCACTTTGACCGTCACCGGCAGCACCTTTTCAGGCAACTCGGCGCCGCTCGGCGGAGCCATCCTGACCTCCGCCGGCGCCGCGACCCTGACCGACAACACCTTCTCCGGCAACAGCGCGTCCACCAGCGGCGGCGCCATCTATCTGGCCTCGGGCGCTGGCGCGGAGGCGCTCACCAACAACACTTTCTCCGGCAACTCCGCGAGTCAATTCGGCGGCGCCGTCTTCAGTGGATCGGCCAGCACGCAGACCATCGAGAACAACATCTTCTCCGCGAACACTGCCGGGTCCGGCGGCGGCGGGGCCGGCGTCTACAAGAGCGGCAGCGGCGCCGTGAACGCCAGCTTCAACGTCTACTACCAGAACCTCGACAACGGCACCACCGAAGGCGACTGCGATAGTTGTTCCAGCAACACCAACGCCATCTCGGCTACCTCCAACCCGCTGGCTCTGCCTCTCGGCAACTACGGCGGGACCACGGAGACTTTCCTGCCCCAGCCCGGCAGCGGCGCCATCGGCGCCGGCACCAGTGGGGCTACGAATCTGCCCACCCTGGACCAGCGCGGCTTTGCGGTGAACGATTCCAGCGTCGACGCGGGCGCCGATCAGACCAACTACATTCAGGTGCAGGCCGGCACGGACGCCGGCGCCGGTGTGGGCGACTGTCCCGGAGCCAGCTGCACCCTGCGCGACGCCATTGCCAAGGCCGGTGCGGCCGGCGACATCGACTTCGAGTCCAGCCTTAACGGCTCGACCATCACCCTGACCAGCGGAGCGCTCTCCATCACCGCCGCAACCGGGGTGAGCATCGTCGGCCCCGGAGCCAATCATTTGAGCGTCAGCGGCGGCGGATCGAGTGGAGTTTTCACGGTGGCCTCCGGAGCCACGGCCACGCTCTACGGGCTGACCATTACGGGTGGCGACAACCCCGCCGGTAACGGCGGCGCCATCGACAATAGCGGCACGCTGGCGCTTCTCGATAGCGCCGTCTCGGGCAACTCGGCCGCCGACGGCGGCGGCATCGGCAACGAGAGCGGCGGCTGGCTGGCGATCGCCGGCAGCACGGTCTCCGGCAATACCGGTAGCAGCGTGGGCGGCGGTATCTATAACGACAGCACGCTGACCATGACGGAGAGCACCGTCTCCGGCAACACGGATTCGACGGGTGGCGGCGGCGGCATCTATCAGAATAGCGGGGTGCTGACCATTACGGACAGCACCATCGCCGGCAATACCGATAACGGCGTCGGCGGCGGCGGCATCAACGTGGGCGGCAGCTCCTCGCTGATCTTGTACAACAGCATCGTCGCCGGGAACACCACCGCCGGCAGCGGGGCCAACATAGTCAACTCCTACACCACCGAAGGCAGCGTCGTCGGCGGCAGCACCAACGCCACCACCAGCGAGCTGGGCGGCACCGGCGCCGCGATCACCTTGAGCCCCCTCCAGTTGAATGGCCTGAACGCGGCCCTCCAGACCATGATCCCGCTGCCGGGCTCGGCGGCCATCTGCGCCGGCAAGACCTCCAACGTCCCCTTCGGGACGACGACCGACGAGCGCGGCTACCCATTGCAGCCCACCGGCGGCTACTGCACCGCCGCCGAAGTGGACGCCGGGGCCGTGCAGACGAATTACACCTCCATCGGTTTCGTGCAGCAGCCCTCGAACGTCAACGTCAGCACCGACATGTCGCCGGCGCCCACCGTCCAGGTAGTGGAGACGGATACCCTGCTCACCTCGAACAACACCGACGCCGTCAACGGCGTGCCCATCACGCTGACGGCGGCAGCCGGTACGCTTACCGGTGGCACCGCCACCTCCGCAGCCGGATTGGCCACCTTCGATACCCTCCAGATTTCCCCGGCGGAGATGGACGACACGCTCTCCACCGCCGCCGTCACCATGGGCTCGCTCACGCTGCCTTCGGTTACCAGCAGCCAGTTCAACGTGCTTGGGCAGGTGACCCAACTGATCGTGACCGGACCGGGCTCGGCTACGGTGGGTGTGCCGTTCAGCGTGACCGTAACCGCGGAGGACGCAGCCGACAATACGATCTCTGCCTACGCGGGCACGGTGCACTTTACCACCAGCGATGGCGGCAATGGCGTGGTGTTGCCGGCCAATTACACCTTTGTCCCCGGCACCGATCATGGCACCCATACCTTTACCAATGCCGTCACGCTGGCGACGGGCGGAAACCAATCGGTTACGGCGACCGATACCGCAACCGGCAGCATCACCGGGTCGGCTCCGGTGACAGTCAACAAGGCAACGCCCACGACGACGGTGACGCTGACCTCAGGCGCGAGTCCGTCGAATGTCGATCAGTCGCTGACCTTTACCGCCACCGTGACGCCGCCCGCCGGAACCGTGCCCATCGCCGGCTCGGTGGCCTTCTCCGACAACGGCGGTACGATCGCCGCCTGCAGCAGCCCGGTGACAGTGGTCTGGGACTCGGGCACCGACAAGGCGACGGCGATGTGCGCGACCGCGGCTCTGACGGCAAACGGATCGCCGCACACGATCTCCGCGGTCTACAGCGGCGACGGGGGCTATAACACCAGCAGCAGCAGCGGCAGCGGCAACGCTTCGCAGACGGTCAACAAGGAAGCTACAACGGTTACGATGACGCCGGCCGGCGCCGCGATCACGGTGAACGGCTCGGTGACCTTCACAGCCACCGTGGCTCCGAACGCCGGCTCGGTTTCGGTGCCGTTTGGCGCCACCGGTACCATGCAGTTCACCTCCAACGGGACCGCGATCACAGGCTGCTCTGCGCAGTCGGTGAACGCGACGACGGGCGTAGCCACCTGCACCACGACCACGCTCCTCGCCGGATCCGACGCCATCAAGGCAGTCTTCTCGGGCGACTTGAACTACGACCCCAGCCCCATCAGCAGCCCGACGACGCAAACCGTCAATAAAGCGGATACCGCCACGACGGTGGCGCTGACCGCGGGTGCGAATCCGTCGACGGTGAATAATTCCGTAACCTTCACGGCCACGGTTACCCCATTCAACGCGTCCGTAGCGCTGAGTGGCACGGTGACCTTTACAGACAATGGCAATCCGATTACCAACGCCTCCAACTGCGGTACGGCGGGCGTGGTGAACGTCAATCCGTCGACCGGCGTCGCCACCTGCGTCACCAGCGCGCTCGGCGGCGGCAACCACGAGATCGTCGCCACCTACGGCAGCGACTTGAATTACAACGGTAGTCACGACAGCGTGGAGCAGACCATGAGCGCACTCGCCACCGTGGTCGCGCAGCCCATGCTGGTGTCGCCCACCTCGCCGGTCGTCGGCAACACGGTGGTCGTCAGCGCCGCGGTGACTCCGAATCCGGCCCCGGGCACACTCAACGTGCAGTTCTTGTCTACCGATACGATGACCTTCTTCAACGGCGGCACCGCCATTCCCAGTTGCACCGCCCTCACGGTTACACCCTCCTCGACCGGCGCCACCGCGTCGTGCTCCATCTCGGGCCTCACCGCCAATACTTACAACATCACGGCCCAATACAACACCGGCGACTCGAGTTACTCGCAGAGTGCTCAGAGCTCCGCGCTCTCGCTCATCATCGGCAAGAGCGCCCTCACCGTAGCGGTCACTTCCTCGCCCGCCACGGTCACGGTCAACCAGCCTGTCACCTTCACGGCTACGATGGCGGCGACCCAGACCCTCACTGGAACCGTCCGGTTCACCGACAACTCGTCGCCCATCTCCGGCTGCACGGCCCTCATGCCCTCGTCCACCGGCGTGGCCGCCTGCCCGGATTCCAGTCTGGCGTTCTCGTCCACGCCTCACGTCATCCAGGCCACCTATTCCGGCGATTCAAACTACTCCACCTCCACCGGCACCCTGACCGGCGGCGAAACCGTGAACCAGGGCGCCACCACGGTCACCCTCACTTCCAGCACCAATCCAACCACGGTCAGCCAGAGCGTTACGTTCACAGCCACCGTGACACCCAATCCTACCGGGGCCACCGGGCTCAACGGCGCGGTCACCTTTGTCGACAGCGCCACCTCGGCGCCAATCCCGGGATGCTCCAATCTCACTCTCACCTCGACCGGCGGCGCCGGGCAGATCGCCTGCACCACCTCGGCACTCGCGGTGAGCCCGCCCCCGCACACCATCACCGCGACTTACGCCGGCGACTCCAACTTTAGCGGCAGCAGCAGCACCTTCGTGCAGACCGTCAATCCCGCGAGCTCGCAGATCACCCTCAGTCTCTCCAGCCCCAGTCCTATCGCGGTGAACACGCTGGAAGTCTTTACGGCAGCCATCCAGTTCCCCTCCGGGATCACGAGTCTTCTCGGCACCGTCACCTTTACCGTTGACGGCTCCCCGATCTCGAGTTGCCCGCCCATCTCTCAACCCGCGGGCAATTCGGTAACCTGTACCGTCAACTCGCTGGGGGTCGGCACCCACACCATCGTGGCCGCATATTCCGGCGATCCGAAGTTCAGCGTCTCCAACGGCACGGCGATTCTCAAGGTCACTCCGGGTCAGAGCTCCACCGTGCTGACCAGCAGCCTGAATCCCGCTTTCACGTCGAACGGCAACTCGAGCAACTATAAGGACTCGGTTACCTTTACCGCGATGGTGAGCGCTCCCGCCGGGGCCACCGTTGCCCTGTCCAACAGCGGAACCGTAGCCTTCAGCGGCAACGGCATTCCCGCCGCATGTGCCTCCGTGACCCCAACCGCGGGAGTCGCGATCTGCACCGCCACCGCCCTCCCCGACGGCGCCAACAACGTCGTCGCCACCTATAGCGGCGATCCCAATTACGCCAACAGCGCGGGCACGGTCTCCCAGGTCATCGAGGACTACTCGATCAGCGTCTCGGGTGTCCCTTCCAATCCCCTCGGCGCCTTCGTCACCCAGGGCAGTACGACGACCAACGATGTGTACCCGTTGTCCCAGGCAATCTCCGTGCTTCCCGCATCCATCTCCGACTTCAGCGCCAGCGGTTCCGGTGTAACCCTGACCTGTGCGTCTTCCACGCCCGGCGCTCCCAAATGCAATCTGGCCAGCGCGTCTCTGCCCATCGTCGCCGGCACCGGTGTCATCCAACAGGCGGACGGCATCGTCATCGACGCATCGGGCAGCGGCGTTTCGCCGGGAACCTATTCCTTCACGGTCACGGCCACAGATCCGACCACCAGCATCGTTCGGACCACCACCTTCCCCGTGACCGTGCGCGCCCTCTCGGCCGCACTCGTCATCCCCTCGGGCGCAACCACCAACAACTCTGGAACGGTCACTTTCTCGCTCCCCGCGGGAGTCACCTTGTCGAAGCTGAGTTGCCCCTACGTCGCCGGCACGGGAATCACTTCCTATGTTGAGACGCCGGCGCAGATCGGAATGGCATGCACCATCAACGGCAGCGTGCTCGGGAGCTCAACTTCGACCGGCCCGCAGTCCGTCAGCGTCACCGTCACCGTCACCACCAACGGCGCCCTCTCCAGCGCGATGGCGCCCCTGCCGCCCGCCGGACCTGCGTTCCCCAGGCTGCTCGCGGCCGGATTGCTCGGATTACCCCTCTTCGGGCTGATCGGCCTGGTGCGCGGCCGGAAGTCGGTCAGGCTCTCCCTCTTCCGGATGCTCGCCTTCCTCGCCATCGCTGTCGCGGCCTTCCAGACGATCGGATGCGGTGGATCGTTTAAGAGCACTGCGACCACCGTCCAGGGAGGAACAACGCCGCCGGGAACCTACTTCCTCATGATTCAGGGCACCGGAAGCGACAACAACACGTACCAGGCTGTACTTCAGGTGCAAGTCACTCTTCAGTAGGCGTACGGGAAGGGCGCCGCGGCCTGCAACCACCTCCGCGGCGCCCCAGAATTTCAGCTCTATCTCGAGGGATATCGATGAAACCACGCACTCTGTATCTGCTGCTGCTCGCCGCCCTTTCGAGCTACGGCGCCATGGGTCAGATCAACTGCGCTTCGGGCTCCGCCTCGCGCAAGCTCGTCTGCGAGTTTCCCTTCGCTACCGGCGTGCTCTCCAACGCCAACGCGCTGGGCGGCCAGAACTCTGCGGCCTCGAATGCCGTTAAGCTCGCCACCACGCTCAATGTCGCCATCGCCACTCAGGCCAGCCAACTTCCGCTGGCCACCGCTTCGGCGGGCGTTGTGCTGGTCTATAGAAACGGAGTGCCCGAGACCTTCAACAACCTCGGCCCCATCCTGACCGACCGCGCACAGACCATCGGGGCAAGAAGGATGTTTTTCGGCGTCACCGCCAGTCAGTTTGTCTTTACCGACATTGACGGATCGTCTCTCAGCAACCTTCCCTTTGCCTACAGTCAGGTCGCCTATGCCCCGGGCAGCACCTCGCAGGTTGTGAGCACTACCTACACCACCGAGACCACGAGTCTGTCCTTCCGCGCCGATCAACTGGTCGCCGTCGCCACCCTCGGCCTCACCAAAAGAATCGACTATACGGTCATCGTTCCCATCGAGCGCGTTTCGCTCGGTGCCACCACTTCGCATTCGCAGTCTTACGTGGTAAGCGCCAGCACCAATCAGGCATTCGGCCCCGTCAACAATCCCCAAACCTACACCGCCGGAACCGCCAGCGGCGTCGGCGACATCACCGTCAACGTGAAAGCCG
This sequence comes from Occallatibacter sp., assembly GCA_035508555.1. Lineage (GTDB taxonomy): Bacteria > Acidobacteriota > Terriglobia > Terriglobales > Acidobacteriaceae > Telmatobacter. The sequence continues at coordinate 4,322 of DATJMU010000177.1, read as the reverse complement.
AGATCTGGGGCGGCGAGCGCGGAGCCTTCTCGACGGGCATGAACCTGCGCGCACCCACTGGAGATGAGTTGAACTTTCTCGGCTCCGGAGCCTGGGGATTCAATCCCTATCTCGTCTACTCCTACCTTGCCAAGGTCTCCCCTCACGCCAAGGTCGGCTACGAGTGGAACTCCGACTCTGATCTGAACAACCCCACGTTAACCGCCCATGGGAATCAGGCCCTCCCCGGAGGCATGCAGTACGACATCGGCGCGGACTGGGCGATGCAGCGGCACTGGACATTCGCTGCTGACCTGCAGGGCAACCAGTATCTCAACACCCCGCGGCTCGTTCCCGGCGCCATCGTCAACATCTCTACCGCTTCGAGCACCTTCTCCCTCGCCACCAGCACCAGCGGCACCTCCAGCTATTCGATCAACAACGTCAGCACCGGCGTAAAGTGGAATCCCGCTGGGAATCTGGTCATCTCCGCGAACCTCCTGACTCAGATCAACAACAACGGGTTGCGCAGCCGGCCCACGCCGCTGGTAGGAATCTCCTACAAGTTCTGAGCGGCAGAGCCTGGCTCGCTGAGCTGCGGGCGGATTCCCGCCCGCTTCCACCTTCCTCGATTACTGGTTCACAGGCGGCATCAGATACCGCTCAAACTGCGCCAGGATGCTGGTGTAGAGGTGTGTGCGCACATCCGCGCCCAGGATGGCGTGAGTCTTGCGCGGGTAAACCTCCAGACAATAGGGCTTCTGCGCCTCGATCAGCGCCTGCACAAACTGCACGGTATTTTCAAAGTGCACGTTGTCGTCGCCCGTGCCGTGGACGAGCAGCAGGTGGCCGTGGAGATGGTCCGCCGAGTTGACAACGGAGAAATCGTGGTAGCCCTCGGGGTACTGCGACGGCTCGCTCATGTAGCGCTCGGTGTAGATCGAGTCGTAGTCGCGCCAGTTGGTCACCGGAGCCACGGCGACGCCGGCCCGGAATCGGTCCGAGTGCGTCAGCGCGTAGAGGGTGAAGGTGCCGCCCCAGCTCCAGCCCCACCACCCCAGGCGCTTGGGATCGAGCACCGGGTACTGCTTGAGCGCCGCATCCACCACGGTCAACTGGTCCTCGAGCTGGATCGGACCGAAATCGTGGTAGGCGGCCTGGGCGAAAGCGCGGCCGCGGCCGCCCATGCCGCGGTTGTCCGTGTGCAGGACGGCAAATCCGTGCTCGGCCAGCAGCTCGTCGAAGAGCAGGCCGTCGGCCCACCGGTTGGCGACCGTTTGCGGCCCCGGACCTCCGTAGGGGTTCACGATCAGGGGCACGCTGGCCGGCGCTGTAGCCCCGGCCGGTAACTGCAGCGTCGCGTAGAGCGTGGTCCCGTCCTGGGCCTTGACTTCGAGCTGCTCAGGCGGCCGCAAATCGTAGGGTGCGAGAACATGGGTCGTCCAGAAGACGCTGCACTTGCCCGCCTGCGGGCAGATGCGCATCGAGGGCGGGTTCATGCGCGTCGAGTACTCGTCAGCGAAGGCGGGGCCTGCCGGCGCAAAGGTTCCCTCGTGCGAGCCCGGCAGGTGGGTTAACTGGTTGCGCTCTCCGGCAAAGTTCACCTGCCACAACTGCTGGTCGAGCACATTGCCTTCATTGGAGGCGTAATCCACGACGCCGGCCTTGAAGTCGACATTCTCGACGGAGCTCACCTCGAAGTCGCCCTGGGTAAGCTGGCGTTCCATCCTGGCCGGCGCCGAGAGCGGATGCGCCTTATCGTAACTGTAGAGATAAACCTGGTTGTGCCCGCTGGTCCAGTCGCTGATCACAATGTGCCCATCGCCGACCGAGACGTCGTAGTTCTCGTCGAGAAACTTGTCGTCGCTGATCTCGAGGGCCTTTTCCACATCGCCGGTTTCGGAGTTCGCAAAGTAGAGGTCGCGGTGCTTGTGGTCGCGGGTCAGCGCCTCGATCCACAGGGTCTTCTCGTTGACCCAGCCAAAGCGGGGAATGTAGTCGTCGCCCGCCTGGATGGGCACGTGCATCCACGTGGTGCGTCCGCCCCTGGCGCTCACCACCCCCACGCGCACATCGGGGTTGGGGTCGCCGGGCTGCGGATAGCGCTGCATAAAAACGTTGGCGTGGGTCGGAATCCAGTCCTCAATGGGATACTCCGGCACCTGCGCCTCGTTCATCTGCAGGAAGGCGAGGTTCTTCGCGTCGGGCGACCAGAAGTAGTTGCTGCGCACATCGAGCTCTTCTTCGTAGACCCAGTCAACCTCCCCATTGAGCATAGCGGGGTTTTCCGAAGGCGCCACGGTGATCGTGGGCGTGCCGTTCTCCCGCAGCCGCACCACCGTGAGCCCGTGGTTGCGGATAAACGAGATCATGGTGCCGTCGGGCGAGAACTTGGGATCGTCCCCGGACGCCATGTTGGTCGTGGCGACCTGGACCCCCGTGCCGTTCTTGAGGCTGTAAATCCAGAGCTGGCCGTCCGCATCGAACATCAGGTGGTCCGAGTCCGGCGCCCAGAAGTAATTCGCCATGCGATAGCGGGCGCGGTGCGCAATGTCCCGTTCCGTCCCGTCCTCCCGAATGAGGGGCGCCAGCTTGTCGCGGCTGATGAGCACTTGAACCTTGCCCGTGGCGCCGTCGACCTCGAGAAGCTCCCCGCTGTCGAGATAGGTGAGGTGCTTGGCGTCGGGCGACCAGACCACCTGCTCCGGCGGCTCGCCGATCATGCGCCCGTGGCCGTAGATGGCCTCAACGGTGAGCGGCTTTTCCTGTGCTGCGGCGGGGACCGAAAGAGTTGTAAGTGAGACGAAGGCGGCGGCAGAAAACAGCAAAGCGGCAACACGCATCAGGTGACATTCCTCCTGCAAAGGGAGCCCGATGGGACGGGTGAGGCTGCGGTGCGGGCCCGGGCTGGCCTGAAGCAAGTCTAAATCACGGATTTTGGGGTCTTAGACTGCGCGGGTTCCCATCCTACAATGAACCGGTATGCCCACCACCGTCCGCTCCCACGCCAAGATCAACCTCGGCCTCTATATAGGAGCGCCGCGAGCCGACGGCTTCCACTCTCTCGTCACCGCCTACCAGACCCTCGAACTCCACGACCTCGTAACCGTCACCGCCCGGCCGTCGGCCAAGACGGCCCTCTGCCTCACCTCGAACGACGAGCGCGTCCCCACCGACGAGCGCAACACGGCCTGGAAGATGTTGGTGCTGGCGCTCGAAGCACTTGGCATCGCTGCCGAGGTCGAGGTCCACATCGAGAAGCGGCTCCCAGTGCAGGGCGGCCTCGGCGCCGGATCCGCCAACGCCGTCGCCGCGCTGGTAGGGTTGGAGGCCGAGATGGGGGTCGGGGGGCAGGGATCAGGAGGCAGGCAAAAGGCAGATGCGGACTGGCCCGCGCACAGGCTGAAGATTGCCGCCCGGGTAGGCTCCGATGTGCCGCTGTTCCTTATCGGCGGCACCGTCCTCGGCCTCGACCGTGGCCAGCAGGTCTCCGCCCTCCCCGATATCGAACCCACCTGGTGTATCGTCGCCACGCCGGCCCTTGGTGTCTCCACCCCGCAGGCCTTCCGCGACTGGGACGCCCTTTGCACGGCCGAGGGTTTGACCGCCGAGGCAAGCGCCGGTAAACTAAATAGGTTGAGCCATGCCTACGCAAGCGCCTTTGGGGTTACAATTCCAGGGGCCGGCGAAGGAGACAGCTCCTCCGGTGTCCTCTTCAAGCAAGAGGACCTGGCCGGGCCGCAAGGGTCCGTGCTTGTCCGCACCGGGATCTTAAGCTGGATCGAGAACGACTTCGAGCGCGTTGTCTTCTCCCAGCATCCCACTCTTCGTGCGATCAAGCAGGTTCTTGCGTCCGCCGGCACGCCGGAGGCGGCCCTCCACGCCTCGCTTTCGGGGTCCGGTTCGGCTCTCTTCGGGCTCTACAAAACCCGGGGAGACACGGAAACCATCGAACGCCGGTTGAAAGCGGATTTTCCCGGGCTGCGGGCGCAGACAACGCGTACGCTCCCCCGGGCCGAATACTGGCGGACGATGCTTGTGGAATAAACGCGGTTGACAGCCATCTGTTGTGCGAGCGAGACTCGCCTGCGGTTGGCCGGCGGTGTTGGGCGATCGTTCAATGGTAGGACAATGCCCTTTGGAGGCATTTATCCTGGTTCGAATCCAGGTCGCCCAGCCAATGTTCGTTGGCAGAGGTCGGCTTTCCGACAGCGGAAGCCGGCAGTGTTGAGCACGGGGAAGAAACCACGGAGAACAGCCAAAGCAAACCAGCTTGGAGGGTATCTCGGATGGCGGCAGGGACAGTTACGGCAGTAGCGGAAGGCACGTCGCAGGACGGCGCG
>DATJMU010000176.1:0-39958 GCA_035508555.1 Occallatibacter sp. | reverse complement strand
CCCGTGGGCCTCATGCCGCTGAGCACGCGCGGGCGCGACGATGTAGTGAGGGATTCCGACATGATTTCGATTCGTTTCCACGCGCAGGCAGCAAAAACCCCGCCGGCGCTGCAGGAAGATGGCCGAAAGGCTCGTTCTATTGTAGCGGCAGCGGAGACGCGCTCGCCCCGCCCTCAGATGTGGAGAAGCGCGAAGTAAATCAGGCCCAGCACCGGGCTGAGCAGCAGGTCGAGGATGTAGCCGCCCACGAAGATCATCAGCAGGTAGCTGATCCAGATCGGAATCCGGTCATAGGCCTGGACGGCGTTGTAAGGCAGCAGGTTGCGCAGCAGCCGGCTGCCGTCGAGCGGCGGCACCGGTAGCAGGTTGAAAAAGAACAGCGACAGGTTCACCAGGATCGCCAGCACCGCCAGCAGCACAATGGCCGGCAAAACTCCCGTTCTGCCCAGAACCATCCCGCCCCCGAGAGTGGTGGCCACCAGCATCCGCCCGCCGGGAACGGCGAGGCAGATAACGGCGAGAATCACAAAGGCCGCCGCCACCAGAAGCAGGTTCGAGACCGGTCCGGCCAGCGTGGTCAGGTTGTCGTCGCGCCCGATCTTGCGAAAGTTGCGCGTGATCACCGGCGTGGGCTTGGCCCATCCGATCAGGAATCCGCTCAACAGGCTGAACCCGACCAGCGGGCCGAAGATGATCAGCCCGGGAATCAGAAAAGTGCCGATAGGGTCGGCGTGGTACACGGGGTTGAGGGTCACCCGGCCCTGCAGGCGCGCGGTGTGGTCGCCGAGAAGTGAAGCCGTCCAGGCATGGGCGCACTCGTGAAAGCTGAGGGAAAAAAGCAGCAATACAAACTCGAAGACGGCGACGAGAAAACGGCTGGCCAGCAAGCAAACACTCCTCAACGGCCCAGGCGCGCGGCTGCTCTGCACTCTCGCACACCGGAGGAAACAGGCCTGAAAACTCAGGGTAGCACGCGGGACGCCAGGCGGGGCGCGCCCATGCATGCACCGGCCCCGCCGCGCCCATAGCCCGCGAATCTGCAACCGGAGTTGCCTTGGGGCGCAGGTTTCGGCGATACTTAGATGTTGAGTCTTGCCCGGGCCGGACGACAATCGCGGCGCCAGGTTGAACGCATCCCTAAGGTGCTGATCTCAAGCCGATGCCGCCGTCAGGGAGCTCCGGCCTGAAAGATGCCCGGGTCGGGACGATTACCTGGAGCCGCTCAAGTCTGGCCTTTCGTTTGGCCGGACCGCATGCCGCCGCCGGAGATGCAAAACTCCCGAGAGCGTTGAAGTTGAAAGGAACCGTACCGCTGTGGTGATGATTCGTCTGGCGCGCGTCGGCGCCCGCAAGCAACCTTACTACCGTATTGTGGTCATCGAGAAGGACCGCGCGCGGAATGGCCGTTCCATCGAAGTGGTCGGCACCTACAACCCCCGCACCAACCCCGCCAGCATCGAGCTGAAACAGGAGCGCATCGCCTACTGGCGGAGCGTCGGCGCCCAATTGTCCCCGACCGTGGCCAAGATTCTGGTCAAGGCCCCGGCCGCGGCGCCCGCACCGGAACCCGCGCCCGAGCCGGCCCCGATGCCTGCCTCGGAACCTGCCGCGGAGCCAACTCCCGTTGGCGAACCCGCCGCCGATACCGCCGCGGTCTGATCATCTCCCAACCTTCATTACCGCGGCCGGCGCCCTCGGATCGGTAAAGACACTTGCTGACGGCGATAGGTTTTTGCTGATACTATTCGCGCACAGACTACGGTCGCCAGTTTCGAGACGCACCGGTCAGAGGCAAGAGCATGACCCAACACGATATGGTCGCTGTGGACGACCTGGTCCGCGAGATCGCGCGGGCGCTGGTCGACGAACCGTCTGCCGTTGCAGTCGAATCGGTGGAGCGGGATGAAAATACGATTCTGAAACTCCGCGTCGCTCCCCAGGACGTCGGCAAGGTGATCGGCAAGCAGGGACGGACCGCGCGCTCGGTGCGCACCATCCTCGGCGCCGTCAGCATGAAGCTCCATCACCGCTACACCCTCGACATCCTCGAAGAGGATGACCAAGGCTGAGTCAACGGCGGTTCTGGAGCCGGTTTCACGGAGCTCGAACCACGGAGCTGGAACCACGGAGCTGGAACATTGACCACCTCTGCTCAGTGGACGTGGCTGGCGCGCGTCCGCCGCCCACAGGGTCGCAAAGGCGAGGTCTTCGCCGAAGTTCTGACCGATTTCCCTGAGAAATTTGCCCAACGCAGGCGGCTCTGGCTGGTGGCCGAAGACGGCACGGCCCCTCCCCGCGAGATGGCGCTTGAGAACCACTGGGCGCACAAGGGCGGCGTCGTGCTGCACTTCAGCGGTGTGGACTCGATCTCCGCGGCCGAGGAGCTGGCCGGGCTGATCGCCGCCATCCCCCGCGCCGAGCGGGCCGAGCTGGCCCCGGACGAGGCCTACATCGGCGACCTCATCGGATGCGCGCTGTTCGATATGGCGGCAGACGGGTCTGCAGTAGCGGTCGGCGTGATCGAAGACGTGGACCGCACCGCCGGCCCCGTGGCCCTCCTCGTCGTCCGCAGCGCCGCCGGCGAGGTCCTGGTTCCCTTCGCCAGAAGCTTCCTGCGCCAGATCGACCTCGAAGCCCGGCGCGTGCAGATGGCGCTGCCCGAGGGGCTCGTGGACCTCAATGCGCCGGAGAAATCCTGAAGGCCAGGCCGAATCAAACCCGGGCCGCATCAAATCCCTCCGAGCTGTAGTTATCCCTGCCCGGATTCGCCCGTCTTCGGCTCGCAGAGCTGCACCTTGTTGCCGAACGGGTCGAGCAGGACAAGCCGAGGTGTCCCCCAAAACGTCTCGCTGACCCCCGGGCGCCAGTAAGGATAGTTCTTGGCGCTCAGCTCGGCGTGCAGTTCCACCACCCCTTCAAAATCCACCTGAAACGAGACGCCCGGAGAGCCGTCGCCGTAGTGCTCGGAGAGGTGCAGCACCAGCCCGTTGCGCGACACCTGCATGTAGAGCGGCGCTGTCGGCTCGAAGCGGTGCTCCCAGTCGAGATGGAAGCCCGCGTAGTCGAGATAGAACTCGCGGGCCTTCTCCACAGAGAAGATGCGCAGGATAGGGATGACGCGAAGGGCGCGGAGGCTCATGAGCCTACCGTAGCAAATCTTCAAGCGCCGCGCTCAGGTCCGTCTTCTCGTCGCGGTACTTCACGATCACGGCGGCGTAGAGGCTCAGGCCCCACTCGCGGCCCATGCCCTTGTTGACGGCGCGCGCTCCCGGGACCACCACCGCGTCCTCGGGAATCACCAGCGGCGTCTCGGCGGTAGCACGCAACGTTTCGCCTTGGACAAGATCGAAGACCGGCGTGCCGCGCGTAAGGATGGTCCCGGCCGCAAGCACGGCGCGCCGGCGCACCACCGTTCCCTCGTAGACGCCGCAGTTGCCGCCCACCAGCACATCGTCCTCGACGATCACCGGGCTGGCGTTGACCGGCTCGAGCACGCCGCCGATCTGCGCCGCGGCGCTCAGGTGTACGCGTTTGCCGATCTGGGCGCAGGAGCCGACCAGGGCGTGAGAGTCCACCATCGCCCCCTCGTCCACGTACGCGCCCGCGTTGATGTACATCGGCGGCATGCACACGGCGCCGCGCGCAATATACGCGCCGGCGCGCACCGACGAGCCCCCGGGAACGATGCGCACCCCGTCGTCGCGGACAAACTGCCGCACCGGAAAGGTGTGCTTGTCAACGAAGGAGAGGCCGCCGGAAGGCTGCTCCTGCAGGGCGCCCAGCCGGAATCCGAGCAGGATGCCCTGCTTGACCCATGGGTTCACTCGCCAGCCTGTAGGCGCCGCCGGGTCGGGCTCCGCGGCGCGGATCTGCCCGCCTTCAAGCGCGGCACGCAAGGCGAGAAATGCCGTCATGGCCTCCGGATCGGTTGTAGACTCGGCTCCGGCAGCGAAGTGGCGCTCAACGGCGCCGCGGAGTTCGATTTCGGTCATCGCACTCCGAGTGTATCAACTCGGTTGTCAGGGGTCGGCGATCATCGGAGGGAGCAGCAGCCTTCAGGCTGCTGAATGCCGCCCAAAGTTGGAATGCGGCTTCAGCCGCGGGCCTTTTGGCTGCAAGCACCCGCTGCAATCCGGCCTTTCACATACGCACACCGAGTGTATCAACTCAGTTGTCAGGGGTCGGCGATCATCGGAGGGAGCAGCAGCCTTCAGGCTGCTGAATGCCGCCCAAAGTTGGAATGCGGCTTCAGCCGCGGGCCTTTGGGCTGCAAGCACCCGCTGGAATCCGGCCTTTCACATACGCACACCGAGTGTATCAACTCAGTTGTCAGGGGTCGGCGATCATCGGAGGGAGCAGCAGCCTTCAGGCTGCTGAATGCCGCCCAAAGTTGGAATGCGGCTTCAGCCGCGGGCCTTTTGGCTGCAAGCACCCGCTGGAATCCGGCCTTTCACATACGCACACCAGCAGGACGATTCCAAAATAACGTGGCAATACGGCCGAATGCGGTTTGTAACAGTCGTGCCGCAAACAGCCGCATAGGAGCGTGGGCTTTAGCCCCCGCGGAAACCTTCCACCTCCGCTGAATCGGTTGCGATGTTATTTCGGAATCAAACTACTGGAACCTTGACCGCTTGAGCTTGTACCGGCACTGGGTGCCCCAGCTCCGGGGCGGAGATCCCGATTTTGGGACCTGGCACCGGCAATCGAACCCACAAAATCAAGCGCTCACACGCCTGGAGCGGCTCCGCAATCGGCGCACGGAGAGAAACTGGCGAATCGCCTCAAGCCGCATTCGGCCGCGCCGGCCGGTTGCGCGTCCGCTGCACCGCACGCAGCGGCTGCAGCCTGTACGAGTTCTCCCCGGATGGAATCATCGCCAGCGGAACCGGCGGCCGCCCCGGCTGTCCCTGGCAGTTCTTCGCTTCCAGCCAGGCGCACAGCCTGCGGTCGTGAATCTCGGGTTCGCCATTCCAGAATCCCGGTTCCAGCCCACACTCGATCTGGAGATGATCCAGTTGCAGCTCGATGGCGGATACATTTTTGGGAAAATACCGCCTCACGTTCGCGGCGCCTATGCTCAAACCGGTAACACTGCGGCCCTTGTTCTGTGTTTTGACCACCATACGTACCTGCTCATCAAAACCGGAAAGATTAAAGTCTAGGCGGCGGGGTAGGAAAAGCAGTGCCCGCGTCCATGGAATCCTCCACCAGCACTCCCAATTTGAAACGCACTCGCGCAAAGCCATCTTTGGGAAAAAATATGGACACGCCACCCCTCTCCGGAAATTCGTCCGGCCGCCTTCACCCCTGATGCTCGGCCTGCTGCACTATCGATGCGCCGCAGCGCGAGGTGGTTGCAGGGTTGGCAGAGACGTGCCGCCCGCCAGAACCGAAGAGGCAGCCCGAAGGCTGCCTCTTCGCCGAGCGAGGGCCGTAGACCCGCCGCGATTACGGCATGTAGTAGCGGAACGAAGTGTAGAACGTGTTCAGATTGCCGCGAGCGCCGCCGTCCGGGTTGAGCGGTCCGCCCAGACCCGACCAGAGATCGCGCTCGAACCAGCTGTACTGCAGGCCAAAGCGAAGCCGTCCCTTGGGCCCGTCGTAGAGGTTGTACCAGTTGCCAACCGTGACCTCCTGCACGTCCTTGGTGTTGGCGCCGCAGTTGGAGGGCGCGCTGAAGGTCGTGTCGCTGCTGACCGTGGTGGGTTGGGTATTGCAGCCGGACATGGCCGGGGCGTTGGTGAAAGATCCCGGCACGCCGTAGCCCTCCGCCGTGGTGGCGCCCGTCCACCAGTATTCGCGGTAGACGTAGTCGCCGCCGTAGTTGAAGTAGAGCATCAGCCGCTTGGTGGGGCTCGTCTCCACCGTGCTCAGGGCGGAGAAGGCGCGCAGCGGAGCCAGCGTGCCATTGGAGCGCACCGTCACGTCGGCGATGGTGGACGAGCCGTAGCGGCCCATGCCCTCGCCATACAGACCCTTGAGGCCGATGGTGAGCTTCTTGTTGGCCAAAGGCACGCGGAAGCCGCCGCCGATGCCCGAGCCCTCCACCGTGTTGTTATACGGGCTGCCCCCGGTGGGATAGACGCGGTCGCGGAAGAAGCGGTCGATGTTGAAGATCTCCCAGTGGCCCCAGCCCGGCTCGAAGGCCATCTTGATCACGAAGTCCGGCGCCGGGTTCGGGGTGTAGTTGTTGGCGGAGTCGTAGAGGCCGCCGCCATCACCCGCCTGTCCGAACTCAAAGTCGGTGGTGGAATAGCCGCTGCCGGCCGGGTTCAGGGTCTCGGCATTCTCCGCCGATGCGCCCAGGAAGATCTTGTTGCCCCAGTTCTTGCTCACGCGGAAGCTGTACTGCCGCGTCCACACAAAGCCCGCTTCGTACTGGGGATCGATGGTGGCCGGCAGAATCTCCGACCCGCGCTGCAATCCATCGGTGGTCTCCGCGGCCAGCGACCAGCCCTGGCCGCCGGAGACGGTCCAGCCGCTGTCGGTCTTGGCCTCGGCCCACAGTTGCCGCTGGCGCAGGGTGTAGCTGTTCGACTGGTTGTTGTTGGAGGTGTTGCCGGAGCTCAGCCAGTCAGCCTCGTAGTACCCGGTCAGGGTCAGGCCGCCATCCTTGCCGGTAGCCTTGAGGGCCACGCGCGACTGGCGGCCGGAACCCTGCCACTCGCTGATCTGCGCAGCCTGCGAGTTGTTCAGCGGAATGCTGGAGAAGTGCGTATTCAGGCCGTCGCCCATGGTTGAGGTCCGGTACACGGTTTCACCCGCCAGGAAGCTGCCATGGGGCGAGATCGTGATGCCCTTGTAATGAATCGCGTCCGGGCTCGAGACCTCCTTCTTGATCGCCGTGGTCTCGTCGGAGATGGTCGTAGCCAGCGAGGCCTGGCTGCCCTTCATATCGCTCACCGAAGACTGAAGAGTGCTTACCGCCGAAGTGTTCGCGGTCACCGCCTGCTGCTGCTGGTCGACCTCCTGCTGCGCCTTGTCCGCGGCGGCCTGGGCCGCGGTCGCGGCCTGCTGCGCCTGCTGCAACTGCTGATCCTTGTTCGAGAGCTGATCCTTCAGGCTGTCGATCTGGGTCTGCTGGGTCTGCATCTGCTGGCGCAGGTTCTCGAGTTGCTCCTCGACCGACGGGCCCCTCTCGCGTTCGTGGCGGGTTGCGTGATGCTTCTTCGCCGGCGGCGCAGCAGGATCGCTGGCGTAGGCGAACGGGATTGCAAGAGAAGCTGCGAGAATCGCCGCAGCGGCGCACTTGGCTTTGAAGTTCATTGGGCCTCTCATTTCCTCTCACTCATACGGTGTTTTGGGACCGGGGATACGCCATTCGAGACCATGCGCATCCATACCTCCGCACACGGGCCGGCCGCACCAGACAACAAACATCCGGCCCCTTGCGGTTTACGGGGGAGATTCAGCATGTACCCGGGAGAGCCCTCACAGCCTGGGCTCGCCTGCGGTTCCGTTCACCAGACTCGCAGAACTAGATGAATATTTAACGAATTCACAGAGTTTTAATCGAATTTCCATCGCCTGCCCGGCAGCTAGCGCACGAGCACAAGGCGCGATTTTCACCGCAATTTAACAATAGATAGGGAACGTCTTACTGTGCTTGAGCGGGCGCACATCAAGCACTGATTGAATTTCGCCAGGCGATAACTCGATTGAGTTACTTGTTATGTCCCGCACTTATCAGGTTTGCCAGAATCCGGTAAGATCCCGGCACTAACTCCGGTAACTGGCGATAGAGTGCGTAGGCAACGTAGATATAAGTGCCCTTGCCCGGGTGAGTCACCAGCAGGCCGCCGCGCTGCGGATCCTGGCCGGGATCCGCGGTCTCGGTCAGCGCGGTGTAACCCGGGTCCCAGTCCGCCGGGAACCCGTGGCCGCGCTCCTCCACCCAGCCGTCGAAGTCCGCCTCCGTGATGCCATTGGGCCGGCTCAGCAGAGGGTTCGACGGCGCCAGCAGTTTTACCGGATCGCTCTCGTCCACCACGTAAAACGAAGGCTGGGCCTCCACCGTGATCGGCAGCGGCGCCGGAAAATCGCCGCTCTGGTACTGCACGATCAGCGTTCCGCCCTCTTTGACCCACTGGTCGAGCCGCGGCTGCGCCTGCGCCAGCTCGGGCCGGACCGAATACGCCCGGATGCCGACCACGATGACGTTCCACTGCGAGAGGTCGCCCGAGCTCAGGTCGGCCGCGGTCAGCAGGTGCGGCGCGACGCCCAGTTCCCGGATCGCCTCGGGCACCTCGTCGCCGGTGCCCATGACGTAGCCAACACGCAGGCCGGGCGCGAGCTTCACGTCGACCTTGCGGGTCTTGAGAACCGCGGGCATGTAGAGGTTGTATGGGCGCAGGCCGGTGTAGCCCACCGTCCGCCAGCCGCTCTCGTAACTCTTTCCCCCGGACTGCGCGATCGCTGCCACCGTGTAGGCGCCGGTTGCGGCTCCGTCGGACGTGACCGAGAAGACAAGCGCCTCCGCGTCGCCGGCGTTCGCGATCTTGAACGGCGCCTGCGCCGGATCGGAATGCCAGCCGGCGGGGAGCTTGAGGCTGACCGTCCCGCTGGCCGCGGTCTCCGCGTGGATGGTCACGTGGACCGGCAGCGGCCCGCCGTCGAGCGGCAGGATGCGCGCCTCCGGATCGACGCGGACGCCGATGGCCGGCGTCACCACCAGCGGCTCATAGATGCCGCCCGGCCCCGTCACGCGATGTAGGGTCTGGACCACCTCGCCGATGCGGATCGGGACTCCGTCGAAAGTGAACTCGGCCCACGCCGCCAGAGGCCAGGGAGCAAAAGGATCCAGCCGCCACTTGGGATTGGAAATATCGTAATAAGCCTGCTCCAGATTCGGCCGCGTGAAGTAAGGCCTGGTGGCCTCGGCGTCTTCGGGCACGCGCACCTTGAAGGTGCGATTGGTGGCGGGCGCGGCCGCTGCGGAGGCGTCGATCGCCCCGGCCGCGTCCTCAGCCGGCCACGCCGGCCCGCTCTGGCTCACCAGCCACACCCGCGCCAGCCGCACGTCCCCTTCCGGGTGGGCCGTGTGCACGCGTACATAAAACTCCTCGCCCGGGGTCACGCTGGCCGGCATCTCGCCCGCGGACGCTCCGGGGAACGGGCTGCGGCCAGCCTCGCCCCCTCTCGCGGTGAAGGCCTGCATGTTGAGGCCAAGCAGGTCTTTGAAGGCGGACTCAAACTGATCGATCTTGGTGTCGAGCTGGAAGAGCAGGTCGGCCTTGGCTTCCGAATCGAGATCGCTCGCGGCTACGCGGCTGCGCAGATCGAGCGTGTCGCGGTAGACGGGCACGAGTTTGCGCGCCGTTGCGGACGGATCGGAGCACGGGCATCCCGCCAGGATCGAGGCCACGCCGGCTTGAACGCGATCAAGGCCGCCCGTGAGCCACGCAGGAGGGTTGCCGCCGGCCAGCCGCGCCAGACCCTCCAGGCTGGTGTCGATATCCACCTTGCTGTTGTGAAAGAGGTCGTCGTTCGCCGCGTTGGTGCCGGCCGGGGCCTGGGCCCGCGGCGCCACCGCCCAAAGGTGATAGTCGGAGTCGTCGGGTCCGCTGAGCGTGGGGTTGGCGCCGCCGTTCTGCGACTTCTGGTCGCCCCAGCCCTGGCGGGAGATCTGCACATAGGTGCGCCCCAGCGCCGGATCGTACGTGCCCACGGGAACGCGCACGTCCGTTGAAAGCGCGCCCGCCGTCCATGCGCCCGTCACGTAGTTGCGAAACCCGGCCGCCGCCCATTTTCCGGTGGCGTAGTCGAACATCTTTCCGCTGATGATGCGCGCAAAGGGCGTGCGCGAGTAGACGGCCAGCGGCTGCCACGGCTCCAGGCCATTCTTGAGCTGGTCGGGAAACACCTTGGGATCGCCCGCGGCCTTGAAGACCTCCTGGGCAACCTCGCCCGAGACCTGGTGGTGCCCGTGCCCGTCGGTGACCCCGCCCACAAAGGTGCTGGCGACGATCTGCGGCCGCGTGCGGCGCACCGCCAGAACCGCGTCGTAGAGAACCCGCTCGTGGCCCCACTGCGCGAACGACTCTTCCTGCGTCTTGGAGAACCCGAAGTCGACCTCCGTTCCAAAGAGCTGATGCACGCCGTAGTAGCGGCCCGCCATCAGCAGCTCGTTGGTGCGGATCAGGCCCAGCGCGTCGTTCTCGTCGGCCGACATCAGGTTCTGGCCGCCCTCGCCGCGATTGAGAGTCAAGAGCGTGGCGCGCACGCCGCGGCCCCGCGCGAGATAGGTCAGCAGCGAGCCATCCTCGTCGTCGGGATGGGCCACGATAAAGAGGATGCTGGCCGTGGTGTCCAGGCGCTTGAGCGCCTGCTCGATGGCGGCCGCGCCGCGGTCTTCCGGCAGGGGCAGCGCATAAGGGGCCGGCGCGGGCAATGGAACCCCATCGAGTTCGGCGTTGGGCGAATCCGCCGCCTGCGACTGCGGGGCGCCCCCACCAGAGGCGGCCGCGCCCGCCAGGACAAGGCCCGCGAGGGCTGCGCATACTGCTGATTTGGGCCAACCGGAGGGAAGATTCATAGGCAAGATCAGTCTACAGGCCAGTGTACAATCCGTGGAGCACGCAGACCCACGATGACTCCCAGCCAGCCCACGTCCGCCGGCGGCGCAACCCTCGAGAGGCGCATCGGCCTCGGCTCCGCCGTGCTCTTCAACATGCTCGAGATGATCGGCGTGGGGCCCTTCATCACCCTGCCGCTGGTCATCGCGGCGGCGGGCTACCGGCTTTCCATCTGGGCCTGGGTGCTGGGCGCCGCCATCGCCGTGGCCGACGGCCTGGTCTGGGCCGAGCTGGGCGCCGCCTTTCCCCGCGCCGGCGGTTCCTATGCCTTCCTGCGCGAGATCTACGGCCCGGAGCGCGCCGGCAACTGGCTCAGCTTTCTCTTCGTGTGGCAGTTGAGCTTTACCGCGCCGCTCTCGATTGCATCCGGCTGCATCGGCCTCGCCGGGTTCCTGGGCATCTTCTGGCCGGGGCTCGATGCCGGGCCCATCGCCGCCTGGCCCGCCCTCCACTACTCGAGCTTTGTGGCCGCGGCCGTCTGCCTCCTCGTCACCTGGATGCTCTTTCGCCGCTTGAGCGTGGTGACGGGGATGGCCTGGGTGCTCTTCGGCGGCGTGATGGCCGCAATCGCCGGCGTCATCGTCTCGGGCTTTGCTCATGCCGCCGCCGCCGGCGGTTGGCACATGCCCCCTGCGCCCGGACTGCACGCGGCCATCGCCCTCGGCGGCCTCGCCCAGGCCACGCTCATTACCACCTACGACTACTGGGGCTACTACAACATCTGCTTCCTCGGCAGCGAGGTGCGCCGGCCCGAGAAGACCATTCCCCGCGCCATCCTGATCTCGGTGGTGCTGGTCTCGGCGTTCTACATCGCCATGAACATGGCCGCGCTGCCCTCCATGCGCAATGCCGCGCTCCACGCGGCCGAGAGCGCGGCCATGCGCATCCGCCTGGTCGCTGAGATCGGCCGCTCCGCCTTCGGCCCCTGGGCCGGATACACCATCGCCCTGCTGGTCATGTGGACGGCCTTTGCCTCGGTGTTTTCGCTCCTCCTCGGCTACTCGCGCGTGCCCTATGCCGCGGCGCGCGACGGCAACTACTTCCGCTTCCTCGCCGCCGTGCATCCCCGGCACGGCATTCCCCATCGCTCCCTGGTGGCGCTGGGCTTGGTGGCCGCCTGCTTCTGCTTCTTCTCGCTCGAACAGGTGATCACCATGCTCGTCATCACACGCATTCTGCTTCAGTTTCTCTTGCAGCAGGTCGGCGTGATCTGGCTGCGCGCCCGCCGGCCGGAGCTGGAACGCCCCTTCCGGATTCCGCTGTATCCGCTGCCGCCCCTGGCGGCGATGGCCGGCTTCGTCTATCTCCTCGTCATGCGGCCCAGGGCGCTCGGCGGCCTCCTGGCCGCCGCCGTCATCGGCGTCTCCGGCACGCTCATCTACCTGGTCCGCGCGCGCCAACTGCGCGAGTGGCCGTTCGCGAGGCCGATCGCGCCTGCCGCGCCCCCCGCGGAACTTGGATAGGAGCAGAATGGCGAGGGACGAACTGGCTGCGCGCATCGTGCTCACACCCATGGCCCCGGGGCGCGACGAGGAGTTCGCCGCCATGCTCGAAGAGTTCCGCGCCGCGGGTGAGCTGCACGTCTACAGCGGAGGTTTCGCCGTCGCGTGGCAAGGCTATGCGCCCTTCTATTCCCTGCTCATGCAGATGAAGCACGGCGGCGCCCCCACCCCCGAGATCGTTCCCATGGATTCGTACTTCATCGAGGCCGGTGGACGGATCCTCGGCGAGATCTACCTGCGCCACCGCCTGACGCCGCACCTCGAAAAGATCGGCGGGCACATCGGGTACAAGGTGCGTCCCTCCCGCAGAAACTGCGGCGTGGCCACGGCGGCCCTGCGCCTGGCGCTGGGCAAGCTGCGCGCGGAAAGCATGGCGCAAGCGCTCGTCACCTGCAATACGACCAATGCCGCCTCGGCGCGCGTGATCGAGAAGTGCGGCGGCGTGCGCATTGGAGATGCGCAACTGCCCGGTCGCGTGGAGCGGCGCTACTGGGTGCCAACGGCATCGGAGCCGGCCGCAGGCTGACCTTCGCCTGCCGCTTCGCCTGCCGCTTCTTTGTCTTGCCGCTCAACTCACGCTACAATCAGTCAGCCGATGACGAATCTCCAGTTCTATTTCGCGATGGGCCTGCCGGTCTTCTCGATCCTGGTCGTGTGGCTGGGGTCGGCGCTGGTGAATGGCCGCGCCTTCAGCGGGTTGGGCCAGCGCATCGACGACCTGGGACAGCGCATCGACGGCCTGGGCAAGCGCATCGACGACCAGGGCAGGCGCATCGACGACCAGGGCAGGCGCATCGACGACCAGGGCAGGCGCATCGACGATCTCCGCTCCGAGATGCGCGATGGATTCAATCAGGTCAACGAACGTCTCAGCCGCCTGGAGACCCGCTTCGATCGCATCGAGGACGAAGTCCGCAAGGACCATGAGGGCCGGCTCGCGCGCCTCGAGGCGCGCGTCTTCGCCCGCACCGCGTAGCCCGCGGCACAGCAGGATTCATATCGAGCGCGGTCCCCGCGCCCTGCCCAATCGGCTCACCCCGAATTCAATTCCTCCCTCGATTTGTAACTTGCCCCCTCACGCGGGTGTCTAATGGACGCGTAAGGTTTTTCCCCGCAAGCGAGGTCGTCCCATGCTCATCGGCAAACCGCCAGACATTCCATCCTCCGAGATCACGTCGCCGGGCGAGTACCGGCGTTATCTGAGCCGCCGCCGTTTCTTGCGCAACGCCGCCGCCGGCGCGGCTACTGTGGGCGCAGCGGCTCTGGGCGCCGATCGCCTCGCGCAGGCCTTCGATCCCCGCGCCGTGGTCCACGCGGACACCAGGCTCAAAACCGTCTACAGCCCCTTGACCACCACCGGCGAAACTCTCACGCCCTACGAGGACATCACCCACTACAACAACTTCTACGAGTTCGGCATCGAGAAGGACCAGCCCGCGAAGAACGCCGGAGGCCTGCCCACCCGCCCCTGGAGCGTGAAGGTCGAGGGCAAGGTGAAAAAGCCGCTCACCTTCGACATCGAGGACCTGCTCAAGCTGCGCCCGCTCGAAGACCGCGTCTACCGCCACCGCTGCGTCGAAGCTTGGAGCATGGTGATCCCCTGGATTGGCTACTCGCTCTCCGAGCTCATCAAGCAGTGCGATCCCCTGCCCTCGGCCAAGTACCTGCAGTTCGTCTCCTACTACAACGGCCGCGTCGAGAAGTGGGCGGGCGAGGACGCCACCATCGAGTGGCCCTATGTGGAGGGCCTGCGCATGGACGAGGCCATGAATCCCCTCACCCTGCTCACCTTCGGGCTCTACGGCGACGTGCTCCCCAACCAGGACGGCGCCCCGGTGCGCATCGTGGTCCCCTGGAAGTACGGCTACAAGTCCGCCAAGTCGATCGTCAAGATCAAGTTCGTCGACTACCAGCCCCCGACCACCTGGAACGAGCAGTCTCCCGGAGCCTATGGCTTCTATTCGAACGTGAATCCCAGCGTCGACCGCGTACCCTGGAGCCAGAAGACCGAGCGCCGCATCGGCTTGCCCTTCTACGACCAGCTGCGGTCTACGCTGATGTTCAACGGCTACGGCGACCAGGTCGCGTCCCTCTACGCAGGCATGAATCTGAGCCGGTATTACTGAAGCAGAAAAGCAAGTCAGCAAGTTGGCAATTCAGCGAAGCAGCAAATTGCGGATCAGCTCCGCCAGCTCCGCTAACTCCGCTAACTCCGCTAACTCGCTAACTCGCCAACTTGCCAACTTGCTAACTCGCTAGCCATGAAACTCTCCACCCTCATCCCGCTCAAGACGCTCACCTGGCTCGCCTGCCTCGCCCCGCTCGCGTGGCTGGTGTGGGCCGCGGTCCAGAACAATCTCGGACCCAACCCCACCTCCACCATCGCCCAGACCACCGGCTTCACCACCCTGCGCCTCCTCGTCATCACCCTGGCCATCTCGCCCCTGCGCCGCATCTGGCCGCGGCTGAGCTGGCTCATCAGGTTTCGCCGCCTGCTCGGCCTCTTCGCCTTCTTCTACGCCTCCCTGCACATGCTCACCTACGTGGCGCTCTACTCGGGCTTCAACATGAGCCTCATGCTTGCCGACGTAGCGCAGCGGCGCTTCATCACCGCGGGCGCGGCCGCTTACCTGCTGCTCATCCCCCTGGCCGCGACCTCGACGCGCTGGGCGATCCGCAAGCTCGGCGGCAAGCGCTGGAACCGCCTGCACACGCTCATCTATCCCGCCGCCATCCTGGGAGTGATTCATTTCTGGTGGCAGTTGAAGCCGGGCGTGCTGACCCCGCTCCGCATCACCCTCATCCTGGCGGTGCTGCTGGCCGCGCGGCCCCTGCTCGCCTGGTGGCAGCAGCGCAAAGCCAGCGCCGCCACCGCCCGGACCGTCGGGAGCTAGGCTAGTCCGCCGCAAGTCGCATCGGTTATGTTTTGTATCAGGGCACGACCTCAGTCGTGCCGAGACACGCCTGTTTCGAAGGTTGGGGCTTTAGCCCTTGCGGTCTTCCGCTCTGCCTGCCTGCTGAAGAACATCCCGTGTTTCCGGCGGACCACACTCGGTCTCTGACCGCCTGATTTTGTACGAATCTCGGGTGCCCCAGGTCTCGATTTTGAGACCTGGGAAAAATGTCCCCATCTCCACAGCCCCCGGGTGCCCCACCCTCGCCGCGTCTTTGTCTTTGCGGCTAGGGTGGGCTTGGCCCAAAGCCCCAGGGTGCCCCAGGTCTCGATTTTGAGACCTGGGATTGGCAATCGAAGGTTCAAAACCATCCTGTCAGAGACCTGGCAGGTCGCGGAAAAACCTGACGCGGGTGGGTCTTGTAACAGTCCTCCACCGTCGTTGCCGACCCGCGGGGATGAAACTGTGCCCCATCCATCGGACGTCTTTGTTTTTGTCCGATGGGTGGGAGTCCGTAGAATGCATCTCTTGTTTTGTTGCACTTGCAACTTTGTTTCTTATCAGGGCACGACTTTTGTATCAGGGCACGACTTCAGTCGTGCCGCAAACAGCCGCGTATGAGCGTGGGCTTTAGCCCCTGCGGAAACCTTCCACCTCCGCTGAATCGGTTGCGATGTTATTTCGGAATCAAACGACGAGGGCCCCGCATCATCGGCCTCAATCGAACTCGAGCAGCCTCTGCGCCACCGGGTGATAGCTCTTGCGGTGCAGGGGCGTGGGGCCCAGCCGCGCCAGCGCCGCCAGGTGCTCGGGCGAGCAGTAGCCCTTGTGGCTAGCCAGCCCGTAGCCGGGAAACTCGCGGTCGAGCTCCACCATCAGCCGGTCGCGGTACACCTTGGCCAGAACGCTCGCCGCCGCAATCGAGAAACTCGTCGCGTCCCCCTCCACCACGGCCTGCTGCGGGCAGGGCCACTCGATCGTGTCCACGCCGTCGATCAGCAGGTAATCGGGCGTCAGCGCCAGCTGCTCCACCGCGCGCCGCATCGCCAGCAGCGAAGCCTGGCGGATATTGATGCGGTCGATGGTCTCGGCGTCCACCGCGGCGATCGCAAACGCCACCGCGTTCGACCGGATCTCCACGTCGAGCACGGCGCGCCTTTTCACGCTGAGCTGTTTTGAGTCCGTAAGCCCCTCGAGACGGCAGCCCGGCGCCAGGATCACCGCCGCGGCCACCACCGGCCCGAACATCGGCCCGCGTCCCACCTCGTCCAGCCCCGCGATGCGCAGCGCGCCCAGCTTCCTTGCCGCGCGCTCCAGCTTCCATCCGCACACCGTGGCTCTGGCCATGCACCGAGTATAGAGAATTCCCGCCGCCCCCAAGCCCGCAATCCTCGCGGCTTCGCGCGCCCATCCCTCACCGGTTCCCGTACACCGGCACCGCCGCCCCATGAATCGCCCGCGCCGCGTCGCTTGAAAGAAACAAGATCACCTGCGCGATCTCCTCCGGCTTCGGCCATGTGGCAAAATCCGCGTCCGGCATCGCCGCCCGGTTCGCCTTCGTGTCGATAATGCTCGGCAGCACCGAGTTCACCCGCACACCCGTGCCTCTCGCGTCGGCAGCCAGCGAATCCATCAGGGCCACCGCCGCCGCCTTCGTCGCCGCGTAGGCCGCCGCGCCCGCGCCGTGATCCACCGCGGCCCGCGCCGCCACGTTCACCAGCGAGCCCTCTCCCTGCTTCAGCATCGCCGGCATCGCCGCCCGCGCCAGCACAAATCCCGCCCGCAGATTCAGCAGCTCCATCGCGTCGAAGGTCCGGGTATCCAGCTCCCACAGCCTGATCCCGCCCGCGTACCCGCCCACGCAGTTCACCACCGCGTCCAGCCTGCCGTGCTTCGCCAGCATGTCCTCCACCATCCCCGCCACGGCCTCCGCGTCGGTGATGTCCACCGGGCGCCCCTCAAGCAACTGTGCATTCCCGCCCGCCGCGTCGCGCAGCGCGGCAACCTCCTCTGCCTTGCGATAGGTCGCGGTGACCGCCGCGCCGTTCTCAAGAAACGCCAGGCTCACCGCCCTGCCCAGTCCGCCCGTTCCGCCCGCCACCAGCACCGTCTTGCCCGCAAAGCCGATGTCCATGCCGCCTCCCTCACGGAGATCCCGCCCCAAAAGCCCACGGTCCGTCTCTCCACTGTAAGCCGCAGGCGCCCCCCACGCCACAACTCCCCGCACCCAAAAAAGAACAGCCCCGGCCATAGCCGGGGCTGTTCCTGGGGTCGATCCCGCTTAAACGCGAACCTTGCCGGTCACGCGATCGATCTCCTTGAGCCGCGCCGCCTTGCCCCGCAGTCCGCGGATGTAGTAGAGCTTCGCGCGCCGCACCTTGTAGCTGCGGACCTTCTCCACCTTGTCGATCACCTTCGAGTTGAAGGGAAAGATGCGCTCGACACCCTGGCCAAAGCTCATCTTGCGCACGGTGAAGCTGCCCTGGGGGCCGTTCTTGATGGCGATGACCAGGCCCTCGAAGGCCTGAAGGCGCTCTTTGTCGCCTTCCTTGATCTTCACCTGGACCCGCACCTGGTCGCCGGGGACGAACGCGGGAATGTCGGTGCGCCGGAGCTTATCGGCCAGGCGCTGCATAACTGGATGAATGGACATGGTAACTTCCTGCGGTTGAACTCAGAATTTCGATTTTAACAGAGATTCGCCCTCCGCGCCTAATGCCGTTCCGGCCCCGGAACGGCCTCCCCCCGCACAAGATCGGACCGCCCTGCGCCCGGCGGGCAGCCCAAGGACGCCAATCTTCAGCAGGGTTGGGCGGATTTCTGTTGCTTCCGAGGCTCTCTTCAATAGAATTGAAGCTCTGACGCGGCCGGGCGCGCGGCTTCTCGTCCCAGCCGCCTCCGCGCCGCTCTCTGAGGAGGTCCGCCCATGGGCGCTGCCGAAACTCTCACTCCCACCGCCGTCTCCCACTGGATCGGCGGCCAATCCCAGCCATCCGCCTCCGGCCGCACCGGCCCCGTGATGAACCCGGCCACCGGCGAGCAGATCGCCGAGGTCGCCTTCGCGTCGGTTGCAGAAGTGGACCGCGCCGTCGCCTCCTCCCTTGCGGCCTTCCCCGTCTGGCGCTCGACCCCGCTCTCCCGCCGCGCCGAGATCCTCTTCCGCTTCCGCGAGCTCATCGCCCAGAACCGCGACCGCCTCGCCCGCATCGTCAGCCTCGAGCACGGCAAAACCTTCGCCGACGCCCAGGGCGAGGTCGCCCGCGGCCTCGAAAACGTCGAGTTCGCCTGCGGCATTCCCAACCTGCTCAAGGGCGGCTACACCGAGCAGGCCAGCCGCGGCGTGGACGTCTACCAGATTCGCCAGCCCCTCGGCGTCGTCGCCGGCGTCACCCCCTTCAACTTCCCCGCCATGGTGCCGCTTTGGATGCTCGCCAACGCCATCGCCTGCGGCAACACCTTCGTCCTCAAACCATCCGAAAAAGATCCCTCCGCCAGCGTCCTCCTCGCCGAGCTGGCCCAGCAAGCCGGCGTCCCCGACGGCGTCCTCAACCTCGTCCACGGCGATAAAGTCGCCGTTGATCGCCTCCTCGACCATCCCGACGTCAAGGCCATCAGCTTCGTCGGTTCCACCCCCGTCGCGAAATACATCTACGAAACCGCCACCCGCAACGGCAAGCGCGTCCAGGCCCTGGGCGGCGCCAAAAACCACATGCTCGTCCTGCCCGACGCCGACATCGCCATGGCCGCCGACGCCGCCGTCTCGGCAGCCTACGGCGCGGCCGGCGAGCGCTGCATGGCCATCTCCGTCGTCGTCACCGTGGGTAGCGTGGCCGGCCCCCTCATCGAGGCCATCCGCGAGCGCGTCGCCCGCATCCAGGTCGGCCCCGGCCAGGACCCCGCCAGCGAGATGGGCCCGCTCATCACCCGCGAGCACCGCGACCGCGTCGCCGCCCACCTCGACGCGGCCGCAGCCGAAGGCGCAACCCTCGCCATCGACGGCCGCTCCAATCCCGCAACCCACGGCGACGGCTTCTTCCTCGGCCCGTGCCTCATCGACAACGCCAAACCCGGCATGAAGTGCTACGACCACGAGATCTTCGGCCCCGTCCTCAGCATCGTCCGCGCCTCTACTTACGCCGAGGCCCTCCAGCTCATCAACGACAACCCCTACGGCAACGGCACCGCCATCTTCACCCGCGACGGCGGCGCCGCCCGCCAGTTCCAGTTCGACGTCGAGGTGGGCATGGTCGGCGTCAACGTCCCCATCCCGGTTCCCGTCGCCTACTACAGCTTCGGCGGCTGGAAGTCCTCGCTCTTCGGCGACCTCCACATGTACGGCCCCGAAGGCGTCCAGTTCTACACCCGCTCCAAAGTCGTCACCAGCCGCTGGCCCGACCCCGGCTCCAGCCGGGTCGACCTCGGTTTTCCCCAGGTGCGGTAGCGGACCCTGATGAGAATCAGTTTTTT
This sequence comes from Occallatibacter sp., assembly GCA_035508555.1. Lineage (GTDB taxonomy): Bacteria > Acidobacteriota > Terriglobia > Terriglobales > Acidobacteriaceae > Telmatobacter. The sequence continues at coordinate 20,518 of DATJMU010000176.1, read as the reverse complement.
TGAAATGGCACGACTTCACAGCTTGCTGAAAAATTCGCTGATGGGAGGTTTTTTGTATCAGGGCACGACTTCCGTCGTGCCGCAAGCACAACAAAAGAAAGGCGGGCTTTCGCCCCTGCCAACTCATCCTTGATCGAATTCGCCGTTTCCTCGGTGTCTTTCCGCAACCTGTTGAGCCGCCCTGGGAAAGGGTCACGACATGCCGGCCTTTACCACGGGTTGTAGTATGGAGTCAGTCAATCTGCCAAAACCGCTTGCACGAAGAGTGCGACATTTCACTTTTTTTTGAGAACCGGTCCATGGCTCCAACCATGGCGCAGCGGCCTCGCGCCGCCCCCTGACCACTGATTATTGATCACTGTCCACTGATCACTGTCCACTGATCACTGTCCACTGACCACTGACCACTGATCACTGACCACTGTCCACTGATCACTGACCACTGTCCACCGAGGCACGCATGAAGCAAGACTCCATCGCCGCCGGCGCCCTCACCAAAAACAGGCACCTCATCCGCTGGGTCGAAAAGATGGCCGACCTCACCCAGCCCGCCCGCGTCCACTGGGTCGACGGCAGCCAGCAGGAGTACGACTGGCTCTGCGCCGAGCTGGTCGCCTGCGGCACCTTCACCCGCCTGAACGAGGCCCACTGGCCCGGCTGCTTCTACGCCCGCTCCGACCCCCGCGACGTCGCCCGCGTCGAAGAGCGCACCTTTATCTGCTCGCTCTCCCGCGACGCCGCCGGGCCCACCAACAACTGGGTCGACCCCTACGCCATGCGCCGCAAGCTCAAGGAGCTCTTCAACGGCTCCATGCGCGGTAGGACCATGTACGTCCTCGCCTTCAGCATGGGCCCCGTCGGCTCGCCCATGTCGCAAATCGGCGTCCAGCTCACCGATTCGCCTTACGTTGTCGTCAACATGCGCATCATGGCCCGCATCGGCCTGCCCGTCCTCGCCGAGATCGACAAAGACACCAAGCGCGTCGTCCCCTGCATGCACTCGGTGGGCAAGCCCCTCGCCTTCGGCGAAAAAGACGTGCCCTGGCCCTGCAACGACGAAAAATATATCGTGCACTTCCCCGAGACCCGCGAGATCTGGAGCTACGGCTCCGGCTACGGCGGCAACGCCCTCCTCGGCAAAAAGTGCTTCGCCCTCCGCATCGCCTCCAACATCGCCCGCGACGAGGGCTGGATGGCCGAGCACATGCTCATCCTCGGCGTCGAATCCCCCCAGGGCGAAAAGACCTACATCGCCGCGGCCTTCCCCTCGGCCTGCGGCAAAACCAACCTCGCCATGATGGTCCCGCCCCAGGGCTTCCACGGCTGGAAGATCTGGACCGTCGGCGACGACATCGCCTGGATCAAGCCCGACGCCAGCGGCCGCCTCCGCGCCATCAACCCCGAAGCCGGCTTCTTCGGCGTCGCTCCCGGCACCAGCGCCAAAACCAACCCCAACGCCATCGCCGCCCTCAGCCGCAACACCATCTTCACCAACGTCGCGCTCACCCCCGAGGGCGGCGTCTGGTGGGAGGGCATGACCGACACCCCTCCGCCCGAGTGCCTGGACTGGCGCGGCCAGCGCTGGACCCCCGAAATCGGCCGCGAAACCGGCCGTCCCGCCGCCCATCCCAACGGCCGCTTCACCGCGCCCGCCGCGCAGTGCCCCTGCATCGACCCCGCCTGGGAAGCCCCCGACGGCGTGCCCATCGACGCCTTCGTCTTCGGCGGGCGCCGCTCCACCACCATGCCCCTCATCTACCAGGCCTTCAACTGGAGCGCCGGCGTCTACGCCGGCGCCACCATGGGCTCGGAGACCACCGCCGCCGCCGCCGGCGCCCTCGGCAAGGTCCGCCGCGACCCCATGGCCATGCTCCCCTTCTGCGGCTACCACATGGGCGACTACTTCCGCCACTGGATCCAGATGCAGCGCGAGCTCAGCTCCACCCCCCGCATCTTCCACGTCAACTGGTTCCGCAAGGACCCCGATGGCCGCTTCCTCTGGCCCGGCTTCAGCCAGAACATGCGCGTCCTCAAGTGGGTCGTCGATCGCGTCCACGGCCGCGCCCAGGGCAAGGAGACCCCCATCGGCTGGACCCCGTACTACGAGGACATGGACTGGGCCGGCCTCGACTTCCCGCGCCAGGACTTCGACAAACTCCAGGCCGTCGAGCGCTCCGCCTGGCGCAGCGAGATCCTCGGCCACGAGGAGCTCTTCTTCGACCTCCACGACCGCCTTCCCCCGGAGATGATCTACGAGCGCGAGCTGCTGATCTGCCGCCTGTAGGGGTGTAAGCGCAGTCGTGCAGACCGGATTGCCGATATTTTGGCAAAAGATTGTCATTCATTGCTGGGCTTGCTGACAAGATTTTGCTATTATTGAGAGGAAAAAGCCAAAGAGAAGGATGGGCCCCCGGCCCGCAGCTTCTCCGGGCCCAGGAGGCTATCATGGCAACCAGCACGTTCCCGGACATCGATCCCAGCATCAAGCACGTGGGCGTGAGCAAGCTGCGCGAGCTGAATGCGACCAGGCTCCGCGAGCAGGAAGACGATACGCTCGTCATCCAGGAAAACGACGCGCCGCTCTCCGTCCTCTTCTCTTATAAGCGCTACCAGGAGATGAGAGCCGAGATGAACGCGCTGCTGAGCACAATTGAATTGCTCACCAGCGAAAAGGAGCGCAACGGGCTGCTTGCGGCCTTTGAAGACCTTCGCGCGGGGCGCGTCCGCCCCCTCGACGAGATCGAGCGGGAGATGAAGAAAGGGTAGCTGGTGGCGGCCAAAGGGAAGCGCGGCAAGATCGAGCCGGAACCGCCGAGGGCGCTGCCTCCCTATGCGGTCGAGATGACGGCCACGGCGGAGCAGGTTTACCGGGATCTGTACCGCAAGTGTAAGGCCGCCGAAGATGCAGGCCATCGCGAGAGCGTCCACTGCACAACCTTCCGCATGATCGAAGAAGCGATCAAGAAAGTCATCCCCCGCGACCCGCTCAACAAGGCTTACGCCCTGCGCGGCGATCTATCGAACATCTTCCGGCTGCGCAAGGGCAGATGCGGAATCCTCTGGATCGCCTCGTCCTCACAGCGGCGGATCTGCATCCTGTTTATCTCGGAGACCATGCGTAAGGAAGGCGACTCCCACGATCCCTACGAGGTCTTCCAGCGCCTCTTCGAGTCCGGCCAGTTCGACGAGATGCTCAAACGGTTTGGCGTCAGGAGCTCGGGCGCCAAACGGAAGACATAATTCCGCCGCAGCCTTCATCCGTCCGGCGCCGCTCTCGCGCGCCATCGCCATCCCCGCGCCCCTTGCGTTATCATTACGTCTATTAGGGTGCGGGTTCTGCATCCCCTTGGCCCGCCCGGTGGTGTCTGTGTCTCTATTCTTCAAGCGCCTCGTCTTCGTTCTCTCCATCGGCATCTTCGCCGCTCTCGGCCTTGGCTTCGGCCTCGGCCAGTTCGGCCTCTTCGGCGTCCACGCCGAGGGCGAGCAGGACGGCGCCTACAAGCAGATGCGCGTCTACGCCGAGGTCCTGCAGAAGATCCAGAGCGACTACGTCACCCAGCCCAACATGACCAACGTCACCGACGGCGCCCTCCACGGCCTGCTCGACTCCCTCGACTCCGACTCCAGCTACCTCACCCCCTCCGAGTACAAGATCTACAAGGAGCACCCCGGCACCGCCCAGGTCGGCCTCGTCGTCTCCAAGCGCTACGGCTACGGCGCCATCGTCAGCGTCTTGCCCGGCTCGCCGGCTTCCACCCAGCACCTCGCCGACGGCGACATCATCGAGGCCGTCGAGGGTCATTCGACCCGCGAGATGTCGCTGGCCGTCCTGCGGCTCATGCTCGAGGGCCAGCCCGGCTCGGCGCTCACCTTCTCCATCGTCCGCCCCGGCAATCCCGACCCCGACAAGATCACCATGACCCGCTCGGTCATCGCCCCGCCGCCCCTCGGCATCGAGCAATACGACAACAACTCCGTCCTCTATCTCAAGCCCGGCGAGCTCACCGCCGGCCGCGTCGACCAGATCGCCCAGCAGATCAAGGCCGCCGGCCCCACCCGCAAGGTCGTCCTTGACCTCCGCGACTGCTTCGGCAGCGACGAGGAGCAGGGCTTCCGCCTCGCCAACTTCTTCGTCAAGCAGGGCACCATGGGCACGCTGGTCGGCCAGAAGTACCCCACCCGCACCTTCACCGCCGATCCCAGCCTCTTTCTCACCAGCGCCCCCCTCGCCATCCTCATCAACAACGGCACCTTCGGCGCTCCTGAGATCACCGCGGCCGCCATCGAGGGCCTCCACCGCGGCGCCGTCGTGGGCGCGCAGACCTTCGGCGAGGGCTCGGTCCAGAAGACCATCGAGCTGCCCGACGGCGCGGCCCTCCTGCTCACCGTAGCCAAGTACGAGGGCCCCGACGGCAAGAAGATTCAGGACGACGCCGTCGACCCCACGGTGGCCGTGGTCCAGCCCAGCCAGGAGGACGAGTTCCAACCCGCCCCCAGCAACGGCGACCAGACCCTCAACAAGGCCCTCGACATCCTCAAAGCCGGCAACAGCTAGAGAGAGACAATGACGGCGAAGGAAGATTTTGCTGGCAGGCTCTTCAAGAAGGTTGCAGGGTGCCCCAGCTCTCGCTTTTGAGACCTGGGAGCGATTGCCCCCATCTCCACAGCCCCCGGGTGCCCCACCCTCGCCGCGTCTTTGTTTTTGCGACTAGGGTGGGGCGGCCCAAAGCCCCAGGGTGCCCCAGCTCTCGCTTTTGAGACCTGGCAGCGATTGTCCCCATCTCCAAAAACCCCGGGTGCCCCACCCTCGCCGCGTCTTTGTTTTTGCGGCTAGGGTGGGGTTGGCCCAAAGCCCCAGGGTGCCTCAGGTCTCGCTTTTGAGACCTGGGAGCGATTGCCCCATCTCCAGAAACCCCGGGTGCCCCACCCTCGCCGCGTCTTTGTTTTTGCGGCTAGGGTGGGGTGGCCCAAAGCCCCAGGGTGCCCCAGGTCTCGCTTTTGAGACCTGGGAGGGATGCTCCCATCTCCACAGACCCCGGGTGCCCCACCCTCGCCGCGTCTTTGTCTTTGCGGCTAGGGTGGGGTTGGCCAATGCCCCAGGGTGCCCTAGGTCTCGCTTTTGAGACCTGGGAGGGATGCCCCCATCTCCAAAAACCCCGGGTGCCCCACCCTCGCCGCGTCTTTGTTTTTGCGGCTAGGGTGGGTCTGGCCCAAAGCCCCAGGGTGCCCCTTCCATTCATTGGCATTTCCCAATCTGACCCCGCTCCATACCACTTTCCCGCCCTTGCACCCCGTGGTTCGCCCCCCTTCGCCGCCCCACCCCATCCATCCGCCAAAATGCTACCCTCAGGTTGAGGCGAATCACCCTGGGTTCAATCCGTGAATCGCCGAAGAGGCTCAGTTCTTTGCCAGTCCCCCCCCATGAAGCGCCCCCTTCGGAGGTCGTCGCGCGCGGTCTCGGCCGCTCCCACCGTCTTTCGAGCGCCGACCGCTGGCCCGATCCCGGCAAAAAGAGAGCAACTGAACCCCAGCCCCGCGCCAAAGCCACGCCCCGGCCGGCCCCCGATGCCGCCCCGCGCCCCGCCCGCAAATCCACCCCCCAATCCGAATCCCGGCCCGCTCCGCCGCCGGCTCCCCAACCCCTTTCCAAATCCCTCTCCACGCCCGCCCCCAAACCGCGTCTGAAACCGGCTCCGAAGCCCGCGCCCACGCTTCCCCTCCCGCCCGGCCGCCGCCGCAAGCTGGCCGGCCGCTCCGCCCTCGTCGCCCTGCTCATCCTCGCCGCCATCACCGGCTCGCTCGCCGGCCTCACCCTCGTCTACTCCGCCGACCTGCCCCAGATGAGCGAGCTCGAGGTCTACCGCCCCTCCACCATGACCGATCTCTACGACCGTCACGGCCAGCTCATCGGCACCATCGCCCTCGAGCAGCGCGACGTGGTCGGCTACAACGACTTCGCCCCCGTCCTCCGCGACGCCGTCATCTCCATCGAAGACAAAACCTTCTGGTCCCACTGGGGCGTCAACGTCTTCCGCATCCTCGGCGCCGCCCTCCACGACATCCGCACCCACTCCCGCGGCCAGGGCGCCTCCACCCTCACCATGCAGCTCGCCCGCAACCTCTTCCTCAACGACGACCGCAACTTCCGCCGCAAGATCGAAGAGGCCTACCTCGCCATCCAGATCGAGCGCACCTTCACCAAGCAGCAGATCTTCACCCTCTACGCCAACCAGATCTACCTCGGCAGCGGCATGTACGGCTTTGAGGCCGCCTCCGAGTACTACTTCTCCAAGCACGCCCGCGACCTCACCCTCCCCGAGGCCGCCCTCCTCGCCGGCCTGCCCAAGGGCCCCGTCGCCTTCTCGCCCATCTACCACCCCCAGCGCGCCCTCGAGCGCCGCAACCTCGTCCTCGACGAGATGGAGCACGACCGGGTCATCTCCCATGCCCAGGCCCAGGCCGCCCGCGAAAGCCCGCTCGGCCTCAACCTCGCCCAGCCCACCGGCTCCGTCGCTCCCTGGTTCCAGGACGCCGTGCGCCAGGAGCTCGACAAGCGCTTCGGCTCTGAGGAAGTCCACCAGGACGGCCTGCACGTCGAAACCACCCTCGATCTCGATCTGCAAAAGGTGGCCAATCGCGCCGTCGCCGACGGCCTCGCCGCCTACGAGCACCGCCGCGGCTGGGTCGGCCATCTTCCGAACGTCCTCGCCGCCGGCGGCAACCTCGACACCTACAGGCACCCCGACTGGTCCATCGACTACGGCCCCGGCGACTACGTCCACGCCCTGGTCATGCGCGTCCTGCCCCTCGAGATCTATGCCCGTGTCGGCTCCAAAGACATCCTGCTCCTGCCCGAAGACTGGAAGTGGACCGGCCAGCGCTACGCCGACGCCCTCGTCAAGCCCGGCGACATCATCTACATCCAGCTATCGAACACCATCGAAGCCGGCGCCCGCCGCGCCGCCCTCGAGCAGGACTCCGGCGTGCAGGGCTCGCTCATGGCCATCGACAACACCACCGGCGACGTCCTCGCCATGGTCGGCGGCCGCGACTACGCCCTCTCCCAGTTCAACCGCGCCACGCAAGCCGAGCGGCAGGTGGGCTCCAGCTTCAAGCCCTACGTCTACACCACCGCCATTGAAGACGGCGTCAAGCCCAGCGACATCATCGTCGACGGCCCCGTCAGCTTCGGCAGCTACCATCCCCACGACTACGAGGACAACTTCAAGGGGCCCATGACCATCACCGCGGCCTTCGCCGACTCGCGCAACATCCCCGCCCTCAAGCTGGCCGCCCGCGTCGGCATCCACAACGTCATCGACATGGCCCACCGCTTCGGCGTCACCTCTGACATCCCGCCCTATCTCCCCATCGCCCTCGGCGCCGTCGGCATCACCCTCCAGCAGCAGGTAGCCTCTTACGCGGTCTTCCCCAACGACGGCATCCGCGTCGCCCCGCGCCTCATCCGCAGCGTCTCCAACGCTGACGGCATCACCCTCTGGCAGGACCCCGCCGCCGTCAAGCAGGTCATCGACCAGAAGACCGCGCGCATCATGATGACTTTGCTTGAGGCCGTCGTCCACAACGGCACCGGCGCCGCCGCCTCCCAGCTCGACCACCCCCTGGGCGGCAAAACCGGCACCACCTCGGACTTCACCAACGCCTGGTTCGTCGGCTTCTCGCCGTCGGTCACCTGCGGCGTCTGGGTCGGCTACGACACCAATCAGTCCTTAGGCGACAAGGAGACCGGCGCCCGCGCCGCCCTGCCCATCTGGATGAACTTCATGCGCGCCGCCATCGCCAACCACCCCGACGAGTCCTTCCCCGGCGAGCAGCCCACGCCCCCGCCCGCCGAGCAGGCAAAGGCCCCCCAGAAGATCGCCGCCTTCCGCCCCCACCCCAACTGAGCGCCTTCCGTCCCCACCCCATCTCCACAGACCCCGGGTGCCCCACCCTCGCCGCGTCTTTGTTTTTGCGGCTAGGGTGGGGTGGCCCAAAGCCCCCGGGTGCCCCAGGTCTCGCTTTTGAGACCTGGGTTGGATTCCCGAAACCCCTCAATACCGCTGCAGAAACTCCGGATCCACCGGGTTCTCGAACAGCGAGGCGTCCCGCGTCACGATCGTCAGCCCCGACGGCGTCACGAAGTACCGCCGCTTGTCCTCCGCCGGATCGTAGCCGATCACCGTCCCCTCCGGAATATGCACGTCCCGGTCGATAATCGCCCGCCGGATCTTGCAGTGCCGCCCGATATTCACGTGCGAAAAGATGATGCTCGAGTCCACCTCCGAGTACGAGTTCACGCGCACATCCTGCGACACCACGCAGTTCGACACCACCGCGCCCGAGATGATCACGCCCGCCGTGATCACCGAGTTGATCGCCATCCCCGACCGCCCCGGCTCGCCAAAGACAAACTTCGCCGGCGGATACTGCCGCACCCGCGTCCGCACCGGCCAGGTCTTGTCGTACAGGTTGAAGATCGGCGACACCGAGCACAGGTCCATGTTGGCGTCGTAGTAGGCGTCCAGCGTGCCCACGTCCCGCCAGTAGAGCGCCTGCTTCTTGTTCTCGTCCACAAAGCTGTAGGCCATCATCTTCTTCCGGCCCAGCAGAGCGGGCAGGATGTTATGCCCGAAGTCGTGCTTCGAGTCCGGATCCTCCGCGTCCGCCATCAACGCCTTCAGCAGCGTCTCGGTGTTGAAGATGTAGATCCCCATCGACGCGTCCACCGCGTCCGGCGTGAACGGCGACCGGATGCTCGTGGTCGCCGGCTTCTCCTGGAAGCCCACCACCTCGCCGTTGTGCGCCACCTCCACCACCCCGAACCGCGACACCTCGTGCGACCCCACCGGCAGCGTCGCCAGCGTCACCTCCGCGCGCGTCTCGTTGTGGTAGGCCAGCATCCGGCTGTAGTCCATCTTGTAGATGTGGTCGCCCGAGAGAATGATCACGTGTTCCGGCTGCTCGCTGCCGATCGAGTAGATGTTCTGGTAGACCGCGTCCGCCGTCCCCATATACCAGTTCGCGCCCGTCCGCTGCATCGGCGGCAGCAGCTCGAAGAACTCCCCCAGCTCCTGGGCCACGATCCCCGTCCATCCCTCGCGGATGTGCCGGTTCAGCGACAGCGCCTTGTACTGCGTGAGCACGTACACCCGGCGCAGCCCCGAGTTGATGCAGTTCGAAAGCGTGATGTCGATGATCCGGTAGTGCCCCCCAAACGGCACCGCCGGCTTCGCCCGGTCCCGCGTGAGGGGAAACAGCCTTTCGCCTGCTCCCCCCGCAAGCAATACGCCCAGCGTATCCCTCATCTCCATTGACCGCGCCCCCATCCCTGGCTGCCATCCGGGCGCCGCTGCGCCCTCAGATCCCCCGGTCGGGGTCTTCAGCACATCTCCGCCCGCGGCTCAGCCGAACGCTGGAGAATACCACATGGAGATGAACTTGACAGCCCATCCACGCCCAGAGATGGCTCGATGGGAAAGCGCCGGCCCTCAACGCCGTACAACGCGTCGGGGATCTCCGGCAGGACTCAGAGCGCCGCACGCGTCCTCGAACGCGGCGCCCCGCTCAGCGCCGCTTCCTGCTGAACTTGTACTCGATGCCCACCGAGAAGGCGGCGTTGATGTCGATCTGGCGGTTGCGCTTTCCGTAGTTGATGGCGTAATCGGTCAGCACCGCGTCGGGCGTCATCCGGAAGACCCAGTGCGCCGACCGGTTCAGGTCGAAATGGCCGCCCATGATCACCGCCGGCGCCACCTGGTTGTAATAGAAGTCCACCGCCGACGGCGGCTCCCCGCGCAGGTCCTTCTCGAAGTCCCCGTAGACCCCGCCCACCAGCACATGCGCAATCAGGTCGCCGTGCTGGTTGTGGGGCCCCAGCCACTCCGGCCCGCCGGTGAAGAAGTACTCGCTGACAAACGGCCCCTTGATGAGCTGGTCGACATTCTGCCCCGGCGTACCGGTGCCCGCGCCGCTGGTGCCCACGTAGGACCGGAACGAGCCCTCCGCGCCCCAGCGCTTGCTCAGCCAGTACGAACCATCCAGCACCAGGCCTCCCAGGTTCGCGCCCTGCAGCACCGTCGGGCCGGCCTTCATGTGGTCGTACGCCATCGACAGCGAGAGGTCGAATCGGTTGTTGTAGCGCACATTGGCCAGCGGATTGATGGCCACGTAGCTGCCATTGCCGTTATTCTGGGCGGCGGCCTGTTGTGCAGGCGTGATCTGCGGCGTGGACTGCGAAGAGGAGCTCTGGGCGCTGGCGCCGCCGCAGAAACATACCATACTGGCTGTGGCAAGAACGGCGAAAAACCTTGCTGTTGGGCGCATCACCAACAAGCTTACAAGACCGGGGTGAGGCCCGACAACGCGGCCCCGCCTGCCCAGGATGGGGCCTGGCCGGGGTCACGGCTGGCAGCGGTAAAAGTTCTGTTCCCAGACCAGGTAGTAGACCATCTTCAGGTTGGCAATGGCCGAGGTGACTGCGGCCGAGTAGGGCGACGCCGGGTCAAGCGGAGGCGCGGGATGAAGGCGCCACTCGATGGGAAGATGGCTGAAGATCGTCGCCGCGCGCGGGCCGTGTGTCGGCGAGGCGATCACCTCGGCCGAGTTCCAGCCGCGGGCCCGCATCAGGCGCACCGAGTAGCAGGCGTTCTCGAACGTATTGCGCGCGCGCGGTTCGATCAGGACGGCGGAGGACGGAATTCCCTGCGCTTCGGCCGCGTGCGCCATCACCCGCGCCTCCACGTACTGGTTGTGGACCGCGGCTCCGGTAAAGATGAGGCGCGGCGCCACGCCCCGCTCGTACTCGCGCACCGCCTCCGTCACGCTCGAGAGCTCCAGCGGCGTGGGATTGCCGTCGGAGTCGGCCGGCTCCCCCAGGACCACGATGGAGTCGAAGCGGGTCAGCGCGGTGTTCGAAGTGGGTGCAAAGCGGCGCGCCAGCGCGGCCCAGACAAATAGCGCCACGACCAGCAGGAATGCAGCGACGGCGGCCTTCGGGACGATTGAGGGACGCCGCCGGCGCGCTGCGGACCTGCGCGCTCCGCCTGGCCGCGAGGCCCTGGATCGGGGGGACCGGGAAGCTGGCACCAATCTTCCTCCAGTTTCCACTCTAACTTGGCCCGCGCGGCTGGCCGCCGGCAGGGAGCGGTGCGCTCAGCCCAGATCGGCGGGCTGTCCCCACGCTGCGAGGACGATCTCGCTCAGCGGCTTGCGCTGGCGCGGCGCGGTCTCCTGCTGCAGCATCTGCTCATTCGCCAGCGCGGCGGGCTCTCCCTGGTAGCCGAGCGCGATGGCGGCGCCAATCAGGTAGTCGTCGGGAATCGAGAAAAGCTGCCGCGCCTTGTCCAGGTCCACACCCGCCATCTGGTGGGTGACGAGTCCAAGAGCCGCCGCCTGCAGGGTCATGTACGATGAGGCCGCGCCCAGGTCGTAGAACGCCACCCGGTTGGGCGTGTGGTTGTGGGAAAAGGTCGACTTCGCCACTCCCAGGATCAGTACCGGCGCCCTCGCCGCCCACATCTGGTTGAACCCCGTCAGCGAGTCGTGGACCTTCCTGTAGGTCTCCGAACCGCGATGACCGAGGAAGTAGCGCCATGGCTGCTCGTTAAACGAGGAGGCGGCCCAGCGCGCCGCTTCGAAGACCCTCGTGAGTGTGGCGGAGTCCACATCGCGATCGGCAAACGAGCGCGGGCTCCACCGGCGGTGAAAGACGGGCCAGACGCCTTCAACTTCAGGCGCGTGCTTAAGCCGGTTGACCTCGGGGGCTGAGAGAGTCACGATGCTTCGCTCCTTGGAAAGAAAATCTTCGCGTTCCTTGGATTCGTGACCTGCGCGCGAAGATTCGCGCAGACGGGCGCGCGAGCCAACCGGTTGCTGGAGGCATCGGAGCGCGGTGTTACCTGTTCAGGAAGTTGGCGGCAACAGAATTGTTATCCCGAGCCATTTTAGTCTCTCACCGGCGTTGCCGACCCGCGGGGCATGAAACTGTGCCCCATCCATCGGACGTCTTTGTTTTTGTCCGATGGGTGGGAGTCCGTAGAATTCATCTCTTGTTTTGTTGCACTTGCAATTTTGTTTCTTATCAGAGAGACGGCGGCGAGAGCAGGCGGTCGAACCGGAGACAGTCAGCGCGGCCCGGGCTTGCGAATATTCGAAGCCCGGGAGTCGGTCAACCCGATGCGGGCAGACCGGGCAGCGCCGGCAGCCGCCAGGAGGAAGTCGCGCATCTGGGGCGTGAACTCCTTGCGCTCGGCCTCCTTCTGGGCAAAGCTGACGATCCAGTAGACCAGCGAGCACAGGTAGCTGGCGACGACAATCTCGTTCAAATGGCCGTACTGGACCCAGGAAGACTGGTGTGTATGGATCATGGCAACCGCCAGGCCCACGAGCGAAGTGAAACCGAGCCCGGTGGCGATCTGGAGCTCGCGGTCGCGCCAGCCGATCGAAAGCAACTGGCTGAAGGCGGCGAGCCCAAGGAAAACCACGACTCTGAGAATGGAGAAAGTCTGCTGCATGTGCATGAGGGTGGCTACCTCATGGGACAGGCGGCTGGCGCCGGGATAAGAGGCGAAGGGCCAGATCGCCGCGCCCACGACAAAGATGACGAAGGCGACGGGCACAAGGGCAATCGGCGAGAGAGAACTGCGGACGGGGCGGAGGATCGACCAGCCAAGCTCGACCAGCACGCCAAAAAGCAAAACCGAATCCACAACGATCCCAGCCAGGTAAACCGTTACATAGATCGGAGAGGTGAGCGGGTAATTCCGAACGATCAGGTAATCCGCGCCGCTGTTCGCGAGTGTCCAGACGCTGTACGCAAAAAATAGCGGAAACGTACGCCACACGCGCCGGAAAAGAAGCAGCCCAATCACTGCCGCTTCAGCTACGCTTGCCAACAGCCAGATTAAGTTTGCTGAGCTCACCGTTTGGTTCCACTCCAGACTACCGGTCCGGATGCCTAGAGTCTAGCAGCGAACTCCAGAAAGCGGAATCCGGCGAGAGTCACTCCAACCGGCATCCTAACCAAGAACGGACGGCGGTGCCGGGAACGGCGCAATCGGTTCAGCAGCAGCTACCGAAGGCGGCGCCGGGAAAGGAGCAATCGGCTCAGCAACAGTCTTGACCGAAGGCGGTGCCGGGAACGGAGCAATCGGCTCAGCGGCAGCTACCGAAGGCGGTGCCGGGAAAGGAGCAATCGGCTCAGCAGCAGTCTTGACCGAAGGTGGCGCCGGGAACGGAGCGATCGGCTCAGCGGCAGCTACCGAAGGCGGTGCCGGGAACGGAGCAATCGGCTCAGCAGCAGTCTTGACCGAAGGCGGTGCCGGGAACGGCGCGATCGGCTCAGCGGCAGCTACAGACGGCGGCGCCGGGAAAGGCGCGATCGGTTCAGCAGCAGTCTTGACCGACGGCGGCGCCGGGAACGGAGCGATCGGCTCAGCGGCAATGGTCCTGTTTAAAGTGGTGGATTGCTCGGCCCGGGCGGGTGCGGCTGCGAACAAGCTGGCTACGAACAGAGCAGAGGCGGCCGCGAAGGCGAAGTTACGCGCGAAAGTCCCAGTAGACATGAGAATGAACTCCTTGAAAGTGTATTGCTGTGCAACATCAGAGTAACCCAAACCGGGTAGCCAAACTACAACGGAAGTAACAGGTTTGATGGTTTTTTTTGCCGAAATGATGCCTGCAGATTAAAATATTGTTCCTTTTTGGGACATTTTTCGGAATCTCAACGGCGAGGTCACCGCCCCCGGTTGTGCTCGAGTGCGACACTGGCCGCCCCATCCCGCGGCATCATTCACCCGCCGCAACGGCTCTTGGGCCCGGCACTTGCCCGTCAGCCGGCGGCTTGGGGGTCGCCGGCGCGGGTTTGGGATATCCTGCCTGTGCCGACGGTGAGGATGAGGCCATGATCCCCGAGCTGCGCATCCCGTTCAATGAGGGCTACACACCGGCCAGCTACGCGGCGTTGCTGGAGAAGGTACACCAGCGCTGCGGAGCGCCCATCGAATTCCGGATCGCGGAAACCCCGGTCTTTCTCTGCCTGGAGCTCCTTGAGGCCATGGCCCGCGCCGGGGCCGAGCTGACCGCGGACCTGCTCGGCAACGCATCGTATCTGGCAGCGGCGCGCCAGGTGATTCCGAAGGGATACTGCGTAGCCGGCGTCAGCCCGCACCCGAACTTTCTGACGGCCGACTTTGCGCTCATCCTCACCCCGCAGGGCGAGCTGGCCCCGCGGCTCGTCGAGATCCAGGGCTTTCCCTCGGTCTATGGCTACCAGGCCGAGCTCTGCAACGCCTACCGCGAAGTCTTTGGACTCAAAACAGGGCTCCGGAGCTTCCTGAGCGGCCTGGACGAAGAAGGCTATTGGAGGTTGCTGGGCGAGACCGTGCTCGCCGGACACGACCCGGAGCGGGTGGTGCTCACCGAGCTGGACCCGCGCAACCAGAAGACCTGGCCGGACTTTGCCGTGACCGCGCGCCGGCTCGGAATTGCCGTAGTCGACATCCGCGAACTGGAGCCGGTTGGGGACAAACTGCACTACCGGGACCGGAACGGCCGTCTCGTCCCCGTCGACCGCATCTATAACCGTGCCATCGCCGATGAGCTCGAGTCCCGCCACATACGCCTCCAATGGGACCTCACGCGGCCGTGGCAGGTCGAGTGGGCGGGCCACCCGAACTGGTACTTCCTCGTCAGCAAGTACTCGCTACCGTGGCTGCGCCGTCCTGTAGTGCCCCCGGCCGTCCTGGTCAGCGACTTTCTGGAGGGAAAAGGCCGGCAATGGCTGGCTGGGGCCGGGGTCGAGCTGCCCGCCGGAACACGGCCGGACACGGTTTACGCGAATCTGCTCCTCAAGCCTCTCTACTCGTTTGCCGGCAAGGGCATCCGCTTCGATCCCACGCGCCGGGAGCTCGAGGCGATTCCCGCCGGCCGGCGCGGTGAGTTCCTGGTGCAGCAGCGGATGGAGTTTGTGCCCACCGTCGAAACGCCCCACGGCCTCACCCAGGCCGAGGTGCGGATCCTGTACCTTTGGCCGGAAGGCCGCGAGTTGACGCCGGCCCTTTCTCTGGTAAGGTTGGGACGCGGGCGGATGATGGGCGTGGATCACAACCGGAACCAGCAGTGGGTTGGGGCCTCGGCCGGGTTCTATCCCGCGGGTGCCTGAGAAACCCAC
This sequence comes from Occallatibacter sp., assembly GCA_035508555.1. Classification (GTDB taxonomy): domain Bacteria; phylum Acidobacteriota; class Terriglobia; order Terriglobales; family Acidobacteriaceae; genus Telmatobacter. The sequence goes on along the minus strand of DATJMU010000176.1, from coordinate 5,346 downwards.
GCGCCGGCGCCGCGCACTCCGATGCGACGGTTGGTTACCTTTACCGAATCTCGTCAAAATGAAAACTTTGGTGCCGTGCCAGAAGGTGGTAAAGTTCGGTAAAGTGGCGCAAGAGAGACCCAGAGGGTCCGGAGAGCAGCCATGCGAGAGTCGAAGACCAATTTACCCCCGAGATCAGCCGAGCACGAGAGTCCTGCCGCGCCGCAGGAAGTTCGCTGCGCGGTGCGTTTTCCCCTTGTCTTGCCAGTCGTGCTGGCAGCAGACGCTGGTGAGATAGCGGCCCAAACTAAAGACGTCTCGGCGAACGGAGTGGCCTTTGAGCTGGACTGTCCGCTCGACGTCGGTCAGGAGCTGCGCTTTTCGCTGCGTATGCCAAGCGAGGTTCTTGGTACCCCGCACGATGTGCTGGTTCATTGCCAGGGACGTGTGGTACGCTGCTCCATGAGCCAGACTCAGTACATCGCTGCAGCCACCATCGATGAGTATCGGTTCGCTGAGCAGTGATAAACCCTTGATTGAGTTGATGTAAGCCAACGATGGAACCCCTGGACGACGCAACCGACGGCGAAGCGCTCGACACTACGGCAAAGCCAGGAACAATCCGCATCATCCTCGCGGATTCGCAGGCCATCTACCGGGTCGGCATTCGTAAGGTCTTTGCGCTCGAAGACGATCTGCGCGTGGTCGCGCAGGCCGACTCGCTCGAGAATCTGCGCCTCGCCGTCGAGCGCTACCCCAGTGAGGTCGTGCTGCTCGAAGGCTCCCTGCTCGCCGGCACCGCCAATGGCATTCCCGAGCTGCTGCAGCTTGCGCCCGACGTCAAGCTGATCGTGCAGGCCACCCAGGCCGACGAAAGCTACACCGTCGAGCTCTACCGGCGCGGCGTCCGCGGCATCATCTCGCGCTCCATCTCGCCCGATCTGCTGGTCCGGTGCGTCCGCCGCATCGCTGCCGGCGAGACCTGGATCGACAACCAGAGCGTGAACTGGGTCATCGAGGCCTACCGCGCCCAGGCCGCCGCACTGGTCAATCCCAAGAACCAGCCCCGCCTCTCCCCCAAGGAGATGTCCATCATCACCTGCATCACCCAGGGCAAGCGCAACAAGGAGATCGCCTACCAGCTCGGCACCACCGAACAGGTCATCAAGAACTACCTGCGCAAGATCTACGACAAGCTTGGCGTCAGCGACCGCCTCGAGCTCGCCCTCTATTGCCTCCACAACAAGGTGATCCACGCCGACGCCGACGAAGAGACGGTGGCGCACCGCGTGGCCGGAGCCTAGTCCGACCAGCTCACCGCCCATTTGATCCTGCACCTCCGACGGTGCCCCACCCTCGCCGCGTCTTTGTCTTTGCGGCTAGGGTGGGCTTGGCCCAAAGCCCCAGGGTGCCAGGGTACCCCAGCTCTCGATTCTGAGACCTGGGAGCGATGCTCCCATCTCCACCACCCCGGGTGCCCCACCCTCGCGGGGTCTTTGTTTTTCCCGCTAGGGTGGGGTTGGCCCAAAGCCCCAGGGTGCCCCAGGTCTCGCTTTTGAGACCTGGGAGCGATGCTCCCATCTCCACAGCCCCCGGGTGCCCCACCCTCGCGGGGTCTTTGTTTTTCCCGCTAGGGTGGGCTCGGCCAAAGCCCCAGGGTGCCCCAGGTCTCGATTCTGAGACCTGGGAGCGATGCTCGCATCTCCACAACCCTGGGCGCCCCACCCTGCGCGCCTCACCTCATGATCGCAGCCGCTCGCTGGCGGAAGAGCGGCCAGCCGCTCTCCCGCCAACCTTGCCAGCCGCTTCAGAACCGTCGGCCGCTGCACTCCTGCCCATTGCTGACCCCCGTCAGCACCTGCGCCGCGGACTCGATCGTTCGGCTGTAGCAGCCGCCGCGCGAGTCGCGCCACGTGTAGGTCTGCGCGGAGCTGCTGCCGCTGTTGCCCGTCACGGCAAAGCCCGCGCTCAAGTCGAGCACGTCCGCCGACTTCACCTGGTTGCTCAAATCGCTCCAGTAGAGCGGCAGGCCGTTGATGTTCGTGGCGGCCTGCTTCCGGTAGCCCTGCTGCACACCCGTGGTCTGCGTGTAGCTGCCGTCCGCGTTCGTGTCGAACGAGTAATCGATGTTGAGCGGGTACTGGAGCTCTTCCCGGCTGGTCGTCAGGAACGGGCCGCGCCGCGTGGTCGTCGTTGACTGCACGGTCGTGAGCTGTTCGAGGTTCTGCTCGTCGGTTGTCGCGTTCACCACAAACTGCTGGTTGTTGCTGAAGTTCACGTTGCCGCTCACGGTGGTGACGATGCGGCCCTGCGAGGTGTTGAGATAGCCCTCAATCGTGTACTTCCGGTTCGACGTGGTGAGGATGTTGCCCGTCGAATTGCCCGCCGCCGTCGTCGTGATGTTGTTCTGGATCGCGGGCGACGGCGCCGCCGACAGCGTGTTGACGATCAGGCCCCCGCTGGTCTTCGCCGAGCCGTGATCCAGATACACGAGCAGGTTGGCCGTGGCCAGGAAGTAGGAATCGGCGTTATACACGCTCACCGCGACCGTGTGCGGGCTGCCGTTCGCCAGCAGGCCGGCAAAGGGCGTGAGATTGACGCGGTAGGGGACAAAATCGAGAGTCTGGACATCCGGGACAGGCTCCCAGAGGTAGGGATCGATGCCGCCCGTGAAGATCCAGGGATAGGCTGGAGCCACGCCCGCCGCACTCCCATCGATCGAGATCTCCGTCTCCCGGAAGGCGGTGTTGCCGCAGCTCTCCAGCGGCCCCGTCTCGCTCGTGGGCACGCAGAAATACCAGAACTCGTCGTCGCTCTGGTTTTGCGCGATGACGTCCAGATACACGCTCTCCACGTTCTCGGGCAGGTTGAGCGTCTGGGTGATCTGGTCGGTGGTGGTGTTGAGGGTGCCGGCGTCCCCGCCCGTTCCGTTCACGGGAATCACCATGTCCGGGACCTGCGGAGCCGGATTCCGGAAGCTCGCGGGATAGAACTCCAGGGCCGCGTTCGCATAGATGATCCCGTTGTAGTCAACGCCGTTGTAGACCCCGACGAAGTTGCCGATGTTGGCCTCGCCCGTCTGCGAAGACTTGAAGATCGCCGACAGGTCCGTGACGTCTCGCTCCACGTGCCAGGAGGGGCTGAGCGCGCTGCGCGGCTCCGCCGTGGTCCCGTAGAAGATGCTGGCGTGGCCCAGGTAGAAGGCGGCGGTGCGGTCGTACTGCCTCCCCGCGGTGACCGTGAAGTCGGCGGTGAAGACCACCTTGGCCCACGGCCCCGGACAGTCAGCCGGCGGCGTGTACGCGAACGGCTTGGGGTTGAAATCCGCAAACGCGAGGTTCTGGAAGAGCTCGACGACGCAGGGTTTGGTGGTGGGACGGGAGACGGGCGGCTCGGCCGTTGCCGGATTGGAAGAGCCGACCTGCGGCGTGGGTGGCACCGTTGCGACCTGTGCCTGGATGCAAGCCGCCGGGGCAAGCACCAGGGCGGCGGGAACGATCCAGTGCCTCAGGCCGGAGAAGAGACGCGGAGTCGCTGGCATAGGCTGTCCTTTCGTGGTTGCCGTTCCCGGGACTGCTGCAAGGACGACGCGTTTCGTTCCAGACCGTCCGGGAACGATGTGAAAAATGCGCGGAAAGAATAGCATGGCCGCCGTAGAAATTGGCCAAAATAATCATATTTTTAGATTTGTTGCGCATATTGTGCGATCTTTGAAGCCCAGCCTCCAGCTTGGAGCGGGCCACTGCCTGGACTGCTCTGGGCCGATCAGTCCACCAACGACGCCTCTTTGCCATCCCCGGAAGCCGCCGGGCACGGCCTCCGCGCCAGCTCCAGCAAACGGATCAGCTCGTTCAGCTCCGCCGCGCTCATGTGCCCCAGCAGGTCCACCGGCGCCTGATTCACCGTCGCGTCCATCCGTTCGAGCAGGTGCAGGCCCTCGGGTGCGATAAAGGTCCACACGATCCGGCGGTCGCGGTCGTTGCGCTGCTGGCGGATCAGCCTGGCGGCTTTCAGCCGGCCCAGCAGCCGCGTGATGTCGGGCTCGGCCGCGATCATGCGCTCGCCGATCGCCGAACAGGTGAGGCCATTGGGGTGGGCGCCGCGCAGAATGCGCAGCACGTTGTACTGCGCAGGCGTGATGCCCCAGCCGCGGATGGTGCGGTAGGCGGCCCGCTGGATGCGGTCCGAGGTACGGACGAGGTTGAGCAGGGCCTCTTCTTCCAGGCTGCTAAACGGGTTTTGCTGCTCGATCTCGTGCTTCAGGCTGGCCATGAACCGGTACTCTCAGTGTATTTGAGTCCGGAAATCCAGGCCGGGGTGCATCGCCCATCGCTACTGCTCGACTACTTTGAGGTCGATCTGCAACTGCACCTGGTCGCCGATGACGGCGGCCGGATAGTTATTGCCGATGCCGAACGCCGTGCGGTCGATGGTAGCCGTCGCCGTGAACGCAGCATGGGTGTGGCTGTCCGCGCCCTGCGCCGGCGGATCGATCGGCTCCACGTCGAGCACCACCGGCCGGGTGACGCCATGAAGCGTGAGGTTGCCGCGCACCCACAGCCCATCGCCGTTCTTCGAGACGGCGGTGCTCGAAAATGTCGCCGCCGCATAGCGGTCGGTGTCGAAGAAGTCCGCACTCTTGATCTCGTCGTCGCGGCCGTCTTCGCCGGTGGTCAGCGTGGCCACGCGAATGCTCGCGTCCACCGAAGAGCGCGCCGGGTCCGAGGCATCGTAGTGGATCGTCGCCGCCACCTGCCCGATGCTGCCATGCACCTCCGAGACGCTCAGATGGCGTATCGTGAACTCCACCTTGCTCTGCGCGGGGTCGGACTTCCAGGTCGTCGCCTGGCCCAAGCAGAGCGGAGCCGCCAGCAGAAGAACCCCCGCGACGCCCGCCGCGCGCTTCCACACGCCCCTCTCCCGGGCGTTCTTAAGTGCCTCTACATGAACCGGATAGCCGTGACGCCCCGCGCCTTCGCCCGGGGTGAAACGCGAAGACAGTCGCCGATTCCCCTCCCCTGAACTGAAACTGCTCATGTATCGATTAGACACTGGCCGCGGCCACTCGTTGAAATCATCAATTTTATTTGTTGCCGATATAGACAGCGGAGCGGGATAGTTTATTTGTTGCCGATATAGACAGCGGAGCGGGATAGCCGCTCAGTCCGACTCCGGTCTGAAAGGCGCCGGCTTTACAGGCTGCAAACAACTCAACCGTAAGTGTCTTGTAACAGTCCTCCACCGTCGTTGCCGACCCGCGGGGGATGAAACTGTGCCCCATCCATCGGACGTCTTTGTTTTTGTCCGATGGGTGGGAGTCCGTAGAATTCATCTCTTGTTTTGTTGCACTTGCAATTTTGTTTCTTA
>DATJMU010000175.1:0-5778 GCA_035508555.1 Occallatibacter sp. | reverse complement strand
TGGAGGCGGGCCACGTCGCGAAGGGCGGACTGGGACCACTTCAGACGTGGCAATGAGGGGCCTCAGCGTCCTCGCCCGCTTCAAGCTTGGCGAGCCATGCATCGGCTTCTTCGGCGGTCGCGTGCAGGTCAGTGCTCCTGTAGTGCTCCCAGGCCGCCTGCCCGTCGCGGAGGAACTGCTCGCGCTGCTCCTCGCGGAAGACGTACTGCTCGACGGCTTCGCGCATGATCCAATGTGCGGAGCGGCGGCGCGAAGCGGCCAGTCGCTGGACGCGGTCTTTCAGTTGCGGATCAAGCTTGAGGCTGGTGGTGGAGGACGCGGGCATTGCGGGTGCTCCCCGGTGTTACCTGGTAACACTATAGCATGGGCCCGCCAAAGCTACTTCGACCCTATCCGCAAAAAACGCGGAAAGGATGGGGTACCGACAATGGGACTTATTGAAAATGCGTAAGTTACAGATTCTACAATGGGCTAAATGGGCTGGATAGGCACGATAGGCAGTGCTCTGCCTCAATTTGCCACAAAAATCTTGGCCGCGGCACCGCTCGGATAGCCGAGAAATGCGGGGCAGTAGCACAGACTCCTCTCGCGACTTTCACCAACATGATCCCCTTGCGCAGCCCACAGGTTGTTGACCAAGTTGTTACTGAAGCATAGGCGGTGATACGCCCGAGTTGCGTAACTTTTAGCAATCCCGGAGTCTAGGCTCAGGCGAAACCAGGGTTGTACTCTCGTAGGATCTGAATGCCGGCCTCGGGCGTTCGCTTCTGGGGAGCGCGCGGATCGCCGCTGCATTCCAACTCCCAGGCACAGTGCAGCCCGTATACCTGCTCAGCAGAGAGGTTGGGTGTGGACTCGCCAAACAATGCGAATGTGACTGAGCCAACCATTCCATGGCCGATTTCGGGCTCTGTCTTGCCGTGGCGCGGCTGATACTCATAGCGAAACACCCACAGTTTTCGTCGATCGCTGGTGGGAGGCCAGAAGAGCTCACGCGCGTCGACCTGACGAATGTCGTGCGGCGGGCTCCCCATTTCATTAGGATGCGCGAGCCACTGGCACATCTCGGCAATAGCCTTGAAGTCGTCTGATTTCGATGCCTGTGGAATCCGATCCACGGCTCTGAGCTCGTTTAAATAGTGTATTGCGGCGGATGCCTCTTGCGGGACAATGCAAGCCGCTTCAAGCGTCTCGAAGCCGCGCTCCACGCCGCGCGTGGCGGCTGCCCATGCCGCTTCCAACTGAACGCCACGATCGGGATATTGGTCTGCGAGCGCTTGCAGCTTCTCACACGCTGCCGGCGAAAGAAATGGGATACTTGCCGCTGCGCTGTGGGCGTAGCTGGATCGCTCTTCGTCTTTGTCGAGTAGCCACGCTTGCAGCAGCGCCAGGCCGGCTTCAGTATCGAATGGATGATGCGTGAGCTTCCCTGACCTAGCAACGGTGTTGCTGAGATCAAGATACGCAACGCCACTGAAACCGTCGGGAAGCGGGTCGCGAAGAGCCTCGATGATTTCTGTTTGCCAGGGATGCCGGTTGCTCGAGACGATGTTGAAGATCACTGACCAGAGAAAGGCATCCTTGAGCAAAGGAGATCGCACTCCCGTCACGAGCCGATCCAACCCTCCTTGCGGCGCATATTTACAAACGATCTTCAAAAGAAAGGGCAGGTCGCTTTTCGCACGTCGGTTGTTATCGGGGGGCGACGTTTTAATCGATTCATCGAAGATGCGTAGAAGCTGAGGCCCGCCATGCTCTCGAAACACGGCTCGCGCTTCTTCGTCTCTGGCTCCCTGCATCCATGAGAGAACATCGTTCAGCGGGGACCCGACAGTGCGTTTTTTCGCAGACGCGTCCGGGGATAGCGGAAACAGTCTGAGGAGCCGGACGACGAGTTCCGCTTCGCCAGCGTTCTTGATCTCTTCCCTGGAGACAGCCTGGATTCTGTCCTCCGCCGATTTCGGGTCTTCGAGCGCCGCAATCAGGGCGCTTGTCAGCTTGCTTTCGGCCATTGGCCAGGCTCCTCTGGGTGAATAGACGTCAGGCAACTGCCAGCTATTTGAAGCTGTGCCATGATCCGTTGCCCCGCACGTGGGTTCATTGGAACTTTTTCGAGATGTTGATCATGATATCGGAGGTGCCGAGAAGCACAGGGCCAGAGATAGAATAGTGCCCGGTTTGTCGGCAAACGGGAAGTATGGAGAGGTTGACGCTTTTGCGACGCCCCTACGGGGCTGCCGATCTTATTTTGCGGCTAACCCAGGACTGCGTTCGCTTGCGCAAACTTGTCCTGGGCTAACATCGTTGGCCCCTACGGGGCCAGTTCGGGGGTGGATTGTTGCCTACTCGGAAGTCACTTTGCGCTAAGCACAAAACTGCCACAAAAACTTAAGCATGATTTCCAGCGTGCTCGTTTTGTTTAACGTGCAGCGCTATCGAGACCTGGGTCACCCATCGTGGTGGGGACCGCGGTGCTGGGGCTGTGGGACAGGCCCACCCTAGTACTACAGTTGCAGTTCACTCGGATGGGCTTAATCCGGGCCTAAAGGCCCCTTCATTCTGGCCACTTCTCAGGGGCCTGAAGGCCCCTGCTCCCTCCGGAACCGCTATCTGCAACTGTAGTACTAGCCACAAGAACAAAGACGCGGCAAGGGTGGGGCACCCGCTATTGAGGAGATCGGCGCCTGCTATTTGCCGGTATAGGCGACGCGCCAGACGCTTCTTGTGCCGTCGTCGGTGACGTAGAGGGCGCCGTCGGGACCGACAGTAACTCCGACCGGCCGGCCCCAGACCTGGCCGCCGCTGGTGACGAAGCCGGTGAGGAAGTCCTCATAGCTGTGGTCGGCGGAGTGGCCGTCCCTCATGGGGATGGCGATGACCTCGTAGCCGGCGCGGTTGGCGCGGTTCCAGGAGCCGTGCTCGGCGGCGAAGGCCCAGCCGTGGTACTCGGCCGGAAAGTTGCCCGAGTCGGGGTAGAAGGTCATCTCCAGCGAGGCCATGTGGGGCTGGACGAGGACGTCGGGGACGATGACCTGGGAGCCGAGATCGACGTGCTGGCAGTGCTCGCCCTCTTCGGTGGTCAGAGGTGTGGTGCGCTGGGGGTTGGCGCCGGTGCCGTCGGCGCAGGGCTCGGGGAGACGCTGGTCGCGGTGATCGCCGATGTAGTACCAGGGCCAGCCGTAGAAGCCGCCCTCCTTGATGGAGGTGACGTAGTCGGGCGGGAGGTGGTTGCCGATGTCGTCGCGCTCGTTGGTGGAGCACCAGAGAGAGCCGGTGACGGGGTTGATGGCCTCACCGACGCAGTTGCGGATGCCGTGGGCGTAGACCTCGACGAACTTGCCCTCGGGGGTGTACTCCAGGATGTCTGCCCGGTGAAACTCGCCGGGGTGGGTGTCGGGGTTGTCGATGTTCGAGCCGGAGCCAACGGAGACGAGCATGTAGCGGTCATCTTTGGTGAAGACGACGTCGCGGGTCCAGTGGCCGCCGCCCATGAGCTGGGCGAATCCGGGGATGTTGGGGACGACGGTCTGGGCGGGGCCGGCGGCGTGGAGGTCGCCGGACTTATAGGGGAAGCGCTGGATGGTGGTCGCGCAGCCGACGTAGACCCAGCGGGGATTTCTGGCGGGATAGAAGGAGATGCCGAAGGGGTGGTCGAGGCCGGTGGCGAACTTCTCGATGGTGGCGGCGCGGCCGTCGGGGGTGACGCCGCGGAGGACGAAGACGACGCCGGCGCCGGAGTCGGCAAGGAAGATGTCGCCGTTGGGAGCGGTGCGCATGAGGCGCGGCATGGTGAAGGTGCCGTTGCTCAGGCGCATGTGGCGGGTGTTGTCGGCGCGCTGCATGGGCGTAGCGTTGCCGCCGGCGTAGAGAGTGACCTTGAAGCCCGGAGGCGCGATGGGCCAGGCATCGGCAGGGCGGTCGATGACGTAGGGCGTGTTGTTGACGGCCTGCTCGGGGGCTGGTGCGGGCAGGTCGGCGACGGTGATGCGGCGGCGGACGCCGGGCTTCTGCTGGGCCCAGCCGGCAAAGGCGGCCTGGCCGGTGATGACCTGCTGGGCGGGCAGTGCGGCGGGAAGAAGGAAGGCGGCGAGAGCGGAGAGAACAGCGGGGAAGCGGGTCATCGGGGTAACTCCGTGGTCGAGCTGAGTGGCTGAAGCAGCAAGGGCTGGCGCGGACAGGCTGCAGCTCCTTTGCATACGCGCACATCGTAAATTATCGAGAGTGCTGCGGGCTAGAAACGCACTAATTTGCATTGAATCGTTGACAAATTTGCAGATTGCGTGAATGGCGAAGGATCGGTGCAGCCGTGCGCTGCGGCAGTCCGGGGGCTTGGTTCAGGCTAACCGAATGATAGACTGGCGGGCAAGCCGGACGGGAAGCGCCGGCTCGCGGAGGGTTGGCTGATGGAGATCCGGGATGCGGTGGAGGGGGATCTGGAGGGGATCCGGGAGATCTATAACGACGTGCTGCTCAACTCGACGGCGATCTATAACGATCGGCCGGCAACGCTCGAGGACCGGCGGGCGTGGTGGCGGGCGCGGGTGGAACAGGGTTATCCGGTGCTGGTGGCGGTGGAGGAGGGCGACGTGGTGGGATTTGCGTCGTTCGGGGACTTTCGCTCGTGGCCGGGGTACCGGTTCACGGTGGAGGGGACGGTGCACATCCGGGCGGACCGGCGCGGGCAGGGACTGGGACGGGCGCTGCTGGAGGCGCTGGTGGAGCGGGCGCGGGCGGCAGGCAAGCACGTGATGATCGCGGGCGTGGACGCCGAGAACGCGGCGTCGCTCCGCTATCTGGAGCGGTTCGGGTTCGAGCGGGCGGGGCTGCTCAAGGAGGTGGGCTTCAAGTTCGGGCGGTGGCTGGACCTGGTGTTTCTGCAGTACTGGCTGACGGCGGCTACAAGAGTGGGCGGCCCATCCAGCACCGGAGAGATCGGATGACCTCCATAACCGCACCGGTTCTTCGTTTTCGCCTCGCCGCCCCCGCAGACGCACCGCGCCTGATCGAGTTAATCAACACTGCCTTCGCCGTCGAGACCTTTCTTGAGGGCACGCGCACCGACCCCGAACGCCTGGCCGCAATGATGGAGAAAGGCAGCATCCTGCTGGCCGAAGACGGCGACGGGCGGCTGGCGGCTTCGGTCTACATGGCCATGCGCGGCGAACGGGGCCGCTATCTCGGGATGTTGGCCGTCGATCCGGTGCTGCAGGGCCGGGGACTTGGCCGAGAGATGGTCGAGGCCGCCGAAGAGCGGTTCCGCGCGCAGGGCTGTGAAACCGTGGAGATCACCGTCCTGAGCCTGCGCCCCGAGCTCCCGCCGCTTTACCGCAAACTCGGGTATGCGGAGACAGGCGTAGAAGATTTCAAGCCATCGGTTCCCCTCAAAGATGGCATGGCGTGCCACTGCATTGTGATGTCGAAGACGCTGTGAGAATCCACAGCTCTTGTCGCCTCATTTTCCCGTTGCCGTATGCAGATACTGCTCTGCGAACTCCAGAAAATAAGGCCAGTTGGGGGCGGGGGTGTGGCCGCCGGGGTGCTCGCGCCAGGCTAGGTCGCCGGAGGTAAGGGCCGTGCCGATGGGGGGAAGCTCCGTTGCGCCGAGGCCTTTTTTGCCCAAGAGCTCATAGACGGGGGTGGCGCCGGCCTCGGCCAGAAACTCGCCTGCGGGGTCGGCCCAGCCGTCCCCCTCGCGGGTGGGGTTGCCGGCGCCGATGAAGACGGGGCGCGGGGCGCAGAGGGCGATGAGCTCGTTGGCGTCGACGGGCAGATTGCCGG
>DATJMU010000174.1:0-3913 GCA_035508555.1 Occallatibacter sp. | reverse complement strand
GCGTCATATACGGCGGGAACCATCTGCGAGGCTACAAAGCGTTTCCAGATCAGCGTGTACAGCTTGAGCTGCTCGTCGGTCAGGTAGCGGGCGATCGACTCCGGCGTCCGCGCCGCGTCGGTAGGCCGGATGGCCTCGTGCGCGTCCTGCGCATCCTTTTTGCCCTTGTAGCTGACCGGCGTCTCGGGCAGATATTTCTCGCCCAGATTCTTGGCAATCCACTCCCGCGCGGCCACCTTTGCTTCGGGAGCCACGCGCGGCGAATCGGTGCGCATATAGGTGATCAGGCCGATGGCGCCTTCGGCGCCAAGCTCCACGCCCTCGTAAAGCCGCTGCGCCACGCCCATGGTCCGGCGCACGTTGAAGCCCAGCTTGTTGGCCGCGTCGCGCTGAAGCTGGCTGGTGATGAAGGGCGCGAGCGGACGCCGCTGCTGCTCGCGGGCCTGCACGGAGACCAGGCGCCAGTCGGCCTTCTGCAGCGCCGCCTGCACCTCGTCGATGGCCTTCTTGTTGGGCAGGGCGCTCGAGATGAACTGATCTTTTCCGTCCTTGTCCTTGCCGTTGGGCACGCGGGCCGGTTCGCCGCCGATGCCGATGAACTTCGCTTTGAATTTCTTCTCGCCCTGGCGCTCGGGATGGAGCAAGGCTTCGAGAGTCCAGTATTCGACGGCCTCGAAGGCACGAATCTCGCGCTCGCGCTCCACGATCAGGCGGAGGGCGACCGTTTGCACCCGCCCGGCGGAGAGGCCGCGGCGGACCTTATCCCAGAGCAGCGGCGAGATCTGGTAGCCGACGAGGCGGTCGAGGACGCGGCGTGTCTGCTGCGCGTCGACCAGGTTCTGGTCGATGTCCCGGGCGTGCTGAAAGGCATCCTGCACGGCCTTCTTGGTGATCTCGTTGAAGGTGACGCGGCGAATTTTCTTCTTCTCTTTGGAGTTGGTTCCCAGTTGTAACGCAAGGTGGTAGGCGATGGCCTCGCCTTCGCGGTCGGGGTCGGGCGCCAGATAGATCTCATCCGCCTTGGCGCCCATCTTGCGCAACTGCTCGACGATCTTCTCCTTGCCGGGCGAGACGATGAGTTCCGGCGCAAAGGTGCGCTTCTTCAGTTCCACGCCAATGTCGTTCTTGGGCAGATCCATGATGTGGCCGATCGAAGCGCGCACCTCAAAGCCCTTGCCCAGATATTTCTCGATCGTCTTGGCCTTGGCGGGGGACTCGACGATCACCAGCGATTTGCTCATTGCCATCCTTATTCCTATAAGACCTTACAATGCCCGGCCGCGATTACAGCGCTGCGCAGGCGCCGAAAGTAAACATTGGACGCTCGAACGTGTATTCCCGTTTCGTGCGGATGAAGCAGAATACCCGTGCGGGCCGGGCCACGACACCGGCCGGGGAAAAAATCCCCTGCAAAAGTTGCACCCTACCACGGAACACCGGTACATTTCCACCGGCGCAGAGGATTTTCCTGATCCGCCGTCCCATTCTTGCGAGACGATCCGGCGCTCCATTGCAGGAATTTCAGCGGCATACGGCCGGGGCGCGCCCGAGATTTGCCGCTCGGATGTGCAGGCGATTTTTCTGCTCTCGACCTCACTTGACCGGCCCGCGCGACGCCGGGCCCCATCCCCTTGCCCGGGCCCATCGCGCCTACATCGTCCGGACGTAGTTCTTGCCGGGCAACTGCCGGATGCGGCCGGCCATCTCCAGCTCAAAGAGCGCCGTGAAGACCTCCGACGAGGTCAATTGTGCTTCGAGGACCTCGAGAATCTCGTCGATCTGAAGGCTCTCATCGGTCCGCAGCACATCCAGCACCATGGCTTCCTGGGGCCGTATCGCCGGGTCAGGCAGTAAAGATGCAGTGGTTGGAGATTTGGATTCAGCGGGGGCCTCGGACTCGAGTTCGAGACGGACCTGCGACGGGAGATCCTCCCAGACGTCTTCCCAGGTGGCCACGAGCTTGGCGCCCTGTTTTATCAGCGTGTTAGGCGTCCAGGAGCCTTTGCTGGTGACGTTGCCCGGGACCGCGAAGAGGTCGCGATTCTGGTCGGCGGCGCAGCGGGCAGTGACGCGGGTGCCGGAGTTCTCGCTGGCCTCGACCACCAGGACGGCGATGCTGACGCCGCTGAGGATGCGATTGCGGCGGGGGAAGTTCTGCGGGGCCGGAAAGGTGCCCATCGGAACTTCGCTGACAATGGCGCCGCCAAGGGCCAGGATCTCTTCGGCGAGCTTTTTGTTTTCTTTGGGATAGACGACGTCGATGCCGGTGCCCCAGACGGCCACGGTGGGCCTGCGGGCGGCGAGGGCGCCTTTGTGGGCGAACGAGTCGATACCGCGGGCCATGCCGCTGACGATGAGCAGCCGGCGGGCGGCCAGGTCGCGGGCGAGCATCTCGGCGACCCCGGAGCCGTAGGGAGTCGGGTGGCGCGTGCCGACGACGGCAATGGCAGGGCGGCTGAGGAGGCGGGTGTCGCCGTGGACCCAGAGCACGGGCGGGGGATCGTAGATCTCCCTGAGCCGCTCGGGATACTCGGAGCAGCCAAAGGTCACGATGGTGGCGCCCTGCGCGGCGACGCGGCCCCACTCCTCCTCGGCCGCCTGGCGGCCTTTGCCGTCAAAGAGAAACTGGGCGGCTCCGGCGGGAAAGCGGAGGCCTTCGAGCGCGGTGAGGGGCAGCTCGAAGATGCGGGTGGCGTCGCCGATCTCGCGGACGGCATCGACGATGCGCTTGGGACCGAGGCCGGGGGTGAGCGCGAGGGCCAGCCACGCGAGCCGCTCTTCGTCTAGCGCCGCGGCCGGCGATGAAGCCGGGTTGGGGAGGGCTGTGGTCAAAAAAGGTGGCCCATTGTCCGAAATTCGTACAGTGTCCGAGATTTACACACCTCGGATTTCCCTAAAAGAAATGCGATTCCTATTCATGCAGGTTTGCGCTCACATTACCTTTGATTCGAGGGCTGTGTCAAGGGTCGGCGTCACGCGCGGCCTGGGAGCTGTTGCCGCTGCTGGTTCGCGCCAGGAATCCGGGATTTGCGCCGCGTAGTCTAATAGTTGACGTGAACGAGCAGATGGATGGACGCCTGCGGGTTGCCGCGATTGACTTTCTCAATCCGGCGCCGCTGATGTGGGATTTCGAGCATCCCCCGCTGGAGACGGAACTGGCCGGCCGCTACCGGATTGACCGGATGATGCCGTCGGAGTGCGCGGCCCGGCTGGCGGACGGGCGGGCCGACATCGGACTGGTGCCGATTGCGGCGCTGGCCGCGAATCCCGGACTGCGGATTCTGCCGGGTTGCACGATCGCGTCGAAGGGTCGCGTGCGCTCACTGCTGCTCGTCCGTCGGGAAAATCAGCCGCTGAAGAGCCTGCGCTCGGTGGCCGCCGATACCGCCAGCCGAACCACCGTGACCTACGCGCGGCTGCTGTTCCACAGGTGGGGCAATCCCGATGTGCCGTTCATCCCCATGGCGGCGGACCTGGACAGGATGCTGGAGCGCGCCGACGCAGCCATTGTGATTGGCGACCCGGCGCTGATGGCCCTGGAGGAACGCTCGAACCGGTTTGAGCGCACCGGCGAGAATCTCGTCTACTACGACCTGGCCGACGAGTGGCTTTCAGCGACTGGCTTGACCTTTGTCTCGGCCGTCTGGGCCGCTGCTGCGCAGGGCAATCCCGCTGCGCGGCGCGACTTTCTGGATGAGCGGGTCGCGGAAGACTTCATTCAGTCCCGTACGCACGGGCTCGAGAATCTTGACCGCCTCATCGTCGAGTGGTCGCGCCGGCTGCCGCTTCCGGAGCAGACCATCAGCGAGTACCTCTCGAGCAATATCCACTACGTGCTGGACGAGGAGTGCCTGGAGGGCATGCGGGGATTCTTCCGCATCGCCGCCGAAGCCGGAGTGCTGCCGGAGTATTC